>CAXTVQ010000011.1:51970-77104 GCA_964247705.1 uncultured Acetobacteraceae bacterium | reverse complement strand
CGGGTGCACGCGATGACGCGGGAGATGCGGGTGCCGCGCGTGGTCTCGGCGTTTGCCGCCGGCACCATCATCAATCCGATGGCGGCGCGCAGCCAGTTCATGGGCGGCATGATCTGGGGGCTGTCGGCAGCGCTGCACGAGGCCACCGAGATCGACCCGGCAACGGCCCGCTACACGAACGAGAACCTGGCCGACTACATGGTCCCGGTCAACGCGGACGTGCCGTCGATCGAGGTCATCATGGTTCCGGAGAAGGACGACCGGGTGAACCTGCTTGGCGTGAAGGGTATCGGCGAGATCGGCATCGTTGGCATGAACGCGGCGGTGACGAACGCGGTGTTCAATGCGACGGGCAAGCGAGTACGTTCGCTGCCGCTGCGGGTGGAGATGCTGCTATAGGCGAATGACGGCCTGGGCTTTCTGGCCGCCGACCCGCGGCATGGTGCATAGGTGATGCTGGTCAGCCAGGACTAACTCATGGACGCCCGAGTTGCAGCCGGACGCGCCTTTCGCCAGGCATGGCTCACCGCACCATCCGCTGTCGTCCGACGTTCAGGCTGCCTCGGCCATGGCTGCTGCCTGACGGCCCCGCATCATGTCCGCAGCCTTCTCGGCGATCATCAGCGTGGTGGCGTAGGTGTTCGCGGACGGCATGCTCGGCATGATGGACGCATCCACCACGCGCAATCCCTGCAATCCGTGGACGCAGAGCTGGTCATCCACGACGGCCGTCGGATCCGTTGCCGGCCCCATGCGGGCCGTGCCGATCAGGTGGTAGGTGGTGGACCCGTTGGCGTAGGCATAGGCTAACAGGTCGTTATCGGATGTCACCTCGGCGCCCGGCAACGCCTCGCGTTCCACAAATGGCGCGAGTTGCGGGCTGTGCAGCAACCGCCGGATCAGCCGTATGCCGGCCAGCGTGATGCGACGGTCGTTCGCGTCGGACAGGTAGTTCGGCTGGAGCACCGGGTCGACGAAAACATCCGTGGACCGCGCGCGCACGGTGCCGCTGCTTTGCGGCCGGTGCGCCCACGCCCCCGCGGTCATGCCCGGGAACTCATCCAGGATGTAGACCTTGCCCTGCTGGTAGGAACCCGGCGTGAACACGCCCTGCAGGTCGGGCGCGTCCAGCCCTTCGAACGATTGCCAGAACAGGTGAACGTGGGACGGGGCGACGGCGAGGATGCTCGGCCGCCCCGTGGCCCAACGCGCCACCTGCGCCGCCAGCCGCGGACCTCGAGCCAGCTCGTTCAGGGTGGTCGTGCCAGGTTTGGCCCGCATCACCAGGCGGACGGCGTAATGGTCGCGGAAGTTCTCGCCGACGCCGGCCAGCTCGTGGCGGACCGGTACGCCGAGCTCGCCCAGCAGGTCCGCCGGCCCGATGCCCGACACCTGCAGCAGCCGTGCCGTGTTCGCAGTGCCGGCGCTCACCACCACCTCGCGACGGGCGCGAACGACCCGCTCCGGCCCACCCCTCTCGTGCAGGTAGCGCACACCGACGGCCTGCCGCCCTTCCAGGACAATCCCACAGGCACGCGCCTGCGTGCGGACCTCGAGGTTGCCGCGCGAACGCGCCGGCTTGAGGAACGCGCGCGCGGCGCTGACGCGGCGGCCGTTGCGGATCACGCGCTGGAAATAGCCAACCCCCGCCTGGTCGCCGCTGTTGTAATCCGGATTGCGCGGGATGCCGGCGGCCACGCACCCGGCGATGAAAGCCTCCGAGACCGGGTGGATCCAGTCCATGTCCGTGACGGGAACGCCATCGTCCCGCCCTCGGATCGCGTCATCACCGTAGCCGATGCGCTGCTCGCTGCGGCGATAGTAAGGCAGCACGTCGGCATACCCCCAGCCGCGGTTGCCGCGTTGCGCCCAGTTATCCAGGTCGGCTGGCTGCCCGCGGTTGTACACCATGCCGTTCACCGAGCTCGAGCCCCCCAGCGTGCGCCCCTGGGTCGTGGCGATCGGCCGTCCGCCGGTGCGCTCCGTGGGCTCCGTCTTGAACTGCCAGGTGCAGGATGGGTCGAACAACGTCTTGGTGAAGCCTGCGGGAACGTGGATCCAGGGATTGCGGTCGGGCGGGCCGGCTTCCAGCACGCAAACGGTGGTGGTGCCGTCCTCCGTCAAGCGATTGGCCAGCACCGAGCCAGCCGAGCCGCCGCCGACGATCACGTAATCGAACGTGTCGATGGTGCCTGTTGCCATCGCCTGCTCCTCCCAGGGGCCAGCCAGTTCGCTGGCCGCTTCTGCACCCATCATAGCGGGCGCGATCACGTAAGCCCAGGGTGCGTCAGGCCGCGCCTGCGCCGCCCCCCTGAGGCAGCGCGGCGACGATGGCGTGGGTGACCGCGCTGGTTCCGGCAGACCCTCCAAGATCGCGCGTCCGCGGTCCATCGGCTAGAACGGCTTCGACGGCGCCCCTTATGTCCGCTGCGGCGTCGGCGCAGCGTGGATCGCCATGCTTTTCGCCAAGCCAATCCAGCATCATGGCGGCCGAGAGGATGGCGGCGACCGGATTGGCCACGCCCCTGCCCGCGATGTCGGGCGCACTCCCGTGCGAGGGCTGGAACAGTCCATGTGTGTCGCTGACGTCTGCCGACGGCGCGAGTCCGAGGCCGCCGACGAGGCCGGCCGCAATCTCCGAGGTGATATCGCCGAACTGGTTCTCGCTGACCACGACGTCGTAGCGGCCCGGGTCGGTCACGAACAGCATGCACCCGGCGTCGATGTAGCCACGGTCCGCGCCGATATCGGGATACCGGGCCGCCACCTCGTCGAACACCTTGCGCATGAAGGACATGCTGCGCAGCACGTTCGCCTTGTCGAGCAGGGTGACATGGCCGCGCTTGCCCGCCGCCTTCCGCAAGCGCGCCTGCTCGAACGCCATCACGAACAGCCGCTCCGCACCCTTGCGCGTGATCGTCAGGCGGTCGCTGGCCTGGTCGGGGTCGTCGTTCGATGGATCATGGCGCCCGGCAAACAGGCCTTCCGTAAGCTCGCGGATCACCAGCATGTCCACCTCCCCACGCGCGAGGACCGGCGGCACGCCTTTGAACAGTTTCACCGGGCGCAGGCTGGCGAACAGATCGTAGTGTTCCCGGATATCGATCTGCGGGGCGAGTTCGGTGCCGTCCGGCTTGCGGATGCTGGGCAACCCGGCGGCGCCGAACAACATCGCGTCCGCCCGGCCGATTGCCGTCATGGTGTCGGCCGGGATAGCCTCGCCCGTGTCCTGGTAGAGCTTGGCGCCGACCGCATAATGGACGGTGCCGAAACCGATCCCGGCGTTGCGCAGTGCAGTATCGAGGACGGCCAGTGCGGCGTCGATCACCTCGGGGCCGATGCCGTCGCCCGGTATGACGGCGATCTCGTATGATCTCTGGTTCATGAAGCAGCCTCCTCCAATCCTGCTACCACGGACGCGCCGGCAAGCGACTTACTGCCTGCCGTCGTGCCGTCAGGACACGGTTGCGTGCCGGCGCAGGAACGCGACGAGCAGTGCGGCAACTTGCTCCGCCCGTTCCTGCTGCACCCAATGACCAGCCCCGTCCAGGAGATGGCAGCCTGCCATGCGCGGGCAGGTTGCCGTCTGCATGCGCTCCAGCGCCCCCGGTCCCTGGAAGGGCCCCCAATCCTGCCGGCCGGCGATGAATTGCGCCGGCACCGAGACGAGCCGGCCGGCAAGGAGGCCGAGCGCGCGCGCCAGGCCGCCGTCCATCCGGTCCCGGTAGCCTTGCAGGGCGCCCTGGAACCCGGTGCGGGCATACTCCCGAGCAAAGACGGAGAGTTCATCAGGCGTCAGCCAGGGACACCGGGCGCCGCCATCCGCCGGCATCTCGGGCGCCACCGTGTCCGGCATCGTGCGGTCGCGGTCCATGACGTAGTAGGTCGGCATGCCCGCCAGCGCTTCGGCCGTCCACCCAGGCAAAGGGTGAGGCGCGTTGCCGGGCCAATCGGCGCTCTTGTGGTGGAAGTAGGCGCGCAGGAAGGCGGCAACGGTCCGTTCCGGGCCGTCCATATCGCTGGCGGCCGCTTGGGTGGCGAAGTAAGCCTGGTAGTGCTTGCGTGGCCGGGGCAGCGCGGCAAGGGCCGCGTGGATGGGATCCTCTGCCGGCGGCACGGGAGAAGCCGACAGTCCGGCCAGCGGGGGCGCGCCTGTGAAGGGGGCGCTCATCAAGGTGACGGAGGTGAACACGTCGGGACGGGCCAGGGCGGCATAGCCGGCGACCCAGGATCCGTAGTCATGCCCCACCAGGGCGACCTCCTGCCGGCCGAGTGCCGAGACCAGGCTCAGCAAATCCAGGAGCCGGTTGGTCATCCGGTAGGGTGCTAGGTCCTCGTTGAACCCTGTGACGCGCGTCGCGGTCCGGCCATAGCCCCGCAGATCGGGCGCCACGGCGTGGAAACCCGCCTCGGCCAGCCGCGGCAGGATCTTGCGCCAGGAATAAGCGAGTTCGGGGAAGCCGTGCAGCAGGACAACGCAGGGTGACGCGGGCTCGCCGGCCTCCAGCAGGTGCATGCGCAACCCGTTTACGCCCTCGACGAAACGGGAAACGACGCCCGCCGGCAGCACGCCGGGTTCGAGCGGGGACGCGGTCACGGGGCGGTCCACGGATCACGGCGGTGGCCCATCATACGGCTCCTGTCTTCACCACGGGGTCAGAGGCCAAGGTAGACCTCCCGGACACGCGGGTCGTTCATCAAGTCTCCCGCTGCGCCGGTCAGAGCGATCCGGCCGGACTCGAGCACATAGGCCCGGTGAGCTATCCGCAAGCTGGCAACGGCGTTCTGCTCGACCAGCAGGATGGTCGTTCCCATGGCGTTCACCCGGGCGATCAGGTCGAATAGCTGGCTGACCAGCAGCGGCGCGAGCCCGAGCGAAGGCTCGTCCATCATCAGCAGCGCCGGGCCTGCCATCAATGCGCGGCCGATGGCCAGCATCTGCTGCTGCCCCCCGCTCATGGTCCCGGCAAGCTGCTGCCGGCGGTCGAGCAACACCGGGAACAGCTCGTAGACCCGGCCCAGCTCCGCCCGCAACGCCGCACCACCAAGACCGCGGGTGTAGCTGCCAAGCTTCAGGTTCTCGGCGACCGTCAGGTTGGGGAAGAGCTGGCGGCCTTCTGCGCACTGCACCAAGTGACGCTTCACGATGGCCGACGGGTGAAGCCCGTCCACGCGCTTGCCGTCGTAGGTGATGCTGCCATCCCGGATCGGCACGGTGCCGGAAATCGCGTTGATGGTCGTGGTCTTGCCGGAGCCGTTGGAACCGATGAGCGCCACGATCTCGCCGGCTGCAACCTCCAGGTCTACGCCCTTGAGAACGGAGAGTGCCGCGTACCCGGCGCAGACATTCTCAAGCCGCAGCAGAGTCGGCCGTACCAAGATACGCCTCCACCACGCGCTCGTCGTTCAGCACCCGGTCTGGCTCGCCGTAGCAGATCAGGCTGCCGTTGTTCAGCACCGCGATGCGGTCCGACACCTGCCGCACCAGGCGCATCTTGTGCTCGATCAACATGATGGTGACCCCGCGATCGCGGATGCGGCGCAGCAGATCCATCAGCTCGGCCACCTCCTGCTCCATCAGCCCGCCGGTCGGCTCGTCCAGCAGGAGCAGCTCGGGCTCGTTGGCCAGCGCCATCGCAATGGCAACGCGCTGCTGCAAGGCGTTCGGGACCTCGCCGGCGAGTTGGTCCGCATGAGCTGCCAATCCCATCAGGTCCAGCACCTCCAGCGAGCGGGCCCGGTGCGATGCTTCCTGGTCACGGAAGAATCGCGTATGGAACTGCGCGGACCACAGGCCCGTCTTGACGTGCAGGTGCCGCCCGGCCAGCGCGTTCTGCAGCACGGTCTTGGCGGCGAACACCTGCGTGGTCTGGAACGTCCTGCCGAGGCCGAGCTTGGCCACCCGGTGCGGTCCCATGCCTCTGGTGTTCCGGCCCAGCACCTGGATCGTGCCTGAGGTCGCCGCCATCACGCCGCTGACCAGATTGAACAGCGTGCTCTTGCCCGACCCGTTAGGGCCGATGATGCTCAGGATTTCGCCCCGCTCCACCGACAGTGTCACGCCGTTGACGGCGCGCAGGCCGCCGAACGCCTTGCTGACGTCCTCCAACTCGACGAGCCTCACCTTTGCAACGCCAAACGCCGGCGCAGCCGCCCCGCCCCACCCACGATCCCCTGCGGCAGGAAGGTCATCGTCAGGATCAGGAGAACGCCCAGGAGCAACAAGCGGTAGTCCTGGAACTGACGCAGCAGCTCGGGGAGCAGCACCAGGAATAGCGTGCCGACGACCGGCCCCCAGAACGTCCCCATGCCGCCGATCACGATGTACATGACGGCGTAGAAGCTGTTCCACAGTCCAGCGTCGGCTGGGTTCACGTAGGTGATGTAAACGCTGTAGAGCACACCCGCGAGGCCTGCCATGGCGGCGCTCATGGCGAAGGCGGACAGTTTGTAGAAGACCAGATCGACGCCGAGGCAGGATGCCAGCAGCTCGTTCTGCCGGATAGCCTCCAAGGCTCGGCCGATCGGCGATTGCATCAGCCGCCAAACGAACAGCAGGGATAGTCCGAGCACCACGACAGCCAGGTAGTATTTCGCGATACTGCTCTCGAAGTCGATTTGTCCGGCGCCGAACAGGTTGATCGGCGTCGGCGCGGGGATGCTACTGATGCCGCGGGGGCCTTCGGTCAGGTCGTCCCACTTCTCCAGCACGAGGCTGACGACGATACCGAACGAGAGCGTGCTGATTGCGAAATAGTGGCCCGACAGCCTCAGCGTCAGGACGCCGAGCAGCACGCCGAACGCCGCCGCGAGGGCCATGGCCGGCGGAATGGTCGCCCAGAAATTCCATCCCGCCTTGGTGACCAGGAGAGCCGAACAATAGGCGCCCAGTCCGAAGAAGGCGCCGTGCGCCAATGACAGCAGGCCGGTGTAGCCCAGCACCAAGTTGAGACTGGTGGCCAGGATGCTCCAGATGACGGCGATGATGAGCAGGTGGAAAAGATAGCTGTTGGTGACCACGAACGGCACGGCAGCGGCCGCGGCGATGACGCCGATGACGGCCAGGACGGTCCGTCCCGTCACCGCGCTATCTTCCCGAATAGCCCTTGCGGGCGGATCGCAAGCACCACGACCAGCACTGCGAACGCGAAGGCGTCCTTGTAGTCGACCGACACGTACATTGCCCCAAGCGCCTCGATCAGGCCCAGCATGTAGCCGCCGACGATGGCGCCGACGATGCTGCCCATGCCGCCCAGGATGGTGATGACGAATGCCTTGACGATGAGTGTCTCGCCCATGCTGGGATAGACCATCGCGATCGGTCCGACCAACGCGCCCGCCACCCCCGCCAGCGCGCTGCCGATCGCCATGGTCACGGCGGCAATGCGTTCCGTATGGATCCCGCACAGCAGCGCCCCGCGGCGGTTTTGCGCCACGGCGCGGATGGCCGTGCCGGTGGTGGTGAACTTCAGGAACAGATGCAGCCCCGCCATCGCGACGATCGCGACCAGGACCACCAGCAGCCGTTGCATCGTCAGGCTCGCGCCGAAGACGTGGACCACCTGCCGGTCGAAGGGTGACAAGATGCGCCGGTAGGAGGAGCCGAACACCACCAGGGCGAAGTTCTCGAACACCAGAAGCAGGCCGAACGCCGAGATGAACCCGTTGATCGCGGGCGCCCGCGCAAGGGGGCGGAAGATCCACCGCTCCACGCCGACACCCAGGATTGCCAGCACGAGGATGCTTCCCACTAATGCCACGCCGTAGGATTGGTGGAACGAGGCGGTGAGAAAGAAAGCCACGTAGCCGCCCAGCATCGCCTTCGCGCCGAGGGCGAAGTCGGGCACGTTCATCACGCCGTAGATCATGGCGACGCCCATCGCGATCAGCGCATAGATGCTGCCGACCATGACGCCGTTGGCGATCTGCTGGATCAGGAACGGAGAGATCCCGTGCGTCCCTTCTTAGCCTCGGCCGGTCTTGGCCGGGCTACTTGCTGCCGGTGAAGACAGACAGCTTACCGTTCTCGACGATGCCGACATACATCGGGAAGTCCACGTCGCCGGCCTCGTCGAGGTTGGCCATGTTGGACATGTTCTTGGACTGGGACAACGCAGCCGGCATGGCCGCCCGGATCTTGGTCGCGTCGTCGACGGTTCCCGCATCCGCCACCGCCGTCACCAGCCAGCGGACGGCATCGTAGCCCTCGCCGGAGATCGCTTGCGGCGCCGTGTTGAACTCCGTCGTGTAGGCTTTCTTAAACGCGGTCACCGCCGGCGTGTCGGCACCCCAGGCGCCGACTTCGAAGATCGTACCGTTGACCTGGTCGGCGGGAAGCAGGCGGAGGAGTTCCTCGCCCGAGCAGGCCGCCGACTGGATGAACGGCCCCTTGAAGCCCAGCTCGCGCGCTTGCTTGATCACGATCGCGGAAGGCTGACAAACCGTGGTCAGGACGATCGCATCGGGCTCGTTCGGCAGCAGCGTCGAGAGTTGCGGGTAGAAATCCGTATCGTTCGCATCGTAGCTGGCATTGCCCACGATGCTGGCGCCGCTTTTCTTCCAGGAGGCGGCGAAGTTGTCGGCCCAGGTCTTACCTAAGTCGGTGTTAACCACCATCATGCCGACCTTCTTGATCGACTGGCCCGTGGTCTTGAAATACTCGTTCGCCAGGCCGACCCAGGGGCCCATCGTCCGGTCGGTGTTGTTGATGAAGCGGACGACCAGCTTGTTGCCCAGCTTGGTGAACTTGGGTGTCTGGGACGTCGCCATCAGGATGAAGCCTTCCTGCTGGTTGAAGCCCATCATCGGGAATGCCGCCAGGCTGGAGGGGGTCAGCACCGCACGCACCTTGTGCTGCGACGCCAGCTCCCTGCCGCAGTTCACCGCCTTATCCGGCTTGAACTCGTCATCGCAGAACACGGGCGAGACGGTGTACGCCTTGCCGCCGACGTTCACTCCTCCGGCTTTGTTGACCTCCTCGACCGCGGTCTTGATGCCGTTCTGGAACGCCGTGCCGTAATCGGCCCCGCCGCCAGAAAGCGGTGCCACCACACCGAATTCGAAGGTTTCCGCCCGGCTCCGAGAGCTATGGCCAATGGCCGCAACGAGCGTCAGGGATGCTATGGCGAGTTGATTGCTCAGCCTGTTCATTTCGTTTCCTTATCCCACACAGACCTTAGGGGCAGAGTCTCCGCTTGGTCAATCGGACGGCATTGGAAACATGGCGGATGCACGCTGCCCTCGGCTATGATCGGCGTAAACGCCAGGGAGGAGACATGCCGAGCGTCATCCGCTTTCGCGATCTCGAACCGACCTGGACCACCCGGCAAGCGCGCGAAGCCGGGTTCATGCGTTGGCTTGTCACCTGGGTTGGCGGGTCCGCCGGGCACATCAATACCAATCCAGGGGTCGCGGTCGAGTCGACCGAGTGCGCCATTGGCCTGATGTATCTCCCGCGCGGCCAGCGGCAGGCCGGCAAGCACGTGCACACCATCGCGGAGATCTACGTCGTCCTGGAAGGCACGTTGGAAGGCTTCGATGCAACGCATGATCCGCATCGCGCCGGGCCGCTGGACTGCACCGCCATCCCGGCCGGCTGCCCGCATGGCGTGCGCAATTGCGGCACAGAGGACGCCGTACTCGTCTGGGTGCACGACGGCATCGAGCGGAGCGACGCTGCGGTATACCACGCCGACGACGCAGCGTTCGGCGACGTGCCGCCTATCGAACTGGTGCGCTTCGCCGATTTGGAGCCCGACTGGTCCGCCCCCGGCGCCTGCGAACCCGGCACCATGCGATGGTCGGTCCAGTGGGTCTGTGGCCCGGCCAATCCGCCCGGCCTCAACCCTGGCGCCGCCCAGCGCAACAGCCGCGTTTCGGTCGGCATGACGATGCTGGAACCCGGCCACCGCATCCCCGCCGCCTCCGAGACGGCGACAAGGTTCTACCTGGTGCTCCAGGGCGAGGCCATCACGGGTAGTGCAGCCGGCGCCGCCGTGCTGGGCCGCTTGGATGGCTTGAACATCCCGGCCGGAGAAGCGGTCGCGTTGCGCAACAACGGACCGTCCAGCTTGCGGCTGCTATGGGTCGACTACCCGGCAGCATCGGATGGACAGGATAAAGCGCAGTCCCCATAGTTCAGCAGCAGGATGCTCCTGAAGGTAATCGCCGGGAGAGCGAACCAGGATGAACGACCTCGACATAGACCAGGCGCTGCTCGACTTTCAGAGCGCGCAGCAACTCCGCCGGATCGTGGACGATTGGCTCGCACAGTTCGAAGCAGCGCTCGCAGCCGCAGACACGGCGGGACTCAAGGCCTTGTTCCATCAAGACTGCCATTGGCGGGACGTGCTTGCCTTCACCTGGCACCTGTCCTCGGCCCAGGGACCGGATGACGTGTCCACCCGCCTCATGGCCGAGCAGAACCGTGTCGGCGCGCATGGTTTCCATGTGCCTGGGGGACGCAAGCCGCCGCGGATCGTCAGGCGCCTGGGTATTCGCAGTATCGAGGCGATCTTCGAGTTCAGCACGAAAATTGGCCACGGCGCCGGCCTGCTGCGGCTTTCGCCGCCGCCGGGTGGCGGGGAGGAACCGCGGGCCTGGTTGCTCTCCACGGCATTGGACGCGCTTGCCGGACACGAGGAGAGGACCGGCGCCAACCGCCCGACCGGAGCCGCCTACTCGCGCAACTTCGGCGGCGACAACTGGACGGACATGCGACGCAGGGCGAGCAGCTACGAGGACCGCGATCCGGCGGTTCTGGTGGTCGGCGGCGCCCAGGCTGGCCTCGCAGTGGCCGCCCGCCTCAACCAGCTCGGCGTGGACACGCTCGTCGTCGAACAATTGCCGCGCATCGGGGATAGCTGGCGCCGTCGCTACCACTCGCTGGCATTGCACAACTCCACGCACATCAACCACTTGCCTTACATGGATTTTCCGTCGACCTGGCCGCTGTACATCCCCAAGGACATGCTGGCGAACTGGTTCGAGTTCTACGCCGACGCGATGGAGATCAATTGCTGGACCGGCACCGAGTTCGTCGCCGCGCAATGGAGCGAGGCGGAGCGCCGATGGTCCGCAACGCTGCGCCACGCGGATGGTAGCGAGCGGGTGATGCGCCCGAAGCACCTCGTGTTCGCCAACGGCGTCAGCGCCTACCCCTATGTTCCCGAGCTGCCGGGCCTGGACGCCTTCACGGGCGAGGTGATGCACGCCGAGTCCTTCAACACCGGTGCGGCCTGGGCCGGAAAGACCGCGCTGATCCTGGGCACGGGCAGCAGCGCCAACGACATCGCCCTCGACCTGTACAGCCATGGCGTGAACACCACCCTGGTCCAGCGCGGCTCCACCACCGTGGTCTCGATCGACCCGAGCGCCCGGTTGAACGAGTCGATCTGGGACGAGGGCGGACCGCTCGAGGATTGCGACCTCATCGTCTCCTCCTCGCCGCCACCGCTGATCGTGAAAGGTTACCAGGCTGTGACGCGGCGCATGCGCGAACTCGACGCAAAGCTGATCGACGGGCTGAAGGGCATCGGCTTCAAGCACGATTTCGGCCATGACGAGACCGGCCACCAACTGAAATATTTCCGCCGCGGCGGCGGCTATAACCTCGATGCCGGCAGCTCGGCGCTGATGATCAAGGGTGAGATCGGTCTGCTGCAATATGACCGGATCGAGCGCTTCACGGCCAGTGGTGCGCTCCTGAAGGACGGAACGACGGTTCCCGCCGACCTGATCGTGCTCGCAACCGGCTACTACCCGCAATCCGAACTGGTGCGTCGCTCGCTGGGCGAGGCGATGCTCGAGCGTATCGGGCCCGTTTGGGGCATCGGCGCGGACGGTGAGCTCAGCAACATGTTCAAGCGCACCCCACAGCAGGGTCTATGGTTCATCGCCGGCGGCCTGCCGCAATGCCGCATCAACTCCAAATACCTGGCCCTGCAGATCAAGGCCATGGAACTCGGGATGCTGGGTCCGCTCTAACCCGCCGCCAGGTCAGGCCAGAGTGGTCCCTGTTGAGTCCGTTACCGTGCTTCCAGAAATGACTGCACCGCCGCGAAGAACTGTAGCCGGTTCTTCTCCATCAGGACCGTATGCGTCCCCTCGCCGATCAGCACGTACTCCTTGGACGCCGCATGCGTCAGCGCCGGGAACAATCCCTGCGAGCGCAGAGGCGGCGTGTCGTGGTCCCATTCGGCCTGGATCATCAGCGTCGGCGCGGTGATCGCGCCGGGATCGTAGCTCGGCTTGCCCACCGCCCACTGGCGCTGGAGGTCATCCATGACGCCGTTGGGCGCGCGCAGCATCGTGCCATCCGATTTCGGGTCCGTCGCCCAGGTTGCGCGCTGCCACTGTTCGAACCAGCCAGGCGGGATCAGGTCCGCCTGCTTGTCCGCCGGCACGCCGTTGAGCCAGCGCTGCTTGGCCGCGTCGGCCGAGACGTTGCGGTATGCTCCAAGCTTGACCGGCTCGGCCGTGCTAATCTGCTGCGGGACCCACACGGGGGCGTAGAGCACGAGCCGGTTGACCTTGTCCGGATGCGCCGCCGCGTAACCGCCCGCGATCGTCGTGCCCCATGACCAGCCGATCACGTCGATCTTCGCCAAGTGTCGCCTCGCCATCACCCAGTCGGCGACGGCGGTGTAGTCGGCCACGGCTTGCGCGGTCGACTCCACCGGTTGGCCCTGGTCGCCCGGGCCGTCCATCGACGCGGGCCGGGTCGAGCGGCCGTAGCCGGGCAGGTCAAGCAAATACACGTCGAACCCGCGCTGTGCGATGTAGTCCATCCAGGACAGGCCGCCGAGTTCGAGGTCGAAGGCG
This sequence comes from uncultured Acetobacteraceae bacterium, assembly GCA_964247705.1. Classification (GTDB taxonomy): domain Bacteria; phylum Pseudomonadota; class Alphaproteobacteria; order Acetobacterales; family Acetobacteraceae; genus LMUY01. The sequence continues at coordinate 64,282 of CAXTVQ010000011.1, read as the reverse complement.
GTGCTCGCCGGGTATGTCGCGCCATGGACGAACACGACGGTGCGTTCCGGCGTAAAGGCCGTCATCCCGTCGGCATGCTTGTTCCGGACATAGATCTTCTGGCCCTGCTGCGGCGAGTCGACCATGGCTTCCTCAGTGGCCAGCGGCGCTTGAGCCATCGCCGGCGCGGATGCTGCCATCAACACAACTCCTGCCAGGATCCGTGGGACCGAACCAGCTCTCATCGCAGCCTCCCTCGGCGCCGCTGCCCCGCTTCTCGGGTTTTGTCTCGGCGCGCGCGGGACTCTACCCTGCGCGCCCACCGCTTGATAGCGCCTGCTCCGTTACCGGCTCGAGCGGTTACAGGAAACCCACCGAAAGCCACGGCACGGCGGCAACCACGATCAAGGCCACGACCAGCACGGCCATATAGGGCCAGATGCGGCCGAACGCTTCGTCACTGCGGACCTTGCCGATCAGGCACGTCTGGTAGAAGCCCACGCCGAACGGGGGCGAGAACAGGCCGATCCCCATCGCCAGGATCGCCACGATCGCGTACTGCACCAGGTGGATGCCAAGCGTCTGCGCGACCGGGAACAGCAAGGGGCCGAACAGCACCATTGCCGGCAATCCCTCCAGCACGGAGCCCAGCACGATGAACACGACGATGGAAATGGCCAGGAACCCGGCTCTGCCGCCAGGGAGCCCCGTCATCATGTCGGTCAGCGTCTGCGCGAACCCGGCCTGGGTCAGCGACCATGCCATGGCGCTGGCGGTGCCGATGATCAGCAGGATCGCACCCGAGAGCGCCGCCGTCTCCACCAGCAACGGCAGCACCCGGCGCCGCTCGAAACACCGGTAGATGAGCAGGCCGACCAGCACGGAATACACCACGCCCAGGGTGGCGACCTCGGTGGCCGTGGTGATGCCGGTCAGCACGGCGTAGCGGATCACGAACGGCAGGATCAACGCGGGAAGTGCCACCACGAACAGCCGGCCGATCACGCGCGCGCCAGGGCCGGTGCCCGCCGGACGGTCGCCGCGGCTGCGGAAGAAGATCAGCACCACCAGGCCAAGGGCCGCAACGCCCGCCGGCAGCAAGCCGCCGGTGAACAGGGCCGATATGGAGACGCCAGTCACCGCACCCACGATGATCAGCACCAGGCTGGGCGGGATCGTTTCCGTCATAGCGGCGGAGGAGGCGAGTTGTGCCGCGAGTTCGCCCGGGTGCATCCCGCGGCGCCGCATTTCCGGCAGCAGCACGGGGGCCACTGCCGCCTGGTCGGCCGCCTTGGACCCGGAGATGCCGGAAATGAGGTACATCGCAGCGATCAGCACGTAGGACAGGCCTCCGCGCCGGTGCCCAACCAGCGCGGCCAGGAAGTTCACCATCGCGCGGGCGATCCCGGTCATTTCCAGCAGCAGCCCGAGCACCACGAACATCGGCACGGCAAGCAGCTCGATCGAGGACATGCCCTGGTCCATCTGGCTGATGATGACCGCGAGCGGGATCGAACTCGTAAAATGGATATAAGCCAGGGTCGCGATGGCGAAGCTGAACGCGATCGGCACCGCGAGGAAGATGCAGGTCCCGGTAATAAGCACGAAGAACACCAGCAGCGCGCCGTTGCCGATGTCGTCGAACCAGTCCTGCAACTCGTAAAGGGCCGCGAACACCAGCAACCCGGCGGCGAGCACGCCCAGCAGCTCGGGCCAGCGCGCGCCGCCCAACACCTGGCGCAAGGCCACGTAGAGCATCAGCACCAAGGCCGCGAGTTGGCCGAAGATGGCCCACGATCCCGGCAGTTGCAGCACCGGCGTCAGCACCGCCTCCTGCTGCCGGGCATAGGACCAGCCTGGCACGAGCAGCCCGAGCGTCACGACCACGACCAGCATCGACGCAAAGCAGGACGCCAGCCGGCGGCCCCGGTCGCCAACCATCGCCACCAGCACCGTCATGCGCATGTGCTCGCCGCGGACCAGGGCGATCACGGCGCCCAGGCTGACCAGCCAGAGGAACAGGGTGCTCGCGACCTCGTCCACCCAGACCAGGGGATTGTCGAAGGCGTAGCGCGCCACCACGCCGGAAAACAGCAGCGCAACCTCCGCCAGCACCAGGGCGGCGGCGACCCACTCGGCGAAGCCGGCGACGGCGCGGTCCAGCACGGGCCATACGCCGGGTGGCCTCGCCTCCGTGCCGAGCGCCGTGTCCATGTCGCTGCCGCTCAGGCCAGCGGCCCGGTGACGCCTTCCAGCGCCGACCACAGCGGAGCGCCGAACTTACCCTGCCACTGCTTATAGAAGCCGGCCTGGGTCAGCACTTTTTGGAAGGCGGCCGTGTCGGGCTTGGCGAACTGCATGCCGCCCTTGGTGAGGATTTCCTCCAGCGTGGCGTCCAGCGCCTGGTTGGCGGCGCGCTGCGTGTCGGCCTGGGCGTCGAACGTGTCGGCAACGATCTTCTGATGTTCGGCCGGCAGCCCCGACCAATACGGCCCGTTCAGCAACAGCCAGTAACCGACCCACATGTGGTTGGTCAGCGAGCAGTATTTCTGCACCTGGTCGAGCTTCATGGTGGAGATGTTGCCCAGCGGGTTCTCCTGCCCGTCGGCGACGTGGGTCTGCAGCGCGGTATACAGTTCGGCTGCGTTGATGGTGACCGGGGAGGCGCCCAACGCCTGGAACAACGAGAGCGAGATCGGGCTGGGCGGCACGCGGATCTTGAACCCGTGCAGGTCGTCCGGCGTGTTGATCTGCTTGGTGCTGCTGGTGACTTCACGAAAACCCTCGTCCCAGATGCGCCGCATCGGGTGCAGCCCGGTCTTCTCGATGTCGGCGCGCACCAGGTCGCCCACGGCGCCGTCGAGCGCCTGCCAGGCCATCTGCGGCGTCTTGAAGGCGAACCCTACATTGTCGATGGCCGCGTTGGGCACCAGGGTGGCGAGGATGTTGTCACCGATCGCCATCATCTGCATCGCGCCGGACCGCAGGTTCGACAGCATGTGCGTGTCGTCGCCGAGCTGGCTGTTGGGGAAGATCTGCACCTCCACCTCGCCGTTGGTGGCGTCGTGGATCTTCTTTGCGGCGGCAGTGAGGTTCACCGTCGTCGGGTGGTCGGAGGTGAGGTCCAGCCCGCATTTCAGCACCGTGCGGCGCGCGGCACGGGCCGGATGGATGGCTGCCGCCGTGAGGGACGCGGCGGCGCCGGCGAGAAACTGTTTGCGCGAGATCACGATCGTATCCTCTGTCAGTTACGGGGCTTTGGCCCGCTCCAGCGTCCGGCGCGCCTTCAGCACCACCGGGTAATCCACCATCAAACCGCCGACCGACACCGCCGCCAGCCCCGCCGCCTCGGCCGCCTCGAACGCGGTCACGATCTCCTGCGCCCGCGCCAGTTCCGCTTCAGAGGGCGTGAAGGCGGCGTTGACCGTCTCGATCTGTGCCGGATGGATAACGGCCTTGCCGGTGAAACCCATGGCGCGGGCACGCTCGGCGGAGGCGCGCAGGCCGTCCAGGTCGCCGATGGCGGTGAACACGCTGTCCAGCGGTCCTTCAAGTTCCGCCGCACGGCAGGCGAGGGCGAGGGTGAAGCGGGCCTGCGCCATCGCTCCGGTCTCGTCCGCCAGGTCCACGTCCAGGTCGAGCGCGAAATCCACCGCGCCGTAGAACATCCGCCGCACCCGCCCAAGCCGCTTGCAAGCGGCCGCGATCGCGTGGGCGGCCGCCATCCCGCGCGCCGTCTCGACGATCGGCATGAGTTCGACCGTACCCGCAAGTTTGCCCTGTGCCGCCTCGAGCTGTGTCAGCATCCAGCCGGCGATGGCAACGTCCTCGGCGGACTCCACTTTCGGCAACACGATCCCAGCCGCCGCCGAGGCTACCGCGGTGGGAAGGTCCTCGAAGCAGAACGGGGTGGAGAGCGCGTTGACCCTGACATAGGCCGGCACGTCGCGGGGGTGCGCCAGCAGCTCGGCCAGATGCTTGCGGGCGGCGGGCTTCTCCGCGGTGGCGACGGCGTCCTCCAGGTCCACGATCACGCCGTCGGCGCCGGTGGTGAACGCTTTCTCCACCCGGCGCGGGCTGGTCGCCGGCGTGAACAGCAGCGAGCGCGATGCGGGAGACTGCACGCGTGTCAGACCGTGGCCACGGGGGTCGCGGGGGAGCCAACGGCACCCGGCAAACGTAGCGGCGGCGCCGTCAGCAGGAACCGGTTGCGGTCATGCGCGCGCAGCCAGGTGGCCAGTGCAGTCAAGTACCAGATCTCGCCCAGGTGGACGCCGAGCTTGAACAGGCAGTGCTCGTGCAGCGGCAGGGAGGCGCAATGGTCGCCGCCGGGCCGGGAGGGATGCGCCTCCACCGCGTAGTTGTCGGCGATCAGCGCGCTCAGGCCGCTGTCGGTGATCCATCGCAGCAGCGCCGGGTCGCGCCCGTCCAGCGCGGCGCAGGAGGCGTGCAGTTGCTCCTGCGTCGGCTTGCCGCCCGCGTCCAGCAGCATTTGGCCGAAGCCCGTGTGCAGGCAGACCATGTCGCCCGGCTCCACCACGACGCGGTCCGCCTCGACGATGCGCATCAGCGCGTCATAGCCGACCACGGTGTGCGCCCGGCCGAGATGCGCCTCGAGGTCGATCAGCACCGCGCGGCCCTGCACGCAGCTCTCCGCCATGTTCTCGATGCCGAGCGCGTAGGCGCGGGACGTGCTGGTGGCGCCAGGCCGCTCGGGCACGCCGGCATCCGCCGGGTCGGAGGGGCCACGGATGTGCTCGCCGCTTCGGAAGCCGTTGTAGAACACGCGCTCGGGCTTACCGTCGCCGTCGGCGTCGAACATGCTGCCGACATGGGCCAGGCTGTCCCATTGCGTGGAATATTGCAGGTGCAGCACGGCGAGGTCGTCGTTCACCACGTCGGTGTTGCCGCTCTCCACCAGTTCGCAGTTGAAGTTGGGGCGGCCGTTGCGCAGCGTGGGGCGCAGCACGGGCGGGTGGCGGCGTGGGTTGAGCCCGTTGCCGCCGGGCAGGTCGAGCGGCAGGCTGAGGCAGAAGGTCAGCCCCTCGCGCACTTCGGCCACGCCCTGGCGGACTTTCTCGGGCGTTAGCAGGTTCATGCGGCCGCGTTGGTCGTGGGGTCCCCAGTCACCCCAGGTCGAGCCGGCGGGCCGGTTGGTCCAGCGTGGGTTTGCCATGGCACTATCCTCCGGTTTCACACGAGCAGCAGCAGGGCCGCGCCGTAGATCACGCCCGCGACCAGGAACGTCACCACGGTGAAGCCCAGCACGCGCTGGATACCGATGCCCGCGATGGCCACCACGGGCAGCGCCCAGAACGGCTGCAGCATGTTCGCCACCTCCTCGCCCATCGCGACGCCCATGGTGGTGGCGGGGATGGAGGCGTGCAGGGCGAGTGCCGCGGGGATGGTGAACGGCCCCTGGACGGCCCAGTGCCCGCCGCCCGAGGGAACCACGAAGGTGATCACCAGGGAGGCGAGGAAGCCCAGGAACGGCAGGGTATGTGCGCTTGCGGCCGCCACGAAGCCGCGGGACACCTGCTCCGCGAGCCCGGTGGCGCCCATGATCCCCATGATCCCGCCGTAGATCGGATACTGCAGCATCATGCCGCCCGTTTGCCGCGCGGCGTTCTTCACCGCATCGGCATAGGCCACCGGCGAGCCATGCAGCAGCAGCCCGGCAATCAGGAAGACGAAGATCACCGTGTTGACGTCGAGCGTGAACTGCCCCGTCCAGGCCGTCATGCCGAGATAGCCGAGCCCGGCGGCCACCAGGAACAGGCTGCCGGCCGGACTGCTCTCGACACGGTGGCGGAAGGCGACCGGCCCGGCCGGTGGTGGCGGCGGCGCCGGGTCGGCCGGCGGGGCGTAGATATGCGCCTCGTGGTCGCGCGGCCGGATCAGCATGAAGGCGAACGGCATCACCAGCACGATCAGGACGGTCGGGATAAGGTTGACGCCGGCGAAGATGGTGTCCCCGAACGGCAGGATGTGCCCGGTCAGCTTCTCCACCACGTTGAGCACGTTGCCGTGCGACGCCTGCGAGATCGGGATGGAGCCCGACGGGCCGCTGCCCCAGATCACCCAGCCGGAATAGGCGGCGGCGACCAGCCAGGCGAAGTCCACACGTACCTGACGGGCGACTTCCCGCGCCAGCACCGCGCCGATCACCAGGCCGAAGCCCCAGTTCAGCCAGGACGCCGCGGCCGCCACCACGAAGGTGAGCGCCACGGCGGCGTTGGGCGTGTGCACCGTGGCGACCAGCGCGCGCAGCCCACGCTGCACCGGGGGCGCGTGGGCCAGCACGTGCCCGGTGACCAGGATCAGGATCATCTGGAAGGCAAAGCCGAGGATGCCGAAGATGCCCCCGTACCAGGACGACAGGATCACCGGCAGGGTGCCGTGCGGCGCGATCAGGAACGCGAGCACGGCGACCAGGGCGGTCAGGCCGATCGCGAGGACGAAGGCATCCGGCATGAACCGCTCGAACAGCACGGTGGTGGCGCCGGTGAAACTGCGCCGCCGCTCAGGAACGGTGGTCTGTGCCGTGCCCATTGGTCGCTCCCTCCCGTTTTTTCCGTGTTTGCCATGGCCGGAGACGTTGGCCTAGGGGCTTCCCGGGCGAAACGGCGTGATGGAACCTAGCTTCTTCACCCCCTCCCTTGAGGGAGGGAGACGATCACCCCGCCCGCGCGATCAGCCGTCGGGCGCGCTCGACGATCGGCAGGTCCACCATGTCGCCCTCGAACGCGAACGCCCCCTGTCCCGCGGCGGAAGCGGCATCGAACGCCGCCACCATGCGCCGGGCACGGTCGAGTGCGGCGGGCGCGGGGGCGAACGCCTCGTTGAGAATGGGCACCACCGCCGGGTGCACGCACGACGCGCCATCGAAGCCGAGCGAGCGGGCCTCCCGCGCACTGGCAGCGATGCCGGCCGTGTCCTTGTAGTCGGCGATGGAGCGGAGCATGCCGAAGGACAACACTCCCGCCGCCTTGGCCGCCAGGTGCACCAGCAGCTTGGGCAAGCGCAGCATGTCGGCGGTCGGCTCGGCGTCCATCTCGGTGGCGAGGTCCTCACCGCCAGTGGCCACCGCCAGCACGCGCGGCGTGGCGCTGGCCAGCATCCGCGCGTCGAGCACCGCACCCGGGTCCTCCAGCAAGGGGACGAACCGCATGGCGGCGCGGCCGAGCTCGCGTTCCAGCGGCGCCAGGCCCTCCTCCAACGCGCGCAGGGCCTCGGCCGAGCGGGTCTTGGGCACCATCAACCCGGCGGCGCCGGCGCGGCAGGCGGCGAGTGCGTCCTCGTGCAACCTCTCGCCGCTGTTGGCGCGCACGAACACCATTGCGCCGTTGCGGCCCACCGCGGGCACGGCGTCCGCCAGGGCCATCCGTGCGGCATCCTTCTCGGCGGGCACCACGGCGTCCTCGAGGTCGAGGATGATGGCGTCGGCGCCGCGTTCATGCGCGCGGGCGACGAAGCGCGCGGCATTGGCGGGCACGTATAGCAGCGAGCGGATCATGCGCAGCCCCCCTCCGCCCGCAACGCGGCGATAGCGGCCGGGTCCAACCCGGCCTCGGCCAGCGCGGCATCGGTGTGCTCGCCCAAAGTGGGAGCCGGACGCCGCCATGCGCCGGGTGTGCCGGACAGTCGGGGCGTGATGTTGTGCACCGGCATCTGGCCCAGATCGGCATCCTCCACGTCCACCAGGATCTCCCGCTGCTGGAAGTGCGGATCGTCCAGCGCGTCGGCGATGTTATACACAGGGCCCGCAGTCACCCCGGCGCCCTGCATGGCCGCCAGCGCCTCGTCCCGCGTGCGGGTGGCGAACCAGGCGCCCACGGCCGCATCCACCAGCTCGCGATGATGCACCCGGTCGGTGTTGGTGCGGAAACGCGGGTCCTGGATCATCTCGGGCCGGCCGATGACCCCGAAAACCCGCACCGCCATCGCCTGGGTGGAGCCCGAAAGCGCCACGTAACCGCCATCCGCGCAGCGGTACATGTTGCGCGGGGCCGAGGTGTTGGAGCCGTTGCCCATGCGCTGCTTGATCTTGCCGGTGTGGCGATAGATGGCGGCCTCGGGCCCGAGCGTGGAAAAGATCGGCTCCAGCAGGGACAGATCGATCACCTGCCCCGCCGCACCGCGCTCCCGGGCCAGCAGCGCCGTCACCACCGCCATGGCGCCGGACAACCCGGCGATCATGTCGGCCAAGGCGAGCGGCGGCAGCACCGGTTCGCGGTCGGGGAACCCGGTCCGGTCGGCGAACCCGCTCATCGCCTCCACCAGCGTGCCGAAGCCGGGGCGCTGGGCGTAGGGCCCGGTCTGGCCGAAGCCGGAGATGCGCACGACGATCAGGCGGGGGTTGCGCGCGAGCAGGATGTCGGGGCCGAGCCCCATGGTCTCGAGCGTGCCGGGCCGGTAGTTCTCGATGAACACGTCCGCCGTCTCGACCATGCGCAACAGGGCGTCGCGCGCGCCGGCGTTGCGCAGGTTCAGCACGACGGACATCTTGTTCCGGCTGTAGGTCTTCCAGAACAGTTGCTGCCCGCCGTCGCGCCAGGCACGGAGCGGGTCGCCCTCCGGCGGCTCGATCTTCAGCACGTCGGCGCCGAAATCGGCGAGCTGCAGCGAGAGCATGTTGCCGGCGACGAGGCGGGAGAGATCCAGCACGCGCATGCCGTCGAGCGGGCCGCGCGCTGCCGGGTCGAAGCGGATCGGGGTCGCTGTCATACCTGACCTCCGGTTGCCCTCATACGTTGGCCTCCATTGTCCTCCACGCGCGCGCGGGCTCGACCGCCTGGGCCTTCATGGACACCGGGATCGGGCAGGTCATGGTCTTGCATGCGGTCCGTTCGTCACGTGAGCTGGGTGAGCATCCAGCGCCTTGCCGCTATGGTCCGTCAACGCAGTTCGATCCGATGCAAGGCGTCGCGGCAATCGGACGGGCTTGGCATTGCAGGGCGGAGCGAGCAGGTTTCCGCGCAAAAGGGGGATCTCGGCATGGCGGCTCGGACGATGTTCGACAAGATCTGGGACCAGCACGTGGTCGCGGAGCTTGGGGAAGACTGGGCGCTGCTGCACATAGATCGCCACCTGCTGCACGATCTCTCCGGCGGCCGAGCCCTGGAGGAACTCGAGAGACGCGGCCTGACTGCCCGCAACCCCGAACTCGCTTTCGCCACGCCCGACCATGCCGTGTCCAGCGCACCGGGCCGGACGGCGGCCAGCTACGGCCCGGGCGCGCTATTGCATAAAGGGCTGCAAACGCGGTCGCGCGCCAACCACATCGCCTTCTTCGACCTGGGAGAGGATGGTCAGGGCATCGTCCACGTGATGGCGCCCGAACTCGGCATCGTGCTGCCAGGGACCACGCTGATTTGCGGCGATAGCCACACCTGCACCAACGGCGCCGTCGGCGCACTGGCGTTCGGCGTGGGCTCGTCGGAACTGACGCACGCCTTGGCCACGCAAACGCTGCGTCAACGCAAGCCGCGCACCATGCGCTTGCGGTTCGAGGGCGCGTGCGGGCCGTATGTCGGGCCTAAGGACCTGATCCTGCACGCCATCGCCGCGTTGGGCGCCAAGGCGGGGACCGGCTATGCCGTGGAGTACGCCGGCGCCGCCGTGCGCGCGATGACGATCGAACAGCGGCTGACGCTGTGCAACCTGTCGATCGAGATGGGCGCGAAAATGGGGCTGATCGCGCCGGACGACACGACCTATGCCTATCTCCGCGACCGCCGCTTCGCTCCGAAAGGCGCCGCCTTCGAGGCCGCGGTGGCGCAGTGGCGAGAATTGCCGAGCGACGCAGGCGCGGTGTTCGACCGGGAGGAGGTGATCGACGCCTCCCTGGTCGCGCCGACGGTAACCTGGGGCACGAGCCCGGAGCACGCGATCGGGGTCGATGGCCATGTGCCGGACCCTGACGCATCCGCCAATCCTGCCATCCGCTCGGCCCAGATGGCGGCGCTTCGATACATGGACCTGCAGCCCGGACAGCCCATCGAAGGTACGAAGATCGACTGGGTGTTCATCGGCTCCTGCACCAACGGCCGATTGTCGGATCTGCGGCAGGCCGCCGCCGTGCTCGGGGGGCGGCGCGTGGCGCCGGGCGTCACCGCCTGGGTCGTGCCCGGCTCGGAGCGGGTGAAGCGCGATGCCGAGGCCGAGGGGCTCGACCGCCTGTTCCGCGATGCCGGGTTCGGCTGGCGGGAACCGGGGTGCAGCATGTGCGTGGCCGCCAACGGAGAGCGTGTGCCGCCCGGCGCGCGATCGGTCTCGACGTCCAACCGCAACTTCGTCGGCCGTCAGGGCCCTGGTGCACGCACTCATCTCGCCAGCCCGGCGATGGCGGCGGCGGCGGCACTGGCCGGGGTCATCACCGACGTGCGGGGGATTTGAGCATGGACCAGTTCACCGTGCTGTCCGGTGTGGCCGCGCCCTTGATGCGAGCGAACATCGACACCGATACCGTGATCCGCATCGAGCGGCTGAGCAACACGGCGCCCGTCGACACGGCCCCGTGGCTGTTCGAGTCGCTGCGCTTCGACGCCACCGGGGAGGAAAACCCCGACTTCGTGCTCAACCAGCCGCAATTCCGCGATGCACCGATCTTGCTGGCGGGAGAGAATTTCGGCTGCGGATCATCCCGCGAGGGGGCGGTTTGGGCGCTGAAATACAGCGGGATACGCTGCGTGATCGCGCCGAGCTTCGGCGATATCTTCGCCAATAACTGCTACCAGAACTTCGTCCTGCCAGTCGCGCTGCCGGCCGAGCAGGTGGAACGGCTGGCCGCTGAATGCGCGGGCGGCAATGCCCGGGTGACCGTCGATCTCCGCCGCAAGATGGTGATCTCTCCCCATGGTGAGGAGATGCCGTTCGAGGTCGAGGCCATCCGCCGTGACGCCCTGCTGGAGGGGCTGGACGAGATCGGGCTCACGATGAAGCACGAAGCGGCGATCGCGGCGTTCCAGGCGAGGGACAGGGGGGTACGCCCCTGGGTCTGGCAGCCGGGTTAGGCGGACCGTGCCGCCCTTCGGCTTAGCCGAAGCATCGCCGTGTTGGCCGCCACGGCGAACACCACGATCACCAGGACTACCGCCGTGCTCAGCGCCACGTTGTGCTGCGCCATGCCGCTGACCAGCAGGAAGCCCAGCCCGCGCTGGGAGCTGAACATCTCGCCGATCAGCACGCCCAGCAGCGTCAGCGAGAACCCGAGCCGCAGCCCGGCCACGATCTGCGGCAGGCAAGCGGGCAACAGCACCCAGCGCATCGTCTGCCCGGGGGATAGCCGCAACGCGCGGGCGGTGCGCGGCAGCGTGGTTGGTAGGGTGCGGATCGCGGCGATGGTGAAGAGCGTGACCGGAACCAGGCCGTGCATCACGCCGAACGCTACCTTCGCGCTCATGCCGAGTCCGAACAGCAGCAGGACGACCGGATAAAGCGTCACCTTCGGGATCGTGTAGAACCCGGCCAGCACCGGCTCCATCACGTCGCCGGCGAAGCGGCCTAGCCCCAGCACAAGCCCAAGCAGCAGGCCACATACCGCCGACAGCACGAACGCCAGCAGGAACGCGGACAGCGTCGCCCAGACCTGCCCCCAGAACCCGGCCGTCAGCACGAGCCGGCCGGCATAGGCGAACGTCGTGAGGGGGCCGGTGATGGCCATGCCCTCCGTCCAACTGCCGACGGCTTGCCACAGCAGCAGCAACCCCGCCAGCAGTACCAGCATATCGAGGGTATTGCCCCGCGTCCGCCCGATGCTGCGCGAAACCGCCGCGCTCATGACCGCACCCGACGTCGGGCGAGCCGGCCCTCGAAAGTGTAGAGCACCGCATTGGCGAGCACCGCGACCAGCAGTACGAACAGCATCAATCCATACATCGTGCGCGTGTCGAACGACTGGTAGGCGTAGGAGATCGCGTAGCCGAGGCCACTGCCCGAAAGGATGAACTCGCCCGCGATCACGCCGATCAGGGCGTAGCTCAATGCAAGCTTGAACCCGCCGAACAAGGCCGGCAGGGCGGCAGGCAGCATGACGGAGAGGAAGGTGCGCACCGCCCCGAGCCGCTGCACCCGCGCCACTTTGCGCAGCACGGGGGTGATGCTGTCCAACCCGGAAAGCGTGCTGATCACCATCGCCGGCACTGCCGACAGCACACCCAGCACCACCAGCGGCGCCATGCTCAGCCCGAGCAGCGCCACTAGGAGCGGGTAGAACACGAAAGTGGGTACCGAGTAGTAGGACGCGAGCAGCGGATCGATCGTGCGGCGCAGCCTGGGCGCGGCATGCAGGGCGGCCCCGAGCACGGTGCCACCCGCCACGCTGCACGCCCA
>CAXTVQ010000011.1:48374-51870 GCA_964247705.1 uncultured Acetobacteraceae bacterium | reverse complement strand
TCGCGGTCGCGCGGCCAGCCGGTTTCCACCAGGTCGATGAAGGTGCCGGGCCGTGCGGACATCACGCCGACGCGGTCGGACAGCATCGCGGCCTCGTCCAGCGCGTGGGTGATCAGCAGGACGGTGGCGCCCGTCTCCCGCCATAGCCGCAGAAGCTCGTCGCCCATCAGCAGCCGGGTCTGCTGGTCCAGCGCGCCGAACGGCTCGTCCAGCAGGATCAACCGCGGTTGCTGCACCAGGGTGCGTGCGATGCAGACGCGTTGCCGCATGCCGCCGGACAGTTGCGCCGGGTAGTGGGCGGCGAACTGCGCAAGGCCCATGAACGCGATCGCCCCGTCCACCCGGTGGTCGATTTCGGCGCGAGGCAGTCCGGAGCGGCGCAGGCCGAACGCCACGTTGTCGCGTACGGTCAGCCAGGCGAAGCTCGAATCCTCCTGGAACACCACGCCGACGCCGTCCGGCACCTCGCCCCGGACTGGCTTGCCCTCGAAGCTGACACTGCCTTCGCTGGGCAGCCCCAGGCCGCAGAGCACGTCCAGCAGGGTCGACTTGCCGCATCCGGAGGGCCCCACCACCGAGAAGAACTCCCCCGGCGCCAGTTCGAGGTCGATCGGGCCCAGCGCGTGGATCGGCTGCTTGCCGGCGTAACGCCGGGTCACGCCGCGCAGGGTGGCGTGCGGTTCGCCCATCTCAGCGTGAGGCGCGCTGGTCCGGCGGCAGGAAGTCGGTATCGACCATCTTGGACCAGTCCGGCGCATCCTTGAGCTGGCCAGTGATCTGCAAGCCCTCGACCATGTGGTTCATGCCCTCGTAGTCGAGGCGGCCGTCGCTCCAGTAATCGTCGGCCACCAGTTCCTTCATGTGCGCGCGATACAGCGCCACGTCCGGGTTGTTGTACGCCTTGGCCAGGATCTCGGCCGCCTCGTCCGGATGCGCGCGGGTGTAGTCGAGCCCTTCCTTGCGTGCGGCGATGAGGCCGCGGATGACGTCCGGATGGTCATGCGCGAAGGCCACGGTGGTGACGCACACGGTCTGCATCATGCGGGGGGACATCACGTCCTTGACCCAGAACACCGGCTGGATCGCCGCCGGGTTCTGCGCGTAGGTCAGCGTGTCGGTGAAGCCCGCATCCACCGCGCCGCTGGTGATCGCGGACAGGTTGGAGCCGAGGTCGCCGGCCGGAACGAGACGGACCTGCTGCGCCGTCATGCCGTTGGCCTTCAGGGCCATCAGGATGATCATGTTGGAGACCGAGTTGGGCGCGGTGTAGGCGACGCGCTTGCCAGCCAAGTCCTTGATGCCGGTCAGCGGCGAGCCTTTCTTCGCGGCCCACATCTGGTCGGCGACGCTCTGCGTGCCCGCTGAGACGATGACCAGCTTCTGCCCGGCATTGATCGCCTGCACCGCCGCCGCCAGCGAAACCTCGCCGAATGGAATGTCGCCCGCGATCGTGTTGCGCACCGCCGTGCCACCGCCCGGCGCGGTCAGGATGCCGGTGACGTCCACGCCGTGCTGCTTGAAGAAGCCCTTGTCCATGGCGACCGCGTAAGGCGCGCCATAGAACTGCCCGCCCCAATGGGTGACCGTGATGGTGTCGGCCCGAGCGGCGGCGCTTGCCAGGAGGCCGAGCGCGACGGCAGCGATGGCACCTAGGCTTCTTGTCCGAAACGACATTCCCATTCCCCCGGCGGCCGTAACCTGCTGTCCGGCCATGTTTGCCGGGACGCTAACACGCCCTTTCACCGGGCGGGAAGGCTATGCGCGGGCGTCCGTGCTCCCGTGCCGGCGCTCGAAGGCGTGGACCGCGGGGAACCCCATCAGCGTGTTCATCTCGGCAAATGGCAGCATAGGCACGCCGCTACCTGTGCCGATCCCGGATTGCTTGAGATGGGCATAGACGGTCCGCAGCGCGGCCGCCGCGGCCAGGAAGCCGCTCGCCGGGAACAATGCGATGGAGTAACCGAGCCCGGCCAAGTCCGTGGTGTCGAGGTAGGGCGTGCGTCCGCCTTCCACCATATTGGCGAGCAGCAGCGCACCCTTGAACGTTTCCCCGACCCGGCGCAGTTCCTCGAGCGACTCCGGGCTCTCGATAAACAGGACGTCGGCGCCAGCCTCTAGGAATGCCTCGCCCCGGCGCAGCGCCTCATCTAGCCCATGCGCATATCGCGCGTCGGTCCTCGCCACAATGAGGAAATCCTTGCTCGGCCGGGCTTCGACCGCGACCCGCACTTTCTGCACGGCGTCCGCCATCGGGATCACCCGGCGGAACTCGGTATGACCGCACTTCTTCGGAAACTCCTGATCCTCGAGCTGGATACCGGAGGCCCCTGCGGCCGCGTAGCCGCGCACCGTGCGGTCCACGTTCAGCAGACCGCCATAGCCGGTGTCGCCGTCCGCCAGGAACGGGACGGAAACCGCACCGGCAACGCAACGAACCCGGTCCAACATCTCGGTGTAGCTGGCCGTCCCCGCATCGGCCGCACCTAGGGCGGAGGCAACACTGCCGTAGCCGGTCATGTAAAGGGCGTCGAACCCGAGGCTGTCGGCGACCCGCGCCGAAATGCCGTCGAACACGCCGGGGAGCGCCAGGCAGCGCCCGGGCGACAGCAGGCTACGCAGGGTCTTCGGTGTATCCTCTGTCACTCCGCCGCCTCCTTCACGTCGGCTCGGTCCCGGAACCGGGTGCGCAGGGCGTTCCACTCGTCCGCGCCGAAACGGCGGAACCGGTCGCCCACTTTCATTTGCCCGGCGCTCGACGGCAAGTGGTCGGTCTCGCGCACGCTCGCCAGCACGGCGTCGCAGGCGTTCATGATCGTGCTGAGCAACAGGCTCGGCATGATCGCGACGCGGTAGCCCATCGCCTGCGCAGCCGACAGCGCGATGTCCGGTGTTTTGCCGGCGACCACGATGTTCAGCAGGCAAGGGCCGTGCACAAGGCGGGGAATCGCCTCCACCTCCGCCATGGTCGCCGCCGCCTCGACGAAGGCGATGTCGGCCCCCGCATCCAGGGCCGCATTGGCGCGGGCGACGGCCTCGTCCAGGCCGGCGATGGCACGGGAGTCGGTGCGGGCGATGACCACGAAGTCGGGATCCGTGCGGGCGGCGACGGCGGCACGGATTTTGGCCACGAACTCCTCCCGCGACACGACCTCCTTGCCGTCCAGGTGGCCGCAGCGCTTCGGCATGACCTGGTCCTCGATATGCAGCCCGGCGACGCCGCCGCGCTCGTACTCCATCACCGTGCGGGTCACGTTCAGCTCGTTGCCGTAGCCGGTATCCGCGTCGGCGATCAGCGGCACGGCGGCCGTGCGCGCGATCATCGAGGCGTTGGCCGCCATCTCGGTCAGCGTCAGCAAACCGAGATCGGGGTAGCCGCGCGACATCGAGGTGCCGGCCCCCGTCATGTACAGGCAGCCGAACCCGGCCTGTTCCGCCAGGCGGGCGGTGATGCCGTCATACACGCCGGGTGCGCGGATCATGGCGCCGGACGCGAGCA
>CAXTVQ010000011.1:0-48274 GCA_964247705.1 uncultured Acetobacteraceae bacterium | reverse complement strand
ACGCCGATGTCCTGCCCGGGAATGTCCACCATGACGAACCGCCCGGCCGCGAACCGCTCCTCCGGCCCGACGCCCACCTCCGTCTTCGGCCGCGACGCCATCAGGCCGGAAGCCGCAGCACGTCACGCCCGTTGGTGCGGAAGATGCGGTCGCGGTCGTCCGGCGCCAGCGAACGGAGCGACTGCATCGGCATGTCATTGTCCCAGTGCGGATAATCCGTGCTGAAGCACAGGTTCTGCACGCCCACCATGTGCACGATGCGCTCCAGGTCGCGCGGGTCCCGCGGTTCCTCGATCGGCTGGGTGGTGAACCAGACATGCTCGTTCACGTAGTCGATCGGGGATTTCTTAACCCACGGAACCTCGTGCCGTAGCCCGCGCCACAACCGGTCCATGCGCAGCATCACGGGAATCGGCCAGACGAAGCCGTATTCCACAAACAGGATACGCAGCTTGGGGAAGCGCTCGAACAGCCCATTCATGATCATGCTGTTGAGGTTGGCCTCCGCCCCCTGCCCGAGCGTTACGTAGCGCTCGATGTAGGTGTCGGGCATACCGCCGGCCGGCATCGGCGCCCCGTTATACACGCCCTCGGACCCGGTGACGTGCAGCAGGATCGGCAGGTCCATGTCGGCTGCCGCTTCGAACACCGGCCACCAGTAGCGGTTACCGAACAGGATCGCGATCGGCGGGACGGCGATGGCGCAGACCTGGGCGTGTCCGCCGATACGGCGGATTTCGGCGGCTGCCGCGAGCGGGTCCTGCGCAGATACGACGGGCGCGTAGAACAGGCGAGGATCCAGCGGCAGCCATTGGTCCAGGTAGTAATCGTTGGCCGCCTGCGCTATCACAATGCTCTCGTCGGCCGACGCATGGACCGAGCAGAACGCGCCGGTCTGCAGGCTGTTCAGCACGGCGACCGAGATGTCGTTCGCGTCCAGGTGGTCCTTGATGAGGAAATGCGGGTCGCTGCCGCCCGGCCCGCCGCCGTCCGGCTTGGCATCGTCGCGCACCACGGTGCCGTTGGGATGCGCATAGCGTAAAGTGAGGCCGCCACCCGCCTGATGCGCACGCTTTCGAACAAAGCGTTGGCGCCACGCGTCCGCCATGTAGGGATACAGGCTGCGGATGCCGTCAGCGAGCAACGGATGCACGTCGCAGTCGACGATGCCGTGGCGGTGCGTCTGCGAGGCCTGCGCCAGCGTCTGGGTGATGTCGTCCATGATGCCTCCCGATCAGTCGTTGAGCAGCAATGCCGCCGCCGGCGCCCCCGCAGCTTCGGTTTCGGCCGCGATCGCCTCCAGCGAGCGGTTGCTGGTCTCCCGGCCCAGCACGATCAGGGCGAGCGCCATCAACACCATGCTGCCGCACAGGAACCCGGCGACGCCGCCGATCCCGAACGCACCGAAGATGACCACGATGACGAAGCCGACTTGGCTCGAGGTGAGGCGGCTGATCCCCAACACGACCGAGGCGCCGCGCAACCGCAGCCGGGTAGGGAACATCTCCGGGATGTAGAGCGCGAAGCCGACCGCAACAATGGCGTAAGCACAGAGCGTCACGCCGAAGCCGACCGCAATCAATTCGACGCCGTTGCCGACCATCGGGTAGACCAACCCGAGCACCGCCTCGCACAAGGCAAGCCCCGACAGGCTGCGGACCCGCCCGAGCCGGTCGGCGATGAACGCGCCGAGCAACGCCCCAAGCGGCGCGCCGAGGCCCATGATACCGGAGAACCAGAGGGAGGAACCGATCGACAGCCCCTGCTTGACCAGGAACGTCGGGATCCAGGAGAGGAAGCCATACAGGCTGACACCGCTGACGCAAGCGATGATGACGCCCAGCACGCTGCTGCGGATCAGCCCGGCGCTCAGGAGCTCGCTATACCGCCCAGGTGCCGGCGTCTCCTCCACCGCGTCCATCACCGGCGGCAGGGGGCCGGACCGCGCCGCCTCGGCTTCGATCGCGACCAGCATCGCCTCTGCCTCCGCGGTTCGGCCGCGTGACTCAAGCCAGCGTGGCGACTCCGGCATGTTCTTGCGCAACGCCCAGACAACCAGCGCGCCGGCGCCAACGATGGCGAACAGCCACCGCCACCCGACCAGCGGGATCAGCCACGCGCCGCCCAAACCGGTCACGGGCACCGCGAGGTTCGTCACCATCGATAGCAGCGCCACGTACCGCCCACGCTTGGCCCGCGGCATGAACTCCGCCAAACTGGAATAGCCGACCACGATCTCCGCACCCATGCCGATGCCCATGACGAAGCGGATAGCGGTTAGCACTGTCATGTCGGGCGCGAAGGCCGCAGCGATGGATGCCAGGCCGAACAGCATCAGGTTCACTTGATAGGACGTGCGGCGGCCATAGCGGTCGCCGAGCCATCCAGCGGCGAAAGTACCGCATAACATGCCCAGGAACGTCGCCGACATGAACCGCGCATTGGCCGCCAGGTCGGACCAGCCGGACTTGACCAACGATCCGAGCACGCCACCCGCAAGGTAGATGTCGCATGCGTCCAGGAACATGCCGAAGCCGACCAACCAGAGCACCCGGCGATGGAAGCTGCCGATCGGCAACCGGTCGAGCCGGGCACCGGCCCTCGTCGTCGTGCCGCTAGACTGCATCGGACCGTTTCCCCTGATGGCGCTGCCCGATCGACCGACGCCGGACTTTGCCTCAGTCTGACCCCGGTTTGGTCCGAACGCAACGAAGATGGCATGAACTAGGTACCCGCCGATCTCTCGACGAAGATCGGCCAGGATCTCACGAGACTATCAAAGATCAAGCCTTCAACGCGGATGCCGGTAGGCCGGGAAATAAGGAGTGTCGCTCCCCGACTTCAGCCGAGCATACGCTTCGCCGTCGAGGACCGCGCCACAAAGGTGCGCCACGGCATGGGAGTTCGAGAAACCCCGCTTGAATGTAGCCAAGTCATCATCCGGATTGTCCATGACACCAGCACCGCCGCCAAAGTCCAGCACCCGGCAGTCAGAGAAATGCTCGATTGCAGCAGCATACAAAACGTAGGAAGACCCTGATTTATATCCCGACTGCGAGGTTGCTGCCAAATGACTGTAGGCCCGCTCGCCACACCGAAGCCAAAGCTGCATACCCCTCACCTCCCCGTTTGGCGTTTCGGCGGCAAACGCCACGAGGTTCTCCCGTGGCAAGGCGGCCAACACTTCAAACGCGGCAGCGGGGAATGCGTGCAACCCCGTTAGGCCGCGTCGAGCAATCAACTCCGCATAGAGGCCACACCACACCGCCTGCCACTTGCGCTCCTCAAAAGGGACTACGAGCGCCGTCGTATGGCGTTCGCCACGGCGCACGCGGTCGCGGTGGTGCTTGGACAGGATGATCGGGCCGGCATCCCGATCCGCCAGATAATGCGTCTTGAACGGACGGCACAGCGGGAACTCTTGTGCAAGCGTGACCAGGTCCGGACCGGCAAGTGGGTCGGCTGCCAGCACTACGCTGACTGCACCAGTTGACCGGAGCGCCTCAAGCCCTGCCTGAATATCCGCATCAGCCGCGATACGGCAGACGGGATACGGGCCCATCGCATCTACCTCGCCAGGTGCGCCGGGGATGCGACGAAGCAACACCGGCGTGCCCCAGGCTGAAACGAGGTAAGGCTCCCCGACATGGGCCAGCGTGCGTGCGTAGTCGAATGATGCGTAACCCGAGTTTGCACCAGGCAGGGCATCAAGCGGCAACTAAATGCTCCGACGTCACCGGCACGTTCAGCACATCGGCCAGCGCCGTGCAGACCCGGCCTACATCGGCGCGGGTCATATCGGGATAGCACGGCAACCCCAGCGTGCGGTCAGCGAGCGAAGTCGTTGCCTCCAGTCGCCCGCGTGGACACTCAGCGAAGGCTAGTTCCTCATGCAAACCGCGGCACCACCAGCGGCGCGTGGCGACCCCCAACTCTGCAAGTTCATTGACGATATCGGCCGTCGGCGGATGCTGCGGACTGAAGGTGACCACGATCGTGGCGGTAACCCAGTTGATGCCGAGCCCCGGCTGTAATGATACGCCTGGGATACGCCGGATTTGCCGGGCGTAAGTCTGCGCGATGCCAGCAAACCGCACTCTCGTCTCCGGCCATGCGTCCAAGCTGGCGAGCGCAACGGCCGCATTGTATTCGCCCATCTTGGCATTCGTAGCGGCCACCCGAGCCTCACGCCCCCCCATGAAGCCGAAGTTGGAACGACGCTCGACTTCAACGATCAACGCCTTGTCACGAGCAATGACGAAGCCGCCCTCACCCGCCGCCAGGATCTTAGTCGCATGCATGCTGACCACGGCCGGAACCCGCCCCGGGCGCAGCGCGTCGAATCCGGCGGCGGCATCAATGACGACGGGAATGCGCGTCTGCTCGTGAAACCGGTCCCACGCCGCAATATCAATTGGGTGCCCAAACGGAGCTACCGGCATTACGGCACCGACACGCCCCGGCGGGATCTCCGCCAGAGCGGCCAGAGCCTGCTCGGGCAACAACGTGCCCGCATCCGGCTCGACATCCAGGAAATACGGCCGCAGGCCAGCCGATACAGCAGCATGGGCGGACGCAGCGAATGACCATGCCGGCATGAGGCAGTAGGATCCCCGCTTGGGCCCTTGCGCCTGTAAGGCGAGTGTCAACCCTAGGGTGGCGTTCGTAACGGTCGCCACCGAACCGAGCGGGACGCGGTAATGCTGTGTAAGCCGAGCTTCGAGGGTTCGGACGAGCGGCCCGAAATTGGCGTAGTTGCGGGAGGCGTCGATCTGTCGAAGATACGGGAGCAGCGCTTCCGCGACCGGCAGCAACGGCCGCGCTACCGGGATCATGGAACTAGCCTGGGACGATGAATGGAAGCGCATGGTCACCTCTCGAGCACGAAGCTTCTGCAGTCTGCGTGGATAAGGTTGACCAAGCGTTAGCGCTTTGACGCCTCGAGCCGGTTCAGCATCGAGCTTTGCCTGCCACTGCCACGGCATAGATGCTGGCGCACGCAGCGGCGTCCTCCCGGCCTAGCAGGAAACATGCTTCCATAAAGGCGTCAGTCAGCAAAGCGCCGCCGATCAATGCATTCATCTGAAAATTCGCTAGTGGCTTGAGAAAAATACCGCCGGTATGCTCGCAATCGAGTCCCGCTGCCCTCAAGTCGCGATACAATGTATCCAACCTGTAGACGCGCCGATGGCCGGCAGCCAAATCGTCGATACTGAGTGCCTCGAGATGCGTGAGCACGCCCATTTTCACGGCGATCCTGCGGGAGAGCGCCTCGCCATTTGGGACCGCTACATAAAGCCGGCCAGTCGGCGTCAGTAAGGCGCCCAGCGCCGTCAGCACCGCGACCGGATCTTCCACGTGCTCCAAGACATGGGTGAATATAATAGTCTCAAAACGCCGGTCGGTCCGATACGTCTCAACCAAATCGCAAATGAACACCGCCCTGTCGCCGACCGATAGCCGAGCCGACGACAGGAATTCGGCCGCAGGCTCCAGCACTGTGACGTCTTCAAACCGGTCCGCAAGCATGGTCGTCTGGTCACCATGGGCGCACCCAACTTGGAGACAGGGGCCGGTGCGGAAAAACGGCTCGAAACTACGCATCATGTAGGTCCGCATCAGCATGTCAAACGGAGCTATGCAGTCGCCGTAAGAACTAGTCATCGCGTCCAACCGGACACGCTCCGCGTGTTCGGCCATCAGCGTTGATCCGGCTTGAACGTCCAACGCTCTGGTGGCTGGTAATACTCGTCCAGGCTGGCTGCAACACGTGCGTCATAGCCCAGCAACTGCCGCGCTTTCGGCGTGAGTTGGCGTTCGCTTCCGGATGGTAGGAAGCGTGGCCAATCCATCTGCGGTTTCACGAATGGCCGCCCGAAGCACAAGGTCAGTGCGCGTCGCTTGGCAGGGCTGTTGTTCGGAGCCGCCGCATGCACGACCGAGCTGTCGAACAGCAGGATGTCACCGGCCTTGCCCGTTACATGTCTGGCCGATGCGTTGAAAGCCGTGGACGACGGCATGGAAGGGACATTCTGCGAGCCCGGCAGAAACAGAGTGGCGCCGTTCTCGATCGTGAAGTCATCAAGCATGACAAGCATGTTGAGCGACAGTCGGAAGCCTTGCGTCCAGACCCGCACGTCGCGATGTGCTTTTTGAGCGTATGAGCTGCCGCCAGGTAGATGCAGCGTTGCGCCGAAGTTCAGTAAGATGAACTTGCCATCGAAATAGTGCGCGATGTGATCCCAGAGAGGAAGCTCCGCAATCAAGCGGTCGAGACTGGTGCCATCACCCAACACGTGGTGCGCCGCTCCCTCCATGCCGCTTCCAACGCCATTGCGTTCCTGGATCGCACGACGGCGGACATAGACGGCGTCGGTATCTCGGCGCAGTTCTGCTAGCGTTGTCTCTCCGAGCATCGCCGGGAATTTCGCGATGCCGGTGTCGGCCATCGTCGCCGTGAACTCGTGCATGTCGCTTACCAGCGGCAACTCGGCAAGCTGGACTTCGCTCCGCGGTTGCAACACGACAGATCCTCCATCCTGATGGGCTACCCGATCATGTGCGCGAACCGTTAATAAGGTGTAAGCGGCTCAGGCGCGGGACGTACGCCGGCGGCGCGGATCACGGCCACGATCCGCTGCATCTCGGCCGCGCCGTAGCTGTCGTCGCAGGGCAGTGACAGCATGTCTGCTGCAAGCCGATTTGCGGTGGAGAAACGCACGGGATCACTGGGAAGGCTTGCCCAGTGCCGGGCGCAAAAAATGCCCTGCGTTGCAAGGTAGGCGGCCACGCCGTCCCGCTCCGCGACGCGAACCGGCACGGCGAGCGGAGCATATTGTGGCGGCGCTGGCCATAGCGTGATATGAGCGAGCCCGGTCGTCAGAATAGCCGCATTTGATCGTCGCCTGGCCGCAAGTGGTTGGATGGGCGTTTGCCGCAGCGCTGTTTCCGTCTCTTGTGCAAGTGGCCGCTCGTCGATGGCCATTGCTGCCTCCTGAGCTTGGAATGCGTCGAACCAGCCCTGGGTTGGACCGCCCAACTTATCTTTGCGGCGCAGATGCTGCGCCGCTGATGGCTCGGGCAAAGGCACTCCTGACGGCTTCGGTAGCGGGCCGTCGCTGACCAGAATACCGCCCTCGCCGACCCCCACCAGCTTGCGAGGGCTATAAAGAACAACGTCACTCCACCCCGGTTCACCTGTGTCCAACGCTTGGGCCCGGTCCTCAATCCAAAGCACATCATGGCGCGTCTTTGCGAACGCCTTCACGTGAGGTGCGATGGGACGGCCAAAATAATCGACCAACAAAACCGCATCGCCCGACGCAACGTGCCGGAGTGAGCCCAAGTCCACGGTCAACAGCGCATCAACGTCATACCACTGCCGGTCGCAGAATGCGGATGCGTCAGCAATCACCGGACAAATATAAGCTGGCAGCCAAATCCGCCGGATAGCGCGTGCCCGCAGAAGAGCGGCAAGCGCACCGCGGGCGCTGCGGAAGGCGCTCACATTGCGATATCGTGTGGTCCAAGCTGCCCATACACTCTCGGCCAGCGGCAGGCCGGCGACGGTTTCTGGAAACGGCAAGACACTGCCGATAGGCCGGAAATGGTCAGGTGGGTCGCAGGCGAGGATCATTCCAGTCCGGATAGCCCCAACCCGTTAACGGGTTGCTAACCAAACTAAGGCATGGTTCGCGGACCACCTAAAACGGATGCCGTTGATGAGGACCGAGAATGGTGCCCGGGCGACAGAACTCACGTTAGTCTTCCCCGCTGGGTTGCCTGGCGCCGAGCGATTCCGTGAACAAGCCTGCGTGGATGGCCGGCGCCTGATCGGGGCGTCGTCACTCCCGTTTGACCCCGCGTCGGCGGACTATGATGACTGGGTTTTGCTGCCCTATGTCCACGCGCCGGAGTTCGCAACCGCGCTCAGCCTGCTCATAGAGGCACGTGACATAACGTCCATCTTCACGCCGCACGAAGTCGTTAGCGGCGTATTGATGGAAATCCTGCCAAAAATCGCGCCGGGTCTGCGCTTGCTCAACTCCAGCCCAATGGTTCAGGCGCAGGCCGCTTATTGCCGCGACCTTGCCAAGGCGGAAACGGCATCCCGGATACGGTGGGTCGACGGCACGGCAGCACCAATGCCGCCCATCGAGCGGGCCGGGGTGGTCCGTATTGTGGATAGTATCCCGGGCATGACGAACTTCGATAAAACGGACGCGATGATCGACGTGATGGGAGACGTTCCCAAAGGCGACGTCGTAGAGATCGGATCCTGGTGGGGGCGTTCCGCGGCACTCCTGCTCTTGCTGTCCCGCCGATACGGCGCTGGGCCGGTATTATGCATCGATCCTTGGCGCGACGAATGCCTTCATCAAGGAATACCTGTGCTCGATCAGGCAAGCGCTCGGGTCGACGCGGATAGTGCGTTCACAATTTTCCAGATAAACCTGTCACCACTCTCCCGCGGTGATCTGAATTACATCCGAGGGACGTCTGCACAGGCTGCGGCACAGTATTCACCAGGGCTGACGGTGACCACGGACGTGTTCGGTTCGACAAGCTATGAAGGATGTATTGGGCTGTTGCACATAGATGGCAACCACGAACAAAGTCAGGTCGAGACAGATGTGCGACTATGGACACCGCATGTCCGCCCGGGTGGATGGATCATCCTGGACGATTATGTTTGGGCATTCGGCGACGGTCCACGCCGCGTCGGTGACGCGTTTCTGAACGACAATGCCGGGCGGATCGATCGTAGCTTCGTCACGGGAACGGCCCTGTTCATGCGTATAGCGCGCGTCTGATGGCGATTGTCGGCAAGCGCGTGCAGCTCCGGGCCATCGAGGCCGAGGATTTAGGCCTGCTGCATCAATGGGCGAATGACGAGAGATTGTGGGCTGGCCTGGGGAGTTGGCGGTTCCCGTCCAGCATGGCGAGTGTCCAAGCCTGGTTCGACGGGCTAGCGGCGGATACGCAGACACAACGTTTCGCCATTCAACCCATCGGTGAGACCGAGATCATCGGCACAGCCAACTTGGTCGAATTCGATTGGAAGAACCGCCACGCCCGCCATGGGATGATGCTCGGACCGTCGGAACGGCGGGGGCAAGGATTTGGACGGGACGCCGTGATGGCCATCATGCGTTATGCGTTCGATGAACTGGGGCTTGAGCGTCTCGACGGTGATATCATCGAGTTCAATCTGGCTTCACAGCGCCTGTATGTCGGGAAATGCGGATGGCAGGAAGAAGGGCGGCAACGCCGCTGGCATTACCGTGACGGCCGGTTTTGGGATCGCATCCTCGTTGGCGTCACGCGCGATGACTATGCACGGTTAGTCCACGAAACGGGGTATTGGACCAACCCACTAGGCATTGAACGGGGGGCCTTCTTAGCCGTAACCGAATGACTCGAAATCAGAGCCCGCCATGACTTCGAGCGCCAAATCGATCATACTTCGAAGGAACATTTCCGGAGCGTGGGTCGTCTGAACGAGGGCGTGGGCGGCCTCGAGCGAGTCGTCGAACTGCCTCTTGGTGTTGAACAGCTCCGCTAGTTCGTCGGCCAGACCGGACGCCTCGGTATCGAGGGCAAAGTAGCTTGGCAAGTCGCCGAACCGGGTCCGCATGTCCGCATTCTCGTTGGTTACGACGCAGCATTTCGCCGCGAACCCGTTCAGCACCCGCTCATGCGTGCCATGTGCGAAATTCGGCATTGTGTTCAAAAGGAACTGGGTCTCCGAATATAATCCTGCGAGCAGTGATCCGTCGATCGCGGGCCTGAACCGGGCCTTGCACCCTGGCGTAGCTACGTGCTCCCAGCCGCGGCCGATGATTTCGGCCGGGAGGTTCAGCAGAGCTCGCGCCATTACCGTAGAACGGTAGTCGCGGACATATACATCCACCTCCTGCATGAGGCCGAACAGAAGGTCGGGCCGGGTCTCAACGAACAGATCCTGGGCACGGAGGCACTGCAGCACGGTATCGGAGATGTCACTCACGCCCTGCTGCAGCGCCAGGGCAGCGGAGTCTTCCAGGACGGCCCGAAACCGCCGCGGCAACGCCTGCCATTTTGCCTGATGGAGGGCTGGGTCGCACCCCGTCTTGACGAAGACCATTCGCCGAGGCCGGTCGGTCCACGCAAGGTCATCGGCCGCCGGGTTGGGCAGCACGGCCTGCTGCAGCAATCCACTGATCTGCGGTGAACGGATCAGCCGCCGTTGAATGTTCAGCCAATCGCGGAACATGTACCCATTCGCCACGTAACGGGACGGCACGTGATGGTTTGCTGGCATCCAACAAGGCGAGTCGGCCATCACCGAGACAAAGGGGACCTTGACCGCATCCCATAAACTCCCGTTCCGATGCTGTAGCCGCGCACCGACACCCGCTGATCCCCAGGCGAACAGGACACCCCGATTTACAAGGTCCGTAAGGTCCGGCAGCCAGCAATGGTCCGTCAAGTCGATGACGTGGCCGGATAGACCGTGCTTGGAGAGCAGACCCATAAAGTCTTGGCTTACGCTGCGCAGGATGCCGTTCTCGTTCTCTCCTACCAACGCGACCACCGCACGCGGGGCACCGTCCGGCAGGTCCAGATCGTCCAGCGCTGTTGTCCGGCGCACTGTGACGGATGGCGGCGCCGACAAGGCCGGAAGCCCGGCCACACGGCGCGACAGATCGCCCCGGACGCGCTCGAGGACCGCAGCCCAATTGCCGGGCTGCGCCTGACGATAGATGTGCATCGTGGGGTACCAAGGGCTGTCCTCGCGGTCGCGCAGCCAGCGCCAGCAACCGACGAAACGGGAGAGCAGCCAGACTTGCTTACCCATAGTGGCAGCGAGATGAGCCACGGCCGAGTCGACGGCGATGATCAGATCCAGCCCGGCGATGATCGCGGCGGTGTCGGCGAAATCCGTTACCGGTGCCATACGGTCTATGATCAAGTCCGGAATGGTCTGCGCTGCTGCAAGCTGAAGGCTATGCAGTTCCACACCTGGGATGCCAGCAAGAGCAGCAAGCAAAGCCGGCCCAACCGAGCGCGCGCGATCGTGCACGAAACCGGGGCTGCCGGCCCAGACCAGCCCGACTTGCAAGCCGTCATGGCTGGACCGCTGCCAGTGCTGGACCAACCCAGGGTCGGGCAGGAGCGGGATCGGCGGTGGGATGGTGTCCAGCGCCGTGCGAAAGATGCCGGGCAGGCTCAGCAACGGGCAGAACACGTCATACGCCGGCAAGGGCGCCAGAGCCGACACGACCGCGTCAGCGCCCGGTATATCACGTAGCAGGCGCAGCAGTGCGGGTTGTACCGCAAGCACGACCCGTGCCCCGCGTGCCTTCACCAGGGGAAGGTAGCGGGCGAACTGGATGGTGTCCCCAAAACCCTGCTCGCTGTGGAGCAACACCGTCCGCCCCGCCACGTCTTCCCCCGCCCAGCGCGGGAGAGCGGCGATTTTCGCTAGGGCCGGGTTTAGTCTTAAACGCGATTCGTAGAGCGTCCAGGTCTCTGAGGTCATCCGCCCCGACGCAAGCAGTACGCTGGCGAGGTTGTGGCGGACTTCGGCATTTTCCGGGGGTGCCAGAGCGATCGCCTTCCAACCGGCGGCTTCCGCCTCCTCCAGCCGGCCCAGCGCTTCCAGCGCGAGCGCCTCGTTGATCTTGGCTTGGTAGAGCGCCGGGTCGAGCCGGGCGGCGCGGCGGGAGTGGACGGCGGCCTCGGCGTAGTTGCCGAGTGTATAATGGATGGCGCCGAGAGTCGTGACCGCACCGCTGGCGCAAGGTGCGAGGCGCACCGCAGCCAAGGCGGGCTCTAAGGCCTGCTCGCCACGGTTCAAGCAGTGCAGCGCGCGCGCCAGATTGGCCTGAGCGTGCGCGTTCTCCGGTGCAAGCTCTACCGCTTGCATCGCGGCGCCGGCGGCGGCTTCAAACTGGCCCTCGTCCACCAGCAAGCTGGCCAACGACGCCAGTACGGCCGGGTTGCTGCCGTCAAGCCGCGCTGCCTCTCGCAGCACGGCCGATGCCTCGGCCTTCCGGTCTGCCGCGATTAGGGCTTGGCCGAGCATCGTGTGATGCTTCGCCAAGCCAGGATCGAGCCGCACAGCCTCGCGCAGGACGATGATGGCCTCGGTGTGCTCACCGGCATCGAGCAGCACGCAGCCAAGATTGAAACGCGACCCGGCGTTGTAAGGGCGAAGCTGCACGACGAGGGCGTACGTGGCGGCCGCTTCCTTGAGCCGGCCGATAACCGCCAGGCAACAGCCGAGGTTTTGTGCGGCATCGGCGAAATCAGGGGCTTCGGCGAGGGCGGCAGAGAAGGCGTCCGCCGCACGCTCATGCTGGCCGGCCTGCAGCAACGCACAGCCGTCTCCATACAGTCGTTTCAGATAGTCCAGGCGGGACCCAGCGTAGCGCGCACCGTTTTGGGCTTGCAGATCAGCCTCCTTTAAAAGAGCCGCCGATCAAGTCTGCGCTAATCTGATTGATGAAAGGTGAAGAGCGAGTGACGCTCCTGCAGCGGGTGTTTTCGGACGGTCACAACGAAACCAACCCGTTATTCAGTCGGAGCCATCACGCCGCTGCGTCGGAACCTTGCCGCGTGATGGTCCTGGTCACCGTGATGGACGCCAGCAGACCGTCGTCCGACGTAACGGCCGTCAGCGCTTCTTTGAAGCAGACGGCGTCCCAAAGGCCGAGCGTGGCCGTTGCCGCCGGAGCGGAAAGCTGGACGGTGCCACGGAGCACGACGAGGAGCTGGGCCAGCCCCCGTTTCGAAGTCACCACGCGAGACCCGGCAGCCGTCGTGAAACGATGGTCCAGGCTGGTCCGGCGCGTGACGACATTCAGCACCCGGCTCGGCCCCGCGATCCGGCAATGTGCCGGCCAGCCGCCATCGAACGCCACGGGGACGAACGGCACCGTTACCGCCAGCAAGCGGCCGTCGGCAAAGTCCAGGGTGAACCCAGGCCCCTCGACCAGCATGATGCTGCGGTCATGGCCGGTGTAATCGGAGAACGGCGCATCGGCATCGAGCCAGGCGAAACCGACCAGCCAGCCGTCGCCAACGGCGATGTCGGCTTTGCGCCCTGCCCCATTGGGCCAACGGCTGACGGGCAGGCCGGCATGGCGGATCACTTGCATCGGATCAGGCATTCAGCTTGACGTTCCAGAACGCGGCAAATCCGTCCAGCACACCGCTCACGCTGGTGCGGTAGGCCGTCGTCTGGAAGTACTGGCCCAGCGGCACGAACGGCACGGTCTCGAACACCTCGCTTTGCAGCTTGCCCGCGATCTCCTGCTGCGCCGGCAGGCCGTCGGCGGCGAACCAGGCGTCCCTCAACTCCTCCAGCCGCGGGTCGGTCGGCCACCCGAACCAGGCCGCCTTGCCCGTGCCGCGCATCATCAGGTTGGACGCCGGCGTCGCCATGTCCACGCCCGAGCTGAAGGTGAAGAACAGGCTCCAGCCGCCGGCATCGACCGGGTCCATCTTGGCCCGGCGCACCAGCAGCGTGCCCCAGTCGGTCGCCTGGTAGTCGACCGTCATGCCCAACTTGCGCAGCATGTCCGCCCCGACATCGGAGAGCGCCTTCAGGTTGGGGAAGTCGGTCGGCACGACGAGCGCCACCGTCTCGCCGTTGTAGCCAGCCGCCACCAGGTCGCGCCGCAACGCATCGATGTCGCGCGGTCCGCGGATCGCCTGCATGCCGGTGTCGTTGGCCAGCGGCGTGCCCGGCGTGAACGCCCCGGCGCCGTCGTGCCAGAGCGCGGGGTCGTCGCCGAGCATGGCGGTGAGAAAATCGGACTGCACAACGGCGTGCAGCACGATGCGGCGGATCCTGGGATTGTCGAATGGTGGCTGCAGCCAGTTCATCCGTAACAGGGCGCACTGCCCCGCCGGGTCCTGCACCCGTGCCGTGATGCGGCGGTTCCGGCGCAGCAACGGCAGGAGGTCGGCGGCAGCATACTCCCACCAATCCGTCTCGTTGGCCTGCAATGCAGCACCCGCGGTGGCGGGGTCGGGCACCGTCGTCCACACGACCCGGTCGAGGTAGGCGATCTTGGCTCCCGCGGTGTAGTCGGGTGGGCCGGACGGATTTGGGACGTAGCCGGGATAGCGCTCCCAAACCGCGCGTGCCCCCGGAACGCGCTCGTCCGCCTTCCAGCGGAACGGGCCGCTGCCGACGATCTCGCTCACCGGAATAGCCGGGTCCGTAACGGCCAACCGCTCGGGCATCATCGCCGGCATATACACGCCGGTCTTCGCCAGCGCGGCCGGCAGAAGCGGGAAAGCACGCTTGAGACGGAATACGATCCGCTGGTCGTCCGGTGCCGAAAGCTCGTCCGTCGCGGCGAGCAACGCCTGCCCGAACGTGTCCTTGGCACCCCAGCGCCGGATGCTCGCCACGCAGTCGCGCGCCAGGACGGGCGTGCCATCGTGCCAGCGCAGCCCATCGCGCAGCGTCAGCGTCCAGAGGCGCCCGTCATCCTCGACGCGGTGGCCGGCGACCATCTGGCCGGATGCCTCGTACCGGCCGTTCATGCCGTAGAGCGTGTCATAGACCATGTAGCCGTGGTTGCGGGTGACGTAGGCGGTGTTGACATGCGGATCGAGGATCGTGAGGTCCGCCTGCGGGATGAACCGCAGGGTTTGCGCTCCCTCCGCCCGCACGATAGCAGGGGCTGCCAGGACTGCCGCAGCGCCGACCAGCAAGCCCCGTCGCTTCATCACCCTGCCTCTTTCCTGCACGATTGACGCTGGCACGGCGTCAGGCTGCATTCAAGGCAGTCACGGTACAGGTTCGATCGGCTTGCCAAGCGCCGGGCGGTTGCGGACACTCAGCACTATAGAACGCGCGTTGATGAGAAGATGCAGGTGGCTTTGCCGATGGAAACCAGGTCCTCCCTGTTCACGCACGTCCCGCTACCTGGTCTGCGGTCTTTCATTCCTGTCTTACTCGGACTGGCCATCCTCGTATCAGGCGCCGCAAACGCTGAAACCCGGCTGGCGCTGGTGATCGGCAATGCCGCCTACACGCATGTGGACCGCCTGCAGAACTCGGTCGAGGACGCCCGGGCCATGCGTCGGGCGCTCACCGCCACCGGGTTCGAGGTGATCTACCGCGAGGATGCCGACCGCCGGACCATGAACCGCGCGGTGGACGAGTTCGTCGGCCGGTTGTCGACAGACACCGTGGCGCTGGTTTACTATGCCGGACACGGCGTGCAGATCGGTGCGGCCAATTACTTGCTGCCCACCGACATCGACCCAGACACAGCCGACGACGTGGCGACCGACGGCATGGATCTGTCCCGCATGCTGGAGAGGGTGACGGCAACGCAGGCGCGGTTCTCCCTCGCCATCATCGACGCCTGCCGTGACAACCCGTTCCGCGTGGCCGACCGTTCCCTGAAACTGGCCAGGGGCTTGGTGAGCGGCACCAGCGCGGATGGGATGATGGTGGTCTACTCCGCCGGTGCGAACCAGACGGCGCTGGACCGGCTGTCCGACAAGGATACCAATCCGAACGGGGTGTTCACCCGGGAATGGCTCCGCACGATGAGCGTGCCCGGCCTGAGCGTGCAGGAGGTGGCGGTGCGGGTGCGCCAGTCCGTCGCCGCATTGGCGCGCTCCGTGGGCCATCTCCAGACGCCGGCGGTGTATGACGAGTCGCTCGGCACGTTCGAGTTCGTTCCTGGCAGTGCGGCTCCACCGGTCGCGCCTGCCGCGCCTGCGATACCAGCAAGCGTCGTGCCCCCGCCGGTGCCAGCCACGGCGCCATCCGCGGCCCCGGCTGATACTGCCCCTACCAAGTCGCCCGGTCCGGCGCCGGTGCAGAAATGTGACCGCCTGGCACAGCCGGCGCGGGCGGACATGGGCAAGGTGCCCGCGTTCGCCGATGGCGTGAAGATGGCCGTGCTGGATCCGTTCGGCGCGCGGGACGCTTGCGCGCAAGCCATGGCGGAATGGCCCAACGAGGTACGGTTCGTGGCTTACGCTGGCCGGGCCGCGGGCAGGATGGGTGACGTGCCGGAAGCGCTGCGGCTGTATCGACTGGCGGCCGACCGGGGTAGTGCGGTGGGGCAAGATGGTCTGGCCGCGATGTATGCCATCGGCGCTGGTGTCGCAGAGGATCAGACGGAAGCAGCCCGGCTCTACCGGCTCGCCGCGGATCAGGGCTACCCGCTGGCAATGACATCGCTGGGGACCGACTACTCGTTCGGCCGCGGCGTTGCACGTGACGAACGCGAGGCGGTGCGCCTCTGGACGCTAGTGGTCGAGAGTAGCGGCGAGGACGAAGCCGAAACCAACCTGGGCGTCATGTATGCCCAAGGACGCGGCGGCCTTCGCAAGGACATGCATGAAGCGGCTCGGCTGTGGCGGCTGGCGGCAGCACAACACGACCAGACGGCGCTTAAGAACCTGCGCGCCATCGGGGCTGCCGCGCAGCCTGGCCCGGAGCACTGAAAGCCAGTTCGGCCTGCGTACTGCAGGTTCGCGTCGTTCGCAGCGACATCAATCTTTAAAGGACGCGCACAAACGTCGAGGCCTCCTTCACCACGACTTCGCCGACCCCCGGCAGCGCATCCATCAACCGGCCATGCGCCTCGGCCAATCGCTCCGCATACCGCAACAGCGCTGTCAGACTCTGCTGCCGAGCATCTCCCGGCGCCGTTAGCGTCAGCGGCCCGCCTCGGTATGCCACGGGGTCGAGTACCAGCCCCTGGCCCCGCCCCCGCGTGGTCAATGACTGGTGCGCCCGCGCCAACCATCCGGCCGGATCGTTGCGCAAGGCTTCGAACGCCGGCCGGTATTGCTCGCTCCACCTCGACTCTACGCCCTCCTTGCCAGTGGCCAGTACCTTCAACCAGCCAAGGATCGCCTTCCTGGCCACCTGCACCGCCGAGCGCTCCGGGTAATGCGCCAACCGAACACCGTCGAGAACGGGGGAGGCGACCAGATGCCCGTCGAGGTATGAAAAATGCGCACCTGCGCCGACCGCAACGTGGCAGCCGGCCGGTGGGGCACGGACGATCACCTTGTAGGCGGTCTCCTCCTCAGCCAGCCGGAACACCAACTGCTCCATGCAGGTCACGGCCTCAACGCTCGCCTCCGTCGCCGCAGCATACGTCACCAGCGGCACCCGTACGGACGCGACGTCATGACCCAGACAGGCCAAGGCAGGCTGTAGACCGGACCCTGCTCCTCGTTCATCGAGGAATTCGTCGCAGTCCAGGAACACCACCCAATCGGTCGCCCGTTCGGCAATCGCAAGGTTCATCAATGCAGTATTGAAGATCGGCTCCACGAAGACCGGCGAAGCGTTGCGATAGACCGAGAGATGGACTCCCTCCCGCTGCAAAGCGGCCAAGATGTCCAGGCTGCGGTCGCCGCTGCCGTTGTCGAGGAAGATGTGCGACTGCACGAACGCCGCGTTGTGCCGTACGAATTGCTCGACGATGTCTTCTTCGTCGAGCAACCGCGTTACCGCCGTCAACCACACAGCTTGAATCAGCCTAGGCGGTCAACTTGCACCGGCATGTGCCGCAGCCGGCTGCACGACCACCGCGGTGACGTTGTCACGCGCACCGACGTGCAGGGCGGCATTGATCAGCACGTTCGCCGGGTCGGCGGGATCCGCCATCAAGGTCGCGATCGTGGCGGCGTCCAGCGCCTTGCACAAGCCGTCGCTGCATAGCAGGAAGCGGTCACCGTGCATGAGCTTGCCGGTCACCTTGTCCAGGCTTAGCCCCGGTTCGTCGGCGCCGACGGCTCGGGTGATGACATTGGCTTGCGGATGGCGCTCGGCCTCCGTTTCGGAGAGCGCCCCCGAATCGACCAGCGCCTGCACGAGGCTGTGGTCACGGGTGATCTGCGACATTGCACTGTCACGGAGCAGATAGGCGCGTGAGTCGCCAGCCCAGAGGCAGACGAAATGGCCGTCGCGCACGAGGAGGACCACCACGGTGGAGGCGATCATGCCTGCTGGCCCGTGCTCCTCGAGCGCTCGGGCGCGGATGGCCACGTGCACGGCGGCCAGGCGCAGGCGCACCTGGCCCAGGCATTCCTCCGCACTGAGAGCGGCGGGGATGCCATTCAGGGCATTGACAATCATGTTGGATGCGACATCCCCGGCCCGATGGCCGCCCGCGCCGTCGGCCACGGCCCAGAGCCCGGTCTCGGCCCGGCAAACCATGGCGTCCTGATTGTGGCTCCGCACAGCGCCGCAATGGGTCACGGCCCACTCCTGGGTGCCTCCCTTCTGCGCGGCCCATCTCTGCGTATCGCTCACGCGGCCCCTCCCAGCATAGCAGTGAACTGGCCAGGCACGGGCAGCGACGCCAAAGTGAGGGACCCGGCAGCCACCCGGGGGGCGCCGTCCGTCCACCATAACGCCTGCGAAACAGTGTCCTCGCCGTCCGGGGCAGGGATGCGCGAGATCCGGGTAGTGAGATCGCCGGGCTCGGTGCCCGCTTCGAGCACGATCCGGCCGCTCTCCTCGGCGGCGTCGAGCCAGGCATCGGCGCGGCTGGCAGCGCGGGCCGGGAAGATGGCCGCGATGGTGAGGGGGAAATACCGCCCGGCGGAGTCGACCGAGGGCATCCACAGGCCGAGCGCGCCATCCGGGCCGCACTGCCCCGCCGGGAGGCGGAACCGCCAGACAGGCGCCTCGAGGAAAGCCGGCAGCCAGGCTTCGCCCATGGCCGCCTTGCTGGCCGCGAGTGCCAGGCTCAGCCATTCGTCCCAGGGCGACACGAACGAGCGCGGCAAACCTTGGCGCAGGAAGTCTCCCCGGCAGGGCAGCTTGCCGAAGAACCCGGTCATCACTGGATCTGCGGGCATGCGAAGCTCTGCAGCACGCCGGGGCTGAACGGGTTGTTCACCGACCCGGCGCGGATCTGGAACACGGCCTGGCGGTCGCCGAAGTGGAAACTGAGCTGGTAGATCTCGGCCCCTGCCTGCTGCTCGAGCTTGCCCTGATTGAACATGCGGAAGAGCGCCCAAGGCCCCTGGGTCTGGATCACGGGAGGGCCGCTCGATGGCGGCGGATCGAATACCAGGCGGACGGTGCCCATGCCCTGCGGACCAGGCCAAACAACCTGGGTCGCGCGGGCGGGGCCGTGCACGTCCACGATCGCGATGCCGTTGAGGTCGAGCGTCACTTGCTTGGTGCCAGGGTCGGAGCTGATCGGCGTGATCTCGAACCGCACCGACGGGGTGGCTCCGCCGGCGCTGAAGAACAGGTCGCGGATCACGGCGGCGCGCTGAAACTGCGCCAGTTCGGCGGCACCGATCGGCGGCTCGACCCCGCCCACCGGCTGCAGCTTCCAGCCGCTGGCGGACTGGTCGACGAAGGCGCGAAGCTGCTGGGTGAAGAACGAGTCCATCATGCCGCCGGGCGCGAACAGCTTGGCGAAATCGTCGAGTGGGATATCGCGCGCCGAGTCGGCCTTGAACGGATAGCGGCCATCCACCGCCTGCTTGCAGAGTGACGCGGGGCCGCTTGGACCGTTGAAGGAGGCCGATGCCTGCTGCTTGGCCCCGCCGCCGCGCAGCCGATCCCCGGTGGCGGCCAAGGTCTGCAACCAGCCGGAAACAGGCGGTGGCTGGCGGTAGGCTTCCGCACGGAGCAACTGGCCCGGGTCCGGACCGGTCGCGACGGCGGGAGCGGTCCCGCCTGCGGCCGCCCCGACCAAGGCGGCGAGCTGCTGCTGTAGGTCGTTCAGCAGCTTGAGCGTGATGTCGATCGGGGCGCCCGGCCCCTTCCCCACGTAATCCCGCAACGCGCGGTACCGGTCGTCGATCACCTGACCCGGCGGGGCTGCGGTGGCGCCGTCCTGAGGGAACATGCCAGCCAGCCGGTCGGAGCCTTGTGTGGTGGCGGCAGCGGTCGCGGCGGCAACCACGCCAGCCGCGCTTGGGGGCACAGGGGGCGGCACGCTCAGCGTCAGTTGGCGAGCGACCGAGGCCAACAGGTCGCGCATCGGCGATTGCGGGGAGGCGAGCACGTAGAGATCCTGCACGGCGCTCTGCAGGTCCCGCAGTGGCACGACGGCGAGGTCGGCCAACATCGCGTCCCAAACCTTGGCGTAGTCGTTGCAGTAGAGTGCCACCACGTCGCCTTCGAGTGTCAGCATCGCCGGGTCGATCGCGGCGGAATCGGCGCGTTTGCCGAGCACCCAGCTTTCGGACACGACGTCGCGGGCCGTGGCGGCCAACGATGGGAGCAGAACCCGGTGGAAGCCCTCGACGGTGAAGAAGCCGGGCACGCCCTCGGTCATCGGCTTGCCGGAGGGGCGGATGAACACGCGCTCGCCGGAACTGCCCATGGCGTCGGCGGGAATCCAGGCGGGGATGCGGCGCGCTGCAGCGCTCGGGCGGATGCGGGAGTAAACGCGTTGGGCCAGGGTGACGCGGCTGAAGGTGCGACGGGCGTCCTCGACCAACTGGCCGTCGAGCGCGACAGCCGGAAGCGGTTCGGCCAGCAAGGCGTCCAGATGGCGGGCGAGATCTTCGCGGATTCCCGCCCGGGTGGCGCCGCCATAGGTGCTGGCCCAATCCGCCGCCATCCAGTCCCGCACCAGGTCGCGGTCAAGCGGGCCCTGGCTGCCGAGCATCAAGTAGACGCGGGTCGCTTCATACAGGAAGTCGGGACGGTTCAGCGCACCGCGCATCTGGGATTCCAGTTGGAACACCAGCCGCGGCAGCAGAACCCGCTCGAGCGCGTGCCGGTAAACCGAGCGGGCGGCGGTGCCGAGCTTGGCCGATTGCGAGAGGCCGGGCGTGAACCCGCCCGCTTGGGACGCGGCGCCGAACGGCAGGTCCCGCGCCTGGTCCAGCAACGGCAGGATACGGGGCAGGTCGTAGTCGGAGACCGGGTCGAGAGGCAGCCCGGAGGCACTGGCCTGGTAGCGCACCAGGGCCGCGCCCAGCATGTCCGTATCCGATTGCGCGGCACTGCGGCCAACCAGCAGCGCGCCGGAAAGTCCGAGAGTGACCACCGCCACACCGGCGAAGGCGGCAGCGCGCAGCAGGAGGCGCCGGCGCGCGGCACCCGGCGGTTCGCAGACCAGCATCGCCTCGCCGAACACGACATGACGCAGCAGCCGCTTCACGAAATAACTGCGTCCCTGCTCGGGCGTGAGGCTCGGCAGACGGCGCTCCCGCATGCCGAACGCCTGGGCCATGGCTCCGGTGAGGCGGTCGATCGGCGTGCCGTTCTGGGTGCCGGATGTGAGGTATACGCCACGCACCAGCGGCGCCGGGTCCAGCCGCGAGCCACCGAAGGCGGCCAGCAGGAACTCGTCCATCGGGTCGGCGAGGCTCGCGACCTGGGCCGGGAAGCCGGCGATCAACTGGCGACGCTCCGGGCTACGCTCGGCTTGCAGGCGGTCGAGCACGCGGCTTTCCACCCGATCGAGCAAGGCGGCGTGCTGCTCGCGGAACCCGGCCACCGGCCCCACCCCGGCCTCGCCGCGGCGCAGCGGGAAGGTGGTGCCCCAAACTTGCTCGCGCTTCTCGCGGTCCAGGTCGGCGAAGAACTCGGTGAACCCCGCGATCAGGTCCGACTTGGTGAACAGCACGTAGACCGGTAGTTGCACGCCGAGCGAGCTGTTTAGTTCCTTGATGCGGGCGCGGATGGCTGCGGCGTGGGCCAGCATCCCGGTCCGGCCCACCATGATGTCGGCCACGCTGATCGCCACCAACACGCCGTTCAGCGGCTGGCGGGGGCGGCTGCGCTTGAGCAAGGCCAGGAAACCCTGCCAGCCAGCCTTGTCGACCTCGCTGTCGCTGTCCTGCGTCGTGTAGCGGCCGGCCGTGTCGATCAGCACGGCGTCGTCGGTGAACCACCAATCGCACAGCCGGGTGCCGCCGACTCCGGCAATGGCGCCGGGCTTGCCCCCTTGACCCAACTCGGCCGCCAATGGGAAAGACAGTCCGCTGTTGATCAGCGCCGTGGTCTTGCCAGCACCGGGTGGGCCGATGATGACATACCAAGGCTGCTCGTACAGGTAACCGCGGGTGCCGCGGGCCTTCTTCAGCACGGCCAGCGCCTCGGACAGCTTCTCGCCGACGGCCGCGACTTCTTCCCCCGCCAGGTCGGGGCCAGCCGGCCTCTCCACCAGCCCGGCGGCGAGAGCGTCGTCTGCGCGCCGGCGGCGGCGGCCGATCCACCAATTGGCCAGCGCCCAGATCGCCACCATCACGGCGATGACCCCCGCCCGGACGATCCAGGACTCGAGGAAGGTGAGTAGCGGGCCGACGAACCAGGCCAGCAAGGCCAGTAGCAGCACGCCCAGGCCGGTCAGGACCCAACGGGACAGCACGAGCCGGCGGAAGGCGGCCATGAGGCGTCAGCTCTGCCGATGCAGCACGACTTCGATGCGGCGGTTCTGCTCCTGCCCATCCAGTGTCGTGTTGGGTGCGATCGGGTCCGCATCCGCGCGGCCCTCGGTATGGATGCGGTCCTGCCCGCCCATGGCCTGGCCCAACGCAGTGGCCGCGGCGGTGGCACGGGCGGAGGAGAGCTGGAAATTGGACGGGAACTTCACCGTCCGGATCGGCTGGTTGTCGGTGTAGCCAATCACGTCCACGCTGCCTTTCTCGGCGGCCAACGCCTTGCCGATGCGGTCCAGCAGCGGGGCGAACCGACTGTTCAAGGTGGCGCTGCCGGAGGCGAACAGCCCGCGGTTACGGATACGCACGATCGGGGTCGCGTCGGTGCCGAGCACGGCGACGAGGTCCTGGTCGATCTCGGGCTTGAGGAAGGTGCGCAGCCGGTCGACGGCGGTGGTCTCTCCGGGCACCGGGGGCGGCGTGCGCAGCGGCACCACGGCGGAGGCGCGCTGGATTGCCGGCATGTGGCCCGGCGGCATGGCCAACGCCTGCGCGAACAAGCCGTCGGATCCCTCGGCCAGGTCGCGCGCGGACCAAACAAACAGCCCGGCCACGATCGCCAGCCCGGCCACCGCGGCCACCCAGACCGGCAGGCGCGCACGCGACGGCCGGTACGGCGCTTTCACACCCTCCCACCGGGGGGACAGCCCCGGTTCCATCTGGCCGCGCTGGCGGGCGATGACGGCGTAGGTCTCCTCGCGCAGCCGGTCGATCTCGGCGACACCCCGCTGCGACAGGCGGTGGCGGCCCATGAAGCCGAGCGACAGGCACACATACATGAGCTCCAGCACCGGGAGCATGGTGCCAGGGTTCTGCCGCATCTGGTTCAGCAGGTCGAAGAAGCGGTCGCCGCTGCGCACCTCCTGGTGGAAGGTCGACACCAGCGAGCGGGACGCCCAGACGCCGTTGCTGCCCCAAGGTGTGTTGAGCACCACGTCGTCGAGGCTGGCGCACAGCGCGTAGTGCGCCGGGCGAAGCTGATCCATCGTAACACCGCCGTCGCGGGCGGCCTGCTCGAAGCGGCGCATCTCGGCCACCGCGCGCTCACGCAGGTCGCCGCTATCGGGCGGGGTCGCAGTGTTGCCGAGGCGGGCGAGCAGTTGCAGCAAGGGAGCGGCGGCAATGGCCAGAGGCGAGCTGCCGACTGCGAAGGCAGCGCGGTTGACCGGTTCGTTGGAGTAACCCGGCGCTGGTGGGAAGCTTGGGGCCGGTGGAAAGTTTGGGGCCGGCGCGAAGGTTGGAGGCGCAGCGCTGGCCGGCGGAAACGGCGATTGCGGCGGAAAGCCGGGCGGTGGCGCCGCTGGCCGCGCGGCAGCCGGCGGGGCCATGGGCGGCTGGGCAGCAGGCGCACCCGGGCGGCGGCCACCGGGTGCAGGCCGGATGATCGTGCGGTCGTTGTCGTCCGGCTCGGCGAAAGGATTGTCGTTCGCCATTATGTCCTCCCCACCCGGCTAACTTTGTCCATCGTTAGCCTTGGCCCCGAATCGCCCATAGCTCCATCGACAGGTTCGGGAACTCGCCCGAGAGATGGATGGCGAAGCCGCCGGATGCTTGCATTTGTTGCCAGTGCGGCGAGTTCCTGTCGAGTTCGAAATAGCTGGCGCCGGCATGGAACGGGATCTGCCGCGGCGCGACCGGCAACGGCCGCACCGCGATGCCCGTCAGGGCCACGTTCACCAGCTCGCGGATCTGCTCCACCGCGCCGATCTTCACCTGGCTCGGGAACAGACGCCGCAACTGCTCGGTCGGCACGTCCGCACGCACCGACAGCACGAAGGAAGACGCGCGCAGCACGCCGCGGTCGGTGATGGCGCCCACCCGCACGCCGTAGCGCCGCTCCACGAGGGGAATGGACACGGCGTTCGACTCGATCACGGCCGAGAGCGAGCGGCGTAGATCGGCCACCACGGGGGCGAACGAGCGCTGCAGGTCCTCGTGACGGTAGGCCGGGTAGGCAGCAGGGCGCTTGGTGGCCTCGGTGAAGGTGGCGAACTCGCCGGCCATCTGCACCAGAGTGGCGTACAGCGTCTCGGGATGCGGCGTGCCGGCATCCGCCCAGTGGCTCAGCAGCTTCTGCCAGCGGTTGAGCGACTGCAGCAGCAGGAAGTCGGACACATCGGCCACGCCGCGCCCGCCGGGTGCCGTCAGCCGTGCGGCCAAGGACTCGCCGCGCTGGTTGATCATCCCGGCCAGCTCGGTCACCAGCCCCGACAGCACGGGCGTTGCGGCGCACAGCAGCGCCGGCGCAATCCAGCGTTCATCGAGGGTGACCCGGCGGTCCGACCCCACCTCCACGATGCGGGCGACGCCGATGCACAGCCAGCCGGCCCGCTCCTCCGTCTCGAGCAGGTAACGCAGGCGCAGGCGGCCGATCAGGAGATCGGCCGGTTGCGGGGCGGTGGAGTGGGTATCGTATGCTTCGAACTCGCGCAGGCTGTAGCGGCCATCCGGACTACCGCCGGGGGCGAACTCGACGGAGCCGGCCTGTTGCACGGGCACGCCGAGATACACCAGCACGTTGCGGGCCGTCGGGGGCACCTCGAGCGGGGTTGGGTGATCGGCCTCTCCAGGAACGGCGAACGGCGTGCCGTCCTCGAACAGCCCACTGGCGGAAGCGAGCGCGAACCGACCGGTATTCAATAGGTCGCGGTCGATCGCGTAGCTGGACAGGCCCCAGCCATACGGCCGCAGATGGGCGGTGCGCGCGCGGACCAGTTGCTCGAGGCTACGGTCCTGCTGCTGGAAATGCTGCGCGCGGAGGAACATGCCCTCCTGCCAGGCGACCCGGTTGTTCCAGGTCATGGTTTGGCGGCCTTAACCGGCTCAAGCGTAGCCTTGATGCCCGCGGTTCTGAGCTCGAGCAGGGTCGGGCCGCTCGGCTTGGTGGGGGCGGATACGCGCCAGGTAGCGGCATCGATGTCACGGAATGCCACAGCGGCGCCGAGCACCTGCACGCCGGGCTTCAATGGCCGGGTGATGGACATGGTCTCACCAGCCGGCAGCAGCACCGTCTCGGACGCGGCAAGGTCGTCGGCCAGCGTTTCCTTGTCCTTCTCCAACAGGCTGAACACCTCGGCGCGCTCGAAGCGGGCCGGCGAGGTGAGTTGATACAGGTGCACTGCGACCGAGACGGGGTGGCCGGCCGCATCCGGGTTCTGGTCCTTGCCGCCCACCAGCGTGAGGGTCAGCACGGCCGGCGGCGGGGGCGGGGGCGGACCACCGCAAGCGGACAGAGCGAGCAGCAGCAGGAGGCCGTATCGGTTCATACCTGGCCTTCCTTGCCTGCGAGTTCACTCTGGGCCTGTTCGTAGGCCCGGGCAAAGCTCTTGCCGAAAACGCTGTCGAAATCATCCGCGAGATTCTGCGTGACCGTGGCATGCAGCACCTCGAATGCGTCCCAGGCGCGAGCCTTGCGCTGGATCGGAAGCGCGCCGGACCGCGTCTCGGTCTTGAGCGACGCCGGGTCGAGGCTCGCGACCAGGGCGCGCACGGCAGTCTGCATAGCGGCCATGGTGGCGAGTTCGTGCAGCCGGATGTCGCGCAACGCGTCGGACACGGCCTGCGCCGGCGGCATGTTGGAGCGCCGGCGCGGGCCGACCAGGGCGTCCAACGCGTCGTCGTCATCGGCGGAAAATTTGAGCGGGTTGTTGTTGCGGGCGCTGATCATGGTGCGCTCGATGCGGAACTCGCTCTTGACCTCGGAGCGGGCGATGAGGGCGTGACGCAGGCCGCTGACCATCGCGCGGACCATCTCGCCGGCTTGCACCATCAGTGTCTCCGGGTCCTCCACGGCGGTGCCGGGCAGCCCCACGCCGCGCAGGAAAGCGGCAATAAGGGCGTTGTCGCCGCCCGCGGCCGCTTGTGGCGCTACCGCAGGCTGCGGCATCGGTGCCGGCATCGGGGCCGCAGCGGAACCTGGCCGAGGCTCCCGGGCCGGTGCCAATTGCGGCTCGGCAAAGGGCGCCTCGTCGAATGGTCCGGAGAGGAACGGCACGTGAGCGGCTGCTTGCGCCGGTGGCCCGGGCGCCGGATGCGGCGGAAGCGCGGGTGCCGGTTGTGCCAGTGGCACACTGCCCAACAGGTCGTCTGCCCAATCGTCC
The DNA here is from genome assembly GCA_964247705.1 of uncultured Acetobacteraceae bacterium. Lineage (GTDB taxonomy): Bacteria > Pseudomonadota > Alphaproteobacteria > Acetobacterales > Acetobacteraceae > LMUY01. The sequence goes on along the minus strand of CAXTVQ010000011.1, from coordinate 21,773 downwards.
GGCAAGGCGGCAACCGTAGGCGCAGGGCGGAACGCGTCGTCGGTGGAGGGGCTATGGTCACCCTGGGTGGGATACGACCACTGCTCGCCATACTGGTCACCGTCCTGGTCCGGCGCCAGCGGGTCGAAATCGGCCGGCAGGCTGATCCCGGCGGACCGCGGCTGCTGCAAGCCCATCTCGGGTGGCTGCGGCTTGGACGGCGCGAACGGGTCGTCGGCGAACGGATCGGACCAGGGTTGCGGGGCCGGCTCCGAGGGACCGATCCGGGCTTCGATCTCATACGCGCCGAACCGCACCCGGTCGCCGTCGCGCAGGCGGCGGGGCACGCCCTGGCCGAGCGGCTCGTTCTCACCGTTCAGGTACGTGCCGTTGGTGGACGTGTCGGCAAGCTGCCAATCGCCGTCATGGAAGGCGAGCATGCAATGGCGCTTGGACAGATGGCGGTCCGGGTCCGGCAGCACCCAATCGTTGTCGGGGCCGCGCCCGACGCTGATCTGGCCTCCCTCGAACACGCGCGTCTCGGGCGGAGCGCTGGGCGGGCAACGCAGGATGGAGAGGGTCAGTCGCATCGTCAGCCTATCAGAACGGTGAAGCAGCCGAGTACGATACTACCACCATGCGAGGTCAGATCACCCATCCGCGCCGCCGGCATCCCTCCGATGAGCGTCGTGAAGGAGCCAAGCACGATCGCATCAGGCGGGCCGACGCAGATCGCCATGTCCCCCACCCGCGCAGCCGGGAGTCCCGAGATCAGCACGGTGGGTTCGCCGATCGAAATCGGGCCGCCGACATGCGGCACTAGAACGTCGACCATGGGGCAGACGTGCAGGTCGGTGGAGCGGGCGGCAGGCTGGCCCATCAGGTGGCCACCTCCCGCGGCAAGCGTCCGGGACCGCCGACGGCGATGTCGCGCGCACTGGCCAGGAACTGTCGCAGCCGTTCCTTGCGGCGCTCCGGCCGATCCCGCACCGAGGCCAGCGCCACCGACCCGGCTACCGCCGCCGCCGCCACGTGCGCGGGCGGCGCTACGGCGGCTTGGCCGAGCGGCGCAAGGCTCTCGCCGCTCCAGAAAGCGCCGACCGCGGCCCAGGCTTCAGGGCTGTTGAACCCAGCACGGCCGGCATGGTCGAACGCAGCCCGGCGCGCCTCGTCGGTTTGCGAGCGCACCCAAAGCTCGGCCGCCTCGATCGCCGCCACATCGTCCGGCGGCAGGGCGTCAGGGGTGTTGTGCCGCGCGCACATGCAAGCCCACCAGACGGCCTCGCGCCGGGGCAAGGCGTGAGCGGCCAAGCGGGTCGCCTCTACCAGCATGTCAGCGGCCTCGAGCGCCTCCAGGGCCGCCTCGGTGCCGGCGATGTCCACCAGCCGGCCGACGGCTGCTTGCGGCAGCCCGGCCTTCGGCAGCAAGGCGGCGAGCTCGGGGTTAAGCTTGGTTTGGGTGCGCCCGGGCATGACGCGTCAGTTGATCATCGCAATGCCGCCCTTGAGGGTCAGCATGCCGTCGCCGCTCACCGTGGTCATCGGGGCCTTGAGCTCGCTCTGAATCTGCCCCTCCACGCTGACCATCATGCCTTTCACCTCGATCCCGGACTGGCTGATCGTGATGGTGTTGTCCCCGACCTTGAGCGTGATGTTCTGCATCGCCTCCATCGAGATGGAGCCCATGCTGACGTTGATCGTAAGATCGCCGGACTTGACCGTCAGGCTGTCCCCGCTGGCGTTCACCGTGGTCGTGCGGCCGTTCTTGATCGTGTTGGTCTGGCTGTCGTCGACCTCGATCGTCTCCTGTTTGCTGACCGTGTGGGTGCGATTGTTCTTCACCAGCAGGGTCTGGTCGTGGTCGACGGTGATGGATTGGTCGTTCTCGACCTCGACCGTCATGTCCTTCTCGGCGTGCAGGTAGACCAGCTCGGAGCCTTTGGCGTCGTCGACGCTGATCTCCGAGAACGTGCTGGTGTCGCCGGACTTGGTGGAACGGGTGCGCAGGCCGCTCTTGGTCTGCTCGCCGGGAATGGCGAACACCGGCATCATTTCGCCGTTGTACAGGCCGCCCAAAACGACGGGCCGGTCCGGGTCGCCATCCATGAAGCTGACGGCGACCTCCGTCCCAACCCGCGGAAGATGCTGCCAACCCCACGTATTGCCGGCCCAGGGCTGCACGATGCGCGCCCAAACGGCCTTGTCGGCCGTCGTATCACCCCGGTGGTCGTAGAACAGTTGCACCTTGATGCGGCCCAGATTGTCGGCGTGGATCTCGTCGCCCGCATCACCCAGCACGACGGCGCCATAGACGCCTGCCATCACCGGGCGCGGCGTCTGCAGCGGGTCCCGCCATGGGGTCGCCACTGGCAGGGCCGAGAGCGTGTTGCGGTAGGAAGCACGCGCGCCACCCGTCACCCAACTATCGTCCCGGCCGTGATGGCTGATGCGGCGGACCACGTAGTCGATGCCCGAGGAGCCATCGAACGGATCCTTGGCAAGCGTGAAACGGCTGCCTGCGAAGAACAGGTGGTTCTCCCCCGCGGCGTCGCGCAGCGCCACCGCGGCTTCGGCCGCCTCCATCATGATGCGGGCGCGGCTGGTGACGTCACTGGCCACGAGTTGCAGGGCCGGCCAGCGGAACACGTCGCGCAACGGGGCGCCGCTGGTCGCCAGCGTGGTGGCTTGCTGGCCCGAGGGCTTGGTGGAGGGGTTGGCCGGGTCGTAGTCCAGCAGGTTGACCTTGCCGTGGGCGGTGGCGAGCGCCTTCTGCCAATCCGTGAACACGTCGATGCCGCCGCCCTCGTGCAAGACGTACAGCGAAGGGTTCGGCGTGGCGGGGAAGCCGGTGTTCTGGTCGCTGACCACCAGGGTGTGGTCGGATGCCGTGTGCTCGAAATGGTAATGGTAGCCTTCGCCTTCCATGAGGCGGCGCAGGAAGTCGAGGTCGGTCTCGTTATACTGCGTGATGTAGTCGCGCGGCGTCTTGGTGCCGAAGATCTTGAGATTGAGGGTCTGCGACACTTCGCCGCAGATCGTGGTGAGGATGTCGGCGACCGACTGGGTCTGGAAGATGCGGCAATCGACCGTTTGCGACAGGAACCAGAACTTGGGCACGATCTCCATCGTGTACGCCCACTTGCTGCGCACCGGCCGGCCGGACCCCGAGAAGGAGCGCACCACGCCGTTGAAGCTGCGGTTGCCGGAATGCTGGCGGCTGACCGTGAGGCACGCCGGCTTGTAGAGCACGGTGTCGGGGTCGATGGCCGGCTCGGTCGAGACCATCTCGACGGTGACGCTGAACGGCTCGCTGATCGCCTCCTCGGCGCGGAACGCAACCGGGTACAGTGTGTCGCCACCCAGCGCCGTCGTGAGTTCGAGCAGGCGCTCGCCTTCCGCCCCTCCCGATGACTCCGACATGGTGGCCTCCCCCGCTAGGAGTGGAGTTTATACGGAAGCGTGAGCGGGACAACCTGCGGTGACGCAGGTTCGGGCACGGCGCCGAATTCGGCCGGAACCGTGACAGCGGTCGGTCCGGTGAACGGCGCGACTCTACTCGGTTAAGGCGGATAGACCGGAGTTGTTCGGATCGGCCATGCGCCGCGACATCTTCGTCATTTCCTGGAGGATGAGTTTGAGCTTGGCAAGCGCGACGGGATCGGCGAGCCAGTCAACGTCGGTAGCATTGATGAACGCCATAGCCGTGTCCGACGTCCAGTTGGCCAGGACATCCGTCAGGAGATTGGCGATCTCGCCGGCCTTCATCCCCCGTTGAACGAGCTCGGCCACGACTGTGCCGCCAAGACTGACGAGGCTTTTCAGATCCTCGTAGTCAATGGTGTCGACATTGAACCAAGTGCCAAATACCGACAAAACAAGTGGAGGAACTGGGGATGCAGTCTGCATGGCACGTCCCTCCAGGATCGCTGCAATCGTTACGGGTCAGGCGGTTTGTTGGTCGGGTACTGCGTTATCGGCTCCCATACACCGTTTGCCGGGTTCTTCTGCAACACAACAAGGGCATTCGGATCCTGTCCCGTCGGCATGACGGGACTCCCCGGTAAACGAGCGTTCGTTACCGGGTCGCGCATGACTTCTACGCCTGAACCGTAGCCGCCGGGGTAGCCGGTCACGACGGAACTGTCGCGCGGCAGGCGCGCAACCCCGTCAGGGCCGACCCGGATCGAGTCGTTCGTCGTTCCATCTGCGATGCGTCCGGCGGTGCCTGACTGCGCGCGCGACACCGCGTCGAGTTCAGCTTCCGGACTATCGAACCGCGTCGCCCTCGGTGTGGGCGCAAGCGCGCCATCGGGCGCAACACCGGTCTGAACGCGGGTGGTCTGTTGATCGAGCGTCGTCTGCGCACCATGGCGGGCATTGCCATGCCCTGGCAAAGCTGCAGCTTCATCGGCGGGCGTTGCCGGGGCGGATGCGTCCTTGGGGGGAGGCAGGGCGCGTCGTTGTTGTTCAGCCGACCGGCCAGCCTGTCGCGCCGGGGCAGGCGGATCGTCCCGCACCGGTGCGCTTTGCGCCGCCCGCGCCTGCGCCGCCTTGCGCGCTGCACGCGTGATGAAGATGGTCAGGAACGCGATCCCCAACACCACGAAGGCGTTGGCCAGGCGCAGCGCCGCCGCATCGATCTCGGTGTCGGTTGTCGCGGTCGCCGCGTTCACCGTGGCCGCCACCATGTCGTACAGCGCACGCACGCCCGATAGCCCGGCGATGCCGTACGCGATGGCGGCCAGCACGGCGTCCGCCGCCTCGCCGTAACCGAAGAACTGCGCCACCGCCAGACCCGCGAAGGCAGCCACGGTGATGGCGATCGACGTCGGCGAAATCAGCCCGAGGAACGCGTCCTTGAGCGCCCCGGTCAAATGCGCCGGTACGCGCTTCAGCGCCGCCTCGATCCGCTCGGCCCGGGACATGTCGCGCACCGCCTTCGCGGCTACCTGGGCGGCCGGCGCAGGCTGGCGCGGGATGGTGTCGGCAGCGATCCGGTCCAGCGGGTCCACCGGCCGCGGAAAGAAGGCAACGCCAAGACGGTGGCTGGCAATAGCCCTGTCCAGCAGCGCCAACATCTCGGCATCGCTCAACCGGCCCGGCACGCCCGGCAAGCCCAGCCCAGCCCAATCGGCGCGCAATCGCGCAAACGCCTCCGCATGGCCCGCCAGCAGCCGCAACCGACCGGGCCCGTCGGCCGGCACCGCGATGCTCGTGGCGCCCGAACCGAATGCGTTCGGCGGCGCCAGCACCAGCACGCCGCCGGGCAGCCTGATGTGGCACTCCGCCCGGAACAGCGCGTGCGCCTCGCTCACAGCGGGCTACTGTGAGCGGTCAAACTGATCCATCCCGTACGTGTGGATCACGTATTTCAGCGTCGTGCCATATTGCGGATCGGTGGCGTACACCCCCGTCAGCGCATCGGCGAACGCGTCCGGATCGTTCTTCTTCGCCATCGCCGGCTTGTATGGCGCGCCGGTCGCCAGCAACTTGCCATGCAGGTCGAACGCCTCGGACAGCGAAGCGAACTGCCGGAACCTGGCCGAGATCGTGACGCTCTGGCCCGAAAGCACCTCGCGCGTCAGGCTCTCCACCCCCGGCTGTTCGCCCACTGCCTTGATCCCGAACGGATTGTTGCTGCCGGGCGGCATGGCGGCTCCCCAGGCGCTCTCCACCGCCCATTGCGCGATGGTGACCGAGGCGGGCACGCCCCATTGCTTGAACGACACCCGCGCCGCGTCCCCCACATCCGCCGGCACGCGGCCGAAATGACCGGTCGTGGCCGAACGCTGCGGCTCCACCAACGGGCGGGACGCGAGCGAGTAGTAGGTCACGCTGCCAGGCTCCACCGTCCCCGTTGGTGGCACCATGTTCATTACGACGGCCTGGTACGCCTCGATCGCAAGCGTCGTTCCGATATCGGCGCTACCCGTCACCGGCACGGGGGAGTGCGGCTTGGGCAGGCGGTCGTTCAACAACGACTGGATGATGAACACGTCCAGCGGCGCGTTGACCGCATCGCGGCCGACAGACCGCACGATCGGCGGGGCGACGCGGCCCATCTCATCGGTGCTGAGGATGGTGGGTGAAGGGATCGCAGCCAGAGTCGAAACCTCGGAACAAGGGTGCGCGATGCGGCCGCGTCAGCATGCACCCTTACACATGCGCTGGAAAAGCGTTACCGAATGGCACCGAGGGGAAAAGCGAGGACGTCACGGCCGATGCGCGCGACTCTGCCGAATGCCGCGATTTGGCTGGCTGGAACGATCCTGGCGAGCGCCCTGATCTGGTTCTTGGGTCCCCTGGTTCCGGGCCTCGACGGCGCGGCCGTGCGTCTCGTGCTGTGCGGGGTGGCACTGCTGGCCTGGGCCGGCACGACGCTCTGGTCATACATCCGCCGCACCCGGCGTGAGAGCGCGCTCGAGCAGGGTCTGCTCGGCAGCAGCAACGATCTGGCGGACGAAGCGGCCGGGCTGCGCGAGCGGTTCGCCGACGCGCTCAAAACTCTGAAGGGCGCGCGGCTGCTGCATGGCCAGCCATGGTACGTGATCATCGGGCCGCCGGGTGCGGGCAAGACGACGGCCCTGCTGAACGCCGGTTTGTCCTTTCCGCTGGCCGAGGGTGCCGGCGGCGCACATCTGGCGGGGGTGGGCGGCACGCGAAGCTGCGATTGGTGGTTTACCGACCGGGCGGTGCTGATCGACACGGCGGGGCGCTATACCACCCAGGATAGTGACGCCGGGGTCGATCGTGCTGGCTGGTACGCCTTCCTGGACTTGCTGCAACGCACCCGGCCGCGCCAGCCACTGAACGGCATCATCGTGGCCATTGCGGCGCAGGAGATCGCGGGCGCGCCGCCGCCGATACGCACGGCCCATGCGCAAGCCATCCGCGCCCGGGTGGAGGAACTGGGTGCGCGCCTGAAAAAAGACCTGCCTGTCTATATGATGTTCACCAAAACCGACCTGGTCGCCGGGTTCACCGAGTTCTTCGACGACCTGGACGTGGAGCGGCGCGGCCAGGTCTGGGGCACGACCTTCGCCTTGGGCCGCCGGCGCCCCTGGCCCGCTCCGGACACCGAACAAGCGTTGAACGCGCTCGTCAACCGCCTGGACGAGCGCGTGGTGCCGCGTTTGCAGGCCGAACGCAGCCCGGAGCGCCGGCGGCTGATCGCCGGGTTCCCTGCCCAAATCGCAAGCCTGGCCGGGCCGCTCGCTGCCTTCGTGGCCGAAACCTTCGGCGGCTCGAAGCTGCGGCCGGCACCGTTGCTGCGGGGCGTGTACCTGACCTCGGGCACGCAGGAGGGAACGCCGGTCGACCGGCTGACAGGCGTGCTGGCCCGCGCCTTCGGGGTCTCCCCTGCCCGGCTGCCGAGCCTGCGGCCGGAGCGTGGACGTAGTTACTTCCTACACCGCCTGCTGGCCGAGGTGCTGCCGGGCGAGGCGATGCTGGTGTCATCCCAACCAGCGGTGGTGCGGCGCCGCCTGCTGCTGCGCGGTGGCGGGTTCGCAGCCGTGACGCTGGCCACTCTTGCTGCCTGCGCCGTGACCTGGCAGTTGCGGGCCAGCGGTCTCGACCAGCAGCGCCAAGTGCAGACGTCGCTGGCGGCACAGGCCGCGGAAGCTGCCCGTCACTCCCTGGACCCGGTGGCCGACACAGACCTGCCCGCCTTGCTGCCGCTGCTCGATCATGCGCGGGAGATGCCGTTCGAGGCTGACACGCGCCCACCCGGCGACGGGCTGAACCAGGCGGGCGCGCTCGGGCAGATCGGGCGCACGACGTACCGCGCGGCATTGCAGCACGATCTGCTGCCCCGGCTGATGCGCCGCCTGGAGGGGCAGATCGCCGGAGCGCTCGACCGGCCGGAGTTCTGCTACGAGGCGACCCGCGTCTACCTGATGCTCGGCGGCGCCGGTCCCCTCGACCCCGGGCTCGTTGGTGAATGGATGCGGCTGGACTGGCAATCGACTTATGGCGGCCCTGGCCTCGAGGGTGTGCGCGACCGGCTATCGCAGCATCTTGACGCGTTGCTGGCTGTCCCGCTGCCCGCGGTGGCGCTGGATGGCGCCTTGGTGGAACAGGCCCGATCGGTATTCGGCCGGGTGTCGCCCGCGGCGCGCGTTTACGGCCGCATCCGGCGCGCTGCTCCGGCCGCCGCCGTGCCAGCCTGGCGGCCGCGCGATGCCATGGGCCCGCTCGGTGCAGTGCTGTTTGCCCGCACCTCCGGCCATCCGCTGGACGAAGGCGTGCCGGGCTTCCTGACGCCGGCCGGCTTCTACGGCGCGTACCTTCCCGCGCTGGCTCCGGCAATCCGCGCAGTGGCGGCCGAGAGCTGGGTGGTCGGCGCCAAGACCGGTGTCGCCGATGACAGCGCCAAGATGGCAGCGCTCGAAACCGAGGTGAACGGCCTGTATCAAGCCGACTTCCAACGGGCATGGGACGGCTTGCTGGACGACCTGCAACTGGTGCCGCTGACCAGCGTCAGTCAGGCGGCGCAGGATCTCTACGTCGTAACCTCGCCGCAATCGCCGATCCGCACCTTGCTGACCGGAATCGTGCAGCAGGTGACGTTGCCAGCACCGGGAGGCCTCATCTCCGCCGTGTCGGGCGCGTTCGGCCGCGCTGGTTCGGTCCCACCGCCCGCCTCCGCGATCGCGGCGCACTACCAGCCGTTGATCGATCTCGTTGGGTCGGGGCCCGGCGCCCCGATCGATCAAGCACTGCGGTCGCTGACGGACGTGCAGCAGTTGCTGGCCAAGATGGCGGCAGCCGCGATCAACGCTCCCGCACCTGCCGCGGGCACAACCGATCCAATCGCGGCTCTGCGGACGAACGCACAACGCTGGCCGAACCCGTTGCGCCGCTGGCTGACCACCATCGCGGACTCGTCCGCAGCGTTGCGGTCGAAGTGAGTGGCTGAGTGCGAGATCGCCGCTGTGATGCGAGAGCGGCACAGGTCTGGAGGGGGCTGACCCGGACGTCTCCCGAGCCCCCTAGAGCCGGCTCAGGCATCTCCTATGAAACATCTCGGCGACGGTGTCATCGGGCGGGCCGAAACCCACCCGACTGCAGACGGCCTTAAGTGGATTTTGCGGTCGACAGGTCGTAGGTGATGCTGGCGTTCGTCGACCCGGCGCCAGTTGCGTCCATCTGGGTACCCTTCACCTCGATCTTGGTGAAGTTCAGCGATAGGCTCTCGGCCGGGCGGTCGCCGCCGCTGCTCATGCTATATCCGCTGATCATCACGTTCGTCAGCTCTATTGTGAGAAAGACGTCCTGCGTGTCCTTGTTGGTGCGGGTAAAATCGATTTGCACGGGAACGCCGTCCCCCTGATAGGCCGCGGTCAGTAGGCCGATCGTCGCGACGTCCTGCGTCTTGGTGACCGTCACTTCGCTGACGCTCGGCGCGCTCGACTCACGATCGGCACTGGCGCCTGTCGGGCTCGAAATCCCACGGCCCACGCCCCACTGGACCGAGCTCAGCTCGACCCAGTCCTTGTGCCCACCCTCAGTGACGTCACCCTTGGGCGAGAGGCTGTTGTAGTTCATGTAAATTGCCATTTCACTCTCCTTCGAATATCTGGTTGACGGCGGCTACAGCTCAGTCGAGCTGATAGCTGAACGCGCCGGATGATTCTATCCCGACACGGACATCTTTGATCGTTTCGCCCTCGGCTAACCGACCCAACACATGCCCCGACAACTCGGGCAGCAAGCCACGGGAGAGGATGTTCTCCACATTGCGCGCACCGGACGCGCTTTCCGTGCAGCGCCGGGCGATCTCGTCAACCAAATCCTGCGGCCAGGACATCGTGGCACGATAACTGTCCCAGACGCGCTTGCGGATCCGTTCGAGCTGCATGCCGACGATCCGGCGGATGATATCCGGCGACAGCGGGAAGTATGGCACGAGCGACACGCGGCCCAGGAATGCCGGCTTGAACACCTTCTGCAGTTCGGGGCGCAGCGCCTCCGCAAGGCCGGCGGCATCGGGTGCGCTTTCCGGGTCGGCAAACAGCTTGCCGATCAGATCGGTGCCGGCATTGGATGTCATGATGATGACACAGTTCTTGAAGTCGATATCGCGGCCTTCGCCGTCCTTCATGTTGCCCTTGTCGAACACCTGGAAGAACACGTCCTGCACGCCGGGATGGGCCTTTTCCATCTCGTCCAGCAAGATCACCGAATACGGCCGGCGCCGAACCGCCTCCGTCAGGATGCCGCCCTCGCCGTAGCCGACGTAACCCGGCGGGCTGCCCATCAGCAAACTGACCTTATGCTCCTCTTTGAACTCGGTCATGTTGATGGTGGTCATGTTCTGCTCGCCGCCATACAGCAGGTCGGCCAAGGCGAGCGCGGTCTCGGTTTTCCCAACGCCCGAGGTCCCTACCATCAAGAACACGCCGATCGGCTTACGCGGGTCGGTCAGTTTCGCGCGTGAGGTCTGGATCGCTTGCGCCACAGCCTCCAGCGCGTGCGGCTGGCCGATGACGCGCGCTTCCATACGCTGCTTCAACGCCAGCACAGTGCGGATTTCATCGCTGCGCATGCGGCCGGCGGGGATGCCGGTCCAGCTTTCCACGATTTCGGCCACCGCCTGGCCGTCCACCACCGGATGGATCAGCGGATGTTCGCCTTGCAGCGCCCGCAACTCGAGCGTCAATGCGGCAAGCTTGTCGCGCTCGACGGCTTGCACCGCACTATCCCCGGCGCCAGCCTCGAGCGCGCTACGAGCCTCGGCCATGCCGGCCGTCAGTTCCTTCTCCTTCTGCCAACGCGTGTCGAGTGCAACGAGCTTGTCCTTGATCGAAGCGCGCTCGGTCCGCAACTCCTCCTGGCGCGCTTCGTTGGGCGCACCGGCCAACGCCTCGCGTTCGAGGATCCCGAGTTCGGTAGCGATCAAGTCCGTGCGGCGTTGCAGATCCTCGATCGCGGCGGGCACGGTCGCTTGGCTCATGCTGACGCGCGCGCAGGCCGTGTCGATCAGCGACACCGCCTTGTCCGGCAACTGACGCGACGGGATGAAGCGTGCCGATAGCCGCACCGCTTCGCTCACCGCTTCATCAAGGATGCGGACCTTGTGGTGCTTCTCGAGCGTGCCCACCAGGCCACGGATCATCGCGATGGCGACCGGCTCGGTCGGCTCGTCGACGATCACGGTCTGGAAGCGCCGGGTCAGGGCGGCATCCTTCTCGAAATACTTCTTGTATTCGGCCCAGGTCGTGGCGGCGACGGTGCGCAACTCGCCACGGGCCAAAGCGGGCTTGAGCAAGTTGGCGGCATCGCCCTGCCCGGCGGAACCGCCCGCACCGATCAGGGTATGCGCCTCGTCGATGAACAGGATGACCGGCTTAGGGCTGGCCTTGGTCTCCTCGATCACCGATTTTAACCGGTTCTCGAACTCGCCCTTCACGCCCGCGCCGGCTTGCAGCAAGCCGAGGTCGAGCGTGCGCAGCGTCACGTCCTTCAGGGCCGGGGGCACGTCCCCCGCTGCGATGCGCAACGCGAAGCCTTCCACCACCGCCGTCTTGCCGACGCCCGCCTCGCCGGTGAGGATGGGGTTGTTCTGGCGGCGCCGGGTCAGGATGTCGATCACTTGCCGGATCTCGAAATCACGGCCAAGGATCGGGTCGATCTTGCCTTCGCGCGCCTTCGCCGTGAGATCCTGGGTAAACTGGTCGAGCGCGGTGGTGCCAACCGGCGCACCCGGCGCAGCGCCGCCGGCGGTGTCGCCGGGAGCGGCCGCGGAAACCGAGGCAGCCTCCGCCCCGCCGGCGGTAATGGTCAGCAGATCGCGCTTCAACGCATCCGGCTGGATACGCGCGAACTGGCCCGATATCTCCCGCGTGCGGCGTGATAGCGTCTCGTCCGCCAGCAGCGCCCAAAGCAGATGGCCCGAACGCAGCCGGGACAGGCCATGCTCGACCGAAGCGAGCAGCCAGGCCTGCTTCGCGGCGTCCACGATGTCCGGCGACAGACCCGGCGCACGAGCGTTGCCGGTTTTCATCTTGTCGAACGCACGGTTCAAATCAGTGCGCAGCCGCCCCTCGTCCACTTCGTAATGGCGCAGCACGAGTTCGACGTCGCCGCCAGAGACGTCCAGCAACTTGGCCAGCCAGTGCTCAATCTCGACATTGTAGTGGCTACGCGAGAGAGTGAAACCGGCAGCCGCCTCCAGGCTGCGCCGGCATGTCTCGTCAAAGCGGCTGACCAGGGATTTGAGATCTAGCGCAGCCATCGTCTCACATATCCCCCGAGCCCCGGCTGCCTTGATACGGCAGCGCACCGGTACGCTAGATGCTCAGAGCACGAGAGTCTAGAGCCTGGCACACAAGCACACATAGCGGAGTAAGTCAGTGGCCTTGGATGTTGATGTTGACGTCGAGGATCTGTTGCAGCCGTTCGAGGGTTCGGCCGCCGCAGGCGTCGATCCGCGGGAAGACGCATCGGCTCAGTCGATGTATTACCGGCTGCGCGACGCTCGCGCCGAAGCGCGCGATGCCGAACGGCGCTCCGACGGCGACGCGGCCGACGCCGGCGCCTCTCCGCAGCAGTGGCGGACCGTGCGCGACCTCTCGATCAAGATCCTGCGCGAGCGTGCGAAAGACCTCGAGGTTGCGGCATGGCTGACGGAAGCGCTGGTGCGCGAAGGCGGCCTCGCAGGGCTTACGGCCGGCGCGCGGGTGATCGGCGGGCTAGCGGGGGAGTTCTGGGACAGCGGCCTCTTCCCTACCCCCGACGAGGACGGGTTGGCCACGCTGGTCGTGCCGATCTCCGGCCTCAGTGGCATCACCGGCGAAGGCACACTCGCTCAAGCGATCCGCAAGCAGGTCATGTTCACCCGCGGCGATGGGTCGGAGCTGACGTTCTGGCAATATTTCCAGGCCGAGGAGGTGGAGAAGATCGGCGACGCCGCACGCAAGAAGGCTCGTCTGGCGGCGGGCATCATGCCGTTCGCCACCGTCGAGACGGATGCCAAGGCTGCGGGCGCCGGCCATTTCGCCCAGTTGCGGGACGAGGTCGACGCAGCGATCCTGGCCTGGACCCAGATGACGGCGGTGCTGGACGAGAAAGCCGGCAGCGACGCACCTTCGACAGGCCGGGTGCGCGACCTGCTGGGCGAGTTGCTGGCCGCGGTCATGCGGTTCGCACCGGCCCGGACCGAGTTGGCCGCCGAACCCGAGGTGGCGGAGATGACTGAAACATCCGGAGCCGCCGGCGCGGCAGTCGCGATCCCGATCACCGCTCGGGTGGTGAACCGCGACGACATGCTGCACGAACTGTCCAAGATCGCCGACTACTTCCGTAAGTCCGAACCGCAGTCGCCGCTGTCGCTGACGTTGGACGAAGCCATCCGGCGGGCCCGCTTGACCTGGCCGGAACTGCTGGAGGAGGTCGTCGCGAGCGAGGAGACGCGCAACACGATGCTGACGCAGTTGGGCATCCGGCCGCAGAAGAAGGCGGAGTGACGAGGCGCAGCTTCAACCGAGTGCTTCCACCACTTCGGCCTCGAACATCGCCTCGGTCCCGTCTGCCCGGCGCGTGCCATGCGTTGGCAGCCAGCTATCCCAGCCGAGCCGCGTCCCGGTGGCCCCCAACTGCAAGGGGGGCACCGCATCCGCTTCCAGCACCGGGTTGATCGCGAACCCGGTCTCGAACCCAACGAAGCTGCGCACCAGCGACACCAGGCGGCGCAAGGCCGGCTGGTGCGGCAGCAAGGCGCGAAAGGCATGCAGGGTGAGCGGGCCGATGCGCAGCACGATACGTGCCTGTGCATTCCACGCCCGCGTACCGATCGTCGCATCCACGCCAAGCTGGTCGAAACGTCCGGAGAACACACCTTGGCGCAGCATGGATTGCTGGTCCGCTGGCACAGTGAGCCAAGCGCCGGCGAACTGCACCACTTCGACAGGGCGGCCGCACCAATCGGTGGCTAACGCGGCCAGCCGATCGGCCGAGCGCGGGCGCATGGCGAAGAACCCGGCGTAATGCATCAACGGCTCCGGACCGGCGGCCAGCCGGTCCACCATCGCGCCATTGCCGTAACCCGTCAGCGCCAGCAACGCCTCGCTCACCGGGTCAGCGCCAGACCCGGGCCGCAAACCCGCCATCTCCGCGGCCCGGTGCAGCCGATACTTGGTGCCCGCTTGTGCGAAGTGCGCGACGAAGCGGTGCGACAGCATGTCGAGGAACGCATGCAGCGAGCGGGACCCGCCCCGGATCGCCGTGTTGACGATCTCGGTGTAGCCGCGCGGCAGCACACCCGACGTACCGACCAGCCCCATGACAGTGGTCACAACCTGGGGCGGCCCGCTGGCACTGCCGCCGCCGATCGACAGCACGTCGGCAGGTGGCTGGGCCAGGCTGGCCACGGAGCGGAAGCGCACGATGGCCGCCGGGTCGGCATTATGGGCGGCGAGCAGCAACAGCCGCACCACCGCATCGAAGCCGAACCGGCGAGGCTCCCCGGCCAGCCGATCGAGTGCGGACCGGGCAGGTGGCTTACTGGTCTGCCCCGTCACATCAGGGACTTCACAGCAGTGTGCGGGCCCCGGCGCGGGCCGGCCAGCGCGCGATCATCCCCGGTCGTCCCCGCAGCGCCACGCTGGTGCGGACGAAGGCGTTGACCGTGGCGTGCAGCGCCAGGAAGCGATCGAGCACGGAGGCGAGCAGATACAGGCTGCCGCTGGCCCAGCTTCGGCTGTCGAACTCCAGCGTCACGTCCAGACCGCGGCAGAACGCGCCGAGATGGGAACCGGGAACGCGGGCAACGCCGGGCTTGGCCGAAACGCTCACCAGCCCTTCGATGGCCGCGATCGTGTCGGCGGAAGCGCGCAGGTCATACAGGCGCAGCACCTCGCGCAAGGCAGCGGCGCCATCCTCGCCGCCAACCACCGAAAGGTGGCCGAGCGAGAGATGCGAGACGAGCTGCCAGAAGCCACGCTCACGCAGAACCCGGCGCAACGGCGGCGTGGGGGCAGTCAGGCAGGATACGCTCCCGATCGACGCCATCCCGTCGTTCAGCGCCACGCGCGGATGCCCGCCGCCGAAAGGCAGTTCGGCCGGCAGATCCCGGTTGGTGCAGATCGCGTCCACCGAAAGCACGGAGTTGCCGGGCTGCTCGGGATCAAAGCCGGGATCGTACAGGCCCAGGAGCACGTCGGTGCCGGACAGGCTGGCCGACCCACGGCGCACGGAGGTGTAGAAGCCGCCGGGTGCCTCTTCCTGCGGCCCATCAAGCCCCGCGCTGAGCCGGTGAAACGGCACCCAGGGGCGTTGCGTGCTGTCGGAGCGGTTCTCCCGCACCCGGTCGATCATCCACACCTCCATCGTGCCGGGGCGGCGGCGGTCCGGCTCGACGCGGTACTCCGTGGTGTGACTGTCCAGCAGAATGGGATCGCAGCGTTGCGGGAACAGGTTCACGGCGGGCGTGCAGCCGAGGGCGAAGCTGTCGGCGTCGATGGCGCGCTCCAGCTCCTGCGTCGACCGGTCGAGGTAGATGAAGATATCGAGGCGGCCGCCCGCATCGACCAGGGTGCGGGCATCCAGCCCGGTTAGGTCGAGGAACATGAATTTTTGTGGAAAGGCGAAATACTCGGTCAGCAAGCGGAAGCCGGTGAAGGACCGGGCGGGCCAGGGAAACAGCGCCTCCTCCGGGCCAAAGCCCACGGGGGTGATGCTGCCACGGGGAATGACGGTGGGCGCCGCGTCGTTCGGGCCGTCGGCGAGTGCGACCGAGAGCACGTGCTCGCACAACAGCTCGTACAGCGGCAGGGAGACATTGGGGGCGGCGCGTAGGAACAGCCGAAGCCGGTCGAGTCCGAGCTGGGTGAGCGTCATCGCCGCGGCATTGCACCGCAGCGTGATGCGGAGCACCGCCGTGGCGCGCGTACCGTCCCGGCCAACCGCGTGCGGATTGGCCGGGGCGGCGAGCGGGAGGCCGGAGAGCCGCGCGGCCTCGATGCTGATGGGCCAGACCGTGGCGGGCGCGGTCGTCCGGAAGCGGCAGGGCTCGCCCCGCACCGGCTCCGTGTCCAACAGCTTTGCGGCTGGCACGGTGGCAGGACCCTGGGCGTCCTCGGGTGCGGTGAACTGCACGATGGTGCAGGACGGCACGGGTGCGAGGTAATGCGGGTACAGCGTGTCGAGCAGCGCGTCGGTCAGCTCGGGAAATTCGTCATCCAGCCGGTGGTGCACACGTGCGGCGAGAAAGGCTACGCCCTCCAGCAACCGTGCCACATGCGGGTCGTCCACCGCCTCGCTGGATAAGCGCAGGCGGCCGGCGATCTTGGGATTGGCGGCGGCGAACTCGCCAGCCAGCGAGCGGATCGCGTTGAGTTCGCGCACATAAAAGGGAAGCAGGCTGTCGGACATCTGTGTGATCCGGGCTTAGGTCGCGCCGAAGCTCTGGATCGCGACGTTGGACGTCACGGCATCGACCACTGTGTCGAACGAAATGGCTTCCGGCGCCGGGTCGGCATGCAGCAGTGCTTCAACGCGCAAGCGCAGGCTGGAACTGAGTTTGCGGGACTCGAAGTCGGGGAGCTGAACCACGACGCTCAGGAAGCGTGGCTCGAAGCGGCGGATGGTCGCTTCGACCTCGGCGCGAAAGGCTTCGCGTTCTCGCTGGTCGTTGAACGTGCCGGCGGTGCAGTCGGGGATGCCGTAGTTCAGCGGCGACGTGTCCAACTCGCGCATCGCGGCCGGCCAGGAATGGAAGCGCCGCCTCGCATTCAGCAGCATCTCCAGGTCGCGGCGGACGGAGTTGGTCAGCACCAGCATCGCCTCGGCGGCCGAGAGCGGCTGATCGGTGGCGCGCTCCGGTTCGTTGTCGATCAGGCGGTCGAGCAACGGCAGCATGACGGGGCCGGCCGCGCGGCGCCCCTCCCGGCCGCGCCCGCTCATCCTGGTGCGTCGGCGCCGAGCGACAGGCTGGTCAGCTCCATGATCCCCTTGGCGTCATCGCCGACGAGGAACATGCGTTGCCCCACGCCGCGGGTGACGCCGCCCGCCTCACGCCAATCGGTCTCGCGCCCGAGCAGCAGTATCTCGGAGGTGTCTGGGGGCGGGTCGGCGTAGATCGCGGGGACATACACGTCCCCATCCGGCCCACCACGCACCGACATCGTCGCCCGGCGCCAAAACAAGTCGCGCGGGCGTACCGGCGGGTGGAACAGCACGCTCTCGATCCGCTCGGTCGGGATCCAGTAATATTTGCCTGTGGTCGTGAGCACCTCGAGGATACCAGCGCACAGGTCGTCGGCGTCGCGCAGATCATCGAACGCGGCGCCGTCTTCCAGTTGCCCGGGGACGCGGGGGCGCTCGGCTTCCGCAATGGAAAGGTTGGTAGCGGCGTCGGCCGTGTCCCCGGCACGCAGCGCCACGCAGGCGGCCAGGGTCGCGGTGATGCAGGGCGTGGGGTCGGACAGCAACTCCGGCACCCGGCCGTCGCGGCTCAACTGGCGGCGTGCCTGCTCGCCGCGCAGCAACTGCCGGAATTCTGCGATCACCAGTGCGGCGTCCGGCGTCAGATCGGCGGCGGCATCGAGGATGAGGTCGGCGCGGTCCAGATTGCCCTGGAACAGCAGCAACTCGGCCAGCAGCACGCGGGCCGCCAGATCGGACGTGGCCTTCCTCACCGCCGCATTGGCCTGGGCCACGGCGTCCTTGAGGCGTCCGGCACGAAAGAGGTCTCCGGCCTCGTTCAGTTCGCTCATCGCGGCTCCTTGGTCATGGCTGATCGCTCACGGCCGTCCAGGGGAGGACAACTCGGTCACCAACCGGAATGTGGCCGAAACGTCGTCCAACTGGAAGTGCGGCTGCAGATGCACGACGCAACTGAACACGCCGGGCTTGCCGGGGCGCTCGGCAACGCTGACCCGGCCGGCGATCAGCGGTGCGCGGGCCCGGTTGTCCCGGCTGCTGATAACGTTGCTGTTGACGTATGTGTTCAGCCAGGTTTGCAACCGGCGCTCGATGTCGTCCGCGGCCAGCATGGAGCCCACCATGTCACGCCCCATCACCTTGACGTAATGCGCGAAGCGGCCGACGCACAGCATCGAGTTGATCTGTGCCGACACGAACGCGTTGGCGGTGGCCAACTCGGTGGTGAACTTGCCCGGTTCCTGAAGGCTCCGTACGGCACTGAAGGCGCCTTCCTCCCCGAAGGGCACGGCGCAGAGCGGCAGCAGGCCAGCGTCGATCAGGTCGCGCTCCTGGGCGTCGGTCAGCACCAAGTCGAGCGAGGGGCGGACCCAGGTCCGTCCGGGGTCGGTTTCGAACCGCTCGGCGGGGAGGTCGGTCACTACCCCGCCCGCTTCGACGTCGGTTTCCACGCCACGGATGTCGGCAGGCCAGGAGTAGGCGGCAAAGGCACGGGCAACACAGGCGGCGAAGGGAAAGGCGGCGGACATCCAGGTCCTGGCTGTAGCGTCGGGGGTATACTCGACGTAGCGGAACCCGTCATGGCGCGCCGGTTCGTCGCGCCACGGCGGGCGTGCGAGGACGCGGGGCAAGGTCACGCAGATGAAGCGCATATCCTCACGGTTGCGCAAAGTCCGCCACCGCGCATGGCTTGCCGCCCGCAGCGGAGAAGCCGGGTGCTGGGTCGAAGCAAGGTCGGCGAACTCGTCCACCTCGAGCAAGGACGGCGAGGCGGGCAGGATCATGGGCACGAAGGCGGCGGCGGCCACCGCGGAGAGCAGCTTGATGGCGGAGACGTGGTCGCCCCCGGCGCCAGGCAGATGATGGACTTCGTGGTCCACCAGCAGGAGACCGAACGGCTCGCCGCCCGCCATGCCGAACTCGTCTTCGTAGATGCGCTGGAACAACTGGCTCTGATCGAACTCCGCCGCCCGTTCGAGGTCGCGGCATAGTTCGGCCCAGCCTATGTTCAGCAGCCGGAGCTTGATGCGGGCGCCCGGGTCGTAGGAGTGCAGCAGCCAGTCCACACCGCGCCACCTCCCCTCGAGCGCAGAGAGCCGCTTGTGGTGCAGGATGACGTCGAGTTGGGCGGAGATCAGGTCATCGATCGCCGTGATGTCCATGTCGAGGGCGCCGCGCAAAGCTGCCGGATCCCGCAACAGGCGGGCAGCACGGTCGCGTCCGAACCAAGCCGTTGCGGTCGATGGCCCTGCGGTCGTGGCCAGCAGAGCGGCCAACACCTCGGCCGTGCCGTGGCAACCCGGACCAAAGAATCGGCCGGCAAGGACCTCGTCCCGCAAGGGCGAGGTCGCATCGGCGTCCGCGGGTGCTGCCGTCAGCCCATCCATGCGGGCTGACGCAGAATCAGGCCTTTTCCGGGATGCGGGCGACCATCCGCAGGCTGGTGGTCAATTCCTCCATCTGCAGCCACGGACGCAGATAAGCCACCGCGTTGTAGGAGCCAGGCTTGCCAGGGATCTCCTTCACCTCGACCTTCGCCTCGCGGAGCGGGTACTTCGCCTTGGCCTCGGCCCCAGCCGATTCGTTGTTGTTGACGTAGTTGCCGATCCAGCGGTTCAGCCACTTCTCGCAATCCGCTGCTTCCATGAAGGAACCGATCTTGTCGCGGCCCATGACCTTGAGGTAGTGCGCAAAACGAGCCGTCGCCATGATGTAGGGCAGCCGGGCGGAGATCGCTGCGTTCGCCGTTGCGTCCGGACGGTCGTATTTCTTCGGCTTCTGCACCGTCTGGCCGCCGAAGAAGACGGCGTAGTCGGTGTTCTTGTAATGGAGCAGCGGCAAGAAACCGAGATTGGACAGTTCGAACTCACGGCGGTCGGTGATGCCGATCTCGGTCGGACATTTCGTGTCAGTGTCGCCGTCGTCGGACTTGAACAGATGGGTCGGCAGGTTCTCCACCTTGCCGCCGCCCTCGGCGCCACGGATCATGGTGCAGAAGCCATACTTGGAGAAGGCGTCGGTCATGCGCGCGCCCATGACGTAGGCGGCGTTCATCCAGCAATACTCGCCATGCTGCATCGGCTTGGCAGCCCCGGCCACGTCGGCCGGCGCTTCCTCGTAACCGAACTCCTCGATCGGCTTCGTGGCGGCGCCGTAGGGCAGCCGGGCGATGACGCGAGGCATGACGAGCGAAACGAAGCGGCTGTCCTCGCTGTCGCGGAACGAACGCCACTTCTGGTATTCGGCAGTGTCGAAGATCTTGGCCAGGTCACGCGGCTTGGACAACTCGGTCCAGTCGTCGAAGCCGAACATCTGCGCGCCGGCAGCAGACAGGAAGGGTGCGAAAGCAGCGGCCGAGACGTTGGACATCAAACGCAGCGTCTCGATGTCGTCCGGGTGGTTGTTCCACTCGTAGTCGCCGACGAAAGCGCCATACGGCTCACCACCCGGCGTGCCGAACTCGTTCTCGTAGATCTTCTTGAACAGTTGGCTCTGGTCGAATTCGACGGCCTTGGTCAGGTCGCGGTTCAGTTCGCGCTTGCTGACGTTCAGCATGCGGATCTTGAGGCCGGTGCCGGTCTCGCTGTTCATGACCAGGTAGTGCAGCCCGCGCCAACTGCCTTCCAGCTTGGTGAACTTCGGATCGTGCATGACCGCGTTGAGCTGGGTCGATAGCTTGCGGTCGATCGCATCGATCGCGCGGGCGAAGGTGCGGGTGAGATTTCGGTCGAACGTGACCGTGCCGTCGAGCGCCTGCTGGACGAGATTCTTGACCAAGTCCTGCGCATGGTCGGGCTCGGTCTGCTTCGTTGCCGAAAGCACCTGGTCAAGCAGGCCAACGCCCTCGGTGGTCTCCGTCGTGGCGCCAGCAAGCCCGCTTTTGGTTTCCGACACAGCTATTCTCCCTTCGCCAGGCCAAGCTGGCCGGAGAGCGACTTGAGCTCGCCTTCGTTCTGAAGCACTTGCTCGAGCAGGTTTTCGAGTTCTTCGGACCGGTCCACCTTGCTCATCAGGTCACGTAGCTTGTTGCGCGTCTCCATCAACGCCTTGAGCGCCGGAACTTGCTCGACCACGCGGCCGGGCTCGAAATCCTCGATGCTGTTGAACTTGAGATCGACGGCCATCTGGCTGCCGTCATTGGCGAGCGTGTTGTCCACCTTCAGCTTCAGGCCGGGTGCAACGCGGGACATTACGTCATCGAAATTGTCACGATCGATCTGGATGAACTTGCGATCGGCCAGCGGGCGCAGCGCCGTGGTCGGGTCGCCTGAGAAGTCACCGAGCACGCCCATGACAAACGGCAATTCCCGCTTTATCTGCGCATCACCCGTTTCGACCTCATAGGTGATGTGCACCCGCGGCTTGCGGACACGGTTGAGCTTGTCGTGGATGCTTGCGCTCATGCCAAGGCCCCTTGCTCAGACATTATTATTTCCGAATTACAACCTCAGATACCTCGGGTCAATGAGCAGATTGTTGCGTTCTATTCATCGCTGGCCATAGGTCGGCAGGGCTAACGCCGAGAACATTTCCGAATATCTGCATTCCCCCGGGGACGGGTCACGGCTCCGACTTTGCGCGCCATTCTGCGACGGGCGTTGCGCGCCGGTCGGAGGCGTGTCCGTTCAGCACGGAACACGGTCTGCTGCTCTGCGGTCGACGGACTTGCTGCCCCGAGGGCCGCGATGATAGGGCGGTGACGCCGCGCAGCACGGACCAGCGCGGCAGGGGAGCGGACTGCATTGTCAGGACTGGGAGGTTCGATGCGAAAGCGATGGATGGCGGCCATGCTGGGAGCGGTGCTGTTCCCGGCCGCAGCGCCCCTGGCGCAACTGCGTAGCCCGCCGCCGGCCGCCACGCCGACACCTGCGGCCCCAGCGGCGTCCGCCGTGCCGCAACAGACCACGGCG
>CAXTVQ010000010.1:56599-78379 GCA_964247705.1 uncultured Acetobacteraceae bacterium | reverse complement strand
TCCTGTTCGGCGCCCGCGCGTCCTTCGCCGTGGCCATCCTCTCGGTCTCGGTCTCGCTCGCGGTCGGCGTCACGCTCGGGCTCGCCGCCGGGTGGGTCCGCGGCTGGGCGGCCACGCTGATCCTGCGGCTGGTGGACATGATGCTGTCCATCCCCGCCATCCTGCTCGCGGTCATGACGGTCGCGGTGATCGGGCCGGGCTTCACCGGACTGGTGCTGGTGCTGGGCCTGACCCGGTGGCCGCGCTATACCCGCGTTGCCTACGCCGCCACGCTGCAGGTCGCCGCCATGCCGTATATCGAGGCGAGCCAGATGGCGGGCGCCGGGTCCGCCCGCATCCTGCGTCGCCATATCCTGCCCAACATCGCCGGCCCGCTCATGGTCGTCGCCACCAGCGAGTTCGGCCTGATGATCCTGTTCGAGGCCGGGCTGTCCTTCCTGGGCCTCGGCATCCAGCCGCCGGCGCCGAGCTGGGGCTCCATCATGAGTGCCGGGCGGCAATACGCGGAACGCGCCTGGTGGCTGACGGTGTTCCCCGGCGCGCTGTTGTTCATGCTGGTCGTCTGCGTGAACCTGCTCGGCGACGCTTTGCGCGACCAGCTCGATCCGCGCGCCGCCAGGCGATGAAGCCGGCGCTCGCGGTCAGCGGCCTCTCCTTGTCCATCGCCGGCAAGGGCGTTGTGGACGGCGTGAGCTTCAGCATCGCACCCGGCGAGGTGCTTGCCTTGGTGGGCGAGTCCGGTTGCGGCAAGTCGCTCACCGCCCAGGCTACAATGTGCCTGCTGCCCCGAAGCGTCACGCGCACTGCTGGCCGGGTGGAGCTGGACGGCGAGGATCTCTATGGCATGCCCAAAGCCGAGGTCCGGGCCCGGCGCGGCCAGCGCATCGCGATGATCTTCCAGGAGCCGCGCGCCGCCCTGGACCCGCTCGCCACCGTCGGCGCCCAAGTCGCCGAAGCAACTGGTTTGCGCGGCGCCGCAGCCAGACAGGCGGTCCTGCGCATGCTGGAGGAGGTCGGCATCAGCGATCCGGCGCGCCGCATCGGCCAATATCCGTTCGAACTCTCCGGCGGCATGGCGCAGCGCGTGATGATCGCCACCGCCCTGATCGCCCGCCCGGCCGTGCTGATCGCCGATGAGCCGACCACGGCGTTGGACGTGACCATCCAGGCGCAGGTCCTGGACCTGCTGCGCCATCTGGCTGCCGACCGCGGCACCGCCACGCTGCTGATCACGCACGACATGGGCGTGGTGGCCGACATCGCGGACCGCGTCGCGGTGATGTATGCGGGCCGCATCGCCGAGACGGGCGGCACGCAGCAGGTGTTCGCCCGGCCGCGCCACCCCTACACCAGGTTGCTGCTGGCCGCACTGCCGCGGCTGTCCGACGAACCCAAGGCGCCGCTCGCCGTCATCACGGGCCAGGTGCCGCTGCCGGGTCAGTACCCGCCCGGCTGCCGCTTCGCCGGGCGCTGCCCCTTGGCGACGGTGCAGTGCGGCCAGGTTCCGCCATTACGTGACGTGGGCAACGGCCAAGCCGCCGCGTGCTGGCATGCGGAGCAGGTGTGGTGAGCGCGGCACTCGCGGTGAGCGGATTGCAAGTCCACTTTCCCGCCGGCAAGGGACCGCCCGTTCGCGCAGTGGACGGCGTGTCCTTCACCGTCGCGCCAGAGGAGACGCTCGGGCTGGTCGGCGAAAGCGGCTGCGGCAAGACCACGCTGGCCCGCGCCGTCGTCGGCCTGCAGGCGCCAACGCGCGGTTCCGTCACCGTGGACGGCGTCGAGATCGTGGGCGCCGGCCGCCGCGCGCTCCACGCGGCCCGGGCCCGGATGCAGATGGTGTTCCAGGACCCGGCGACCTCGCTCAACCCCCGCATGACGGTGGGCGAGGCGGTCGGCGAGCCGTTGCTGGTCCGCGGCCTGGCCCGCGGCCGGGCGCTGCGGGAGCGGGTGGCGGCGTTGTTGGAGGAAGTCGGGTTAAGCCCGGAGCAGGCGCCGCTCTACCCGCACCAGTTCAGCGGCGGACAGCGGCAGCGCGTGGTGATCGCCCGCGCCCTCGCCCTGCGCCCGTCACTGCTGGTGTGCGACGAGCCGGTGAGCGCGCTCGACGTGAGCGTGCGGGCGCAGATCCTGAACCTCCTGGTGGGGGTGCAGCGCACGCATGGCATGGCGTGCCTGTTCGTCTCGCACGACCTCGCGGTTGTGCGGCATGTGTGCGACCGCGTCGCGGTGATGTATCTCGGCCGCCTCGCCGAACTCGCCCCGCGGGACGCGCTGTTCGCCGCCCCGCGCCACCCTTATACGCGCGCCCTCCTGCTCGCCGTGCCCGAGCCCGACCCGGCGGTGCAGCGCGCCAAGCCGCGCATCCCGCTCGTGGGTGAGATCCCGAGCCCAGCCCACCCACCAACGGGCTGCCGCTTCCACACGCGCTGCCCAATCGCGCAGCCGGTGTGCCGCGAGGAGGAGCCAGCCTGGCGGCAAGTGGGAGAGAGCCTGGTCGCCTGCCACTTCCCGCTCCCTTCTGCCTCTCCCGCCTGCGGGAGAGGGCCGGGGTGAGGGGTGCCACACACGCGATGTCTCATCCGTGGCCATCCCTCCCCTAGCCTCTCCCTCAAGGGGACGGGAATAGGAAGCGGCTACAACGGCTCCTTCTTCGCCTGGTAGACCGCCATCGACCCGATCGAGTTCCCCCCATCCACCGCCACCGATGTCCCCGTGATGTAGGACGCCGCCGGCGAGCACAGGAACAGCACCGCCCCCGCTGCGTCCTCCGGCCCCGACACCCGGCCCAGCGGGATGCCTGCCGCCGTCTGCCGCACGTGCTCCGGTTCGAGCGGGCTCGAAGCGCTGCCGGGTGCGAAGCCGGGCTCGACGGCGTTCACCCGGATGCCGAACGGCGCCAGCTCCAGCGCATACCCCTTGGTCAGCCGCTCGAGCGCCGTCTTGGACAGGCAGTACGGCACCACCGACCGCCGCATCCGGTGCGCGGCGCCCGAGGAGATGTTCACCACCGAGCCGTGCCGGCCTGCCGCGATCATCTGCTTGGCGACCGCCTGGGTCAGCAGGAACGGCACGCGCACGTTGAGGTCCATGATGCGGTCCCACTCGGCCGCATCGATGTCCAGCAGGAAGCCGCTGGGGTACACCCCGGCATTGTTCACCAGCACGTCCGCGGTCCCCCAGCGCTCCCCCACCATGGCCGCCAGCCGTGCCACAAACGTGTCCTGCGTGAGGTCCCCGGCCAGGGTGAAGCTGCCCTCCGCCGCGCCCGCTTCGGTGAGCCGGCGGTCCAGTGCCGCGCCGTCCCGGTCCGTCAGGCACAGCCGGGCGCCGGCGCGGGCGAAGGCGTCGGCGATCCAGGTGCCGTAGATGCCGAGCGCGCCTGTCACAATTACGCCCTGGCCGCTGAAATCCATGCCTGCGTGCTCCGTCAAGGGTGTCCAGGGTAAGACTGTCCTCTGGTCGGGTTCGGAGCAAAGCCCCAATCTGCTTTCGTAGTCTTAGCGGAGAAGTCCCATGCAAATCGAAGGCAGCGTCATCCTCGTCACCGGCGGCGCGTCCGGCCTGGGAGCCGCCACTGTCCGCATGTTGGCCGCCGCCGGCGCCCAGGTCGTCATCGCTGACCTGAACGCAGCCGCCGGCGAGGCCCTCGCCGCCGAACTCGGCAGTGCCGCCGCATTCATCCGCACCGACGTCACGCAGGAGGCGGACGGCCAGGCCGCGGTGGCGCTGGCCCGGGACGCGTTCGGCGGCCTCCACGGCCTCGCCAACTGCGCCGGTATCGCGCACGGCGAAAAGGTGGTGGGCCGCGACGGTCCGCACGGCTTGGCCGCCTTCACCCGCGTGATCACCGTCAACCTGATCGGAACCTTCAACATGACCCGGCTTGCCGCCACCGCCATGGCCGGCAACACGCCGGACGCCGGTGGCGAGCGCGGCGTGATCGTGTGCACGGCCTCCGTCGCCGCGTTCGACGGCCAGGTAGGGCAGGCCGCCTATGCCGCGTCCAAGGCCGGGGTCGCCGGCATGACCCTGCCGCTCGCCCGCGACCTGGCGCGCAACGGCATCCGGGTCGCCACCATCGCGCCGGGGCTGTTCCGCACCCCCATGATGGAAGGGTTGCCGGCCGAGGTGCAGGCCTCGCTCGGCGCATCCGTGCCGTTCCCCTCGCGGCTGGGCGAACCCGGCGAGTATGCGCAAGCGGTGCGGTTCATCCTGGAGAACCCGATGCTGAACGGCGAGGTGATCCGGCTGGACGGCGCGTTGCGCATGGCGCCTCGGTAGCGCTCAGACGGTGCGGACCGCCGCCTGCAGCACGGACGCCGATACGTTGCTGAACGTGACCCGGGAGCCGTCGCTCAGGCTCAACACCGAGCCGCCGGGGGTGGCGGACGATTGTGCGACGGTAAACCCTGAATAGCCGTGCACGGCCACGATCCCGCCGGCGCTGAAATTATTCACCAGGGTGTTGGCCGTCCCGGCCGCCGCATCCCTGATGAAGGTCAGCGCCGCCGCAGGCGAGCCATTCGCGTTGATGGTCGTAGAGCCAGAGGACGTATCGAGGAAGAAATACTCGGACCCGGCACCCGCTGAGATCGAGGTATTGCCGGTGCTGGCCAGGGCCACGATGCCGCCCGAGGCGCCGTTGATCGTGTCGGTCGCGGAGCCGGACTGGTTCGCGAAGGTCAGCACCGTCCCGGCCGTGAGCGTCACGTTATCCATCCCGCCGGCCGCTGCCGCGATGGTGCTCGGGCCGCCGACGAGCACGGCGTCGTTGCCGTTGCTTGTCAAGGTGTTGGCCACGCCGTCCAGCAGCACAGCGTCACGCGCGCCGGTGCCGGTGACGAACTGGTTGGCGCCCGCCAGCCCCTCCAGCGTGTCCCCGCTGGCCACGTTCGCCGCCGCCCCGGTCGCGACAACCAGCGCGCCGGCCGGGTTGTTATTGATCACGGTGGCGGAGACCTGATCCGGGATCACCGCCGTCGAAACACCGGTTCCGGCCGTGGTGTAACGATCGCCGTCGTTGGCGAGGATCAGTTGAGCCGAGCCGAAAGTGGCGGTTCCCGTCACGACAACCGGCCCGTTCGAGGGCACGTCGTAGAACAACGGGGCGGACAGCGTAAGCGTCTGTGCCTGCGGCGGCTGGGCGTTATTGTCGATACGCTCCACGCTCGCCACGGGCGCGGCGTTTGCCGCCGTTACGATCTGCAGCGCCAAGGCATACTGGACGCCCGAACTCGCCAGTATGCCAATGTTGTAGCCACTGACCGGGTCATACAGCCCTAGGAGGCTGCCCTGCCCGTCGCCCAGAATACCGGTTGCCGGCACGTTTGCCCCTGGTCTTTGTTACGCTGGATGTGGCGTCACGGGCGGAGCCACGCGGCAAGGCAGCCGACCATCAACTCACACCAAAGCGAGTGCCTCGACCGCCGCCCGCACCAGCAGTCCATCCGGACGGCGCAGCTCCTCCACGATGGTGAAGTGGTCGCCACCCGGTGCGGGGATCAGCGCGCCCGGCAGGTGAGCCGCAGAACGCAGCGCATGCAGCTCCCGGCTGTCCGACACCAAGGGGGGCAACTCCGCAGTGCCGTAGGTGATCGCGAGCGGCTTGCGCACCGGCGGCAGGCGCAGGGGCGATAGCGCCACAACCTCCGCGTCCGTCAGCCGCAGCGCGTCGTTCAGGTAGGTGTCGCGGATCGGGCCGAGCTCATACAGGCCGGAAATCGCCAGCCCGGCCGCGACGCGCGGATGGTCCAGGCACATCGCCGTCAGGTGGCCGCCGGCCGACCAACCGGACAGCAGCACGGGGCCTGCGATGCCGTGCTGCGCGCCGTTGGCTGCCAGCCAGTCCAGCGCAGCCACGATCTCGCCGTGGATCTCGGCCATCGTTGCCTCCGGCGCGAGCGTGTAGCCCGGCAGCGCCACCGACCAGCCGCGCGCGTGCAGCCCTTCGCCGAGGCAGACGAACTCCTCGCGCCGGTTGCGCTGCCAGTAGCCGCCATGGATGAACACGAAACAGGGCGCCGCGGGGTCCGCGGCTGGAAACAAGTCCCAGCGCTGCCGCTCCTTGGGGCCGTAGGGCACGTCCAGCACGCTCGCCCAACTGGCGCGGGCGGCGGCCGACGCCTCGATGCGCGCAGCATTCAGCGCCGGGCTGTTCGGCGCGGCGGCGCTGTTGTTGTAGGCGGCATCCCGCTCCGCCCGCGTCATCGTGCCCCAATTCATCATGCCGCCTCCTGCCGTTCGTGGTTCGAGTGAAGCATAGCACCGAGCCGCCGCCGCACCTCGTTGAACTCGGGCGAGGCAACGTCCCGCGGGCGGGGCAGGGCGATGCGCTCGTCCGCCACGATATGGCCGGGGCCGGGCGACATCACGATCACCCGGTCGGCCAGCAGGATGGCTTCCTCGATCGCGTGGGTCACGAACAGCACCGTCAGCCGGCGCTCGGCCCAGATGCCCAGCAGCTCGTCCTGCAGCCGCTCCCGCGTCATCGCGTCCAGCGCGCCGAACGGCTCGTCCATCAGCACCACGGCGGCGTCGTTGGCCAGCACCCGGGCGATCGCCACCCGCTGCTTCATGCCGCCTGAAAGCTGGTGCGGGTACGACCCGGCGAACTGCGTCAGCCCGACAGTGGCCACGAACTTGTCCGCGACGCGCGCCACTTCCGCCCGGGACAGGCCGCGTGCCTTCGGGCCGAAACCCACGTTCTCCCGCACCGTCAACCACGGGAACAGCCCGTAATCCTGGAACACCATGCCGCGGTCCGGCCCCGGCCCGGTCACCTTGCGGCCACCCACGCTCACCCGCCCGGCGCTCGGCGGCTCGAACCCGGCCACGATGCGCAGCAGCGTGGACTTGCCGCAGCCCGACGCGCCCAGCAGGCAGATGAACTCGCCGCGCTCGACGCTGAGGTCGGCGCCCCGAAGCGCCTCCACCGCGCCGTAACGCTTGCCCAGGCCCTCGATGCGAAGAATGGGCTCAGCCATGCGCCGGGCTCCACCGCAGCAGCCGGCGGCCGAGCGCCTGCACCGCTGCGTCCGACAGGAAGCCGAGCGCACCGATCACCGCCATGCCTGCCACCACCACGTCCGTGCGCGAGAGTTGCCGTGCGTCCATGATCATGGCGCCGAGGCCGACCTGCACGCCCGTCATCTCCCCAACCACGATCACCACCCAGGCGAAACCAAGGCCCAGCCGCAATCCGGTAAAGATCCCGGGCAGCGCCCCCGGCAGGACCACGACGGGGAACATCCGCGTGGGCGACACGCCGAGCATGGACGCCGCCTCGAACAGCCGTGGCTCCACGCTGCGCACGGCGAACACCGTGTTGAGCAGGACGGGGAAGAACGCGCCCAGCGCCACCAGGAAGAACGCCGAGCGCGCGCCCAGCCCGAACAGGATCATGGACAGCGGCAACCAGGCGGTGACCGGGATCGGGCGCAACACCTGCAGCAACGGGTCCAGCAGAACATGCGCCAGTTTCAGCCGCCCGATCAGCATCCCGAGCGGCAGTGCGACCAGGCAGGCCAGCGCGAACGCGCCATACACCCGCCCGACCGAGGCCAGGATATGGGCCGGCAGCATTCCGCTGAAGGCGTCTCCCTCGTTGCCCACGGCCAGGTCCAGCAGGGACGTCACGACTTCGCCGGGGGTGGGGATCAGCCCGTCCTCGTTCCCGCGCGTCGCCCACCACCACGCCCCGAGTGCCGCCGCCGGCACCACCAGTCCCAGGAGCCGCCGCGCACCCGGCAGCCGAAGCTTCAGCCGGACACGCGGAGGCAGCCGGGCCGCAACCTGCGTCACGCCGCGGCGACCTCGTCGGAGAACTTGGTGTCGAAGAACGTCGCGAAGTCCGGCAACGCGCGGATCTGCTTCAGCGCCAACATCTGGTCGGCATACGTCTTGGCCTCGGCAACCATCTCCGGCGTCATCTGCCAGTTCAGCTCCACGTTGGGCGCTGCTGCATCCACCGCCGGCTTGGACATGCCGAGCTTGGCCACCGTCATCGCCACCATCGCCGCGCGGTCCCCCATGGCGTAGGTACTGGCCTTGCGCTGCAGCTCCACCATCGTGCGGGCGAGTTCGGGCTTGTGCTCCACCGTCTCCCGGTTGGTCGCCAGGATCATGTTCAGGCTGCCCATCGGCGTGGAGTAGGGATACTCGACGATCTTGCCGATCCCGCTCGACAGCGACAGCCCGGGCCCGGGTTCGGCGCCGACATAGGCGTCCACGTCGCCGCGGGCGAGTGCGGCATGCATCTCGCTGAAGGATACGCGGACGGGCGTGATGTCCTTCATGGACATGCCCTCCATCTTCAGCCGCTCCATCACGAACACCTCCTGGGTGGAGCCGGGTTGGATCGCGACGCGCTTGCCCTTCAGCTCGGCCAGCGTGTCGATGCCGCTGTTCTTGCCGGCGACGATGGCCATGCCCTTGTTGCAAGCGGACCCGATCACGACGACCGGCTGGTGCGCGGACGCCCCCAGGATGGCAGCGGCAATGCCGAACGTGCCGAAATCGACGGTGCCGCTGACCAGCGCGTCCTTGCCATCGGTCGGGCTCTCGAACGGGATGACTTGGACCATGGTGCCAGTGGGGGCGAACTGCTGGTAGAAATACGGCGTGATCGAGTGGATCAGCTTGAGCGCCCCCATGCGCACGACGGTCTCGGCCCGGGCGTGGCGCAGGATCGCGGGGGTAGCGAGTGCGCCGAGCAGGGCGGCGCGGCGGGTCAGGTCCATCGGCGGGTCTCCGGAGTTCGGCAACCCGCCAGCAAGATCTGTACCCGTTACTCCCCCTTGGTGGCCGCGTCCTCGTCTAGATCCTGCATCACTTCGGCCGGCGCGCTCGGGTCGAGCTTCTTGGCTTCCTTGATCAGCTTGTCGGCCGCAGCCTCGTCACCGTCGGTCAGCTTCTCCAGCGCCTGCTCCGTCAGGTCGAGCGCCTTCTCGTGCTTGTCATCCGCCATGGCACGGCTCCTTCGTTACAGCATGAGCAAAAGCGCGAGCCGCCCCGCGGTTGCTAGGCCACCCCGTATTTGCGGAACCAGGCCAGCATCCGGTCCCACCCATCCACCGCCGCGTCCCGCACATAGGTCGGGCGGTAGTCTGCATGGAAGCCGTGCCCGGCATCCGGATACACCACGATCTCGACCGTGGCCCCGGCGGCCCGCGCCTCCGCTGCCGCTTTCTGCACGTCCGACGGCATGATCCCCGGGTCCTTCGCGCCATACAGCCCGAGTAGCGGGCAGTGCAGGTCGCCCGCGATGTCGATCACGTTGGTCGGCTGGATCGGGCTCGGCGTGCCCATGATCGGCCCGTACCAGGCCACCGCCGCCTTCAGCCGCGGGTTGTGCGCATCATACATCCACACTGTCCGCCCGCCGCGGCAGAACCCGGTGACACCGAGCCGGTTCGGGTCGCCGCCATTCGCAAAGGCCCACACCGCCAGTGAATCGAGGTCGGTCATCACCGTCGCGTCCGGCGCCTTGCTGATCACGTCCCGCACGATGGCGCCCGCGTCCGTCATCTTCGACAGGTCGCCCAGCCGCGCATACAGCTCCACCGTCACCGCGCAGTAGCCGAGCTTGGCCAACCGGCGGCACGTGTCCTTGATGTATTCGTGGATGCCGAAGATCTCTTCGACCACGATCACCGTGGGGAACGGCCCGGCTCCCTGCGGACGCGCGAAATAGCCCGGCAACTGGCCATCGCTGACCGGCACCTGCATCTCGCCCGCCACCAACCCGGCGTCGTCGGTATGGATGGCCTGCGCGTCGACCCGCTCGGTCGCCAGGGTGAAACCAGTGATCAGCGTCGTCATCACGAACCCGCGCCGGGCCAGCGGCGGGGTCAGCAAACCTTGCAAGCCATCCATCGCAACACTCCCTCTTTGGTTAGCCCATCGCCGTCTGCAGGTTCTCGTCGATCTTGGAGAGGAAATCCTGCGTGTTCAGGAACGGCTGGGTGCGGCCGATCAGCATCGCCAGGTCCTTGGTCATCGCCCCGCTCTCCACCGTCTCCACGCATACCCGCTCGAGCGTCTCGGCGAAGCGGGTCACCTCCGGCGTCTCGTCGAACCGGCCGCGATAGGCCAGCCCCCGCGTCCAGGCGAAGATCGAGGCGATCGGGTTGGTGCTGGTCTCCCGTCCCTTCTGGTGCTCGCGGTAGTGCCGGGTGACGGTGCCGTGCGCCGCCTCGCTCTCCACCGTCTTGCCGTCTGGGCTCAGCAGCACGCTGGTCATCAGCCCGAGGCTGCCGAAGCCCTGCGCCACGATGTCGCTCTGCACGTCGCCGTCGTAGTTCTTGCAGGCCCAGACGTAGCCGCCTTCCCACTTCAGCGCGCAGGCGACCATGTCGTCGATCAGCCGGTGCTCGTAGGTCAGCTTCTGCGCGGCGAACTTGTCCTTGAACTCGGCGTCGAAGATCGCCTGGAAGATGTCCTTGAACTGCCCGTCATACGCCTTGAGAATGGTGTTCTTGGTCGAGAGGTAGACCGGGTAGTTGCGCGACAGCCCGTAATTGAAGGAAGCGCGCGCGAACCCCTCGATGGAGGCGTTGGTGTTGTGCATGCCCATGGTGACGCCCGGGCCCTTGAAGTCGAACACGTCCATCTCGACCGGCTTGCCGCCCTCCGGGTGGTACACCAGCGTGACCTTCCCCGGCCCGGGGATCTTGGCCTCGGTGGCGCGGTAGATGTCACCATAGGCATGACGCCCGATCACGATCGGCTGCGACCAGTGCGGCACCAGGCGCGGCACGTTCTTGCAGATGATCGGCTCGCGGAAGATCGTGCCGTCCAGGATGTTGCGGATCGTCCCGTTCGGACTGCGCCACATCTTCTTGAGCTTGAACTCCTCCACCCGCGCCTCGTCCGGCGTGATGGTGGCGCACTTGACGCCGACTCCGAATTGCTTGGTCGCGTTGGCGGCGTCGACCGTCACCTGGTCGTCCGTCTTGTCGCGGTATTCCATGCCGAGATCGAAATAGCGGAGATCGATGTCGAGATACGGCAGGATGAGCTTGTCCTTGATGAAGCCCCAGATGATCCGGGTCATTTCATCACCGTCCATCTCAACAACGGGCGTCTTCACCTTGATCTTGGCCATTCTCATCCTCGGAATCACTGTCTGATCCCCCATGCTCGGGGGGGTGGGCGGACCATCGCACCCGCGACGAGGCCCGGCAAGCCGTTGCGCGGCATACAAAATCTCTCGCTCAAGGCTTTAGTTCAGACTAAGGAACGATCAGAAGAGAGCTGTGGGCAGCATCGGACGCATTAGACAGGTCAAGCTAAGCGCACTGAAGGTCGCGATCGTGGCAGTTGCCTTGATCCTGGCCCTCGGCGCCTGGATGGCCGTCCTCGTCTTCACCGACGTGGACCAGGAGCAGCAACTGCGCCAGGCGGAAGCGCGGGCCAGCAATCTCGCGCTGGTGTTCGAGGAACAGATCTACCGCCAGGTCCTCTCGATCGATCAGACCCTGCGATCCGTGAAGATGGACTGGGAGCGCGATCCCGGCACATTCGACCTCAGCTCGATCCCACGCCGCGCCGGCGCCTTGTCCGACATCGTCTCGCAACTCGTGCTGACCGATGCGCGGGGCCGGGTCATCGCCAGCACCCGGCGCGAACTGGTCGATACCGATTTGTCGGCCCGCAAGTTCTTCGGCGCGCACCGCGGCAGCGACAGCCTGGGCTTTCTCACCACCGGCCCCTACCAGATCAATGCCGAGTGGTACCTTACGATATCGCGCCGGCTGAACCGCCCCGCCGGAATCTTTTCGGGCGTGGTTGCCGCCAGCTACGACCTCAATGCCCTGATGCGCGACATGTCGCAGGCCGATCTGGGGCCGCACGGGATCATCATGCTGGTCGGCCGTGACGGGCTGATCCGCGCCATCTCGCTCCGCGGCGTGCAGGACCCGGGGACGGACATCACCAACTCCAATCTGTACAAGGCGATGTTCGACGAGGTGGAGCCAACCTGGACCGGCCCTTCCGGCACCGGCAAGGACGTGCGGATCCACGCCTGGCGACCGATCCCGGGCCAGGACATGGTCCTCGTCGTGGGCCTGGACAAAGCGGCCGCCCTGGCACGTTCCGAGGTTCGCCGCCGCCAGGCCCTGCTGGGCGCCACCGCCGTGACCCTGTTGGTCGTGATCCTGGCGCTGGCCGTCGGCGCCATGATCTCCGCCGCCGCCAACCGCGAGGTGAGGCTCGCGCATGACCGCGCCGTGCTGGAGGCGGCCAACCTGCAACTCGCCCGGGCCCGCGAGCGGGCGGACGAGAAGAGCCTGCAGCTCGGCATGACGCTGGCCGGCATGTCGGACGGCATCTCGATGTTCAACGCCGACCTCAAGCTCGTGCAATGGAACGAGCAATGCGCGAACCTCATCGGCCTTCCAGCGAACCGGCTACGGGCGGGATTGTCCCTGGAGCAGATGCTGCGCGACCAGGCGATCGCCGGCGAGTTCGGTCCGGTGGACGTGGAGCAGGAAGTCGCGCGCCGCATGGCCAGTATCTACCGGCGCGACTGGCCCTTGGTCGTCACCCGCGTGCGGCCGAACGGCACCGTGGTGGAACTGCGCCGCACCTCGCTGCCGGACGGCGGCTTCGTCACGCTCTACAGCGACATCACTGCCCGCAAGCAGGCCGAGGACGCGCAGGCCCGCGCGCGCGAGCAGGCCGAGATCGCGGCGCAGGAGAAATCCCGGTTCGTCGCGATCGTCAGCCACGAAATCCGAACGCCGCTGAACGTTGCGCTGAACTCGCTCACCCTGCTGGACCACTCGGACCTGACCGTGGCGCAGCGGCAACTCGTCGAGAGCGGCCTGATGGCGGGCGAGGCGCTGCTCGGCCTGCTGAACGACATCCTGGACCTTTCCCGCATGCAAGTGGGCCGGCTGCAACTGCGCCCGGCTGCCTTCATGCTCCGCCCGCTGCTGGAAGGCGTGATGGAGCTGTTCCGTTACCAGGCCGAGGAGCGTGGGGTCGATCTGTCGGTCCACATGGCGCCGGGTGTGCCGGAGCGGCTGATGACGGATTCCGGACGGCTGCGCCAAGCGCTCATGAACCTCGTCAACAACGCAGCCAAGTTCGCCGAACCCGGTCCCGCCTCGATCCGCGTGGGTTTTTCCAGCCTGGACGGCGAGCCCGTCCTGCGCTTCGCCGTGCGCGACTGCGGGCCCGCCATCCCGGACCTGGATCGCGCGCGCCTGTTCCGCCCGTTCTCCCAGCTCGAGCGGCAGGGCAGCGGCGGGACGGGCCTGGGCCTCGCGATCTGCCAGTTGCTGGCCAACTTGCTGGGGGGGCAGATCGGCTGCGACCGGACGGACGACGGCGGCAAGGAGTTCTGGCTCACGCTGCCCACCGACGTGATGGACGTGCCGGCCGATTGGGCGCCGAAACCGGTCTCCAAACTCACCCCGGACTGGCTGCCGCGCACCCGCGTGTTGCTCGTGGAGGACGTTCCGGCCAACCAGATGATCGTGGCCACCGTGCTCCGGCGTGAGGGCCACATGGTGGACGTGGCAGGTTCCGGGCTGGAAGCTGTGGAGAAGGTGCAGTCCGGCGCCTACGACATCGTGTTCCTGGACATTTTCATGCCCGGTATCGACGGGCTGGAGACGGCCCGCCGCATCCGCGCGCTGCCTGGGCAGACGATGTCGCTGCCGATCGTGGCCTTGACGGCCAATGTCTCCGGACTGGACCGGGTGGATTACATCGAGGCCGGCATGGACGACCTCGTACCGAAGCCGGTCGAACGCACGGCACTGCTCGCCGCGATCCGGCGCCATGTCTGGACCGGGCGGCGTGCCGGCCCGTCGCTGCCGTTGCGCATCGCAGCACCTGCCCCGGCGCCGGCCGCGTTCCCCCGCCCGGCTGACGCGGTGGACCTCGCCCGCGTCGACTCCTGGCGCAATGGTCTGCCTGCAGACGTTTGCGACGCATTGTTCAGCGACTGCATCCGCCAGCTCCGCAACATGCTGCCGGACATCCAAACCGCGCTGGTCCACGCAGACAAGCCGGCGCTGAAACGCGTGACCCACGCGATGGTGGGCGTCGCTGGCAATTACGGCCTCGCTGCGCTGGAAACGGCAGTGCGGGCACTGGCTGCGAGCAATCCAAGCGGCCAGGACCCAGCGGCCGAGACGGACGCTATCGCGACCGAGATCGACCGGGCCGAGCAAGCCGTGCGCCTACTCCCGCAGGCGCAAGCGGCCTAGTTGGTGACACTACTCCAGGGCGGCGGTAGGCTCCCGCGAAAATAGCCGCGCACCAGCCGCGGATAACGGGAGCACAGGATATGGCGATCGAACGCCGCGGATTTCTGCGCAGTGCCGTCGCGGGAACGCTCGCCATGCTTCCGCTCTCGGCGCTGGCGCAAGACGACGCCGTCACGCTCGTGACCGATCCGGCGGACCCGGTCGCCGGCAGCGAACCAGGGCGCTGGGCCGTCTCCCACCTTCGCACCGCTTTGACGGCACGCGGCCTCGACGTGCGGGAGGCAACCTCCGTCGCTGCCGCAGCCGGGACCATCATCCTTCTTTCCGGCAGCGGCGCTGCCCCAACGGGAATCGCTGTGCCGGACGGGCCGGAGGCGGTTCTGCTGACGCCCGCCACCATTCAAGGGCGCACGGTGCTCCTGGTCGCTGGCAGCGACGCCCTCGGCCTGGTCTACGCCGCCACCGAACTCGCCGACCGCGTGCGCACCGCCGTCAGCGCAGGGGGTGGATTGCAGCTCGGCGCCGCCATGGCCGAACAGCCCGCCAACCGCGTCCGGTCCGTCGCCCGCTTCGTCACCAACGAGATCGAAGACCGCGGCTGGCTGCACGACCGCGATTTCTGGCGCGCCTACCTCACCATGCTGGCAAGCCACCGCTTCAACACGTTCAGCCTGACCCTCGGCATCCAGTACGACTACCCGCAGGAGGTCAGCGACGTCTATTTCTACTTCGCCTACCCGTTTCTGCTGCACGTGCCGGGCTACGACGTGGCCGCGATCGGGCTGCTGGACGACGAGCGGGACCGCAACCTCGAAACCCTGCGGTTCATCGCGCGGGAGACGGTGCGGCGTGGCCTGCGCTTCCGGCTCGGCATCTGGACGCACGCCTATGCCTTCGACAGCCCGCGCGTGAACTACCGCATCACCGGCATAACCCCGGCCAACCACGCACCCTATTGCCGGGACGCGCTCGCGATGCTGCTGAAGGCCGTCCCGGATATAACCGCGCTGACGTTGCGGCTGCATGGGGAGAGCGGCATCCGTGAGGGGGACCTGGATTTTTGGCGCACCGTATTCGCCGCCATCCCCACGGCCGGGCGCACCGTCGCGATGGACCTGCACCCGAAAGGCATCGACCAGAACTCCATCGCCCTGGCCAAGCAAACCGGCATGCCGATCAGCATCTCGCCCAAATATATGGGCGAGCACATGGGCCTGCCCTACCACGAGGCGGCCATCCGGCAGAAGGACATGCCCCCGGCCGGCGGGGCCGTCCGCGGCGCGCAGTTCGCCATGAGCGAGGGGACCCGGTCCTACACCCGCTACAGCTACGGCGACTTCCTGCAGGAAGGCCGCGAGTACGACGTGGTGTTCCGCCTGTGGCCGGGCACGCAGCGGCTGCTGTTGTGGGGGGACCCGGCGTTCGCCGCCGCGTTCGGCCGCCACGCCGGGTTCTGCGGCGCGGGAGGGCTCGAGATCTGCGAACCGCTCTCCTTCCGCGGGCGCAAGGGGACCGGCCGGCCCGGCAACCGCAACGCCTACGCCGACCCGGCGCTGGCCCCGGATTACGATTGGCAGAAGGCCGACTACACCTACCGGCTGTTCGGGCGACTGCTTTACCAGCCCGACACCGCAGCCACCGTGTGGCAGCGTCAGGCCCGCGCCGAGTTCGGCGGCGCGGCCGTTCCGATGGAGCGCGCCTTGGCCAGTGCCAGCCGCATCCTGCCGCTGTTCTCGATGGCCCACGCCATGGCTGCAGCCAACAACTTCTACTGGCCCGAAATCTACACCAACATGCCGATCGTGCAGGTCGATGCCGGACAGCCGTTCTCGGACACCATCGAGCCGCAACGCTTCGGCGCAGTGGAGCCGTTCGACCCGCAGATCTTCCAGAGCATACTGGTCCATGCCCGGTCCTTGCTGGCCGGCAAGCCGGACCACCGGGTCAGCCCGGTCGAGGTCGCGTCCTGGCTGGACGGGCTTGCCGCCGCCGCGGAACAGGGACTGGCCGAGGCCCGCCCGCACGGGACGGGTAGCGCGTTCCAGCGGGCGGCCGCCGATATCGCGATCCAGGCGGCACTCGGCCGGTTCTTCGCCCACAAGCTGCGCGCCGGCGTGCTGTGGGAAATCCACATGCAGTGCGCCGATGGCCCGTCCGCTGCCGCGGCCCTGAGCAGCTACCGGGACGCGCGCACCGCCTGGCTCCGAGCGGTCGAGGCGGGCGCGGTATATGTGCCGGACGTCACGTTCGGTTCCGAAGCCTGGCTGCGCGGCCACTGGAGCGACCGGCTGCCGGCCATCGATGCCGATATTGCCCAGATGGCCCGGCTCGCGGCCGACACGAATGGCGGCGGCGCTGGGATAGCGAGCGGCGCCGCCTCCGCCGCGGCGCAGGTCCTGGCCGTGCCGCCCAGCCGCGGGATCCAAGGCGCGCACACCCCTCCGGCCTCGTTCCACCGCGGCCAGCCCGTGACGCTGACCCTGGATGCGGCGGATGCCGAGTCCGTCCGGCTGCATGTCCGCCACGTGAACCAAGCCGAAGCCTGGCAGGAGCTACAGATGGACGGCGAGGGCGGACAGTTCACCGCTACCGTGCCAG
The DNA here is from genome assembly GCA_964247705.1 of uncultured Acetobacteraceae bacterium. Taxonomy (GTDB): domain Bacteria; phylum Pseudomonadota; class Alphaproteobacteria; order Acetobacterales; family Acetobacteraceae; genus LMUY01. The sequence continues at coordinate 61,559 of CAXTVQ010000010.1, read as the reverse complement.
CGGCCTACACGGATTCGCCGTTCCCGCTGCAATACCTGTTCTCGGTGATGCGCGACGGAAGCGCGGGAATGGTGCCGGGCCTGGCCGCGGACCTGTGCAACCAACCGTATTACGTGTTGCGACAGGCCTAGCTTATCTCCCCCCTGCTCTTGAGGGAGGGGCGCCACACACCCGAAACTTCCCGTGCGGCCACCCCTCCCTCAAGAGGAGGGGTGAAGGCTTCTACCCTACCTGGCTTGCCCACATGGTCCAGGCCCGATCCAACTGCCCTTTGTTGCTCGCCGCCGCAGCGTCCGCCTCCTGCACGGTCAGGAACGTGATCTCGCCACCCATCGTGATCGCCTGGCACTGCAGCCGCGCGTTCACCTCGGCATAAATCGCGCGGTAGACCGCCAACCGGACCGAGTCCGCCACCATCGTCGCCCCATGCCCCCGCATCAGCACGGCCCCGTCCGCACCCAGCGCCGTCGCCAAGGCGGCGCCTAACTTGCGGTCACGGATCAGCAAATCGGTCGCATCCCCACCACACTCGCGGATCTCGAAATGCGCCGCGCCGGCGCCGAGAAACCCACTCATGTGATACACCGGCCGCAGTTTCGCGCCTTTCACGATCCCAAACGGGATCATCGCGGCGGAATGCGTGTGCACCACCGACTGCACATCCGGCCGCACGCGATAAATCTCGCCGTGGATGAACCGTTCGAGGTAGGGCCGCCGATCGTCGCCGACCGGCTCGCTATCGGGGCCGAACTCCATGATGTCGGCGGGGGTCACGCTGACCGGCGCCATGTTGCGGGCCAGCAGGAAATGGTCCGGCCGGTCCGGATGGCGGGCGCTGACATGGCCGAACGCATCCACGACACCCTGCTGGAACAGGATGCGGTTGGCGGTGGCGAGCTCCGCCTTAACCTCGTCGGCGGTCATTGCCGGGTCAGCGCCGTCGCCATCGCGGGCGTGTAGCCGGGTTCCACGCGCACATCGACTACGGCGACACCACCCGCCTCCACCACCGCGATCGCGTCGGCGAACACGGCGCCGAGCTCCGCCATCGTCCGCACCGGGCCGAACCCGGCGGCGCCCTGCGCCCGCGCCAGCCCGGCCAGGTCGATCTCGGGATCGGTCATGCGCATGCCGATCCACTTGTTCTCGACCGGGCGGGCGCGCATGCGGGCGACCTTCTCCTGGTGCACCTCGTCGTTGAAGAAGGACTGGTTGTTGGTCACCACGAGCAGCAACGGGATGCGGTAATGCGCCGCCGTCCAGAGCGCGGTGACGCCCATCAGGAAGTCGCCGTCGCCGCAGATCGACACCGGCAGCCGGCCCGTCCCGCGCAGCGCCAGTGCCGCGCCGACCGAGATGCCCGGGCCGCCGCCGATACCGCCGCCGCCATCCGAGCCCAGGAAGTCCAGCGGGTGGCGGAACGGCCAGGACTGCCCGTCCCAGGACAGCGGCAGGTGCAGCAGCGACACCGCCCGGTCCCCCACCGCGTGACGCAACGCGATAGCCATGCGGCTGGTGACGATCGGCCCCGAAGCTTCGGCTTCTGGCGCCGGCGCTGCTTCGCTCGCGGCTGCAGCGGGCAAGCCGGCCGCCATGGCCTCCGTCACCGCATCCGGGTCGGCAGCCAGGAACAGGTCCACGGGGGGCAGCCCTTGATGGTCCATGCTCCAGCCGTTGTGGATCGCCTGGTCGAGCGAAACCTGGATCACCTTTGCCGTCTTGGCGGCGCCGCATGCTTTCAGCGTGCCGGCCAGGTCCACCCAATCGAGGCTGAGGATCACGTCGGCCGCCGCCACGGCCTTGGCGGACTCGCCCGTCACGAATACACCCGGGCTGCCGGCGTGCAGCGCGTGGTCGGTCGGGAAGGCGGCGCCGATCTTGAGGTCGGTCACGACGTGCGCCTGCAATGCCTCCGCCACCCGCACCCGCGCATCCCACGCGGCCTCGCTGCGCGACACCCGGCCCGCCATGATCAGCGGCCGCTCGGCGCCCCGCAGCATGGCAAGCGCCTGCGCGACCAGATGGTCGGATGCCCCGGCGGCGACGGCCGGCATCATCCGGGCGGCATCGATCGGCGGCAGCGGCGCGGCCAGCGGTTCCTCTTGCAATCCCGCGTCCAGGTTCACGTACACGGGGCCCATCGGCGCCGTGCGGGCGATCCAGGCGGCGCGGAGCAGGGCTTCACGGGCGGCCTCCGGCGAACTCGGCTGCGCGTCCCACTTTACGTATGGTCGCACGATGGCGCCCTGGTCGGCAGCGGTATGGATCCATTCGATCCACGGGCGGCGCTTGGCGGCGTCGAGCGGCCCCGTCGCGCCGAGCACGATCACCGGCATGCGGTCGCACCAGGCGTTGAAGATCGCCATCGTGGCGTGGAACAGTCCCACGTTGGAATGCACGGCGGCCAGCATCGGCGTGCCCGTCACCTTGGCCCAGCCCTGGGCGATGGCGACGGCGTGCTCCTCATGCAGGCACAGCAGCATCTGCGGCGCGGCATTGCCGAGATGGTTCACCAGGCTGTCGTGCAGCCCCCGGTAGCTGGCGCCCGGGTTCAACGCGATGAACGGGATGTTCAGCGACCGGATCGCCTCGGCGATGGCGTCGCTGCCGAACAGCGCGTTGCCTTCCGGCGGCAATCCTTCCGGGCGCTCCAGCTCCGCGGCGAGGGCAGCGAGGTTGGGCGGGTTGGTGTCTGGCATGCATGCGTCCTTATCAACTGGTCCCGCGGCTGGTTCAGTCCGCCAGGCGCTCGGACTCCGCCATCCCACGGCTGGCTTCCTCGCGCAGGTCGCTCCAAATTTCGGTAACGGTGCGGCCAAATGCCTCGCTGGCCAGCACCGCCGGCGTGCGCGGGCGCGGCAAGGGCACCGTCACGATCCGCTTCACCCGGCCGGGCCGGTAGGTCATCACCACGATCCGGTCGGACAGTTGTACCGCCTCGCTGATGCTGTGGGTGATCAGCAGCGTGGTCTGCTTCAGCGTCTGCTGGATCTGCAGCACCTTTTCGCCGAGCAGCAGCCGGGTCTGCTCGTCCAAAGCGCCGAATGGCTCGTCCATCAGCAGGATGTCGGGCTCCATCGCCAGCGTCCGCGCGATCGCCACGCGTTGGCGCATGCCGCCGGACAGCTCCTCCGGATAGCGCGCCTCGAACCCGCGCAGCCCGACCAGCTCGATGAAGTGCCGCGCCCGCTCGCGCCGCTCCGCCTTGGCCACGCCGCGCATCTCGAGCGGGAAGGCGACGTTTTCCAGCACCGTGCGCCAAGGGAAGGTGGACTGCTCCTGGAACACCATGCCGATAGCTTTGTGCGGCCCCTTGATGGGAGCGCCCTGCACCATCAAACGGCCCTCGTAGCCGGGATCGAGGCCGCCGACGATGGAGAACAGCGTCGACTTGCCGCACCCGGACGGCCCGATGATCGACACGAACTCGCCGGCAGCGACGGTGAAGGATATCCCGTCCAGCGCCGTCACTGCGTGCTCGCCGCTGCCGAACCGCCGGGTCACGCCCTCGGCCGACAAAGCGGGCTGCAGCGCCGCCGCCACCGGCCGCACCTGCGCGAACGTCTGGCTCATTGCGCCAAGACCGGAGCCGCGACGCGCCGGGCGATGGCTGCAAGCCCGGCGTTGCCGGCGGACACGAGGGCGAAGATCACGACGATGGCCGCATACATCTCGGGCACCTGGAAGTGGTTGTACGCCTGGATCGCCTCGAAACCGAGCCCGCTATTGGCCAGCTTCAGCTCGGACACGAGGCAGCCCACCGTGGCCATCCCGAGCGCCAAGCGCAACCCGGTGAACACGGGAACGACCAGGGACGGCAGCATGATCGTCCGCACACATTGCACCCGGCTCAGCATCAGCGACCGGCCGAGCCGCATCAGCACCGGGTCGATCCGCCGCACGGCAACGGCCATCGAGATCGCCATCGGGAAGAAGCAGGACAGCGCGCCCAGCACTACTTTGGAGCCGGGTCCCACCCCCACCAGCACCATGACCACCGGCAGGAACACGACCTTCGGCGTCGCGGCCAAGTAATGCAGATAGGCCTCCGTTGCTTGCGCGAGCAGCCGCGAACTGCCCAGCGCCATGCCCATGAGGATGCCGGCCATGCCCCCGATCACCGTCGCCGCGATCACCTCCCCGATCGTCACCATGCAATCGTTCCAGAACGCGCCCGTGCCGAGCATGCCCGCCAGCGCGCGCAGGATCACGAAGGAGGACGGGATGACCCCGCGGTAGATCAATCCGGAGGCAGCCACCGCCTCCCACACCGCCCACAACGCCAGCACGGTCGCCACCTGCACGGCAGTAACCTGGCGCAGGGCGCGTGCCTGCTTGGGCGGACGGTCTAGAGCCGCGACAGCCATTGCTCGAACTTTGCGGTGAGGACGTAGAAACAGGCGCTGGTCAGCACCACGAACAGGATCGCGCCGAACATCTTCGGCAGCTCGAACCGGTCGCCGAGATTGGCGATGATCTCCCCCAGGCCGCCGAAATTGATCAGGAACTCGACCCCCACGACGTTGATCAGCGCAAAGATCGCGCCCAGCCGCAGCCCGTTGCCGATGACGGGCGTTGCCGACGGCAGCGACACGCGGGAGAATTGCTGCCACGGCGACAGGCGCAGGCTGCGCGCCACGTCCAGCAGCACGCGCTTCGTGCCGTCCAGGCCCTCCTTGGTTTTGAGCACGATCGGCGGCAACGCGCTCACCGCCCCCATGGCGATGATGGTTGCCGAGTTGCGGCCGAACACCACCAGGAAAAGCGGGTACAGCAACACCAACGGCGCCGCCGCCAGGCTGGCGAACCAACCCTCGAACGCGCGGCCGGCCAGCTTGCTCCGGTGCAGCGCCCAGCCGAGCGGCACCCCGGCCGACGCCGCGATCACCGTTGCCGCCAACGTTTCGCCGAATGTCTGCAGGAACCCGGCGCCGATCCCCTCGTCGGCGAGCAGGCTCGG
>CAXTVQ010000010.1:0-56499 GCA_964247705.1 uncultured Acetobacteraceae bacterium | reverse complement strand
TCCTGGCCTTTCACCTCGAACGGCTGCATCGAGTCTTGCGGATAGAACTGCTCCCGCGCGGTCTGCGCCAGCGGCACCGTCACGTTCATGCCCTCGGCGAAATACTGGATCGCCTTCGGGTCACCGCTATAGGCCCAGTTGAGCGCCTTCACGTAGGCCCGGCCGAACTTGACCATCGCGTCCCGCTTGGACCGCAGCGACGCCGCACTGGCGACGTTCACCCGCACCGTCTCGTCACGGATCGCCGGCACGTTGTTGCCCCGCGCCACGATGGCGAGCGTGCCGTCCTCGACCGCCGGCAGATTGAACGGCGGCACCGACCATCCAACGTCGATCTGTCCGGACATCACCTGCGTCAGCACGCCCGGGATACCGCCGCCGGCCAGCGGCTTGGCCGTCGTGACGTGGGCCTGCGCGAGCAACGCCTGCAGTACGAGTTCGGAGGAGGAGCCGGGCTCGGAATAGGCGATGCTCTTGCCCGCCATGTCGGTGACCGACTTGATGCCGCTCGCCGTCCTGGCATACCAGAACAGGTCCGCCGCACCCGTGGACTCGGCATCGATCACCCGGATCGGGGCACCTTTGGTGAACGCGCCCACGGCGCCGAGCAACCCGGTCGCCATGCCGACATCGACGCTGCCGGAGATCACCGCCTGCAGCGTGGGCGCACCGCCCTGGGTGTAGATGACGTCGATATCGAGCCCTTCGGCTTTGAAGAAGCCTTGCTTGATGCCGAACTCGACCATCGACGTGTCCCAGTTGCCCTTCTGCGGCACGGCCACGCGGAGCGTCTCCGCCCCTGCTGGTAGTGCGATCAGCGCTGCGGCAAGTAGGGCTGTCCAACTCTTCATTCTGCGTCCCCCATCCTCGTAGACTTAGAAGGGCAAAGCCCCGAGCTAGTCGAACGCCTCCTCCGGCACCCTGACCGGCGGTTTCGTCTTCCGCAGCGCCGCATACACCTGCGCCAGGATCAGCAACGCGCACAGTCCCAGGAACACCGCACTGATCGGCCGGTCCACGAACGTGCTCAAGCTTCCCCGCGACAGCAGCAGCGAGCGGCGGAAGTTCTCCTCGAGCCGCGGCCCCAATACGAAGCCGAGCAGAATCGGCGCCGGCTCGAACCCGAGCTGCAGCAGCAGGTAACCGAATGCGCCGAACACCAGCGTGGCGCCCACGTCGAACATCTCGTTGCGCGCCGCGAACACGCCGATGCACACGAAGAACAGCGCCGTCGGATACAGATAGCGGTAGGGCACGCTCAACAGCTTCACCCAGATGCCGATCATCGGCACATTCAGGAACACCAGGATGATGTTGCCGATCCAAAACGAGGCGATCAGCCCCCAGAAGATGTCCGGCTGTTCGATGATCAGCCGCGGCCCGGGCTGGATGCCGTGGATCATCAAAGCCCCCAGCAGCAACGCCATCACGGCATCCCCTGGAATACCCAGGCTCATCGTCGGGATGAAGTCACCCTGCACGGCGGAGTGCGTGGAGGCTTCGGGCGCCGCCACACCCTCGATGGCGCCCCGGCCGAAGCGGCCCGGCGTCTTGCTCAGCTTCTTCTCGGCCGCGTAGGCGATGAAGGAGGCGATGGTCGGCCCCGTGCCCGGGATCAGCGAGCACAGGCTGCCGATCACGGTGCCGCGCAGGATCGGCGGCAACGCTTGTTTCAACTCGGCCCGGCTCGGCCGCAGATCCCGGTAGCCGAGCTTCACCGCCCGCACACCGGCCGGGTTGATGGCGTTGACGCTTTTCAGGAACTCCGCGATGCCGAACAGCCCGAGCGACACCGTCACCAATTCCAGTCCGTCCGACAGCTCCAACTGACCGAAGGTGAAGCGCTCGTTGCCCGTGTTCACGTCCGTGCCGACCAGGCTGAGCAGGATGCCCAGCATCGTCATCGACACGCCCTTCACCGCCGAGCCCTTCGCCAGGGTCGCCCCCGCCAGCAACCCGAGCAGCATCAGCGTGGAGATTTCCTGCGGACCGAAGCTGAACGCGATGCGGGCGATGTAGGGCGCCATGAAAATCATCTGCACGATGCCGAACGCGGCCCCGATCACCGCCGCCAGCATGGTAACGCCGAGCGCAACACCGCCGCGCCCCTGCTTGGTCATGGGATAGCCGTCCAGGCATGTCACCGCATGCGGCGGGTGGCACGGCAGGTTCAGCAGGATGGAGCAGATCGCGCCGCCGTATTGTGCGCCGTAATAGATGCCCGCCAGCATCAGCAGCGCCGCGACCGGCTGCATCGAGAAGGTGAGCGGCAGCAGGATGGAGATGGACGACAGCACCCCCATGCCCGGCAGCACGCCGACCATGTTGCCCACCAGCACGCCCAGGAAGCACCACATCAGATTATGCGGCTCGAAGGCGATGACGAAGCCGTGGGCCAGGCCGACGAAGCCGGTGAGGTTCACTGCAGGACTCCGCGGATGATGGGGAACTGGACTTGTAGCCCGTAGCGGAACAGCAGCACGCCGAACACGGTGACCCCGAGCGCCAGCAGCACCGCCTCGACCAGCTTCGTCGTGCGGGTGCCGAGCGCGCCCACGAACACGCAGGCGAAGGTGGCCGGCGCCAACCCGGCCCGGTCGGCCAGCGCGATGAACAGGGCCACGGCGGCGATGATCGCGGCCGCACCCCGCCAATCCGGCGCCTGTGCGACGTGGTCCGCCGGTGCGGGGGAGCGGGCGAGCGCCATCACCGCCCCCATCACCACCATTCCCACCCCCAACACCACGGGGAAGAAGCCAGACCCCATGTCGGCCAGGCCGCCGATGCCGTATTGCTGCCCCTCGTAGATCGACCCGGCGCCGATCAGGGCGGTCAGCGCGCCGGCATAGTAGTCGCGTTTGCGGGCGAAATGCGTCATTCAGCCAACTCCTGCATCAGGCCGAACAAGGCCGGCTGCCGCTCGAAGCCGATGCCGGGCGCGTCCGGCCGGTTCAGCGTGCCATCGGTCACCACCATGCCGTCGGCATAGCCGCCGAACGCGCCGAACACGCCGGGGTACGCCTCGCAGCCGCCCAGGCCCAACCCGGCGGCGACGGCGAAGGACATCATGTTGCCGCCATGCGGAAAGATGCAGGCGCGGCTGCCGCCCATTGCTTCCACCCGCGTCACCATGTCCGCATAGGCAGCGATCCCGTAGGCTTGCGGCGGGTCCACCTGGAGGATGTCGTGGCCGGAACGGAAGCCGCCGAACCGCATCAGGTTTTCCACATCCGCCAGGCAGAACAGGTTCTCCCCGGTCGCCAAGGGTGGGCCGTAGCGTTGCGCCAGCCGGGCGAACTGGTCGAATGCCTGCGGAGCGCACGGCTCCTCGAACCAACGCAGGCCGTACGGCGCCAGGCGTTCGGCGTAGGCCTCGGCGCGGTCCGGCGGGAGGGCGGCATTGGCATCCACCGCCAGCCGTCCGGCATCGCCCAGGATGTCCAAGGCCGTATCCAGCCGGCGGCAATCCTCGTCGAGTGCCACGCCGCCGGTCTTGATCTTAACCGCGGTATAGCCCGCGTCGAGATGGCGGCCGATCTCCTCGCGCAGCGCCGCAAGATCGTCGCCGGGCTGATACCAACCGCCGCCGACGTACACCGGCACCGCGCGCCGGGTCTCGCCGCCGCCGTACTGCTCCGCCAGCACATGCCAGAGCGGACGGTCCAGCGCCTTGGCGACGGCGTCCCAGATCGCGACCTCGATGGTGCCGATCGGGACGGAGCGTTCGGCATCCCCGCCCGGCTTCTCGCGCTGTGCCATGCGGGCGGCGCATTTCGCCGGGTCCAGCAACCCGGCGCCGTCCTGCAGCGCCTCGGGGGCGGTGGCGAGCAGCCGCGGGATGAACCGGTCCCGCATCGCCGCCCCGCAGGCGTAGCGGCCGGTGGAGTTGAAGGCATAGCCTATGACGGGCCGGCCGCCGCGCACCGCGTCCGTCGCCACGGCCACGACGGACGTCGTCATCTCCGAGAAGTCGAACGCGGCATTGCGCATGGCCGATTGCACTGGCACGGCGCGTTCGCGGATGGCGGTGATACGCATGGGTGTCAGACCTGAGGGATCGCGGCCTTGGTGATCACGTCCCGCCATTTCGGGATTTCCGTCGCGATCCGCCTAGCGAACGCGTCCGGCGTGCTCGCTATCACATCGAGCCCGTCGGTGCGCAACTGCGCCGCTATCTTCGGGTCGCCCAGAACCTCGATGGACGCCTTGGACAGCATGGCCACGATCTCGGGCGGCGTCTTGGCTGGCGCCAGGAACGCCTGGAACGTGTCGGCCACGAAGTCGGCGTAGCCGAGTTCCACCATTGTGGGCACGTCCGGCAGGTCGAACCAGCGCTTCTCCCCGGTCACTGCCAGCGCCACCAGCGAGTTGGAGGCGACCAGCGGGCGGGCGGGCGGCAGGGCGACGCAGGCGACTGGCGTGGTGCCGCCGAGCACCGCCTCCACCGCCGGCCCGGCGCCGCCGAATGGGACGGAGGTCATGCCGATCCCCGCCTTCAGCTTCAACAGCTCGCCGGAAAGCTGCGGCGTCGTGCCGATCCCGGGATTGGCGTAGGTGATCGCCGTAGGATCCGCCTTGCAGCGCGCCACCAGGTCGGCGATCGACTTGATGCCGGCCTGTGGGTTGGCGACGAACAGATTGGGCGACGTTCCCAACTCCCCGATCGGCGCGAAGTCGGCGAACGCGTCGTACGGGCAGCGCTTGTACAGGCTCGGGTTGACGACGAAGGCGCTGGAGTCGATCAGCAGCGTGTAGCCATCCGCCTCGGACCGGGCCACGAACGCCGTGCCGATATTGCCACCCGCACCCGGCCGGTTGTCCACGATGAACGAGCCGCCGAGCTTCGCACCCAGCGAGTTGACCAGGATGCGCGCCATGATGTCGGTCGGCCCGGCGGGCGCGAACGGCACGATCACGCGGACCGGCCTGGAGGGGTAGGTTGCGGCCCGCGCGCGATGCGTAGCCGCCGCCCCCATCACTCCCACGGCGCCCGCCAGCGTGGCACGTCTCGTCATCGGCTTGGTCATCGAGTCCTCCTTGACCGCACGGTCTGCGCCGTGCTGGCCGGTTCAGCTCAGCGTATCACGATCGGGTTGAGGGGGGAGCCGACAGCGCCGGTGATCGGCAGGGCAGGGGCGACGAACAGGAAATCGTAGACCTTGTCCGCTGCGCACACCCGCGCGAGCTCGTCCAGCTTGAAGATTTCGCCCATCGTCAGCCCCATGATGGGAATGCAGATCCAGTGCCAGGGCTGGTTGATGCCGTCCGTGTTGTTCGGCCGCACCTCCACGCCCCAGGTGTCCGTCGCCACGGCGGAGACCTGCTTGGCCTGCAGCCAGTCGAGCGTCTCGAAATCGAGGCCGGGTGCGTCGCCGCCGGGGTAGCCGTCCCACGACCCGGCGGCCAGGCACTGCTCCATCTGCCCGGTGCGCACCAGCAGATGGTCGCCACGCCCGACCGACACGCCTTGCGACGCGCAGCACGCATCCAGCAGGTCGTTCTTGATCGCGTAGCCCTCGGGCAGCCAGTCGAGGCCGAGGTGGCGCGGGATATCCAGCAGCACGCCGCGGCCGACCATCTTCTCCTTGGTGAAGTGGATGCCCGCTTTCGCCGCACCGAAGGACGACACTTCGCGGCAGTCGTATCCGTTCCACATGTGGTTGTCGAAGAAGATGTGCCCGAGCCCGTCCCAATGCGTGCCCGCCTGCAACGGGAACAGCACCATGTCGTCCGCCGAGCGGATGCCGCGCTTGTCGAGCGTGCCGGAATAGGCGTCCGATCCGCTGCGCAGCATGGTGTGCACCGGGTTGAAACGGCCGACAGGCGGGAACTTGGTCTTGCCGCCCTGAGGTCCGTCCTTATCGTAGTTCAGAGCGAGCGAGCTCACCTGCCCCTTGCGCACCAGCTTGGCCGCTTGGACGATATCGTCCGCGGTCGTGTAGTTCAGCGTGCCGACCTGGTCGTCCGGCCCCCACTTGCCCCAGTTCTTCAACCGGGCCGCGGTGGCATCCAGCTCGGTGCGGGTGACGCGTGTGGGCTCGGGCCGTGCGGTGACATTGGTGTCCATCGGATCCTCCTAGAAATTGATCTTGCGCCGCTTGGTGCGGACGGCAGGCGTAAGTGCGGGTGATCGGAAACCAGCGGCCAGGAACGGCACGAGGTGCCGCAGCGCCGCATCCACGTCGCCCGGGTCGCACGCCCCGTTGGTCAAGGCCTGGATGCGCCCCGGGTCGGCCATGGTGTAGACCATCGCCCCGAGCAGGAAATGGAAGCGCCACGCCAGTTCGGCCGCTGGCAACTCCGGCAGCAAGCCTTGCAGCGCCGCGATGTATTGGCGGCCCGACTCGTCGAAGGCGCGGGACAGGATGCGGCGACTGAACGCCTCCGGCTCGGTCGCCAGCCGGGCGCGGAGCTTGACGAACACCTTGCCGCCGAACTGCGAACCGGCGGTCAAGGCCGGGCGCAGGAACGCCTCGATCACCGCCTCCAGCGTCGGCGCGCCGCCCGCTTCGATCTCGTGCAGCAACCGCATCCGCTCCGCCGCGATCGGCTGCGCCCTCGCTGCGAAGATTTCGGCGAGCAGGTTCTCTTTCTCGCCGAAATGGTAGTTGAGCGCGGCCAGGCTCACATCGGCGGCCGATGCGATGGCGCGAATGCTGACACCGTTCCAGCCATGCGCCGCAAACAGCAACTCGCCCGCATCGAGCAGGCGTTGCCGCACCGGCCTCATCTCCCCTGCAACGGTAGTCGTCATGCGGTTCTCTGCGCGCCTTGACTGGTACGAACGTTCGTATACCGTCGGGTGCACAGGGTCCGTTGTCAAGCGACCCGCTCGAACAGGGGCGCCAATGAGCAAGACCATCGTAAGCTGCGCAGTCACCGGCAACCAGACCACGCTGGCGCAGCATCCCGGCCTGCCGGTCACGCCGCAGCAGATTGCCGAGGCCTGCATCGGCGCCGCCAAGGCCGGGGCCGCCATCACCCACATCCACGTGCGCTACCCGGACGGGCGCCCGTCCATGGAGCTGGAGCACTACCGCGAAGTGGTGGACCGCATCCGCGACAGCAGCACCGACGTCATCATCAATCTCACCACCGGGCCGGGCCAGCGCTTCATCCCCGGCAAGGAGGATCCGAGCGTCGCGGCACCCGGCACCACCCTCACGCAGCCGATGCGCCGGGTCGAGCACGTGCTGGCGCTCAAGCCCGAGATCTGCACGCTCGACCTGAACACGATGTGGTCCGGCACGTCGGCGGTGATCAACTCGCCGGAGAGCATCAGCGTGATGGCGAAGGCCATGAAGGAAGCCGGCAGCAAGCCCGAGCTCGAGGTGTTCGACAGTGGCGATATCCAGCTCGCCAAGCAACTGATCAAGGACGGCGTGCTGGACAGCCCGGCGCTGTTCCAGATCGTGACCGGCATCCGCTTCGGTTTCGAGATGACGCCGCAGACCATGGCTTACGCGCGTTCGATGCTGCCGCCGGACGCGGTGTGGGCCGGTTTCGGCATCGGCCGCATGGCGTTCCCGATGGTGGCGCAGGCCTACCTGCTCGGCGGCCACGTGCGCGTCGGCATGGAGGACGCGGTGGCTCTGCGCCGCGGTGTGCTGACTCCGGACAACGCCGCCATGGTCGCCAAGGCCGTCCACATCGTCGACGAGCTCGGCGGCGAGATCGCGACGGTCGCCGAAGCCCGGGAGATGCTGGGCCTGCGAGCCAAGTAGCGCCTGAACCGCAGGCCCCGAGGCGCGCGGGGCCGCGGACCAACATCAAAGCGCCGTGGGAGGTATCAGGATGAAGTCACGCCGGGGTTTCCTGGGCGCCGGATTGGCGTTCTGCAGTTGCTGCATGCTGGACCGCGCACGGGCTCAAACGCCAGCGCAAGCCCGTGTGCCCGTTTCCGTCGGCGGCCAGCGCGTCCGGACCGTGGACGCGCACTGCCATTGTATCTTCGAGGACGCGCTTGCCCTGATGGGTGGCGCCGGCCAGTCGATCTTGCCGCCCACCCTGGGCGTGAACGAACACTTCCTCGCCAAGGGCGTGGACGGGCGGCTGCGCTCGATGGACGCGATGGGCGTCGACATGGAGATCCTGTCGATCAACCCGTTCTGGTACGGCGCCGACCGTGACACCGCCACCCGCATCGTGGCCCTGCAGAACGGCCACCTGGCCGACCTGTGCGCCGCCAACCCGGACCGGTTCGGCGCTTTCGCGTCCCTGACCCTGCAGTTCCCCGACCTGGCGGTGAAGCAGCTCGAGGACGCGATGAAGCAGCCCGGCATCCGTGGTGCGGCGATCGGCGCCAGCATGCTCGGCGCCAGCTTCTCCGAACCCCGCTTCCGCCCCGTTCTGGCCAAGGCCGAGGAACTCGGGGCGACGCTGTTCATCCACCCCCAAGGCGTGCCGGAGGTAGCCGCCCGCGTTGCCGGCAATGGCTGGCTCGCCAATGCCGCCGCCTACCCGTTCGAGACGACGGTCTGCCTGGAACACCTGATCCTCGAAGGCGTGCTGGACCAGCTTCCCAACCTCAAGGTGCTGGCCGCGCATGGCGGCGGGTTCTTGCCGTCCTATGCGCCGCGCATCGACCATAGCTGCTTCGTCTCGCCGCAGAACTGCAATCCCGGCATCGTGCTGAAGAAGCAGCCGAGCGAATACCTCAACCAGATGTACTACGACTCGCTGGTGTTCACGCCCGAAGCGGTTCGTCACCTGGTGGCCCAGGTCGGCGCGAGCCAGGTCGTGCTGGGCACCGATTTCCCCATCCCGTGGGAACTGCACCCGGTGGACGTGATCCTGGCCACCCCCTCGCTGAGCCAGGCGGACACGGTGGCCATCCTGGGCGGCAACGCGACGAAACTGTTCGGCCTGACGGCGTGAGCATCTGGACTGCCTGGAGCGTCGCCCTCTCCCGTCCTTCACGGGAGAGGGCGGGGGTGAGGGTTTCTGGGGCGTCGAACACCGGCCGTTTGGCGGCCTTCGCACCCTCACCCCGACCCTCTCCCGCACGCGGGAGAGGGAGCCGACGTCCGGTGCTGATCCTAGCGGTGATGGCAGCAACGCTGCTGACGGCGCCGAGGCCAATCCAAGCGCAGGACTACCCTGCGCGCCCGATCCGCCTATTGGAGCCGCTCGCCGCCGGCAGCGCGGTGGACATCGTGGCCCGCATCGTGGCCGACAAGATGGGCCGCAGCCTGGGCGGCAGCCTGTTCGTGGACAACCAGCCCGGTGCCGCCGGCCTGCTCGGCATGCGTGCCGGCGCCCATGCCGCCCCCGACGGCTATACCCTCCTCGCGGTGAACGACAGCGTGGTGACGGTGCTGCCGAACATCCGCAGCGACGCCGGCTACGACCCACGCACGGCGTTCGTCCCGATCATCCAACTGGTCCGCATCCACTGGGCGCTGGTGGCCAGCCCGTCGCTGCACGCCACCACGCTCGCCGGGTTCATCGCGGAGGCGAAGGCCAAGCCCGGCGCGATCGACTTCGCCTCCGGCGGCCAGGGCAGCCCGCAGCACATTGCAATGGAACTGCTGATGCGCGCCGCCGGTATCAAGCTGCAGCACGTCCCGTTCCGCGGCACCACGCCCGCGCTGAACGCCGTCGTCGCGGACCAGATCCCCGTCATGTTCACCGCCCTGCCCACACCGCTGCCGTTCCTGGCCGACAAGCGTTTGGTCATCCTGGGGGTAGGCGACGCCCACCGCCTGCCGACGCTTCCCGATACGCCCACCATCGCCGAGGGCGGGGTGCCGGGGTTCGAGTTCACCGCCTGGGGCGCCCTGCTCGCCCCCGCCGGCACGCCAGCCCCTATCGTGGCCAAGCTGAATGCCGCCGCCAACGCGGCCCTGGCCGATCCGGCGGTGGTGAAGCAACTGACCGATCTCGGCTACGAAATCGTCGGCGGGACTCCGGACGCGCTGAAGGCCCTAATCGCACAAGATTACCAAGCCAAGGGGGACATCCTGCGTGCCGCCAACATCCACTCCGACTGAGCCGCAAGCCGCCATCATCCGCCCGGCGGACCAACCGGTCGCCGACCGCGGCGGCGGCAACCGCACGATCCCGCTGGTGATGCCGGGCGTGGGCGCGCGCCAACTGATCAACGGCATCACCCTGATCGCACCCGGCGGAGCGATCCAGGAGCACTACCACGACTGCGAGGAGAGCGTGATCGTACTGGACGGCGCCGCCATCGCCGTCGTCGGCGGCGCCGAGCACCCCGTCGGGCCCGGCGATACGACCTGGATCCCGCCCGGCCTGCCGCACTATTTCCGCAACGCCTCCGCCACCGGCACGCTGCGCATCTTCTGGACCTACGCTTCCGTCACCGCCACGCGCACGCTGACCGCCACCGGCGAAACCCGCCCTGTTGCCGCCGAACACGCCACCGACCGTCTGCTGAAACCATGACACGCAGCGTCCCGGCCGCGGAACTGGCCGCGTTCGCGCACCGCGCCCTGGCCGCCGCCGGGTTGCCGGAGACGGACGCCGCTGCTGTCGCTGCGCTGATGGTGGAAGCGGATCTGGTGGGGGCCGATGCCCACGGCATCTTCCGCCTGCCGCAATACATCCGCCGTATCGAGGGCGGGGCCGTCAACCGGACGCCCAACATCACGGTCGACCGCACCGCCGCCGCCACCGCGCTGGTCGATGGCGACAACGGGATGGGCCACCTCGTGATGAGCCGCGCCGCCGCGGTCGCCGCCGAGTTGGCGCAGGAGGCGGGCGTCGGTTGGGTGGGCGTGCGCGGCTCCAACCACGCGGGCCCGGCCTCGTTGTATGCCGCGATGCCGCTGGCGCACGGGATGATCGGGGTCTACTCCGCCGTCGCCAGCGCCAACCACATGGCGCCCTGGGGCGGCACGGACGCGCTGCTCGGCACCAATCCGCTCGCCATCGCCATCCCCGCCGGGGACGCACCGCCGGTGATCCTGGACATCGCCACCACCGTCGTGTCCTACGGCACGGTCAAGAACTACGCCCTGCAGGGCAAACCGATGCCGCAAGGCTGGATGATCGACCGCCAGACCGGCGGCCCGCTCACCGACTCCGCCCGCAGCGGCGAAGGCGTGCTGCTCCCCATCGGCGGCTACAAGGGCGCTGGGCTGGCCCTGGTGCTGGGCCTGCTCGCCGGCACGCTGAACGGCGCTGGCGTCGGGCGCGCCGTCGTGGACTTCAACGCCGACGACACCACGCCCACCAACACCGGCCACTTCATCCTGGCACTGGACGTGCGCCGCTTCGTCGACCCGGCGCTCTTTGCCACGGCCGTCGTGGCCCATTTGGACGAACTGCGCGCATCGGCTCTCCTACCCGGCACGGACGCGATCCGCCTGCCGGGGGAGGAGCGGGCACGACGTTGGGAGGCCCGGTCCAAGGACGGGATCCCGATCGTTCCGGCGCTGACGACGGTGCTGGACCGGTTGGCGCAGAGGCTCGGGATCCGAGGTTTGTAGGAGCGGCGCTTGGTGGGAGCTAAAACCGCACCCCGACATGCCGCTCGATGATCGCCAGATTGCGAAGGTTGGCCTTTAGGGCCATGTCGAACAGGTCCCCGAGCACGGGAACGCTGCCCCCTATGACCTCCATGCCGACATTGGCGATCATCCGGACCAACTGCGGACGGGGCACACCGAGTTGCGCCGCCTCGTAGACGATATAGAGCGAGATCGCGCCGAGGGCGGCGTCTCCACCGATAGGCAACAGCCCGATCACGCTGTTCAGCCCAAACCGGAAACGGGTGCCTGGCAGCCCAAAGGCACCGTCGATGAGCCATGCCAGGCGCCGAAGCCGCTTCACGCGGGTTTGGACGTCGGGAGAGGAGAAACGCGGGACAGTGCTGGCCCAGGACATGAGCGGCCTCCAGTGGAACGGCGCCGATGTCGTGCAATGGAGAGAGTGGTTCAATGGGTCGCCGGTAATTTAGGCCGACGGCTTCTGCACAGGACGCGAGGTATTATGTGGGCTTGAGCCAAGGAGGCAGCGGCGATGCCGTTTGACGGTCATGCGGAGTTCTGGGATCCCGGGAAGCGGAAGCATCCGGCCCGGTTGCCGGCATGGCTGCCTTGCGCACTGGTGGCATTCGGAGCGGTTATGGGGGCTGTATTCGGCTTCCAGATCGCCATTGCGGCCGGCCTGTTCTGCAGCATGGTCCTGTCATGGCCAAATGCGTTGACCACGGTTCCAGCACCGCTATTCCAGCCTTTCGCGATATTGGGCGCTTTGCTGGGCAGTTGCGTTGCTGTCTGGGTGGCCCGGAGAAGACTTCCTGAGTAAATGGAAACGCAGCATAGCAGTCCCTTACCGTCGTGGGATCGTTCGGGTGAACTGACGACCCACTTACTTTGTGGACGAACTAATCGGTTGTGGGAATTGAGGATAGACGACAATGGTCAAGCGCCGAAAACAGGAAGACATCGCAGGCATCCTCGAATTTGACGGACGCACCAGCGATGATCCGGAACTCTTGGAGTGGATTGCCGATCATAGGGCCCGCAATGGCGGGGCGATCCGAATTAGCCGGGGGGCCAAAGGGGCCAGGGTCATGTTCAGCAAAGAGGCTGACATGGCGTTCTGGAAACAGCGAGCTGAAAAGGGGCGGAACCTGCGCTGACGCAACTTCCTTTTAATGGCAAATAGCGCTAACCTGTGATGGCGCTGCCACGGCCCTTCATGGCTCCAGCGCCTCGGGCCCACCCAATACGATGCAACAGCAGCGCCCACCCCGGCCGAAAGGCCTTGTCTAGGGTGGTCGCACTATCTGAGGAATGACTGAAATGGCGACCGGCACTGTTAAATGGTTCAACCCGGACAAGGGTTTCGGCTTCATCCAGCCCCAGGGCGGCGGTAAGGACGTGTTCGTCCACATCACGGCCGTGCAAGCTGCCGGGCTACGTGGCCTCGATGAAAATCAGAAAGTCAGCTACGACGTGGTGAACGAGCGCGGCAAGGAAGCGGCGAGCAACCTGAAGCTGGCCTGATCTAGCTGATAAGGCGGTTCACCGCTTCTGGAGGTGAACCAGCCAGTCTCGCGGTCAGGGATCTTTGTCACTGAATTCGTGAGACTTTCCGGCATTGCGGTGACTGGCCTTTACGTCTCAAGCCGATGCGGAAGGTGGCTCCATGAGTGATCTCACGGACACTGCCGTGGCTACGGGCTTCGCGAGCTTCATGGCCACATTCGGCCGGGTGCCAGAAAATTTCGAACTTCTCGCGCAGCACGCGCCGGAGGCGTTCGCCGGCTATGGGCTGATGCGAAGCTCCGTGATGCGGGACCGCCAGGACGGTGGCGCGCTGGAACTGAAGACCAAGGAATTGATCTTCGCACTCCTCGACACCCTGGCGGGACAGACGCAAGGCGCCAAAAATCACGCAGCAGCCGCGATCCGGCTAGGCCTGACCTTGCCGGAGCTGTCGGAGGGATTGGTCCAGGTGATCATGGTCGGCGGGATCACGACGTGGAATGCCACGGGCGCCGAAGTGCTTCGGCACTGCTCGGAGATGACCTCACCAGCGGTCGACGAGGCGTCGGCGGGCGGAAGTCCGGCCTGAAACGGTTTGTGCGATCCCTCCAACGCTAGCCGGAACTGACGAGCGGGACACGGCCGGGCGTGTATGTCGGGATCGATGGTGGCGCCAGCAACACGCGGATCAAGCGGCTCGACGCTGTCCAGTCATTGACACTGGCTATGCCGTCCAGCCTGACGCTGGGTGTCGAGAGCGCATGGCTCGCGATCATCGAGGCATTACGCTCGATGGGGATCGGACCCGGCCAGTTCGCTCGGACCCACCTTGCCTGCGCCCTAGCCGGCACACGCCGCCTCGCGGGACGTGAAGCATTCCGCTCGATGGCGCCCGCGTTCGCCTCCCTCACGATATGTTCGGACGGCCATGCGACCGTGCTGGGCGCCCATGCAGGCCGTCCAGGCGCGTGCGTGTCCATCGGCACCGGCATCGTCGGAAATTGCCTCGCGGCCGATGGCTCGGCCAGACAAGTTGGCGGATGGGGCTTTCCGGTAAGGGACGAGGCGAGCGGCGCCTGGCTGGGACGGCTCGTTATGGCGGAGGCCCTGCGATGGCTCGACGGCTACGAGCTGGACCCGCCTGGAGGCACCGAGCTGCACCGGCAGGTGATCGAGACGGCGGGTCCCTCGATCGCGCAACTGGCAGATTGGGCGTTCCAGGCACCTTCCACGCGCTACGCGACCCTGGCGCCCTTGGTGATCGAGGCCGCCGCCGCCGGCGACCCGGCGGGATTGCGGCTGATGCGGCGGGCCGCCGGTGAAGCCGAGCGCCTCGTCCGCGCCCTTGATCCGACAAGCGGCCTACCGCTTTGCATCGGCGGCAGCCTTGCGTTGCCGATCTTCGGCTACGTCACGCAGGGCATTGCCGCACGCGTACAGCCCGGTTTGGGTGACGCTTGCGACGGAGCCTTGTTGCTGGCCCGCGGCCTGGCTCGCAGTGACTTACCAGGCGAGGTTTGTCAGTGACGTCCTGAAACGACATGATCCTGGCTCTGAAGGAGGTCGAGCCAATGCGGTCAGGATTGCGGATTTGGATCATCCTCGGCCTCCTGTCTATCGCGTCGGCTCGAGCGCAAGGATCGCTCCGCATCGGCATCCAGGACGAGCCCGACGTGCTCGACCCGATGCGGAGCGGCACCTTTGCCGGGCGACTGGTGTTTGCCTCGGTTTGCGACAAGCTGATCGATACCAGTCCAACGCTGGATTTCGTGCCGCAACTCGCGAACGGTTGGAGCTGGTCGCAAGATGGCCTGACCCTGACGCTGCACCTCCGGCCCGGTGTGTCCTTTCAGGACGGGACGGCGATGGATGCCGAGGCCGTCCGCGCCAACCTCGAGCGCTACCGCACGGCCCCGAACAGCGTCCGCAAGGCGGAACTCAAGCCCGTGTCGGCGGTGACGACACCGGATCCACTGACCGTCGAGGTGCACCTGACCCAGCGCTACGCCCCACTTCTGGCCGTCCTGGCGGACCGGGCGGGGATGATGATGTCGCCCGCCACGTTCGCCGACGGCAAGGTTCCGGACCTGCCGGTCTGTGCCGGGCCGTTCAAGGTCACGCAACGCGTGGCGCAAGACCGCATCGTGGTCGAGCGCTTCGCCGGGTATTGGAATGCGCCAGCCATTCATCTGGACCGCATCACCTACCGCATCATGCATGACAGCACGGTCCGCTTGGTCAATCTGCAAACGGGCCAGCTCGACATGCTGGAGGAGTTGTCGCCTTCGGGCGTCGCCGCCGTGAAATCCAACCCGCATTTGCGCCTGAGCTCGGCGACCTCGCTCGGCTACGAGGCCATATCCATCAATGTCGGGCATGCTCCCGGCTCGCAAACGCCGCTCGGCCAGAGCGCGTTGGTGCGGGAAGCATTGGAGCGCGCGATCGACCGCGACGCGATCAACCAGGTGGTGATGGATGGCCAGTACGTCCCGGCCAATCAGGCCGAGTTGCCGCATTCGAAATATTGGGATCCCGACATTGTGGTCCCTGCCCGCGATCCGGCAGCGGCCAGGGCGCTGCTGAAGCAGGCGGGTTTCGACAAGGTCAGCTTCACTTTGGATGTGACGAACACGCCGCGAGAGACCCAGTTGGCGGAAGTCATCCAGGGGATGGTCTCGGACGCCGGGTTCGAGGTCAAGGTTCAGCCGCTCGAATCCAACACCATGATCAGCAGCATGAACGCTGGCGACTACAATGCAGCCGTCGTGGTTTGGAGCGGCCGGGCAGACCCGGACTCCAACATCGCCTTGTTCCTGGCGTGTGACGGGTTTCAGAACTGGGGCAAGTACTGCGACCCGGCGTTCGATGCGCTGTTGGACCAGGCGCGCGCGAGCACCGACCCAGGAGAGCGGCAGTCGCTTTATCGTCAGGTCGCAGCAAAGTATCTGTCCGCGCGGCCGGACCTCGTGCTGTTCCACATGACGTGGCTGTTTGCCGCCAGCGACAAGCTGCACGGCTTCGTCGCTACGCCGGACGGGCTGATCCGGCCGCAGGGGCTCGAGCTAGCGAACGACTAACCCCGGCCCCTCCAACGCCTCCATCGCCACCCACTTGCCTTCGCGCGCGCTTTGATAGGCGGCCTCGGCGAGTTGCACGCCTTTCGCACCCTCGAGCAGTCCGTAGGGCATTGGACCGTCCTCAGCCACGTGCCGCAGGAAGACCTCCCATCCCGCGCGGTAGCTGTTCACCGCATCCGCCTTCACCGGCGTTGCCGTCCAGCCGTCCAGCGGGCTCGCCTGCGGCAAGGCGGCGGAGATCGGGCCGCCGGGCGTCTCGTGCAGTGCCTGTTGCCAGCAGCCGAACGGCCCGGCGACGGCGGAGCCCTCCGTCCCGTCCACTTGGACCTGGATGGGGAACTCGCGCCGGGCGCGCGTGGCCCAACTGCTGTTGACGGACGCGACGGCGCCGCCCGATAGGCGCATGTGGGCGAACACGCTGTCCTCGACGTCCACGTCGAAGCCCTCCCCACGCTCGTCCCGCCGCCGCGGCGTTTGCGTAACGTAGACGGCGCTGACCGCTTCGATGTCGCCGGCGAGCGCGTCGATCATGTAGCGCCAGTGCGGAAACATATCGAGGATCAGCCCGCCGCCCTGAGCCTTGCGGTAGTTCCAGCTCGGCCGCTGGCCGGGGAAGGTGAAGCCGTCATGGATCCAGCGGCCCATCTCCACACGGACCTCGAGCACGCGTCCGAAGAACCCGGCGCGGCGCAGGCCGAGCAAGGCCGCAAAGCCAGGCAGGTGCAGCTTGTCCTGCACGGTACCCACCTTGACGCCGGCCGCCTGAGCCTGCCTGTGCAGGGCCAGCGCATCCGCCAGCGTGGATGTGACAGGCTTCTCCAGATAAAGGTGCTTGCCGGCGGCGAGGCCGGCGCGGGCGGTGGCGAGACGCTGGCCGGTCGGCGCCGCATCGAAGAGGATCGTGTAGGCCGGATCAGCGAATGCGGCGTGCAGGTCCGTGCTCGTGCGGGTGAAGCCGGTCCGCTCGGCGACGGCGGCGAGCTTTGCCGGGTCCCGCCCGACGAGCAAGACGTCCGGCATCAGGCGGGAACCGTCCGCGAGCGGAAGACCACCCTCGTCCCGGATCGCCATGAGGGACGGAAGATGCTGCCGGCCAGCGAGCTCGCCGGTCGCGCCATTGAAGACGATGCCAGCGCGGTGGGGAGCCTCCTCAGGCGTCGACATCATAATCCGCAAGCTCCGGCAGCATCGCCTCAATCACAAAATCCACGAACGCTTCTGGCGCGTCCAGGTAGAACTCCCGGCTGGAATAGCTGCCGACCGAAGCGGTCAAGCCGCGCTCGTTTGCCCAAATGGCCAGCTCTTGGAGCGCTGCTTCAGGCGTTGAGCTCAGGAACGACACCTGCGACCGGAGTTTGTCGGTGTCGCGATGGCCGGTTTCGCTTCTGCTGAACTGAAGGTCGACATTGGCGCCGGGCTGCCGAAGCCAAATGGAGCGTTCGGTCCGCCGGAGCTCAACGAAGCCGAGTTTGCTGGTCAGCATTTCGACGATGGTGTCGAAATGCCGGGTGTCCACACGGTTCGCGAGATGGTTCAGGATCATGGGCTGCACATCCTTTCCGGGAGCGGCCTGGGATGCCGGCAAGCAGATATGTGGCGATCGGCTTGCCGATGGCGCCGACTCCCGCGATGGCGGCACGAAGCGGCGATGGTTCAGGACGCTGCATCCGGCGACTGTATGAACGCAGGCGGGTTGCGTCTATGCCGGCCGGCCAGGGCGTCCAGAACCTGGCGCATGGCGGCCGGAACCGGCTCCACGATCTCAGTCTGGAAGCGCCGCCGCAGCCGCGCGGCGGTAGCGCTCAGCGGTCCGCCGCCGATCACCACGGCTTCTGCCCCATCCAACGCGATGCACTGCGCCGCCACCGAAGCCAGCGCCTCATCCTGGGCGGCCGGGTCGGCGCTCAGGATCAACGGATCGGCGCCTGGCACGCGGCACCCGGTGAAACAGCTTTCCAGGCCCATACTGCAGACGCCCGC
Source organism: uncultured Acetobacteraceae bacterium (assembly GCA_964247705.1). GTDB lineage: Bacteria > Pseudomonadota > Alphaproteobacteria > Acetobacterales > Acetobacteraceae > LMUY01. Next base: position 38,480 of record CAXTVQ010000010.1, on the reverse strand, counting down.
CTCGATCGAGCGCACCAGGCGGGGCGTGGTGGTGACGATGCCAAAGCGCCGGCCGCCAACTGCCGCTTCCCGGATCGCGGCCTCGCCGATGCCGATCACCGGGATGCAGAGCCGCTCCCGCAACTGTGCGGCGCCGGGGTTGCCGAATGCCGCCACGATGATCGCACTGGCCCGCCCGGCCTCTGCCGTGCCGATTTCGGCGACGTCCAGGCCCGCCGCTTCCAGCGCGTCCTCGTCCAGGATCATGGCGGCACCGCTGAGGGCTTGGACGCCCCGCATCGTCATCCCTGCCGGCAGCAACGGTAGGGCTGCCGCCAGCATCATCTCCGTCGAGCGAACGGACGTGTTCGGGTTGATCAAGAGGATGGACGTCATCGAGGCGCCTGGCGGAATGAGGCGGTCTTAGAACGGCCTAAGTTCCGCCCTTCGATATTCGCCGCACATTTGATCCAACAGCGATCGTTATTCAATAATCGCGACAATTTCAGGTTTCAGTTGCGACACTATCATAAGTTGTCAAGCCGTTCGTCTTTGTCGTCCGTTGTTAAGTCGTGATTCCCGAGGTTAGTGTGGGGACACGTAACCAACACAACGGGAGATGGCGATGCGAAACGATATGCAGCGGCGGTTGGTGGCAGAGTTCTTCGGAACATTCTGGCTTGTTTTCGGCGGCTGCGGAAGCGCCGTACTGGCAGCAGCTTTCCCGCAGCTTGGAATCGGTTTCCTCGGCGTTTCGTTCGCGTTCGGCTTGACCGTTCTCAGCATGGCCTATGCGGTCGGCCATATCTCCGGCGGACATTTCAATCCAGCGGTCACACTCGGGCTATGGTCCGCCGGACGTTGCGCCAATAAGCACGTCATCCCCTACATCGTCGTTCAGGTCATAGGGTCGGTGCTTGCCTCCGCGGCGCTGTATGTCATTGCATCCGGAAAGGCGGGTTGGGTGCCGGCCGGGTTCGCGTCCAATGGCTACGGCGATCTGAGCCCGGGCAAGTATTCCCTAGAGGCATGTTTCCTGGCCGAAGTGCTGCTGACGTTCTTCTTCCTGATGATCATCGTCGGCACCACGTCCAAAGGCGCGGCTACCGGTTTCGCTGGTATTCCGATCGGTTTGGCGCTGACGTTGATCCACCTGATCTCCATCCCCGTCACGAATACCTCGGTCAACCCGGCCCGCAGCACAGGTCCGGCGCTATTCGCGGGTGGGGCAGCCATCGAGCAGCTCTGGTTGTTCTGGGTAGCGCCGATCGTAGGAGCGATGATCGCGGGCGCTATCGGCCGCGTCCTATACGAGCCGTCCTCGATGGTCGAAACCGTCGTTGTGGACGAGAAGCGGGTCTCGGTCTGACGTCGCTGCGCGAAGCGTCGGCCTGTCGAATGGTATTTCCTACCTCGGCCGTACCCGCTTGAGGTAGGTCGCGCTGCAGGCCTCAGGTCTCCTGTGCGCGAGCATACTGGATGATCCAGTACGCTCGCGCAGACCAAGGGGGCAAGGACTCGGCCGTATAAGCTTGGAGAAGAGCGTCATGCCCTTCGAGGTTCATCGCCCTCGCTGGAAACTCACGCCGGTTATCTTGCTGCTGGCATTGCTTACGTGGCCCGTTTTGCTCGGGCGTGCCGTCGCGGCCGACCTGACCTGGACCGGCAATTGGGACACGCATTGGCGCGACGGTGGCGCCCGACTCACTCTCAAGCAGGACGGGCCTCACGTAACGGGCACCTACCCGCTTTATGATGGCGACATCGAAGGGACGGCGAGTGGTGGCCAGTTGCAGGGACGGTGGAACCAAGGCACGCGTTCGGGCGAGTTCTTGTTCTCCATGGCCCCAGACGGGACCTCGTTCACCGGCCGCTACGACAATGGCGAATGGTGGACGGGTGGGCGCTCCGACATGGCTCGCATCCTTCTGCCGATCGACCAGTCGGGCGTACGCGAGACACTGCGCACGTTCGTCGAGGGCGGAAACTTGGCCGAGGCAGGTGTTATCGACGACCTCGGTGTCGCTGCCGCGGTGCTGGATTTTGAAAACCGCCCCGCAGACTTGGCCCAGAGCGACAAGCTCGCCATCGCCAGATCGCTGCATCAACTCGTCGATCTGACGACCTTCCAGCTCTGGTCGTTACCGGGGAGGCGGGCGACAGGCGCGACGTACACAGCGAACCTGCAACAGGCGGGGACGGATGTTATCCTTGGGTTGGAGTTCCGCAAGAAAGGCGACAAGTGGCTGATCGTAGCTCCAACCGACGACGCTCTTGCCGTTAGCCGGAAAGCCTTGCTCGCGCGATATGACGGACGCCTTCCGGAGCCTTCGGCCTTTTTGAAGTTGCGGAGTGCGCGCGATACCATGACGGCGTTCCTCTCGGACTTTACCAATTGGAACCAGGGCGGTCGCGGCCTCGTGCTCGACACGCTCGACGTCTCGCAACTGTTCACCGCCACCCGCGACTACGAAGGCTTGCTCGCTGCGCAATACCTGCTGCTTGTACTGCAGCGGGTGAAGAACATCATTCCGCAGGAGATCCCCAATGACCCGGCAGACCGGCAGCCATACGTCGTGTTCGACCATCCGGCGGGTCGGATCGTCATCGCGCCCGTCGGTGATGGCGAGAAGACGGTCTGGAAGTTCACCGCCGGAACCGTCCGCGATATCCGCGCCCTGTACGCTGCAATTGAGGCGATGCCGCTGGCGGGAGCTCAGGTCGTGCCCCTGCCACCATCCACCTTCTTCGCGGTGCGCGACTGGGTTTCCCGGAACTTCCCTGCGTCGCTTCAGCCTTTCGGCCCCGTAGAACAGTGGCAGGCGACGGGGGCGGTCATTGGAATGCTGATTTGCCTGGTCGCTGCTTGGCTCGTGGCCCAGGTTATCGGGCGGGCGATCCGGTGGGACCTCGGCGGCAGTACGCTCAGCGCCGAGCGCGCACTCCGGTGGCCGCTTCGGTTGGCGCTCGCGGCCGCCTTGTTCAAGCTCTTCATTCCAGCCTTAGGCTGGCCCGAAGCGGTGCGGCAGTACTCAGCGCCGATCCATGCGGTGATCATTGCCGTGTTCGGCGTCTGGTCCGGATGGTATCTGATCGACTTGCTGAGTCACAACGTGGTCGCCCGTGTCCGGCGCACGGAGGGCAACGCCGACGACATTACGTTGTCGCTTTGTCTTGGCGCAGTCCGACTGGTGTTGGTGTTCGTCGCGGCGACTTACGTCGCAAATGCATTGTCACTGCCCACCAATGGTGTGCTGGCAGGATTGGGGCTAAGCGGCCTGGCATTCGCGTTCGCATCCAAGGAGACCCTGTCGAACGTCTTCGGAGCGGGCATTCTCGTCGCCGACCATCCATTCAGGAGGGGCGATTGGATCACGGCCGGGGATGTTCAGGGAACTGTCGAGAAAGTCGGCATACGGTCCACCCGCATCCGAACCGTCGAGGACACGGAGGCGGTCATACCCAATGGTAAGTTGTCGGACACCTCGATCCAGAACTGGGGCAGCCGCCGGCACCGTTTGATAAAAGGAAAGGTGACGATCAATTACGCGGCGTCGCCAGCCGCCATCGATAGCTTCATGGAGGACATCAAGCAGACTGCCAGCCAGGTCGACGGCATCGTTCCTAACCGCACGCAAGTTGGCATCGCCGCGTTGGGGAGCGATGGGGTCGAAGTCGAGTTCAGTTGCTACGTGGCAGTGGCCAACGCGACCGATGAGAAAAACGCAAAGAGCCGCTTGATGTTGGACGTCCTTCGTCTCGCGGCGAGGCGCGGCCTTGCCGTTGGCACAGCAGCCGAGCCTGTGCTCAAGCTCGCTGGCGGTGCCGCTGCCGAATGATTCAGTGTTGGCCTCGGACGCAATGGCGCTGCGCTTGACGCTGATGCTGCCGCTCGCCAGCAGGCAAGTGGCAGCATCAGCGTCAGCGCTACGAAGAGGCCGGCACAGTGATCTGGAAGTGCTGCGTGCCGTTGCTATACAACGCCGCACTCGTACCGGACACCGACTGTCCGTCGACGTCGATACCGTTGACATACAGGTTCCGATCGGCCGCCGACGTTCCGCCATAGGCGTCGTTGAGGAACGATACGGCGACGTCATGCGTCCCCGCTGACAGGAGGTCCGACAGGTTGACCGCCTGTGATTGTTGCTGCGAATGCAGCGCCGTCACCGTGGAGTCCTGAACGATCGTCGTGCCGTCAACGGCTACGGAATATTGAGCGTCGCCATTCCACGCATCTTCGGCCAGGTTCAAGGTTAGCCCCGTGTTGTTGGTCGGCACCGTAAGATCAGCCGTTCCGTTCGAGAAGAGCGCTGCCGGTGCGCCCTGCAACGCCTGGCCGTCGTACGAGGCGCCGTCAACATAGAGGTTGCGGTCGGTGGACGACGAGCCGCCATACGCGTCGTTGATGAAGCTGATGCCGATCGTCGGATCAGCCCCCCAGTTCCCCGACACCGAGACGGTCTGCGTCGCGCCTGCGGATTGCGACGCCGTCGCGGTCTCAACACCACCGATTGTCGTACCGTTTACGTTGATCGTGTACTGGGCGTCGCCCTGCCAAGCGTCCTCGGCCATCGACAGCGATAGCGTGTCGGAGCCCGACCCGATACTTACGGCCGGAGACGATGAGGTGGTGACGGATGCCGCCGGTGAGGTGCCCGACGTATCTGCGGAAACGGCTTGGGACGACGTTGATGTCTGGGCGCCGAAATATTGAGCCCATGCTGCCGCTTCCGCCGGTTTGTCATCGGAGGGGAGCGAGAACTGGTAGGTCCCGCCGCCGTTGCTGTCCCACAGGTTGACGAAGTCGATCTTCGCGCCGGACGCTTCGGCCGCCGTCAGTTGCTGGGCAAGCCATTGCGGATACGCAGCGTCATCGGATACGTCCGTACCGCTGTTCGTATTGCCTGCTCCCGTTTCCGGTATCGCAAACGGCTTGCCTTGCTGCTCGGCAAATTGGATGAAATCACTGAGCGTCTCGCTGTGACCGCCGCTGCTGTCGAGGCTCCATATATTTGCCGATGGATAGCTCCAATAATGCTCGCGGTTCACGGGGTCGGCGATGAATTGTGCGACCGACGTATCTTCGCCGCCGGTATCCCAGTCATGGTATGTCGGGGTGGAACCGCCGTCGTTGAATGGATAGATGTCCGCGTACGCATCGACGCCGACTACATCGACATAGTTGTTTCCCGGGTACAAAGCGGTCATTGACGGAACGGTGCTGTAATTGGTGACACCGGGGTTCCATACGACCTGTACGTTGACGCCATCCGCGGCAGCCGCCTGATGCAGGACCGTGTAGACGTGTTGGAAGGCCGCCACCCAGTCCGATTGGTCTTGGGCAGTGCTACCTGCATAGTTGTAGCCTTGGAGGTTCATCTCCCAGCCGGGCCGGAAGTCGATATTCTTGAAGCCGTCGCTGGCCCAGGCCTGAACGATCCCTTGTAGTACACCGTCATACTGTCCTGACGCGAAGGCCTGAAAGGATTGGTCCTGCGTGAGGGAGCCGGCAGCGGTCGAGCTGAGCGGCAGGCCGATGACCGGCGTTGTATTCCTGGAGTCAGCAGAATCGGCGAAAGACGAGGCTGCCCAACCCGAATTCGTGTCCCATTCGCTGATCGGCAGTGATTGTTGGATGTACGTGTCGAGAAAGCTCGGGGCCGCCCCTTCCGCTGCGGTGAACGAGTTGTATGCCTGTTCGAAGTTAGCTTCATCCGAAGCATCGCTGCTGTCGGGACCTCCGAAATAGGCGCCGAGCGGAAAAGGAGTTGAAGAACTTGCGTTAGACATGTACACCCCACATAAGTCGAGCGCGCTCTAAAAAGAGAAAAAACTCCAGAGCACGGTTAACGACGCTTCAGCCCGCTGGCAAAGTTTCCATCTCGATGCCCAACACCGTTGCGGTGGTTGGGGTTGTACTAGTCATGGCTTGCCTTACGCGGTTGTCGCCGTGTCAGAAGGCCGTGACATAGAGGTTTGATGTTCACAACAGACAATTTGGCGGCAGTTATCGACGAGATTTCCAGAGACTAAGGTGTGGCCTGCTACCGTCTTGAAATATCGTGCTTTTGATACTGTGGTCGGAAAGACACGCCGTGAGGCCGATTGCATAATTGTCCCGCGACCATGGTTCGGCGGCGTCCTCACAGTCGGGAAGCTGCTTGCGCCCACAGGTCTGGCTTGCGTGCGGTCTGCACATCTTGCGTGGCCGGCGATCGTACGTGCGCTCTCGTTCTGCGCGCACCTGGACACGACTCGATCTCTCATACGAATGTCACATTGACGCCAGTATGCGTCATCATGCAGGTGGAAGCGTCTTTTGTGGCCCACAACCTCATCTGGGGAAGCGAGCTTGGCGAGACTGACCTTAGCCGTCTTGCTGCTGCTGGCAGGTTGCGCCGACCGGGCCCTTCCAGCCCCGTCGCAAACCCTATTTCCCCACGCCGAAACCGCTAAAGTTCACCTGGCGACGTCGAGAAAGCCGGCCAAGGCGGCGAAGACGGACCTTGCGGAGCGGGATGTATTGCTCGCCCAAAAAGCATTCCTGTCGCGGTCGCCCGGCAGCGCTGAGCGGGCCGCAAAGCTGTACCGAGCCGCAGCAGCGCGGGGGAGCGCCGTAGCCGAGTACAATCTCGGAGTACTCTACGAGGGAGGCTTAGGTGTCTCCGCCGACCGAACACGGGCCGAGGCTTGGTACCGGCGTGCGATCGACAGCCGGGATCCCGCAATGCGAACCCTGGCCAGCACCGGACTTGCAAATATAACCGCAAACCCAACGGCAAAGCCGTCGCAAGCGGGCGTGGCTTTACTGTCGTTGCAACCTTGAGCAGTCGCCTGTCTCATGCCGGGTAAATCGGCAGCCGAACAAAGCAAAAATCCGACAGTCTTCTACGGAATAGGTGACCATACGCGTCGTCGTGCCTCTGGATGGGCTCAGTAGGCGCCAGCCCAACCGTCCCGCCTCGTTTCGGATGCTGCCATACGCACACCGTTCGGCAGCACGCGAATGCACTGCATCGCGCATGGGCCGCCAAGATGGCCGACACGGGCGAGGCGGTGGCCGCGACGTTGCAGTTGCGTCAGTACGCCCTCGCCGAAATCCGTCTCGATGGTCAACGCGCCATCGCCAGCATGCGGCCAGTTGGCGCCCTGGCCGCGCTGGCTGCTGGTCCAACGCGGCATCTCGATGGCGGTCTGCGGATCGGCGCCGCTGTCCAGCATTGCCGTCAGCACCTGCAGGTTGACCTGCACCTGGTTGTCGGCGCCTGGGGTTCCCAGCACGGCCCACAGCGCGCCGTCCTTCAGCACCATCGGCGCGTTCATCGTGTGGCGTACCCGTTTCCCGGGCGCAAGGCGGTTGGCGTGACCCGGCGTCAAATGCCAATACGCCATCCTGTTGTTCATCAGGATGCCGGTGTCCCCCGCCGTGACGCCGGAGCCATAGGCGCCGTTGAGGCTCTGGATGGCCGAGACCGCGTTGCCCTGTGCGTCGACCACGCAGAAATACGTCGTGTCGGTCTCCTGCGCCAAATCCTGCAGGGGGAGCTCGGCGGAGCGCGCCAGGTCTATGCGGGCGGCCAGTTCGTCGGCGTACGCGTCGGATAAGAGACGGTCCAGCGGGAGGGCGCCGAAGCTCGGGTCGGCGCCCCAGCGTTCGCGGTCGCAGAAGGCAAGTTTCTTGGCTTCCACCAGCACGTGCACGCGGTCGGCGGGGCTCATCCCGGCGAGGTCGAACCGCTCGGCAACCTTCAGCATCTGCAGCAGGGTGAAGCCGGTCGAGTTGGGCGGCGTCTGCGTGATCTCCCATCCGCGGTAGTGCACGCCGATCGGCGCCGTGACCTCTGCCACGCACGCATCCAAATCGGCTTCGGTGATCAAGCACCCGGCCTCCGCCAGCCCCCGGGCCAGCCGCGCGGCAAAACGCCCACGGTAGAAAGCGCCGGCCCCATCGGCCGCGATCTCCTCCAAGGTCAGGGCCAGGTCCGGCTGCACCACGAGGTCACCCAGCGCCTTGCCGAGGAAGACGGAGGCGCTGCGCGGGTCGGCGGCGAGCTTGGCGGCGTTGTCGCCGGTGAACAGCCGGTAGCCGTGGGTCGCGGCGAAGCCGTCCCGCGCCAGGGCGATCGCGGGTGCGGCGAGCATGGCCCAGGATAGTCGCCCGTGCGCCGCGTGCATCGCCGACAGGCCGGCCAGCTTGCCCGGCACCGACGCGCTCAGCGGCCCATCGGTGGGCAGGCCGGACGTGAACCGGTCCACCGTTGCGGCGGCAGGGGCGGTCCCCGTTCCGTTGAACACGGTCGCTGGCTGCCCTGGACGGTAGACGTGGAAGAACCCGTCGCCGCCGAGGCCCGACATCATCGGTTCGCAGACACCGAGCGCCAACGACATGGCGACGGCGGCGTCCACGGCGTTGCCGCCGGCGCGCAGGATGTCCAACCCGGCCTGCGCCGCCGCCGGGTGGTTGGCGCCGACGGCACCATTGCGGCCCATGATCAGTGGGCGGTGGCTTCGGGGTGTCGGGTACATGCGGGTTCCCCTGGCGTAAGCTCGTCGTGCAACAAGCCATCAAAACCGTGGCTTAGCCAGAGGCAGGACAGGCGGCGGCTTCTCCCTTAAGGTCGCCGCATGGACATCGAAATGCTTCGCAGCCGCGCCCATCTCGTGCTCCGGGATGCCACAATCCCGGAACTGCCGCACCATTACAGCGGCAAGGTGCGGGACAATTACGATCTGCCGGATGGACGCCGGGTCATCATCGCGACCGACCGGCTGAGCGCGTTCGACCGCATCCTGTGCGCCGTGCCGTTGAAGGGCCAGGTGCTCACTCAAACGGCCCGGTTCTGGTTCGAAGCCACCGCCGATCTCTGCCCCAACCACGTGCTGGACTACCCCGATCCGAACGTGGTGATCGGCCGCCGCCTCGACATCCTGCCGGTAGAGGTGGTGGTGCGCGGCTATCTCGCGGGCACGACGAGCACGTCGGTACTGACGATGTACAACGCCGGCCAGCGGGAGATGTACGGCGTGCGCCTGCCGGACGGGTTGCGCCCCAACCAGCGCCTGCCGGCCGCCATCCTGACACCGACGAGCAAGGCGTTCGACGGCGCGCACGATGCGCCGCTCACGCCGCAGGACATCGTCGGCAAAGGCTTGCTGACCGCGGCGCAGTGGGCCCAGTTGAGCGAGTACGCGCTCGCCTTGTTCGCCCGGGGACAGGCGATCGCGGCGGAGCGAGGGCTGATCCTGGTCGACACGAAATACGAGTTCGGCACCGACGCGAACGGCCGCATCGTGCTCGCGGACGAGATCCACACGCCGGACAGCAGCCGTTACTGGCGCGCCGGCAGTTACGAGAGCCGGTTCGCGGCCGGGGAGAAGCAGGACAGCTTCGACAAGGACTTCGTGCGCAACTGGGTGGTGGCCCGCTGCGATCCCTATGGCGATCCGATTCCGGACATCCCCGAAGACTTGGTTCTCGCCACCTCGGCCGTCTATGTCGAGGCGTTCGAAACGATCACCGGGCGACTGTTCGACATGCCAGCGGATGGCCCGGTGCTCGACCGCATCCGTGGCAACCTCGCCGGGCTGTTCTCCACGCCGTAGAGGGAGCGGCCCAGCTCGGGCGGATGGCGGTGGCACGAGGATTGCTCAGCGGCTAGCGACAACGATTGAGTTGCCTCCCCAGGAGAAAACCGCGTGAATTTCCGCCAGCGTTTTGCCCGTAGACACGCCATCTTTGCCGCCGCATTGCTCGGCCTCGTTGCCATCGCCGGATCCCATACGGCTGCCGCGGCCGGACTGGCCTCATCCGCTGCCTGCAAGTCACTCCAGGCGAAATACCCGCAATTCGTGGGCAAGACGTTGGTGGATGCGATCAATCCCCATACGCCGGGTTACGAAGCACTCGATCCACAGGATCCCAGCAAGTTCGTCGGTTTCGACATCGATCTGGTCAACGCGTTGGGCGATTGCCTAGGCTTCAAGGTCACCTACAAGTCGGTGACGTTCGCGGCGCTGTTGACCACGCTCAGCAGCGGCCAGGCCGATATCGTGATCTCCGACATCTACGCCACGTCGGAGCGTGCGAAGGCGGCCGACTTCATCACCTACTCGAAGGTGTTCGACGGGGTGCTGGTCGCCAAGGGTAATCCGAAGAAGCTTACCGGGATCGACAGTTCGATGTGCGGCGCCGCTGCGGCCGAGAACACCGGCTATGTCGAAGTGCCGCTGCTGCAGGCGCTGGCCGAGCCGTGCAAGACGGCAGGCAAAACGGCGCCGACCATCCAGCTCTATGACAACAATGCCGACTGCATCCAGGCTTTGCTGAACGGGCGGGCGGATACCTACGTCAACGACGTTAACACCGTGGACCAGGCGGTGAAGGCCTACCCGAACCAGTTGGACAAGGCCACCGCCGTCACGTTGCCGTACTCGGTCGGCATCGCCGTGCCCAAGGGCAAGACCGACTTCCGCGACGCGATCATGGCCGCCTTGGTCGAGATCCAGTCCAGCGGCATGGAAGCCGACATGCTGAAGAAATGGTCGCTGGATTCCGGCAGCCTCGAGGCGCCGAAGCTCCTGACGGAGTAATGGAGCTTTTCCTCCATTACCTGAGCATGCCGTACCTGCTCCAGGGCATTGTCTTCACGCTCGAAGTCACTGGCCTGGGGTTGGCGGGCGGGCTGCTGGTGGGGCTGCTGCTCGCGGCCATGCAGTTGTCGCGGTTCCGGGTGCTGTCGGCCTTCGCCCGCACCTATGCCGTGATCTTCCGCGGCACGCCGCTTATCCTGCAACTGGTGTTCGCCTATGACGCCCTGCCGCATATCGGGTTGCGGCTGAGTTCCGTGGCCGCCGCAGCATTGGCGCTGTCCGCCAACGAGGGGCCGTTCCTGGCCGAGATCTTCCGCTCCGGCGTGCGCGGCGTCGAGGCGGGCCAGCTTGCGGCCGGGCAAGCGCTCGGCATGACGCCGTGGGTGCTGATGCGCCGCGTGATCGCCCCGCAGGCGATCCGCACCATGGTGCCGGGGCTCGGCAACGAAGCCGTGTCGGCAATGAAGAACTCCTCCCTCGCCTCGGTGATCGCCGTGGAGGAGCTGACGTTGCGCAGCACGCAGCTCGCCTCCTCCACCTTCGACTTCTTCTCGATCTTCTTCGCGTCCGGCGTGGTGTACCTGGCGTTGACCGGGGCGATCAGCCTGCTGCAGCTCGGCGCCGAGGCGGCGCTCGACCTGGACCGGGCCAAGCCGCGGGACCTGTTCGCCCGCCTGCTGCCGTGGCGGCGCACAGCGACGGTGTCCGCAGCACCGGCCGTTGCCGCAGTGCCCGACGAACCAATCGTTTCCGGCGGGCCGGCGGTCGACCGGGTGGGGCGGGCCGACATGCTGGCCGGCGCCGCCATGGGGATCGAGGTGCGCGACCTGCACAAAGCCTATGGCGAGCATGCGGTGCTCGACGGGCTGTCGCTCATCGTACGCTCCGGGGAGGTCGTGGCGTTGCTGGGCCGCAGCGGCGCCGGCAAGAGCACGCTGCTACGCTGCATCAACCTGCTCGAGGGTTGGGATAGCGGCACCGTGCGGGTCGGCGGCCGCCGGCTCGGCTTCAGCGAAGAGGGCCGCAAGCTGTCGCCGCGTGCGATCGCCCATGAGCGTGCGAGCGTCGGCGTGGGTATGGTGTTCCAGCAGTTCAACCTGTTCAGCCACCTGACCGCGCGGGAGAACATTGCCGGGCCGCTGCGCTGGGTGCACGGCATGGCACCCGTGCAAGCCGGCAAGCGGGCGGATGAGCTGCTGAACCGGGTAGGCCTGGCGCACCGCGCGGACGCGCTGCCGCGTCATTTGTCCGGCGGGCAGCAGCAGCGTGTGGCAATTGCGCGCGCGCTGGCGCCGAACCCGAGTGTCCTGCTGCTGGACGAGCCGACCTCGGCACTCGATCCGGAGCTGATCGGCGAGGTGCTGGATGTGATCAAGCGGCTCGCGTTCGAGGACGGGCTGACCATGATCATATCCACCCACCAACTGCGTTTCGCCCGGGAAGTGGCGGACCGGGTGATCTTCCTGAGCAACGGAACGGTGACCGAGGAAGGCCGCGCCGAAGAGGTGCTGACCCGGCCCCGCCACCCGATGACGGCGCGGTTCCTGCGCGTCATGGGGGCCGACAGCGTGGCGGAGGCCGCCGCATGACCCGCAAGCAGAGCTTCGTCTTCTCGCCGGCGGACGGCGTGCCGCCGCAGGTCGGTCCATTCTCCCACGCGGTGAGGTTCGGCAACCTGGTGTTCGTCACCGGGCAGATGCCGACCGACCCGGCGACCGGACAGATCGTCCAGGGCGGCGTGGTGGCGCAGGCGGAGCAGGTGCGCCGCAACCTGGCCGCCGTGCTCGCACAATTCGGTCTGACCTTCGAGGACGCGCTGATGGTGCGCGTCTATCTCACTTCGTTCGACGATTACGCGGCGTTCAATGCAGCGTATGCCGAGTGGTTCGAAGGCGCGTTGCCCAGCCGCACCTGCGTCGGCGTGACCGGCCTCGCGGTCGGCGCCGTCGTTGAGATAGACCTTATCGCTGGCATCCCGGATAGCACGCCATGACCCTCGCCCACGACGAACACCAAGCCGAACGCGAACGCCTCCGCCCGGCGCTGCACGATCTGCGGGCCACGCCGAAGACCGTGCACTGGGGCTATTTCGACGCCGGGCTCGCGCCTGCCATCACCATTGCCAGCGGCGACTTCGTGCGAGTGGAGGCGCTGACCCATCACGCCGGCGACGCGCCCGAGTTGATGATGGACGGCGGCATGAAGGCGATCTGGGACGCGATCCCGCCCGATGACCGCAACCCCGGCGTCCACCTCATGACCGGGCCGATCTACGTGAAGGACGCGCGGCCGGGTGACGTGCTGGAAGTGCGCTACCTGCAGATGACGCCGCGCCACCGTTACGGCTCCAACCTCGCCGCGCACTGGGGGCACCTTTACAAGGAGTTCGGCGAGAAGGAACGCGTCACGATATACCGGCTGGACGACGCGAGCCAAACGGCCGAGGCCGTGTTCGCCTACGACTTCCCCGGCAAATACCTGGTTCCCGGCACGATCACCCACGAGCGCGATTGTTGCCGCCAGCCGGCCCTGAAGGGGGTGCGCGTCCCGGTGCGCCCGCATCTGGGCACCGCGGGTGTGGCGCCGGACGCGAAGGGCCGGGTCAGCACCATTCCGCCCGGCAGCCACGGCGGCAACATCGACAATTGGCGGATCGGCGCCGGGTCGACGATGTTCTATCCGGTGCAGGTGGACGGCGCGCTGTTCTCGGTCGGTGACCCGCATATCTCCCAGGGCGATGGCGAGATCAGCGGCACCGCCATCGAGGCCTCGCTCGACGTGATGTTCCAGTTGTTCGTGCGCCGCGATTTCAGCTTCCCGTCGCCGTTGCTGCAGACGCCGGATTGCTGGATGACGCACGGCTTCGACGAGGACCTGAATGTGGCGATGCGCAACGCCAGCCTCGAGATGCTCCGACTGCTGACCGACCACCGCGGGCTAAGCCGGGACGATGCCTATTCGCTGATGAGCGTGGCCGCCGATTTTGCCGTCACCCAGGTGGTGGACGGGCGGCAGGGCGTGCATGCGAGGATCTGCCGCGCGGTCTTCCCGCCGCCTGAGCGGGGGACCGCGCCGCAGCCCTGTCCGCTAGTCGGAGGCCAGCCGGGTTTGCTCGCGTGAGGCGACATAGCGGTTCACGTGCGGTTTGAGGCCCAGGTTCTCCCGGAGCGTCTTGCCCTCGTAGGCCGTGCGGAAGCGGCCGCGGCGTTGCAGTTCCGGCGTCACGAAGCGCACGAAATCCTCGCAGCCGCCCGGAAGCTGGTTCGGCGTGATGTTGAACCCGTCGCAGCACTCGGCGTCCATCCAGGCTTCCATGCGGTCGCAAACGTCGGCGGCGGTGCCGATCACGGCGGTGCCGCCCTCGCCGGCGAGATGCTGGCACATCTCCCGGATGGTCCAATTGTTCTCGCGCACCCGCTTCATCAGCCGCTCCTGGCTGGAGCGGACCCTTGGCTCGGCCTGCGGCTCCGGCACCGGACCGTCCACGGGAAAGCCGGACAGGTCGCCGAGCGCGTTGTAGGCGCGCGCGAGCCCGACGAGCGGGTCCACCAGCTCCTGCAGTTCATCGTACTTGGCCTGCGCTTCCGCCCGGGTCGCGCCGACGATCGGGCGGATGCCGGGCATGATCTTGAGGTCGTCCCAGTCGCGGCCGTACTTGGCCAGGCGGCCCTTCACGTCGTCGTAGTATGCCTTGGCGGCGCCGATGTTGTCCTGCGAGGCATAGACAACGTCCGCGGATTGCGCCGCGATCTCCCGCCCCGGTTCGCTGGCGCCCGCCTGCACCAGGATCGGGCGGCCCTGCGGCATGCGCGCGACGTTCAGCGGGCCTTTGACCTGGAAGTGCTTTCCTACGTGGTTGAGCAAATGCAGCTTGCTCTCGTCGTAGAACTGGCTGCTGGCGCGGTCGTACAGGAACGCGCCGGGTTCCCAGGTATCCCACAGGCCCTTCACCACCTCGACGAACTCGGCGGCGCGTTCGTAGCGCGTGTCGTAGTCCAGGTGCTTGGCGCGGTTGAAGTTCTGCGCTTCGGCGTCGGACCACGATGTGACGATGTTCCAGCCCGCCCGGCCGCCGCTGATCAGGTCCAATGTCGCGAACTTACGGGCGATGTGGAACGGCTCGTTGTAGGTGGTGGAGGCCGTGGTCACCAGGCCGATATGCTTGGTGAGGGCCGCCAGCGCCGGCAGCAGCGTCATCGGCTCCATCTCCACGATCTCGTAGCCGGAGCGCGCCAGCGAGCCGCGCGGCAGGTCCTGCTCCCGCACGCCGATGCCGTCGGCGAAGAAGATCATGTCGAACAGGCCCTGCTCCGCCAGTTGGGCGTTGCGGACGTAGTGATCGAACCGCAACGTGCCATCCGCCGGCGTGGCCGGGTGGCGCCACGCCGACACGTGGTAACCCAGGCCCCGCATGGACATGCCGAGTTTCATCTGCCGTTTTGCCATTGTTTGCTCCTTCTGCTTGCCGTTTTGCTTAGTATTTGTAGCCAGCCTTCTCCATGAAGCCCTTGGCGACCTCCATGTCGAAGGCGATCGGCTTCAGCAGCTCGTGGTCGTATTCCGGTGACGACCAGGCCATGGGCACGGTGCCCGCCGCGCCGTAGCCGCCGGCGATGCCTTTCACGATCTCGTCGCGCGGCATGGCGTGGCTGATGGCTTGGCGGATATAGGCTGCGGCTTCGGCGGCACGCGCCGGGTCCTGCTTTCCCAGCGGCGTGTCCGTGCCCAGGCCGAACACGGGGTGCTTGAGGTTGTAGCAGATGTGTTGCCACTTGTAGCTGTCGAAGGTCGAAACGCGGCCCCAGCTCGGGTCCACCGTGCCGATGACGGGGCCGATGTCGTACATCGGATCGTGCGCGTCGATCTCGCCGTCCTTCAGCGCGGCGAGGACGGCGTCGGTGCCGTTGATGTTGACCACGAAGAAGGTCGTCACGTTGCCGGTGTGCGGCTTCCAATAGGCTTCGTTGCGGGTGAACTTGTAGGCCTTGCGGCTGGGATCGAAGCCCTGCGGGATCCAGGGCCCGGTGCCCACGGCGCCCTTGGCGGTGAAGCTTTTGCCGTCGCTGGTCTTCACCGTGTAGCTGCCCAACCAGGTGGAGGCGGTGTGTCCGCGCATGGCTTCGGGCTTGATGTCCGCGTAGGCGTGCGCCGGCATGATGGCGTAGGCGCCCAGCACGCTGTTCAGGAACTCCATGGAATAGGCCGGCAGGTCCACGGTGATCTCGTAGCGGCCGGTCACCTTGTAGGCGCCGGGTCCGCCGAAGATGCCTTCCATGACGGATTGGAACAGCGAGCCGTAGGCCTTGTTCAGGATGGTGTCCCAGGTGAACTTCACGTCGGCCGCCGTGAACTCCTCGCCGGAATGCCACTTCACGCCCTGGCGCAGCGTGATCGCCCAGTGCTTGCCGTCGTCCGACATGGTGTGGCCGGCCGCGAGCGCCGGGACCAAGGTCTTGTCCTGCCAGGATGCGTATTCGTAGAGCCGGTTGTACGCGGGGCCGAACACGTTACTCTCGTGGTAGCCGATGGTGTACATCGGCACCAAGGAACTCGGCACCGGCCATGAGGCGAACGCGGCGGTGGCGTCGGACCCGGCGCCGTCGATCGTCCAGCGTTCCGGCGTGGGGTAGAACACCGGGTTGTAGGTGGTCGCGTCCAACCCGTGCAGCTTCGGGTTCACGGCGATGACGTCCTGCGGATAGAACAGGATCGTCATCGGCTGGATGTCGTACCAGCGCTTCTCGAACGCATGGTAGGCGGCGAGGCGGTCCGCCGGGTTCAGGGTGGTGGCGACCTGCTTCAACGCCTGGTCGATCTCTCCGTCATCGACGTAGTAGTAGTTTTGCCCACTGGGCGGCATGTTCATGGAGCCGAACAGCGCGAGCGGCGAGGGCTCGATCGAGCTGTAGTAGTAGCGCTCGAGATAAGCATCCCAGCCGCCGTCCACATGCGTCTTGCCGTCGCCCCTCGACCGGCGCGGCGCGATGGCGGTGAACGGCACGATGGAGGAGACGACCTCGATCCCCAGCTTCTGCATCTGTTGCGCCGCGACCGTGCCCCACACCACGCGGGCCGGCTGGCTGTTCGGGATCATCAGGTAGAGCTTGAAGAACGGCGCCGCCGCCCGTGCCGGCCCGATCGCGGCAGTCACGGCCGCCGCCGCACCGGCCTGCAGCATGGCCCGGCGGCCGGCGGTCATCTTGGGTTCATCCATGCGCGGCTCCATCAGCGTGGGTTGTGGCAGGCGGCGAGAGTGTGCGGTCCCATGGACGTCAGCGCCGGTTCGGTGGTGCGGCACACCGGCAGGGCGGCGGCGCAGCGGGGATGGAAGGCGCAGCCCGCCGGGCGGTCGAGCGGGCTCGGCACCTCGCCCATCAAGTGCGTGCGGGTGTCGGCCGCGCCGGGCCGGGGCACCGGGATCGCGGAGATCAGGGCTGCGGTGTAGTGGTGCCGGGGATGGGCGAACACCTCGTCCACCGTGCCCATCTCCACGATCCGGCCCAGGTACATCACCGCGACGTGGGTCGAGATGAACCGCACCGAGCTGAGGTCGTGCGAGATATAGAGGTAGGCGACGCCTAAGCGGTCCTGCAGCTCCGCCAGCAGGTTCAGGATCTGCGCGCGCACCGAGATGTCGAGCGATGAGACCGGCTCGTCGAGCAGGATGAACTCCGGCCGCACCGCGAGGGCTCGGGCGATGCCGACGCGCTGGCGCTGGCCGCCGCTGAACTCGTGCGGGTAGCGGGTGCCGTGACGGGGGTCGAGGCCGACCGTGGACAACAGCTCCGCGACACGCCCGTTCCACTCTGTGGCGCTCTGCGGGGCGTGGACCCGCAACGGCTCCCGCACCGCCTCGTTCACGGTCCAGCGGGGATTGAGCGAGAGGTAAGGGTCCTGGAAAACGTATTGCATCCGCCGCCGCACCGCGAGCATGGCGCCCCGGTCCGTGCCCGCCAGGATGGGCCGCACGTCCTGTCCGTCCAGCCACACCTCGCCGCCATCCGCCCGCACCAGGTCCAGCACGGCGCGGGCGGTGGTGGTCTTGCCGCAGCCGCTCTCGCCCACCAGGCCGAGCGTCTCCCGCGCGCGCACGGTGAACGACACGTCATCCACCGCCCGCACCGCCCGCGTGACCCGGCGGCGGAACAGGCTGCGTTTCACCACGGGGTAGTGCTTGCGCAGGCCGCGCACGTCCAGCACCGCGCTCATGCCGCCAGCTCCGTTTCCGCCGGCGAGCCGCGGCGGATGCAGCTCACGGTGTGGCCCGGGCCGACCGAAACCTCCCGCGGCATGATGCGGGCGCACTCGCCGACCGCTTCGGGACAGCGGGCGTGGAAGCGGCAGCCGGCGGGCGGATGCAGCATGTCCGGCGGACGGCCGGCGATGGACGGCAGCACCCGGCGGTTGCCGCTGTAGGACTGATCGACGCGCGGCATGCTTTCGAGCAGGGCGCGGGTGTAGGGGTGCTGCGGCGCGTCGAAGAGGGTGACGGCGTCCGCGGTCTCGCATATGCGTCCCGCGTACATGACGGTGATGCGGTCGGCCATGCGGGCCACCACGCCCATGTCGTGCGTGACCAGGATCATGGACATCGACAAGCGGCTGCGCAGGTCGGCCAGCAGGTCCAGGATCTGCGCCTGGATCGTGACGTCCAGCGCCGTGGTGGGCTCGTCCGCCAGCAGCAGGGCGGGGTTGCACAGCAGCGCGCGGGCGATGCCGACGCGCTGCTTCATGCCGCCGGACAGTTCGTGCGGGTATTGTTTCAAGCGGGCGTGCGGGTCGCCGATGCCGACCATGCGCAGCAGCTCGCCGGCGCGGTCCAGCGCGGGTTGGCGGGCCATGCCGGTGTGCCAGCGCAGGATCTCCGTCAGTTGCCGGCCAATCGATAGAACGGGGTTCAGCGAGGTCGCCGGGTTCTGGAAGATCATCGCCATGCGCCGGCCGCGGATGGCGGCCAGGCGCGCGGGGGTGGCGGTGAGCAGGTCCTCGCCTTCGAACACCACGCGACCGCCGGCAACACGCGCCGGCGGCGGGGCCAGGCGGAGCAGGCTGAGGCTGGTCACGGTCTTGCCGCTGCCGCTTTCGCCCACGATGCCCAGCGTCTCGCCCCGCGCCACGTGGAAATCCACCCCGTCGACGGCGCGCACCACGCCGTCGCGCGTCGGGAACTGCACGCGCAGCCCCTCCACGGAGAGCAGCGGGCTATCCTGCGCGGACACGGGGATTGAACGCGTCGGTGAGGCCGTCCGCCAGCAGGTTGAAGCCGAGCACGGTGACGAAGATCGCCGCACCCGGGGCGAGGCAGGTCCAGGGCGCCACCTGCAGCACCTGGTAGTTGAAGAACAGCGCCTGGCCCCAGGAGATGGATTTCGGGTCGCCGAAGCCGAGGAACGAGATCATCGCCTCCGCCAGGATCGCGCCGCCGATGCCCAGCGCCACCAGCACGATGAGGGGCGGCAAGGCGTTAGGCAGGATGTGGCGCACCAGGATGTCGCGCCGGGACGTGCCGATGCACAAAGCCGCTTCCACGAACTCGGCGCGGCGCAGGCGCAGGAACTCCGCGCGTGTCATGCGCGCGATGGAGGGCCACTCGAACAGGCCGAGCAGGACGATGATGGTGATCAGGTTGAGGTTGGGGATGCGCTCCAGCGGCGTGCCGACGACGACGATGCCGAACAGCCGGACGACGGCCAGGATGACCACGAACACCGGAACCACCATGAAGAACTCGGTGGCGCGCATCAGCGTCTCGTCCACGAAACCGCCCACATAGCCGGCGATGCCACCGACCACGACGCCGATGGCGCTGGCGATCAGCATGGCGCCGAGGCCGACCGCGAGGGCCGTGGGGGCGCCGTAGATCGTGCGGCTGAGCACGTCGTAGCCCACGCGGTCGGTGCCCAGCCAGTGCACCGCGCTGGGTGCCTGGCGGGATGCGCCGTGCAGCATCGCTGTTTGGTCGTTCGGGTCGAACGGCGCCAGGAACGGGCCGAGCATGGCCGTGAACACCACCAGGGCGACGAGGGCCAGGCCGATCAACCCGGCGCGGTTGCGGCGGAAGCGGTACCAGGATTGCCGCCACACGCCGGACGGCGGACGCCGGGTCGGCAGCGTTTCGGCCACGGGGGCGGGGACCAGTCCGGCATCGACGGGTGCGTCCATCTCAGGCGAGCCGGATGCGGGGGTCGAGAGCTACATAGGCGATGTCGGTCAGCAGCGTCGCCGTGACGAGCATCACGGTGATGATCATCGTCTCCCCCATGATGACGGGGTAGTCGAGCTGCTGGATCGCCTGGATGTAGAGGGCGCCGAGGCCGGGCCAGGTGAACACCGTCTCCGTCACCGGCGCCGTGCCGAGCATCAGCCCGAACAGCGTGCCGAGATAGGTCAGCACGGGGATGAACGCGTTGCGTAGGGCGTGCCCGAACACGACGTGGCGGCGGGGCAGGCCGGAGGCCCAGGCGGCGGTGATGAAATCCTGCCGCAACACGTCCACCAGCGAGGAGCGCATCAGCAGCGTGAGCGTCGCGGTGTTGAACACAGTCAGCATCGCGACGGGGAGGACCATGTGCCACAGCCCATCCGCCGCCAGGCTGTGCCAGAGCATGTTGCGGGTGGAGTAGGCGCCGTAGGAGGGGAAGGCGCCGAGCCAGGTGGAGAAGACCAGGATCAGCAGGATGCCGACCAGGAAGCCCGGGAGCGAATGGCCCAGCATCGCGCCGGACACGACGGAGAAATCCGCCCAGCCGTGCTGCCGCATGGCCGCGATCACGCCGGCGGCGGTGGCCAGCGCGGTGGAGAGCAGGATGGCCGGGACCTGGATCTTCAAGGTTTCCAAGCCCCAGACCTGCAGCAGATCACCGACCGGCTGGTTGTAGATGACGCTGGTGCCGAAATCCCCGTGCAGGATGGCCCACAGCCAGGCGAAGTAGCGGTCGATGAACGGGCCGTTCAGGCCGTAGTATTTGGTGATGGCGGCGACCGTGTCGTCGGTCACGCCCGGCATCTCCGCCAGCATGAGTTCGACCGGGTTGCCGATGGCGTTGATCAGGGCGAACAGGACGAAGCTGACCACCAGGACCAGCACCACGGAGAACATCGTTCGGCGGGCGATGAAGCGCAGGGCACCCATCAATCCGGCCCGGCTGGCAATGTCATGGGGTAGCATTCCTCTCGCCTGCCAAGCGCTGCAGGTCGCCGACGGACATATCCGTAAGGCCCAGCGCCGGTACTACGTCGTTATCTTTTGCAAGATCGCGGCCATACAGCGCCGATAGGGTCAGGAGGCCGGCTTCATGCAGCAGGGCCGGGCGCCCGCACATGCGGCCCAGCAGCACGGTCGGGTACAGGCCGAACGGTGCGTCCTCCAGCACGTAGCGCGTGTCGAGGCTGGCGGGGGCGGTGGGATCGTTGCCCGAGGCGGCCAGGAACCGTGCCATCTCACCCATCGGCGCCTCCGGGGCGTGGAACGACAGGTGGAAATGCTGCCGCAAGGTGCGGACAGCCACGCCGAATGCCTCCGCGATGGCCAGGCGCTCGGCATCCAGGGCTTCCATCAGCCGGCCTACGGAGTCGGTGATGTTGGTGTTCTGGAACCAGGTCTCGCCGCGTTCCATCCGGGTGAAGTTGCACAGCGCGATGGCGAGGTGGTTCTGCGGGTTGACGTTGCTGAGCGCCACCGCCAGCAGCCCGGCACGGGCGCGGAACCGGTCACCGAACAGGAAGCGGCACAGCGCCAGCATCGGCTCGGCATCCGTGGCCGCCAGGGTGGCGACGTCCACCTCGGTCCGGATGCTCGAGACCCGGACGCAGCCCGGCGCCGTACGGCGGCCGCTGACGACGGTGGTGCCCCATGCGACGATCGGGACCGTGACCCCGCGCGCGGCCAGAAGTCTCGCCAGGTACAAGGCCCCGAACGACAGGTGGCCGCTGATCAGCACAGGCTGCCCGGGCTGAAGAGCGGGCGCCAACTGGTCCAGCACGATGCGGTACGCCGTGGCCGGCGCCGCGACCAGGACGGCGTCCGCCCCCGCCACCGCCGCGGCACAACTCTCAGCCGAGGTCAGCGGGACGGATAGCCGCAACGCTCCTTCGGCCGCGAGTTCGGTTGGTTTGGTGGCGCTGGACGTTGGGGACCAAAGGGCCGGCTGGTGTCCGCGTAATGTCAACAGCGCCGCGCTGCCTAACCCGACGGGCCCCATGCCCAAGACCGCGACGCGCATGCTGCGCTCGACCGTCATGCCGTGATCACGTCGATGGTGCGGATATCTGTCATGGCCGAAAAACGCTATCTGCAAGGAACATAACCGTCAAAGACCGGTTTCGGCGTCAGCTATTCTGGAGAGTTATGGATGCGGAGGCGGGTCAACCTGCGGCAGATCGAGGTGTTCAAAGCCGTCATCGAGCACGGCACCGTCAGCTCCGCAGCCGCCGCGCTGAACGTCTCGCAGCCGGCGATGAGCAAATCGCTGGCCCAGCTCGAGGCGGATTGCGAGTTGCGCTTGTTCGACCGCGTGAAGGGCCGGCTCGCTCCGACCGAGCAGGGCATGCAGCTCTACGCCGAGATCGACCGGATCTTCAGTGGGGTGCAGCAGGTCGAGAACGCGGTGGACGCGTTGCACCGGCAGGCGCAGGGACGGCTGCTGATCGGCGTGATGCCGGGACTTTCCGGCGCGTTCGTGCAGCGCGTCGTGGGCGCGTTCCTGCAGGCGCATCCGGGCACGTATTGCTACGTCGAGGCCCGCAACTCGGAATGGATCATGGAGTCGCTGGTCGGGCGCCGGCTCGACGTGGGATTGCTCAGCGCCCGCATGCAAAGCCCCTTCGTCGAGTCCGAGATGCTGGGGGAACACGCGCTGGTCTGCATCATGCCGCTTGGGCATCCACTCGCGGCGCGCCGGGTCGTCGTTCCGGCCGACTTCGCCGACCTTCCATTCGTGGCGTTCGGTCCGGAGACCGATATCGGGCATCAGATCGACGGCATCCTGAGCGCACACGGCGTCGTTCCGAACGTGGCACTCGTCGCGAATATCGCGCCCACGGTCTGCGCGTTCGTCGCGTCCGGCACGGGCGTGTCCCTGCTGCACCCGCTGATGGTGGCCGACTTCACGCGCATCGTGGTCCGCCCGTTCGAACCGCAGACGACGCTCGGCTTCCTGCTGTCGCACGATCACGCAAGCCGCAACGCACGGCTTGTCGACGACTTCATCAAGCACACGCGGGCGATGTCGGCCGTGATGCTTCAGGAGGCCCTGAAGTTCTAGATGCCGACGATGTCGCGCCGCCTAACTGGCGAGGTACTCCTCGAAGTATTCCTCGGGGGTGACCCGGCGTTGCGTCAGGCCGACGTCGTGGGCCTGGTTGCAGAATAGCTCGATCTGCTTGCGGTTGTTCTCGTAGCCGTACGGATGGAAGTTCCGGCCCATCAGGGCGTCGGTCTCGGCAAGCTCGGCTTCCTGCCAGGGGGTGGAGTAGGGGAAGCCGCGCATCGAGGCGGTGAACTGGTTCTCGCAGGCGATGTAGGCGTCGGTGAGGCTTTTGGCGCACCACTTGTTCTGCTCCCAAACCGCGCGGCGGATCAGCACCAGGTGTTGCGGGGGGTAGGCGCCGGTGGTGCGGAAATACGCCTGTTCCAGCGGCTTGTAGTCGGGGAACAGGCGAATGATGGGGCCCTTGGTGGGATGGAAGTCCTTGGGGATCGGCGGGCTGTAGACGGCGTCGAGCTCGCCGGCGATGAGCATCTGGGCGAGGGATTGGCCGGCGGGGGGCGCCGTCACGCCGGGGGGGAGGACGGCGGTGCTGGTGCTGGCCATCGGGGCGTCGACCGGGCCGATGCACCAGTGCAATTGGTTGAGGTCGATGCCGAGGTAGCGCAGGAAATGGCGGTACCAGACGGAGCCGCTGTTGCCCCAGCCGTACATGCCGATGCGCTTGCCGGCGAGGTCCGCGGCCGCCTCTACGCTGCCGCCCTGGCGGACATAGAGGTCGCGGGCCGTGAAGTTGCGCAGGGGGAAGATCGGCAGGCCGACGTGGCTGCGGTCCTTTTTGTCGATGCGCGAGAGATGGATCATCATCGACTGCTCGCCGCCATGGACATCCGGGTCCTGCAGCGCGCGGCGGAGCATCTCGGCGCGTCCGGGCCAGGAGCCGCCTTTGCTGAGCAGGAGGGTGAGGTCGATGCCCTCGGGTTTGATCTGGCCGGCGGCCAGCGGCATGACGCGCGGGTAGTCGGGACTGGTCAGGATGAGCGGCAGGTTGGGCATGGACTTACCATTCGTTGCAGGTGGAAATCGACCGCTCGGTGCGCGCGATCAGTGAACCCTAGTTCTTGCCGATGTTCCAGTAGACCATGACCGGCGACGGCAACGTTGGCGCGGCGGTGGCCGCGGTAGCCATCGAACCTGGCCGAATTGACTGGCGGACCTGGACTGCCATGCTGGCGCGCCAGCCGAGAAAGGTCTTTGCATTGGAACGCCGCAGCTTCATCGCCGCCTCTGCCGCCGCACTGGCAGCACCCGCCATCGGAAGGGGGGCCGAGGCGCGGACCTTGCGCTTCGTTCCGGAGGCCGATCTGGCGGTGCTGGATCCGATCTGGACGACGACGACGCAGACGGTCCAGCACTCGTTTCTCATCTACGATACGCTGTGGGGGCAGGATGCGCAGTTCCGCCCGCAGCCGCAGATGCTGGCCGGCCACACGGTCGACGCCGATGGCCTGACCTGGCGGCTGACGTTGCGGGACGGGTTGCGTTGGCACGATGGCCCGCCCGTGCTGGCGCGGGATTGCGCCGCCAGCATCGCGCGCTGGGCCAAGCGGGACACGTTCGGACAGGCGATGATGGCCGCGACGGAGGAGATCGCGGCGCCGGACGACAAGACCATCACGATCCGGCTGAAGCGCCCGTTTCCGGTCTCGGCCGCGCTGAGCAAGACCACCGCCAACGTGCCCGCCATGATGCCGGAACGGGTGGCCAAGACCGACGCCTTCACCCAGATCACCGAGACGGTCGGCAGCGGCCCGTTCCGTTTCGTCGTGAACGAACGTGTGCCGGGCGCCCGCGCGGTGTACGAGCGCAATGCCGCCTACGTGCCCCGCGCCGATGGCCTGCCCGAGTTCACCGCCGGGCCGAAGCGGGTGATGGTGGACCGGGTCGAGTGGGTCATCATGCCGGAAGCCGCCAGCGCGGTGCAGGCGTTGCAGGCCGGCGAGATCGATTGGTTGCTGACGCCGAATGCGGACCTGATCGACTCGCTGAAGCGCAGCCCCGGCGTGAATTTGCGGGTTCTGGTCCCGACCGGCTCGATCTCGGTGATGCGGTTCAACCAGATGCAGCCGCCGTTCGACAACCCGGCGCTACGGCGCGCGCTGCTGCCGGCGGTCGTGCAGTCGGATTACCAGATCGGGATGAACGGGACCGATCATAGCCGGTGGAACGACGGGGTCGGTTTCTTCTGCCCGCAATTGCCGATGGCCAATGACGAGGGGCTGTCGGCACTCACCGGCCCGCGCAGCATCGAGGCGGCCCGGCGGGCGGTGGAGCAGGCGGGCTACAAGGGCGAGCGCATCGTGCTGATGGGCCCCGGCGACGTGCCGTATTCGAAGACGCTCGCCGACATCACCAACGACATGTTCGGCAAGCTGGGCCTGAACGTCGATTACCAGGTGATGGATTGGGGAACGCTGGTCCAGCGGCGCGCCAAGATGGACCCGGTGGCGCAGGGCGGGTGGAGCGTGTTCCACACCAACTGGGCCGGCCCCGACCAGGCCGACCCGGCGGTCAACGCGTTCCTGCGCGGCAACGGCCGCGATGGCGCCCCGGGCTGGCCGAACGACCCGGCGATGGAAGCACTGCGTAACAAGTGGCTGCAGACCACCGACCTGCCCGGCCAGCAAGCCGTGGCCCGCCAGATGCAGGGGCTGGCGTTCCAGAACCTGCCCTACATCCCGCTCGGCCAGACCATCGGCGTCACCGCGTACCGCGCCGGCCTGCAAGGCATGCTCACCGGCATGGCCCTGTTCTGGAACATCAGCCGATGAAGCGCCGCGCCATCCTGCGAACCACCCTCGGCGCCGGCGCCACGGCATTGTTGGCCCGGCCCCACATCGCACGCGCCCAGGCCACCAGGCCGCTGCGCTTCGTGCCGCAGGCGGATGTGGCGATCCTGGATCCGACCATCACGACCGGGCTGGTCAACCGCAACCACGGCTTCGTGGTGTTCGACACGCTGTACGGCGTCGACCTGGCGGGCAAGACGCAGCCGCAGATGCTGGCCGGCCACACGGTCGAGGACGACGGCAAGCTGTGGATCATGACCCTGCGCGACGGACTGCGCTTCCACGACGACCAACCGGTGCTCGCGCGCGATGTGGTCGCCAGCCTGCGCCGCTGGGGGTCACGCGATGCGTTCGGCGCGTCGCTGTTCGCCGTCACCGACGAGCTTGCGGCCGCGGACGACAAGACGGTGCGCTGGCGGTTGAAACACCGGTTTCCGATGTTGCCGGAGGCACTCGGGAAGGTCGGCGCCATCGTCGCCTTCATCATGCCCGAGCGGCTGGCGAGCGGTGACAGCGCGCTGCCGGTCAAGGAGATCGTCGGCAGCGGTCCGTTCCGTTTCCGGGCGGATCAGCACGTGCCCGGCGCGGTGCTGGTGTACGAGAAGTTTGCCGGCTACGTGCCGCGCAGCGATGGCACGCCGAGCCTGCTGGCCGGGCCGAAGATCGCGCATTTCGACCGGCTCGAGTGGCGGGTGATCCCGGACGCGTCGACCGCTGCAGGGGCGTTGCAGCAGGGCGAGGTGGATTGGTGGGACCAGCCGATCTTCGACCTGCTGCCGAAGCTGCGGGCCGACCCGAACCTCACGGTCGACGTGCTGGATCCGTACGGCAATATCGGCGACCTGCGCTTCAACCACACGCTGCCGCCGTTCGACAATCCGGCCATCCGGCGTGCGGTGTTGAGCGCCGTCCGGCAGTCGGATTACATGTCCGCCGTGGCGGGCGACGACCGTGCCAACTGGCGGGACCACATCGGCTTCTTCGCCCCCGGCGGCGTCATGGCCAACGACACCGGCATGGCGGCACTTGCCGGGACGACAAGCATCGAGGCCTCCCGCAAGGCGCTCGCGGATGCCGGCTACAAAGGGGAGAAAGTGCTGCTGATGGGCGCGTCGGACTTCCCGGCCATCAACGCGCTGAGCGAGGTGGCGGCCGACATGTTCCGCAAGCTCGGCATGAACCTCGACGACCAGGTAATGGATTGGGGCTCCATGCTGACGCGCATGGGCAACCGCAACCCGCCCGACAAAGGCGGCTACAACGTGTTCTGTACCTACTCCGCCGGCGTCACGCAGCTCAACCCGTCGGCGCACAACTTCCTACGCGGCAGTGGCGACAAGGCGACGTTCGGCTGGTCCACCAGCCCGCGGCTCGAGGCGCTGCGCAACCAGTGGTTCGACGCACCGGATGAGGCGGCGCAGCGGCAGATCGGCGTGGAGATGCAGCAGCAGGCGTTCATCGACGTGCCCTACGTGCCGCTCGGGCTATTCTATCAGCCGACGGCGTATCGCACGTCGATCACCGGGGTGCTGAAGGGATTGCCGCTGTTCTGGAACGTGCGCCCGGCCTGATCACCTACGCGCCGATCCACCCGGCCGTGATCCCGGCAGCCGTGAAACGCCCGGAGGCTCGGGTCTGGCTACCCTCCGGGCCCAGAAGGAGGATGTCGAGGCTGGTCAACGACACCATGACGACGACGAATTGCCCGAACTGGCTTTCGGGCGGCAAGTGGGATTGCGTCCCAGGATCTTCGATCGGGCTGCCTGCTTCGGCGAGCAGACCGTACGGCTTTCGCGCGGCGGGCGACAGCTTGTCCCAGCGCGCACGGGCAATGTCATCCGCCCGGTGCAGCTCGGCCGTGCCGGCGAGGCGTATTTGCAGGTGATCGCTGGCGGACCACGCCAGCAGGGTGACATGGCTGCAATGGGCCATGTCGCGCACCTTGGCTGCGCGCGCGTCGGTGTGCATCTCCGCGCAGGCCGACGAGCGGTCGAAGCCGCGCAGGACGAGCGTCCTCACGTTGGGCCGTCCTTCCGGCGACACCGTCGCGAGCTGCACGTTGCGCAGGTCGCCGTCGTGGTTGTTCACCGACCGCTCGAGCACCGAGAGGCTGTGTTCGACGAAGGCGAGTGCCGGTGGCGGCATGCAGCGCCTAGACGGCGTCGCGGTCGTGCACCTCGGCCGCCGGATGCGTCGCTTCCACGGCGGTGAAGGTCTCCTCGATCCGGTAGCTGTGTTCGGCGCCTTTGGGCACGATCCAGGAACTGCCGGGCTGCAGCGTCACGGTCTGGCCTTCCAGGGTCAGCGTGGCCCGGCCGGAGATGACGTAGCCGACCGTCTCATACTCCCGCCGGGACGAGGGGTGGTCGCCGCTCGGCGGTTCGCTGTCCCACAGCCGCATGGATAGCGCCTTGCCATTGGCCAAATAGCGCTGGCCTTGCGGACCCTTCGGTGCGCTCGACGCCTCGACTTTGGTGACGCTTGTGTCCGCCATCGTGCTTACCCCTATATTCAGCAGTCACAGCGCCGCGATAGATCGATAGTTGCCGCCATCGTCTGTCCGGATATGGCCGTTCGTCCGTCGTTTGCGGGATCAACACAGCATGGCCATGTTGCCGTCGCACGACCTGCCGGGATACCGTGTTGGGCAGGGGTGACCCAACCAGGACGGCCCGAAGGCGGACACACTGCCTTCGCAAGACCAAACGCCATGATTAGGAACGGAGCGACCGCGATGCCCGACACCCACATCCCGCCAAATTCCCGCGTGCTGGACGCGCTGATCGTAGGCGCCGGGTTCTCCGGCATGTACCAGTTGCTGTGCCTGAGGGACCGGTTGGGGCTCGACGTGGAGGTGCTCGAGGCTGGCGACGACGTGGGGGGGACCTGGTTCTGGAACCGCTACCCCGGCGCGCGCTGCGATTCCGAGAGCCACATCTACAGCTACACCTTCTCGAAGGAGCTGTACGAGAGCTGGGAGTGGACCGAGCGCTATCCCGGCCAGGCCGAGATCATGCGCTACATGCGCCACGTCGCGGACCGGTTCGATCTGCGGCGCAGCATCCGCTTCGGCAGCCGGGTAACGGGCGCCGCCTACGACGAGGCCGCCAATGTCTGGACGGTGACGACCGGGAACGGGGACGTGCGGCGCGCGCGGTTCCTGATCACCGCGGTCGGCTGCCTGTCAACCGCCAACTTGCCGGCGATTCCGGGCTTGGCGGATTTTCAAGGCGAGTGGCACCACACCGGACAGTGGCCGCACGATGGCGTGGACTTCCGCGGCAAGCGGGTCGGGCTGATCGGAACCGGGTCGACCGGGATCCAGGCCACGCCGGTGATCGCCGAGACCGCCGCGCACCTGACGGTGTTCCAGCGCACCGCCAACTACAGTGTGCCGGCGAACAACGCTGCGCTGACGCCCGAATTCAAGCAGTGGGTGCGCGACAATTACGAGGAGATCCGCCGCACCACCCACAGCACCACCAACGGCATGGCGTTCTTCCTCCAGGACCGCTCGGTGTTCGACCTGACTCCGGAAGACCGCATGGCAGCCTACGAAGCCGCATGGGCGAAGGGCGGCCTGCAGTTCCGCGCCACGTTCCGCGACATCTTGCTGGACAAGGCGGCAAACGACACCGCCTCCGCTTTCCTGAAGGACAAGATCCGCTCCATCATCAAGGACCCGGCGACGGCGGCCCTGCTCGCCGACATCGACCATCCGTATGCGGCCAAGCGCCCGCCGATCGATAGCGGCTATTTCGAGGCGTTCAACCGGCCGAACGTGACCCTGGTGGATGTGCGGTCGGCGCCGATCGAGCGCATCCTGCCGGACGGGCTGCGCACCGCTGCCGGCGAATATAAACTGGACATGCTGGTTTTTGCGACCGGGTTCGACGCGATGACCGGGCCCTTGCTGCGCCTCAACATAACCGGCCGCGACGGGGTTTCGCTGCGGGATAGCTGGGCTGCCGGGCCACGCAGCTATATGGGCCTGCAGGTGGCGGGCTTTCCCAACCTGTTCACCATTACCGGGCCCGGCAGCCCGTCGGTGCTGACCAACATGCCGGTCGCGATCGAGCAGCACGTGGAGTGGATCACCAACTGCCTGGCGCACATGCTGGCCCGGGACGTCGCGACGGTGGAGACATCGGAGGCAGCGATGACGGAGTGGGGTGCTGCGGTGAACGCGGCGGCGGCGGCCACGCTGCTGCCGCAAGCGTCCAGCTCCTGGTATCTCGGCGCCAACGTGCCCGGCAAGCCGCGCGTGTTCATGCCGTACGCCGGCGGCATGGCCCGCTACCGCGCCCTGTGTGAGGACGTCGTGGCGGACGGTTACCGCGGGTTTGAGTTCGCGCCGGCGCGGGTGCGGGAGACGGTCTGACGCTTACGCGGAGCATACCGCTACGACAAGCGGGCGAGCGCATTCGGTGTGACCCGGCCGCCGCTGCTCGATTGTGGAGTGGGCTCCAGGTCAGCATTTCGCCGGGGTTGGTGGGCTGAAGCACACCCTGACACCTGGCTGTGGGCATGGCTTTCGGTTTGGGAGCACTACACTAGCCGGCATTTAGGGATGCACACTGTCTCCGACGGGGGCTGCGACTCGCCCGGCCGCTGATGGAGCTTCTGTTTGCCAGGTTCACCGCGCCCGCTTCGCACCCACCAGGCGCAGATCGCCGCCATCGTTTCCGCTATCGCATCCGGGGAGGCCAGCGAGGTCACCGACATCCTGGCCGCGGTGACGCCCGGCGGCGGCAAATCGCTGCTGCCGGTGATCGCAGCCTCCGCCTTGTTGTCGGCCGGCATGATCGACCGCGTCTGCTGGGTGGTGCCGCGCGATAGCCTGCGCCTACAGGCCGAGGAGGCGTTTGCCGACCCGGTGTGGCGCAGCGTGCTGAATCACGCGGTAACGCTCAGGGCCGCCGACAACGCGCCCGACCCGTGCCGCGGACTGCAGGGCTACATCACCACCTATCAAAGCATCGCCGCTGCGCCCGACCTGCATCTCGCCGAGTTTCGCCGGCATCGCACGCTGCTGGTAGTCGACGAGGTCCACCATTTGCCGGCCCTGTCCGACATGGCGCCCGATCCGTTGGCCGATCCCACGATCGCCGACGCGGCCGCCGGCTGGAGCCGGGCGTTGTTGCCGCTGCTGGAGAGTGCGCGGTTGCGTCTGCTGCTATCCGGCACGCTGCAGCGCGCCGACGGCCGCAGCATCTTGTGGCTGCCCTATCGCACCGGCCCGCGCGCGAAGACCCGGGAGGTGGACCTCGCGGCGCCCGGCTGGGCCGTGGTTGGCTACTCGCGTTCGCAAGCCCTGGCGGAGCGGGCCGTGCTGCCTGTGCTGTTCGGCGCCGTCGATGGCGAGGCAAGTTGGCTCGATGAAGCCCGGACCGCGGTGGGCCCACACCGGCTGTTCTCGCACTGGCCGACCGAGACCACGCGCCCGGCATTGTTCACCGCGCTGCGGACTGGCTTTGCCGACCAACTCCTGCGTGAGGCGTTCACCGCGACGCGCTCGTTGCGGGCCAAGCGGCGGCAGGAGCGTGGTCTGCCGCCCGGCACGGACGCGCGTGGCCTCGGCAAGCTGCTGGTGGTGGCGCCCGACCAGATCAATGCCCGGCGTTACGCCGATCTCCTTCGCGGGTGGTTGCCGGACGGACAGGGCAACACGGTGCAACTCGCCACGTCCGACGAACGCGACGCCCACGGAACGCTCGCCCGCTTTCGCCTCACCGGCGAGCCGAGCGTGCTCGTCACCGTGGCGATGGCCTATGAGGGCTTGGATGCGCCGGAAGTCGCGGTCGTGGCGGCACTGACGCATATCCGCTCACGCGCCTGGCTCGAGCAGATGGTGGCCCGCGCCACGCGCGTCGATCCGCATGGTGGACCCTATGCGAAACAGCGTGCGACCGTTTTTCACCCGGACGATCCGTTGTTCGCGCGCTTCCGCCATAGCGTCGAAACGGAGCAGGGCACCATCGCGAAGCCAGCCAAGCCGCGCTCGCAATCGACTCTACCGGGTTGGCTGCTGGACGAACTAGCCGAGAGCGACCGCGAGGAGGACGGCATCGTCCCGCTCGAAAGCAATGCGCTCGGGCTGCGCTACGGCTTGCTGCGGCCGGGCCCCGATCTCGTCCTGCATCGCCCGGAACAGGAAGCCGCGCAGACGGAGATGCTGGATCCGCCTTCCGTATTGGAGCGCCGGCTGCGGCGTCGCGTTGGCGAGATGGTGGCGCAGCAAGCCGTGGAGGATGAAGGCGCCGTGCAGGCGCCGAAAGGGCAGGGGCTCTATCACCGCTACAACGCGATCCTGAAACGCCGTACTGGCGACAAGCCACGCGCGCAGATGAGCATGCAGGAGTTGGAGGTCGCAATTGGTTGGCTCGAGCGCAACCGGCTTGCCGACCATGCTCACTTGCTGGAAGGCGATCCGCGCTACCACTGGACGCTTCGGCAACGCGGCGAGTGGACACCGCCGGTCGGCAACGCAGACGGCCGGCCGCGCGGCGCGCCGCGTTCTTCAGCACGCCGCAGAGCTGGTTCGCGCGAACCGCAGGCTTCGTCTGCGTCCGAAGAAAGCTGACGCGAACACCGCTGTTAAATAAATCGAACTGCAACCCACATAACAATGCGGAACTACATCACACGGCTTGTTGTTTCGACGCCGTGGCACGTTGTAGAGCCGACACGACCAGTGTTGGTCGGCATAGGAGTTACAGAGAAAATGGCGAAGACAGACACCACGATGGCGCGGTCACCGCGCGGTACCAAGCCGGTCAGTCAGGCGTTTTTTGCGGCGCTGGACGGGATTCCCGAGACAAATCGCGCGGCGGTGGCGAAGGCGGCGCTGGGCATGATCCGCGAGCAAATGACATTGCAACGCGACAAGGCCAAGGCTGCTGCGGCGAAGCAGAAGGCGACGGCCGCCAAGGAAAAGGCGCGCACACCCGTTGCAGAGAAGCCGGTCGCTGCGAAGACGCCACGGAAGGCGAAAGCGGCGGCGGAGGAGAAGCCGGCTCCCGAGCCCGTGGCAGCCGCCGAGCCGAAGGCTGCACCAGCGAAACGCCGTACTCGTAAGACCGCCGAAGCGCCGGTCCCCGCGTGATGCCGGCGGGTGCCGGGCAATTTTGCTCGGCACCCGAGTATAAGGTGCGTGCATAAGACCACGCGGCGCGGGATCGCAACCGATCGGCGTCTCGCCGCCGAGTCACTAGCCAACGTGCCGCACCGTGTTTCCATATCAGGCATTACATTGCTGCCCCGGCACGTAGCCGAGACGCAGCGTTGCCACGACATTCGACAACGCCGGAACGCGTGCGCGGCGAGTAGAGGCTCAGTGTCGAACAGTCCGCGCTGCATCCACGACCGGTCCGCGTGACGTGCTCACGCGGGCGATGCGGCTGGCTTCCTCCAAGCCCGTTCCGCCGCACCGGTCGCGCCGCGCGTTTTATCGGCCGGGACGAGATGAATGGTGAGGATGTCGGCTCCGCCGAAAAGCTGATCTTTCGTGACGAGGGTGGCGCCGCCGTTCCCGGCAGTCTCCCCCGCATCTCGCTTCCGCCTCAGGCTGGCCGATTGACTCTGGCTCTAAGTCGACATAAAAAGCCAACCTGGCTCTATGCTCAACCGTAGTGCCAGGGCCATAATGGGGGAAGCGACAATGATCGAGCGGAACACAACCAAGCTGCGCAAGCTGTTGGCAGCCAAGACCATGTTGCATATGCCGGCCGTCTATGACGCGCTCGGCGCCAGGCTGGTGGAACATGCCGGGTTCGAGGCGGTGTACAATGGCGGCTACGTCGCCGGTGGTTCACGTGCCGTCAGCGAGCCGTTGCTGACGATGACGGAACAGATCACCCAGGCGGCCGATGCGGCGGCGGCGGTCAGCATACCGATGGTGGTGGATGCCGGCGCCGGCTTCGGCGAGCCGCTTCATACGATGCGCACGGTTCGCGAGTTCATCCGGGCCGGGATCGCCGGCGTGCACATCGAGGATCAGTTCTTTCCTAAGCGCGCGCACTATCACACCTATCAGGTGCACGAGATCTCCCCCGAGGAGTTCGGCGAGAAGATCCGGTATGCCTGCCGTGAACGCGACCGGGTCGACCCGGACTTCGTGATCATCTCCCGTTCCGACTCCTGCCGTGAGTTCGGGGTCGAGGTCGCGGCGGACCGGGTGAACCGGGGTGCGGATGCCGGCGCCGACTTGGGCCTGCTGTTCCCGCGCAACATGCACGAGGTGGAGCGTGGCCCGCAGCTTTGCCGCGTCCCGCTGGTCTACGTGAACGCGCGCGGCACGCGGGATGGCCGCCCGGTGCTGAGCCGGCAGACGTTGCAGCAAATGGGGTACGTGGGCATCATCGAGGCGCAAGTCATGATGCTGCCGGCGGTCGATGCGCAGCAGAAGATGCTCGCGGAGCTGCGTGGCACCGGGGACTACACCGGGATGTCCAACGAGGACTGCATCAGGGTCCGCAAGGACATTGAGGACCGGATCGGACTCGAGGAGTTCTACCTCATCGAGCAGGAAACGGTCGAAAGTCGCTCCTAAGTCCGTCGCCTTCCACGCGCCTCAGCAGGAGGACGGTATGCCGGCTGTGGCGGACCGTGCAGGCCATCGTTTCACGGTGCCTCCGGATGCGTGCGACTGCCATATGCACGTGTTCGGGACGCCGGAGCGTTACGCATTACCGGAGTTGCGGAGCTACACGCCCCAGGAGGCGTCACTCGCCTCGTGGCGGCGGGTGGCCGGCGCCGCCGGGCTCCGGCGCGTGGTCGTGGTGCAGCCGAGCGTCTACGGTTCGGATAACAGTTGCACCCTGGACGCGTTGCGCGAGGTCGGTCCGCAGGGGCGCGGCATCGCGCAGATCGGGCCGGCTGCGTCGGATGCCGAGTTGGCTGAACTGCACCGTGCGGGCGTGCGTGGCGTCCGCCTGAACCCGAAGAGTGTCGGCGCGGACGATGCGCGAGCGCTGCGCAGCCTGATCGCAGACACCGCCCGGCGGATCGCCCCGCTGGGTTGGCACATCCAGGTCTATGCCCCCCTGGCCATGGTGACGGATGTGGCGGGCGCAATCCGCGACGCGCCGGTGCCGGTGGTACTGGACCATATGGGCGGCGCCCGGGCAGGCGATGACGAAGCGGCGGTCCGGGCGGTGATCGAACTGCTTTCGGAGGGGCGGTGCTGGGTCAAGCTGTCGGGGGCGTACCGGGTGTCCCGTCAGGGGACGGATTTCGAGGACGCGACCCCGATTGCCCGGGCTTTGGTGCGGGCTAACCCCGAGCGGCTGGTTTGGGGGACCGATTGGCCGCATACCGCGCACCACGCGGGGGTGCCGCGGCTGGACGCGCCGCCGATTGGCTTTCGCACACTCGACCTCACCGATCTGCTGGACCGCCTGGCGGATGCTGTGAGGGACCAGGCGACATTCACGCGGATCCTCGAAGCCAATCCGGCCCGCCTCTACGGCTTCTGACCCACGAGGGTCCACCGATTACGGCTGAACGCGAACCATAACGACCGGCGCCGCAAGCAGCGCCCGCATAGGGAAAACGAAATGGACACGGAGCTGGCACAGGGGCTCGCCCCGCCTGCGACAGGCGAACTGGCCGCATTGCGAGACCGCGCGCTGCGCAAGAACGCCTGGCGCATGCTGCCGATCCTGACGCTGGCCTTCGTGTTCAACTACATCGACCGGACCAGCGTGGGCTTCGCCGGTCTCACCATGAACAAGGATCTCGGGCTGACCGCCACAGAGTTCGGCTGGGCCGCCGGTGTGTTGTTCGTCGGCTACTGCTGCTTCGAGATCCCCAGCAACCTGGCGCTGCACCGCTTCGGCGCGCGGCGTTGGCTTGCCCGGATCATGATCACCTGGGGGTTGGCCGCCGCGGCGACCGCCTTCGTCGTGGGGCCGAACTCGTTCTACGTCGCCCGCTTCGTGCTGGGCGTGGCGGAGGCCGGGTTCTTTCCGGGTGCGGCCTACCTGCTGGCCTGCTGGTTTCCCGCGCATTACCGCACCCGGGTGCTGGCGCTGCTGGCCATGGCGGTGCCGCTCTCCTCGGTGATCGGCGGCCCGTTTTCCGTGCTGCTGCTGGAACTGAACGGGTTGGCCGGGCTGAAGGGCTGGCAATGGATGTTCCTGGTCCAGGGATTGCCGGCGTGCGCGCTCGGCATCCTGTTGCTGGTGATGATCCGCGATACCCCGCAGGAGGCGCACTGGCTGTCGCCGGCCGAACGCGAGGCCGTCATCGCCATGCTGCAGGAGGAGCGGCGGGACCGGCCGACCGGCTCGCTTCGCACGGTGTTCACCGACAAGCGCGTCTTGCTGCTGGCCGCGATCCAGTTCGGTTTCGTCGTTTGCTCCTACGGCGTCGGTATCTGGCTGCCGATGATCCTGAAGGGCTTGGGCCTGACCAACCTGGCGACCGGCTTCATCTCGGCCATCCCGTACGTATGCGCCACCATCGCCATGCTGGTCTGGGCACGGCACGTCGATCGCGGCGGCAGCAAGATCGGCAACCTGGCGGCAAGCTGCTTGCTGACCGCGCTCGGTTTGGTCGGCTCGGTCCTGACCGGGTCGTTGCTGCCGAGCCTGATCGGCCTGACCTTGGCGTTGATGGGCGCCACGTCGGCGCGGGCGCTGTTCTGGGCCATTCCGACGCGCTTCCTGACCGGCGCGGCCGCGGCGGGCGGATTGGCCTTCATCAACTCGGTCGGCGCGATCGGCGGCTTCGTGGGGCCGTTCGCGATGGGCTGGCTGAAGGACGCTACCGGCTCCTTCACCACCGGGCTGATCGGGCTCGCGTGCCTGGGCGGGCTCTCGGCGGTGCTTACGCTTTCACTGCGGCTGCTCGTGCGGGAGGAGTGAGCCAAGATGCCGTATGGCTGGACCTGAAGAGGCCCGGCAACTCAGGGCAGCAGGCTCTTTTCCCGCGCGCCCTCCTCGAGGTGTTGCCGCATGAGGGCCGACGCTTCGGCGCTCGCGCCATCGAGCAGCAACTCGGCGATACGCGCGTGCTCCCGGCAACGCTGGAGCCAGTGCGGACTATGCAGGGTCTTGCCGTATTCCATCAACCGCCGCACCCGGTTGGCCTGCGCCAGACCATTGATGAAAAACGGATTGCTGGAGCAGTCCAGCACGGTCTGGTGAAAGCGGCTGCCGCTCTCGAAGATGTCCACGGGGGACAGGCCCTTACCGCCGCTGTCGAACAGCGCGACCTGCTCCTTGCGGCATGCTTCGAGCGCCGGCCGGTTCAGGACGAATGTCGGCTCGAGCATCGCCGCCGGTTCGACCACGATGCGGTAGCGGCAGATCTGCTCGTAGGTCAGGTTCGAGGTCAGCAGCGGGATGAACGCCCAGCCTCGCCCCGGCAAGCGCTCCGTCCAGCCTTCTCCGGCGGCGCGTTGCATGACGCGGACGATCGTGGCGCGGGTGCAGCCGTACCGCCGCATGAGTTCGTTCTCGCTGGCCCGGGCAGGGAGCTGGCCGGCGGTGTGATCCTCCGCCAATTGGAGGTAGAGGCGTTCGTCCTCCGAATGCGACTCCGCTCCGAGCATCTCCGCGGACACGCTGACGCGTCCTGGTCGCACCTCGTAGCCGCCGGACTCCGAGACCGCCACGACGTCATGCTGTTCGAGCAGGCGCAGGGCCCGCTCCACCGGCGTGCGCGAGACCCGGAAGACTTCCGCCAGTTTGCGTCCCGGCAGGCGCGTACCCGGCGCAAGCTGCTCCGACGCGATGTAGGCTGCGATGTCGCGGGCCAGGTTGGGGATCTGAAGGGTGACGGTCATGTATCACATAGGCCAGTTCGATGGGATGAGTGGTGGCACCCTGGTATACCGGAACCGGCTGCTGCTCGCCGGGTCTGCGTGCTACCGTGACATCCATGGAAACGAAACCCGAAATCCCGCGCGCGGTGCTCGTCGGCATACAGACACCGGACGTGGAT
The DNA here is from genome assembly GCA_964247705.1 of uncultured Acetobacteraceae bacterium. Lineage (GTDB taxonomy): Bacteria > Pseudomonadota > Alphaproteobacteria > Acetobacterales > Acetobacteraceae > LMUY01. The sequence continues at coordinate 904 of CAXTVQ010000010.1, read as the reverse complement.
GACGTCGCGCATGAAGCAAGCCTGGACGAACTGGGGCGCCTGGTAAGAACGCTGGGCTACGAGGTCGTCGGCACGCTGTCGCAAAAGCGCGAGGGCGGCGGTAGCGGGTTGCTGCTCGGCAGTGGGAAGCTGGCGGAACTGGCGGCGCTCACCGGCGGCAGCGGCGTGGTCGGCTCGATGGCGCGGCAGACCAAGTCGAAGGCCCGGCAACGGTTCGAAGGTGTGGTTGAGCCCGCCGCTGCGGCCGGGTCCGAGCCGGACGAGGGTCGCAGGCCCGAGTTCGTCATCGTCGACCAGGAACTCTCGCCCAGCCAGATCCGCAACCTCGAGCGCGCCACCGGCGCCGAGGTGCTGGACCGGACCGGCGTCATCGTCGAGATCTTCCATCGCCACGCCAATACCCGTGAGGCGAGGCTGCAGGTGGAGATGGCGCGGCTAAAATACGTGGCCCCGCGCCTGCGGGAGACCTCGCCCGGCGGCGGCCGGCAACAGGGTCCGGGCGCCGGCGAGAGCGCCCTGGCGCTGGACCGCCGCAAGATCCGCGACCGGCTGTCGGAGCTGAAGGACCAACTGGACGCGATCCAGCGCGACAGCGACCAGCGCCGGTCCGGCCGCCGCGACCAGTTGCGGGTGGCGCTGGTCGGCTACACCAATGCGGGCAAATCGTCCCTGATGCGGGCGCTCACCGGCAGCCAGGTGCTGGTCGAGGACAAGCTGTTCGCCACCCTCGACACCACCGTCCGCACCCTCCAGCCGGAAACCCGTCCCCGCGTGCTGGTGTCCGACACGGTGGGCTTCATCAAGCAGCTGCCGCACGACCTGGTCGCCTCGTTCCGCTCCACCCTGGCGGAGGCGCTGGAGGCGTCGCTGCTGCTGTTCGTGGTCGATGCGTCGGACCCGACCT
>CAXTVQ010000009.1:20551-81596 GCA_964247705.1 uncultured Acetobacteraceae bacterium | reverse complement strand
CGAACCGGGCCGCCCTCGGAAACGGTGCGGGCTCACCCCCGCTCGGCTTCCCTCGCCTGCAAAAGCTGCTTCGCCTGATATGCCCGCCAGGCCCGGTCGAGCAGCGTCAGATAGGCCTGCGGCTTCATCCCGCGCGGCGCGAAGCCGCGCAGCATCAACAGCCGCTTGCGTTCGGTCAGCTTGACCGAGGACCGCCACCCGGTCTGCACCGGCCACGCCGCCGCCTCGCGGAAATGGAAGGCCGTGGTCAGGAACGAGTTGCGCACCGTCACGTGCACGCCGTCGATGTCGGACCACGGCACCGGGCCCGCTAGGCCGAGACAGCGGAACCCCTCCGGACCCACCACCAGGAACGGACCCGCCCGGCCCCGGCGGTAACGGTTGAACGCGAACCAGCCGAGCACCGCCGCGAACACCAACAGCCCCGCCGCGCACTCGGGCAGGATGAACCGGTCCGCCCCCGGCTCCTGCGTGGTCCCATACTGCGCCCACAGCAGGAACACCCCCAAGGCCGCCAGCAGCGCCGCAGGGATGCTGGTCACCAGCACGTTGCGCCGGCTGCGCTCGAAGATGGGCACGTCCTCCTTCACCGCCTCCACGGCCGAGCGCAACGCCTGCGCCCGCTGCTTGTCCCGCAGATGCGCCACCGCCAGCAAATCGGCGCCGAGCGATTGGCGCAGCCCGACCCAATCGGCGAACAGGCTGGTGGCAAACGCCGCGTCGGTCTCCTGCACCGGGCGGCTGGCCTCGGCGAGCAACGTGTCGTCCACCGGGATGCCCAGCGCCTCGATGCGCTGCCGGGTCGGCGGGTGCGTGTCCGTCGGGTGCGGCTGACGGTCCTCCAGGTGGCTGGCCGGGTCGTCGAAGCCGGTGCTGCCGGCGCGCTGCACCACGGCGCCCACCACGTCCCGGTCGGCGCGGCCCGGGTGTTCGAACATGTCGGCCAGCGTCCCCTGGGTGAGCCCCGTGCCCAGGCCGACGCGGAGCAGCGCCGTCGCCGCATCCCGCCCGCGGCCGGCACGCAAGGCCGCCTGGTCGGCCTCGAACTCGCGCCGGCGGCTCCAGTGGCTGACGGTGTTGGCGAAGCTGTCCAGCACATGCCCGGCCAGCACGGAGGCCGGCTGCCACACCGCTTCCCGGCCCTGTTTGGTGCGCTTGCGTGCCGTCACCGCGGCCATGGTGCGCGACATGCTGGCGAACAACGGCAGGAAGTGCTGCGAATACTGCGTGTCCTCGCCGGTGAAATGCGCGAGTTCGTGCGCGATCACCGCTTCCACCTCACCCTGGCTCAGCAGCGGCAGCATGGTCGCGGGCATGTAGAGCGTCTGGCCGGAGAGCACGCGCTCCTCCGGCCTGATCTGAACGCGGGATTGCGTGACGAAGAACCCGTCGGTCAGCCCGAGCACGATGTTGTCCGGCACCCCCGCCCCCTGGCGCGCCGCGACGTCACGCAGGAACGCCCAGAGTGCGGGCGCCTCCGTGTCCGTCACTGCCCGGCCTAGCACGGTCATCGGCTTCGGCGTGAACGCGCTCAGCGCCCGCAGCAACTGCCGCAGCGAACTGATCGCCAGACCCATCGCCACCACGGCGACGATCAGGCCCGCGAAGGCCAGCTTCATCTCGTTGGTGTCGACGCTGTTGAGGAACCAGATGCCGCCGACCTCGAACAGCACGGCCCCCGTGATGGCGGTGGCCGTCGCGAGCGCCACGCAACCCAGCAGCACGGGCAGGACGCGCACCACACTTTGGAAACCGCTCACCAGCGCCGCGCGGGACGCAATCCCCCGCCGCGCGCTCGCGGTCGCCGCAACCAGGCCGGTGGCGGTCGCGAGCAGCGCCAGGGCGGCCATGGCCACGGTCAGCCACGCCAGCCAGGACCGCGCCTCATCCAGCAACGCGTCGGTGTGCAGGTCGGACTGCACCCCCTGCAGGCGCGTGAGGGCATCGGCCGCCGGGTAGCCTTGCGGGTCGCCCTGGAACTGGATCATGGCCGCGGGATTGCGCGCGGCGAGCGCCTGGATCTGCGTGACGGATTGCTGCACCCGGCCGGACCGCGCCTCGAACCCGGCGGCCGCGCCATCCACCCGGGTGATCTGCCAGATGCCGAGCCCCAGCAGCAATGCGGGCAGCACGAGGGCGACGGCCGGGTGCCGCCAGGGATTGCGTGCCGCGGGTCCGCTCATTGCGAGGATCCAAGATGTTCCCGCAATTACGGCGGAACCCAGGACGGCCGGTCAAGTCACTGCTATGCTGTACAAAGGAGGCCGGCATGGACACCGACGACGCCGTCATACGCCGCTACAAGCTCGACGTGGACGCCTACCACCGGATGGGAGAGGCCGGCATTCTCGGCCCTAAAGACCGGGTTGAGCTTATCAGGGGGGAACTCGTCGAGATGGCGCCGATGGGTGATGACCACGCTGGCTCCGTCAATTCGCTGGCCGAAATCCTGTTTCTCGCCTGTGCAGGCAAGGCATACGTGTCGGTGCAGACCCCCGTGCGCCTGGACCGCTACAACGAGCCGCAGCCCAATTTCGGCATCTCCCGGCTTCGGGACGACCGCTATTGGACAGGGCAGCCCGGTCCCGCCGACATCCTGCTGCTTATCGAGGTTTCAGACAGCTCACTGCGGTTTGACCGCACCGTTAAGCTGCCGCTCTACGCGCGGACTGGCGTACCCGAGTTCTGGCTCGTGGATCTCCAGCACCGCACATTGGAGGTTTACCGCCGTCCGGAGGGTGCCGGGTTCAGAGAAGCTGCCACCTACGAACCCGGCGACACCGTCAGCCCCTCGTTGCTGCCCGAGGTCACGATTCCCGTAGACCGTATGTTTAAGCCGGACTGACCGCCCCGATATCGCGCCGGCAAAACCCGCCGTCCCACAGCACCGCGTCCACCGCCGCATACGCCGCCGCCCGCGCGCTCGCCGCGTCCGGCCCGACGCCGCACAGCGTCAGCACCCGCCCGCCGGCCGCCACCACCTGCTCGCCGCGCAGGTCCGTGCCGGCGTGGAACACCAGCGCGCCCGGCACCGCAGCCGCGCGGTCGAGCCCGGCGATCACCGTCCCCGTCTCCGGTGCGTCCGGGTATCCGCGCGCCGCCATCACCACGGCGCAGGCCGCCTCCGGGCGGAAGCGCAACTCGAACGATCCCAACTCGCCCTCGCACGCCGCCAGCAACGCCGGCAGAAGGTCGCTCTGCAGCCGGGCCATCAGCGCCTGGCACTCCGGGTCGCCGAAACGGACGTTGAACTCGATCAGCTCGGCCTGGTGCCCGGTCACCATCAACCCGGCGAACAGCACGCCGCGGAACGGGGTGCCGCGCCGCGCCATCTCGGCCAGGGCGGGGCGGATGATGCGCTCCATCGCGGGCGCCGGGTCGAAGCCGGGGGCAGGGGAGACGGCGCCCATCCCCCCCGTGTTGGGCCCGGTGTCGCCCTCGCCGACGCGCTTGTGGTCCCGCGCGGTGCCGAGGAACACGGCGTCCGTCCCGTCGCACAGCGCGAACAGGCTGACTTCCTCGCCCACCAGGCACTCCTCGATCACCACGGGACCGGCGGCGATGAAGCGGTCGATCGCCGCATCCGCCTCCGCCTCGGTCTGCGCCACCACGACGCCTTTGCCGGCGGCCAGGCCGTCCGCCTTGATCACCACGGGCGGGCTGCGGCGGCTGGCGAAATCGCGCGCCTCGGCGGCGTCCGTGAAGCGTTCCCAGCGCGCGGTCGGAATGCCGGCGGCGTCGGCCAGTTCCTTGGTGAACGCCTTGCTGCCCTCGAGCTGCGCCGCCGCCGCGCTCGGGCCGCAGCACGCGATGCCCACCGCCGCCAGCGCGTCCGTGATGCCGGCAACCAACGGCGCCTCCGGGCCCGGCACCACCAGGTCGATCGCGTTGTCCCGCGCGAAGGCGGCCAGTGCGGCGATGTCGCCCGCCCCGATCGGCACCAGCTCGGCCAGCGGTGCGATCCCCGGGTTGCCCGGCGCCACGAACAGCTTGGTCAGCAGCGGCGAGGCCGCCAGCGTCCAGGCCAGCGCGTGTTCCCGCCCCCCCGACCCGATCAGCAGCACCCGCATCGCGTACCCTCCCTTACCGACAACGGTGGCCTAGCATAGCTTAGCGGCATGGACACGCAGGCGCCCGGCTCCAACGTCCCGGAATACTCGGTCAGCGAGATCGCCGGCGCGGTCAAACGCACGCTGGAGGGCGCGTTCGGCCGGGTACGGGTGCGCGGCGAACTGGTGGAGGTGAAGCGCTACAGCTCCGGCCACACCTACCTCTGCCTGAAGGACGAAGGCGGCACGCTGCGCGGCATCATCTGGAAGACCGCCGCGCGGACCATCGGATTGAAACCGGAGGACGGGATCGAGGTGATCGCCACCGGTCGCATCTCGGCCTATGGCGACAAGAGCCAGTTCCAGATCATCATCGAGCGCCTGGAGTACGCCGGCGCCGGCGCCATGCTGGCCCGCATCGAGGCGCTGCGGGTCAAGCTCGCGGGCGAGGGCCTGTTCAACCGCCGCCGCGCCCTTCCCGTGCTGCCGGACGTGGTGGGGGTGGTGACCTCGGCCCAGGGCGCCGTGCTGCACGACATCCACACGACCATCGCCCGCCGCTTCGGCCGCCCGATCCTGCTATGGCCGGTGCCGGTGCAGGGCGAGGGTGCGGCGGAGAAGATCGCGGCCGCCATCGCCGGGTTCTGCGAACTGCCGCAACCGGGCGTACCGCGCCCGGACGTGCTGATCGTGGCGCGCGGCGGCGGCAGCCTGGAAGACCTGATGGCGTTCAACGACGAGGCCGTGGTGCGCGCCGCCGCTTCCTGCTCCATCCCGCTGATCTCGGCCGTGGGCCACGAGACGGACCACACGCTGATCGACCTCGCCGCCGACCGCCGCGCTCCCACCCCCACCGCCGCCGCCGAGATGGCCGTGCCGGTGCGCCTGGAGCTGCTGGCGATGCTGCAGCAATCCGCCGCCCGCCAGTCGGGCGCGCTCGCCCGCATGGTCGGGGGCTGGCGCATGGGTGTGGCCGGGTTAGGCGCGCGCCTGCCGGACGTGGCCTCGCTGGCCGGCGCCGCACGCCACCGGCTGGACGACCGCGGCCACCGGCTCACGCTCGCGATGCCCAACCTGCTGAAGGGCCGCCGGTCCGCGCTGGTCCAGGTGGAGCGCGCGCTGCCCGACGCACCCGGCCTGCTCCGCGCCGCGCTGCAGACGGTGGCGGACCGCGGCGCGCGGCTGCGTCTGGGGTTGCCGGCCCTGGTTGCCGCCCGCCGCGCCGCGTTGATCACCGCCGAACGCCACATGCCGCAAGCCGCCACGGTGCTGGCCGCCGCGCGCCACCGGTCCGCGACGGCGACGGCGGGCTTGCCGGCGGCGTTGCGCCACGCCGTCCACCGCCACCGCACCGAGGCCGCCCGCACGCTGCCCCGCCTCACGCCGGCCCCGGTCCGCGCGCAATTGCGGGAGCAGGCGGCCCGGCTGGAGGGTCTGGCCGGCCGGCTCCACGCGGCCGATCCCCGTGCGGTGCTGGCCCGCGGCTACGCGCTGGTCACCGACGCCGCCGGCCACCCGATCACCAGCGCCGCCGCGATCCGCCCAGCCGCCCGGCTCCGGCTGGAGTTCGCGGATGGCGCGGTGGCGGTGCAGCGGGTCGGCGACAAGCTCGGCACCCGGCAGCAGGAGTTGCCGCTCTAGTCACCCTCCCGCTCGGGTAATTGCCGGTCCGGAGGGAATGGGTTAGGGGATTTCGTGACCCCCGATCCGACAATGCCGCCTGCGGGCTACGCAGCTTGAACCCCGATCGCCAGCGCCCGCGGACCAAGATCGTGATGATCCCCTCCGTTTCCGGCGGCATCGGCCACATCTCCCGCACGGCGGCCCTTGCCCGCGCATTGTGGCGGATCGATCCCTCGCTGGAGATCGAATACCTGCTCGACACCGAGCGGCTTCGCCCGTTCAACATCGATGCCACCCGGCGCATGGGGTTCCGCCCCCGCTTCCTGCCCCCGCGCAGCCGCGACAACCGGGACGCGATGGTCCGCGCCTGCCTGGACGACGCGCATATCGTGGTGGACGACTGCTCCCGCTACCTGCTGCCGCTGCGCCAGGCGGTGCCGGACGTGCGTTGGGTCACGCTGGCCATGCACCCGGTGGGCGACGAGCTGTTCATGGACTGGCCGTTCCTGGTGCAGATGGACGCCGTGATCTGGCCGTACGCCCCCCTGGTCGGCCTGCCCGCCGAACTGGACTGCGTGGCCGGCAAGGTGGTGCAGACCGGCCCCTTTCTCGAGACGGACGAGCTGCCGAGCAAGGCCGAGGCGCGCCGGCAGCTCGAGCTTGCGAGTGACGCGCCGATAGTGCTCTACGCCCCGCGCGGTTTCCCCTTCGGCAAGGAGTTCGGCCATCGCGTGCTCGCCGGGCTGTTCGGCGCCGTCGAGACGCTGCGCCGCGGCGCGCATCCGGACCTGCAACTGGTGCTGCTGGCGGTGAGCGATCCGAAGGAGCTGCTCGGCATCACCGGCGTGCCGGATATCTTGCCGGATTGGGTGAGCGTGAAGGGGGTGGTCACCCCGGTGGAGTCGCTGCTGCATATTCGCGCCGCCGACGCGGTCGTGGGCGAGGGCACCAGCACGATGCACGAGGCCGCCGCAGTCCGCACGCCCATGCTGCTGGTGCCCGGACCGATCGCGGAGGCCACCTTGTTGGCGCAGGCGCTGGGCCGCAAGGGTGCGGCGGCGCTGATCCCGCTCGCGGAAGCCGTGCCCGCGAAGTTCGCCAAAGCGTTGACGACCGCGTTGACCAAGGGCGACGCGCTGAGCCAGACGCTCGACCTGGCCCACGGCCTGGTCACCGGGGGCGGTGGCGCCCCGGCGGCCGCCCAACTCATCCTCGGCCTCGTCGACCGGGACCGCGCCTATGGGTGAGTGGCGATGACCGCCTACCGCCTCCACTATTTCCCGGAGTCCGGCAACAGCTACAAGCTCGCCCTCATGCTGCGGCTGTGCGGCGAGACGTTCGAGCCGGTCTGGACCGATTTCGGCAGCGGCGTCACTTGGACGCCCGAGTGGCGGCAGGCGGTCAACCCCATGGGCGAGATCCCCGTGCTGGAGGAGGACGGCGCCAAGCTCACCCAGACCGCCCCCATCCTGCTGCGCCTGGCCGACCGCTACGGCCGGTTCCAGGGCACCGGTGAGGCGATGCGCTACGAGGTGCTGCGCTGGCTGTTCTGGGACAACCAGAAGCTCAGCGGGTTCATGGCCGCCTACCGCTACCGCCGTGCCTTCACGCCCCATACCGACCCGGCGGTGCTCGATTTCCTGCGCCGCCGGGTGGACGATTTCCTGGGCATCCTCGAACGGCACGTGGCGGGCCAGCCATACGTCGCCGGGGGCGAGCCGACCGTGGCCGACCTCTCCATGCTCGGCTACCTGATGTTCCCCAAGCACGAGGCCGGCTACGACCTGGCCGCCGGCTATCCGGCGATCACCGCCTGGCTGGACCGCATCAAGCTGCTGCCGGGTTGGGTGGCGCCGTACGACCTGCTGCCTGGCCAGCACCTCCGCTGCTACGTCGAGCCTGCCGCCTGAGGCTTTAGCCGGCCATCGAGGTGTTGCCCGTCCGTTTGATACTTTGTATCAAGACGGCGGTGGACGATGGAGGCTGCGTTGAAGAGACCGACTGTGCTTGCAGTCATGGCCGCGCTCCAGATCGCATCACCGCCCACCCAGGCGCAGAGCCATGCACCCGTCGCAATCGTTGCCGCCGAGAACTTCTACGGCGACGTCGCGCAGCAGATCGGCGGCCCCCAGGTCGCGGTCACCAGCGTGCTCAGCAACCCCGACCAGGACCCCCATCTGTTCGAGGCAAGCCCCTCCGTCGCGCGCAACATCTCGGGCGCCCGCATCGCGATCCTGAACGGCGTCGATTACGACCCGTGGATGGCCAAGCTGCTCGGCGCCGCCCGCAACGCCGGCCGCACCGTGATCGTGGTGGCGGACCTGACCGGCAAGAAACCCGGAGACAACCCGCATTTGTGGTACGACCCGGCGACCATGCTGGCCCTGGCCCGGACCCTGGCCGACGACCTCGGCACCGCCGACCCGGCGCACCGTGCAGACTACCAGCAGCGCCTGTCCGCGTTCCAGGAGTCGCTCGAACCGGTGCAGGCCAGCATCGCCGCCCTGCGCGCCCGCACCGCCGGCACCCCGGTCACCGCGACCGAGCCCGTGTTCGGATACATGTTCGACGCGCTCGGCATGCAGGTGCGCAACGCCGCGTTCCAGCTCGCCGTGATGAACGACACCGAGCCCAGCGCCTCCGACGTGGCCGCCTTCGAGACCGACCTCAAGACGCACCGGGTCAAGCTGCTGGTCTACAACAGCCAGGCCTCGGACAAGATCGCGGTCCACATGGAGGCGCTGGCAAAAGCATCCAACATCCCCGTCGTGGCCGTGACCGAAACGGAACCGGCGGGCAAGAGCTACCAGGCCTGGATGCAGGACGAACTCGCTGCCGTCGCCAAGGCGGTGCCGCAATAACCAGTCCCGCCATCGAGCTGCGTGGCGTGCGCCTGTCGCTCGGCGGGCGGACGATCCTGGACGGGCTCGACCTCGCGATCGGCCCGCGCGAGTTCATCGGCGTGCTGGGCCCGAACGGCGCCGGCAAGACCACGCTCATGCGCGCCATCCTCGGCCTGCTGCGGCCCGCCCGCGGCGCCATCCACGTGCTCGGCCAACCGGCGGCGCGCGGCAACCCGGCGATCGGCTACATGCCGCAATCGCGCGCGGCGGTCGCCAGCATGCGGCTGAGCGGGTGGGATTTCGTCGCGGGCGTCGTGAACGGCCACCGCCTCGGCCTGCCGTTCCCGGGCAAGGCAGGCCGGGCGGAGGTGGACCGGGCGCTGGGCCTGGTGGGCGCCAGCCTGCTCGCCCGCCGCCCGCTGACCGAGACCTCCGGCGGGGAGCGCCAACGCCTGCTGCTGGCCCAGGCGCTGATCGGCCGCCCCCGCATGCTGCTGCTGGACGAGCCGCTGATGAGTCTGGACCCGCATCATCAGCGCGGCGTGGTCGAGCTGGTGCAGGCGCTGCAGGCGGAACTCGGGATCGCCGTGCTGTTCAGCACCCACGAGTTGAACCCGTTGCTCGGCGTGCTGGACCGGGTGCTGTATCTCGGCCGCGGCCAGGCGGCACTCGGCACGGTGGAGGACGTCATCACGGGCCCGGTGCTCTCCCGCCTGTACGGTTCGGAGATTGACGTGGTCCACCTCAAGGGCCGGATTTTCGTCATGTCCGGCGACGGTGACGTGGCGCGCGCCGACGATCACCACGAACATTCCCATGCTTGAGTACGCCCATGCTTGAGTACGCCCATGCTTGAGTATGACTTCATGCGCAACGCGTTCGCCGCGGCGACGGTGGTGGCGATCGTGTCGGGCGCAGTCGGCTACTTCCTGGTGCTGCGCGGGCAAACCTTCGCCGGCCACGCGCTGTCCCATGTCGGGTTCACCGGCGCGACCGGCGCCTTCCTGGTGGGGATCGCGCCGCTCTGGGGCCTGGTGCTGATGACGGTGGCGGCCGGGATCGGCATGGGGTTCATGAGCGAGCGCCTGGCCCAGCGGGACGTGGCGATCGGCATCGTGCTGGCGCTCTCGCTCGGCTTCGGGTTGCTGTTCCTGCATTTCTTCACCGCCTTCGCCACCCAGGCGACGGCGCTGCTGTTCGGCAACGTGCTCGCCGTGGATGCGGGGACCGTCTGGACCCTGCTCGGGCTCGGCGTGGTGAGCCTGGCCGCCCTGGCCACCATCGCCCGGCCGCTGCTGTTCGCCAGCCTGCAGCCGGAACTGGCGGAGGCGAAGGGTGTCTCCCTCCGGCTGTATTCGGTGCTGTTCCTCGCCATCGTGGCGCTGGCGACGGCGGAGTGCGCGCAGATCGTGGGCGTGCTGCTGGTGTTCTCGCTGATGGTGGGCCCGGCCGCCGCGGCCCAGCGCATGACCAGCGGCGTCGGCACGGGCGTGCTGCTCTCGGCCGTGCTGGCGGTGGCGGAGGCCTGGGCCGGCATCACGCTCGCCTTCTACACCGACTGGCCGAGCAGCTTCTGGATCACCGCCCTCAGCGCCGCGGTCTACTTGGCGGCCATCATGCCGCGCCCGAGATTGCGGCTGCGGGCTGCGAACCAGGAGGCCAGGCAATGACCAGCAACACGCTGACCGACCTTGAGGCGATCTGCCGGCAGCGCGGCGGCCGGATGACGCGCCAGCGCCGGGCGGTGCTGGCCATCCTGCTCGCCGAGAAGCGCCCCCTCTCGGCCTACGAGCTACGGGACATGCTGCTGCCGGAGGATGCCGCGATCACCCCCGCCAGCGTCTACCGCTGCCTCGACTTCCTGGTGGAGCACGGCCTGGTGCACCGGCTGGAGACCACCCGGTCCTTCATCGCCTGCGACCATCCGGACCATCCCCACGCCGTCCAGTTCCTCATCTGCCGCCAATGCGGCGCCGTGGTGGAGGCGGAGGACAACCGGGTCGCGGCCGCGGCGGACAGCCTCGGCCAGCGCCTGGGCTTCGTGCTGGACCAGCGGACGGTGGAACTGACGGGGGTCTGCGCGACCTGCGCCCCGGCGGGGTGACAAACATCGCCATCGCCGGCTTGGAGCGGCGCCCGCACCCTATCCTCCCGCGCGTTCGTGGCTATGCTAGCCGTCATGCTGCACTTGCGAAGCCCGCTGCGGCGGGCGACGACGGCGTTGGGCGCGACTGCGGCCGGGTTCGCCTATCCCATCATCGACTCGGACCCGGGTTCGCTGCGCTGGTTCCTCGCCCTGCGCGGCACGGCGTCGATGACGCTCAGCATCCTGGCAGCGGTCGTCCTCGGCCCATCGATCGGCGCCTCCCCGATCGATCTCGCGGTCGGCATCACCTTCAGCCTCCTGGCGCCGTTCTGGATGCGCGAACCGAACCGCCCGGACCGGGAGCGCACGCTGCTGCTGCTGATATTCCCGGCCGTCGCGGCGGTGCTCGCAACCACGGCGCTGCACGGGCACCAGCGTCTGGGCGACGCCAGCTTCCTCGCGCTCGTGTTCGTCGTGCTGCTCCTGCAAGGCCGCAGCCCGCGCGCGATCGGCCTCGGCGTCGAAGCCGTGATCATCGGCTATGTCGGGCTGTTCCTGCAGTTGCCGCTCGCCGACCTGCCGGTGCAGTTGCTCGGGATCGCCGTGGCGGTGGCGATCACCTGGTTCAGCGCCTTCGTCGTGGTGCCGCTGCGTCCCGCGGCGGCGCTGCGGCGGACCGTGCAGGCCGTGCAGGTGCGCGCCGCCGCCGTGCTGCACACGGCCGGAGCGCTCCGCGACGATGACCCGGCGACCGCCCGCGCTCTGCGCCGCAGCCTGGCCCGGCTGAACGAGGTCGCACTGGCCGCCGACGATCAGCTCGCCGTGCTCTACCCGGTGCGCAGCGTGCCGTTGCGCTGCCACCTGATGGATCTGGAGCTCGCCGCCGCCCGCCTGGCAATCGCACCGCTGGACGCCGCTTCGGTCCGCGGCAAGGGGCCGGATCACCGCCGGACCGTGCAACTGCAGGTGCACGAGCGCCGGCTGCGCCAGGGGCGGTGGAAGCCGCGGCACTGGCAGGGCGTGACCCCGGCATCGCCGTCCGCGGTGGGCGCCGTACTCAGCGACATCGCCCGCGCGGCCGCAGCGCTCGGGCAGGCCGCGTCCGAACTCCCGGTTGCCGCGAAGCCGCGCCCCGCGCCGCGCCTGCCGCCGGGTCCGCTGGCCTGGCGCCAGGCGTTCCGGGTGACGCTCGCCTCCGCCATCGCCATGGCGGGCGGCATGGCGCTGTCGCCGGAGCGCTGGTTCTGGGCGGTGATCAGTTGCTACGTCGTGTTCCTCGGCACCCGCTCCCGCGGCGAGACCGTCTACAAGGGGGTGCAGCGCCTGGCCGGCACCCTGCTCGGCTTGCTCGCCGGCGTATCGCTCGCGATCCTGCTGCAGGGTTTGTTCGCGGTGCAGTTGCTTCTGCTGCTCGCCGCGGTGTTCGGCATGTTCTACCTGTTTTTCCTGTCGTACGCGGCCGGGATCTTCTGCGTCACCGTGTTCCTGGGCCTCGTCTACAGCCTGCTCGGGGCGGCGATGGCGCCGATCCTGGAACTGCGGCTCGAGGAAACCTTGGTGGGTGCCTCCTCCGCCATCTTCGTCGCCGTCTGCATCCTGCCGCTGCGCACGCGGGACCGGGTGGCAGAGTCGGGAGCGGCCGTGCTGCGGGCCCTGGCGGACGCGATCGGCGTGTGCCGCCGCGCCCTGGCCGGGGAAGGGGACGCCGCCCCCGTGCCGGCCATGCGTGCGGTCGACCGGCAGGTGGCCGATCTGCGTCTCGCGCTGCTGCCCATGGTCGCCAGCCGTTTCCTGCTTCGCCGGACCGAGCCGGAACGCCCGATCCCGGCCCTGCTCGCCTGCGTCCATTGGGCGCGCATGCTCGCCGTCGCTGCCACCGCGCCCGACCCGGACGCGGCCGAACGCGCGGCCCGGGTGGAATCCAAGCTGCGGAGCCTGGCAGACGGCGGCCAAGCAGACCCGATGGGCCACGGTGAAAGCAACGACCAGGCGGCGACCGCCGCGGCGCAGGCGCTGGACAAGCTGGACATGGCGTTGTCCGCGCTGGTGGAGCGTCTTGCCATCGGCGCCCTGCACGGGTTCCAATTGGAGGGCTGACGGCGAGGCCGCCGCATCGAGGAGCATCCAGTTTGACCGAACGCATACTGATCTGGGGGGCCGGCGCGATCGGCGGCACCGTCGGCACGTTCCTCAGGCAAGCCGGCCACGACATCACCTTCGTGGACAGCCAGGCCGAGCACGCCGCCGCCATCGCGGACCCGGCGCGCGGGCTCCGCGTCGAAGGCCCGGGCGTGTCGCTGCATGTCACCGCGCCCGCCTTCACCCCCGCCGCGCTGAGCGGGACATGGGACAAGATCTTCCTCTGCGTGAAGGCCCAGGACACCGGGGCGGCGTCACGCGCCCTGCTGCCGCATCTGGACCCGGGCGGCTACGTGCTCTCGCTGCAAAATGGGCTGTGCGAGGGCATCATCGCCGGCGTGGCCGGTGCGGAGCGGGTGATCGGCGCGTTCATCAACTTCGGCGCTGACTGGATGGCGCCCGGCGAGATCCTGTTCGGCGGCCGCGGCGCGTTCGTGATCGGCGAACTGGACGGGCAGATCACCGGCCGCCTGCGCCACCTGCACGCGCTGATCCAGGCCGGCTTCGAGCCGAACGCGGTGATGGTGCCGGACATCCAGAGCTACCTATGGGGCAAGCTCGGCTACGCGACGCTGCTATTCGCGCAGGGGATGGGCCAGATGGGCATCGCCGACTGCCTGGCCCGCCCCGAACTCCTGCCGCTCTGGCGCAGCCTCGCCGGCGAGGTCCACGCGGTCGCCGCCGCGCTCGGCATCGGCCAGCGCGGCTTCAACGGCTTCGACCCGGCAGCCTTCGCCGAGGGCGCCACCGAGGAACAGGCCCGCGCCTCGGTCGAGGCCATGGTCACGTTCAACCGCCCGAGCAAGAAGACCCACTCCGGCATCTGGCGCGACCTCGCCGTGCGCAAGCGGCGGACGGAGGTGGACCTGCAGGTGTGGCCGGTGGTGCATGAGGGCGAGGCCCACGGCATCGCGTGCCCGAAATGCCGCAAGCTGACCGCGATGATCCACGAGATCGAGGACGGCAAGCGTCCGATGGTGGACGATAACCTGGTGGAACTGATGCAAGCTTAACGCTCGTTACTCCCCCTCCCCTCGAGGGAGGGGGACCGGTGAACGCCCCTACGCCTGCACGTGCCAGGTTCCCGCCGCATACTCCCCGATCGTCCGGTCCGAGCTGAACCAGCCCATGTGGGCTGTGTTGAGCACCGCCGAACGCCACCACGCCGCCGGGTCGCGCCACTTGGCGTCCACGGTATCCTGCGCTTTGTCGTAAGCATCGAAATCGGCGCAGACGAAGAACGGGTCGGCGTAGGTCAGGCGGTCGGCCAGGGCGGCGTAGCGGCCGGGTTCGTCCGGGCTGAACACGCCGCTGCGGATCGCCTCCACCACGTCGTGCAAGGCCGGGCAGCCGTTGACCACGCCGCTCGCATCGAGGCCCTGGCTGCTGCGGCGGGCTTCCACCTCGTCGGCGGTCATGCCGAAGATGAACATGTTCTCCGCACCCACGCGCTCGCGGATCTCCACGTTGGCGCCGTCCAGCGTGCCGATGGTCAGCGCGCCGTTCAGCGCGAGCTTCATGTTGCCGGTGCCGCTCGCCTCCATCCCCGCGGTGCTGATCTGCTCGGACAGGTCCGCGGCGGGGATCAGCAGCTCGGCCAGGCTCACGTTGTAGTTCGGCATGAACACGACCTGTAGCAGGCCGCGCATGGTCGGATCCCCGTTCACCACCCGTGCCACGTCGTACGACAGGCGGATGATCTGCTTGGCGAGCGTGTAGCTGGGCGCCGCCTTGCCGGCGAAGATCTTGACCCGGGGGCGCCAATCCCGCGTGGGGTGCGCGCGGATCGCGTTGTACTGGCTGATGGCGTGCAGCACGTTGAGCAACTGGCGCTTGTACTCGTGGATGCGCTTGATCTGCACGTCGAACAGCGCGTCCGGATCCAGCGTGACGCCGAGCTGGGCCGCCGCCAGCCGGACCACCGCCAGCTTGCGGGGGCGGCGCTGGGCGCGGAACGCATCCCGGAAGCCGGCGTCCTCGGCATACGGCGCCAAGTCCGTCAGCACCTCCGGATCGCGCAGCACCCGGCTGCCCAGCGTCTCCACCAGCAGCTTGGTCAGCCCCGGGTTGGTTTGGTGCAGCCAGCGGCGGAAGGTGATGCCGTTGGTGCGGTTGACGATGCGCCCGCCCACCGCCGCGTCCAGGTCGCGGAAGATGGTGCGCCGCATCAGGTCCGTGTGCAGGGCGGACACGCCGTTCACCGAGTGGCTGCCCAGGAACGCCAGGTGGCCCATGCGCACCCGGCGCCCGCTTGCTTCGTCGATCAGGCTGAGCGCGGCCAGCAGCCGGTCATCGAGGCCCCGGGCGCGCTGCGTGTCCAGGTGGCGGGCATTGAGCAGGTAGATGATCTGCATGTGCCGCGGCAGCAGCCGCTCGAGCAGCAGCACCGGCCACATCTCCAGCGCCTCGGGCAGCAGGGTGTGGTTGGTGTAGCTGACGCAGGCTTGCGTGATGTCCCATGCCTGGTCCCATTCCAGGCCGTGCACGTCCATCAGCAGGCGCATCAGCTCCGCGATGCCGATCGCCGGGTGGGTGTCGTTGAGCTGGATCGCGACGTGTTCGTGAAGGGTCGCGACCGTCGAATGCTCGACCATCTCACGCCGCAGCATGTCCTGCAGGCTGGCGGAGGCGAAGAAGAACTCCTGCCGCAGCCGCAGCTCCTGGCCGGCCGGGCTGTCGTCGCCCGGATACAGCACGCGGCTGACCGCCTCCGCGCGCACCCGGTCGGTGAGCGCGCCGACATGGTCCCCGCGGTTGAACGCGTCGAGCAGCAACGGGTCCGCGGCGCGGGCGGACCACAGCCGCAGCGTGTTGGCGTGGGCGCCGCCGTAGCCCACGACGGGGGTGTCGAACGCGACGGCGAACAGGGTTTCCGCCGGGTTCCAGGTGAAGGCGTTGCGCCCGCCCTCGGCCGAGGCGGCGACGCTGCCACCGAAGCCGATGCGGTAGGACAGTTCGGGGCGCTGGAACTCCCACGGGTTGCCGGCGGTCAGCCAGTCCTCGGGCTGCTCGCGCTGCCAGCCATGGTCGATGGTCTGCCGGAACAGGCCATGGTCGTAGCGGATGCCGTAGCCGAAGGAGGGGATGCCGAGGGTGGCCATGCTCTCCATGAAACATGCGGCGAGCCGGCCCAGGCCGCCATTGCCGAGGGCGGCATCCGGCTCGAGCGTGCGGAGGTGGTCGAGGTCGATGCCTTCGCGGGCGAGGGCGGTGCGCAGGCCGTCGATCAGTCCGAGGTTGCCGGCGGCGTCGAACAGCAGGCGGCCGATCAGGAACTCCAGCGAGAGGTAATGCACCCGCTTGGCGCCGCGCGCACGTACGCCGGCGGCTGTCGTGGTCCAAACGTCGACCACCCGGTCCCGCACGGCCAAAGCGGTCGCGGCGTACCAGTCCCGCTGGCTGGCGCGGTTGGGGGTCTTGCCGATGCTGTAGAGCAGCTTGGCGGTGATGGCGCCGTGCAGTTCGTCCGCGACGTCTGGGATCGTGGTCTCGGCTGGAACGTCCATCGTTCGGCTCCGTATCATTTAGGGTAGGATGCCACATAACCGCGGCGGAGGTTAGGCACGGCGACCCTGCTACTCCCACAGGCCTTGACGGCGCACCATATTGCGCTCCGTCAATGGAGTTTGCCTGCATGACCCGGTTCCGCTTACCCCTTGCCGCTGCGCTGGCCCTCGCTGTGGCACTTGCCCCGGGCCTGGCGTTGGCCCGCGTCGGCGGGGGTGCCTCGCTGGGCAGCCGCGGTGGTTTCACCTACTCCTCACCGCCGTCCACAAGCACGGCGCCGTTCTCCGCGGCGCCGATGCAACGCAGCTTCACGCCGAACACGCCGGCGCCGAGCTACGGCGCGCCAGCCCCCGCATTCGGCGGTGGCGGCTACGGTGCTGGATATGGCGGGCGCAGCGCGTTCAGCTCCGGGCTGCTCGGCGGCCTGGTTGGGGCGGGGATCGGCGGCATGCTGTTCGGACACGGCATGTTCGGCGGCATCGACGGCGGCGGCAGCATCATCGGGCTGCTGCTCCAGTTGGCGCTGATCTTCTTCATCGGGCGGTGGGTGTTCCGCCTGGTGATGGGCCGGCAGCCCATGTTCGCAGGGTTCGGCGGATCGGGCGGCGGCTTTGGCGGGCTCAACCGCGGCAGCGCGCGTGGTCCGGCCCCCGCCAGTGCCCGCTCCGCACCGCCCATCACGGTAACACCGGCCGACTACCAGCAATTCGAGCAACTGCTCAAGGCGATGCAGGCCGCCTGGAGCCGCGAGGACCTGAACGGCTTGCGCGCGATCGCCACGCCGGAGATGGCCAGCTACTTCAGCGAGCAGCTCTCGGAACTACGCAGCCGCGGCTTGCGCAACCAGGTGGGCGACGTGCGGCTGGACAAGGGCGACCTGGCGCAGGCCTGGAGCGAAGGCTCCCGCGAGTACGCGACGGTGGCGATGCGGTTCTCGATGCTGGACGTGACGCTGGACCAGCAGGAACGCGTGGTGGACGGCAGCCGCACCGAGCACCAGACGGTGACGGAGGTTTGGACCTTCGTGCGCAGCCCCGGCGGCCGCTGGATCCTGTCGGCGATCCAGCAAGCAAGGTAACCGCTTCTCCCCCTCCCCTTGAGGGAGGGGGGCACCACGCACGCTTTTGGGCAGGGGGAAGCTCACATCAAGTCAGTGTGCCGCTTGCACCCCTCCCCCGGCCCCTTCCTCAGGGGAGGGGGAGGTCGTTTCCGCGGCGGCGAACGGGAAATGGCACCGCGCTTCCCGCCCATCTCCCAAATCGGCCAACGCCGGCGCTGCCGACCGGCAAAGCCCCTGCACCGCCGGGCAGCGCGTGTGGAACCGGCAGCCAGCCGGCGGGTGGGCCGGACTGGGCGCATCTCCGCGCAGCAGCACGCGCGCGTGGCGTTTCGCCGGATCGACCGCCGGGTTGGCACTGAGCAGGGCGGCCGTGTACGGGTGCGCCGGACGGGCGAACACGGCGGCGCTGGCGCCCATCTCCACCACCTGGCCGAGATACATCACCGCCATCCGCTGCGTCACCCGGCGGATCACGCCGAGGTTGTGGCTGACGATCAGCATCGCCAGCCCGCGCGATGCCTGCAGGTCCAGCAGAAGATTCAGCACCTCGCCCTGCACCGAGACGTCGAGCCCGGCGGTCGGCTCGTCCGCCACCACCACCGCCGGGTCCAGGATCAGCGCGCGGGCGATCGCGACCCGGCGTGCCTGCCCGCCGCTGAGCTCGTGCGGGTATTTGCCCAGGATGTCCCCAGGTAGGCGGAGTTGGTGCAGCAACGCCTCCATTGCGGCCCAGGTGGTGGAGGGCAGGCCGTGGATGCGGATCGGCTCGGCCAGCAACGCGCGCACCCGCATCCGGGGCGAGAGGGAGGACGCCGCGTCCTGCAGCAGGAACTGCGTCCGGCGGCGCAGCGCCCGCGCGGGCCAGTCGGCGAGCGCGCGTCCGTCCAAACTCACCCGTCCGCCCGCCAGCGGCTGCAGCCCGAGCATGGCGCGGCACAGCGTCGTCTTGCCGGAGCCGCTCTCGCCCACCAGGCCTACCACCTCGCCCACCCCGAGGGCCATCGATGCGCCGGCGATCACCTCGGCGGCGCCGAAGCGGACCCGCACATCCTCGGCCGCCAGCAGCGTCTCAGGCATCCGGCACCAGGATGCAGGCGGCGCGATGGTCCGGCGCCTTCTCGCTCAGCGGCGGCACCGTCTCGCGGCAGCGCGGTTCGGCGCGGGGGCAGCGGGGGGCGAAGATGCAGCCGGGGGGCAGACCCGCCGGGTCCGGAACGCTGCCCGGGATAAAGCGGAGCGGCCCCTTCGCCTCGGCATCGATCTCGCAGTCGAGCAGTGCCTGCGTGTAGGGGTGCTTCGGGTTCTGCGTCACCGCCTCCGCCGTGCCCGTCTCGACGACAGTGCCGCCGTACAGCACGCAGATGCGGTCGCAAAGCTGCGCCACCAGGCCGAGATGGTGGGAGATGAAGACGATGCTGCCCGCCATCTCGCGGCGCAGTCCGGCAAACAGGGCGGCGATCTGCGCCTCCACTGTCGCATCGAGGGCCGTGGTGGGTTCGTCGGCGATCAGCAGCGTCGGTTCGGCCAGCAGCGCCATGGCGATCGCAACCCGCTGGCGCATGCCGCCGGAGAGCTGGTGCGGGTAGGAGGCCATGCGCAACGCCGGGTCCGCGATGCCGACGCGGTGCAGCATCTGCTCCCCGGCCACGCGGGCCTGCGTGCGGGAGAGCGCGCGGCGGCGGCGGGCGACGTCCACCAGATGCGTGCCGATGGTGAACAGCGGGTTCAGCGCCGTCATCGGATCCTGCGCGATCATCGCCAACGTCCGGCCGCGCAGGCCCTGCATGGCACGTGGGCTGAGCTGGAGCAGATCGCGTCCGTCGAAGCCGATGCGGCCTTCAGCGACGAGACCGGGGGCGAGCATGCCCATCAACGCGGCGCCGAGGGTGGACTTGCCGCTGCCGCTCTCGCCCACGATGCCGATGATGGCGCCCTTCGGGATATCGAGTGTCACGGCGCGCAGGATGCTGGCGGGACCGGCGCGCACGGTCAGCGCCTCGATGCTCGCGAGCGCCGTCATGCGTGCGGACGGAAGCGGGGATCGACCGCGTCGCGCAAGGCTTCGCCGAACAGGGTGAAGCCCAGCGTGGCCAGCGCCAGCGCGCCGCTTGCCGTCAGCACCGGCCAGAGGCTGTCGGAGAGGTAGCTGTAGCCGTCGTTGATCAGCGTTCCGAGGCTGGCCAGCGGCGGGCGCACGCCCAGGCCCACGAAACTGAGCCCGGCCTCGATGGTGACCACGCCGGGGATGTCCATGCTGGCCAGCACCACCAGGGGTCCGGCGATGTTGGGCAGCAGATGGCGCAAAACGACGCGCAGAGGGGAGGCGCCGAGAATGCGTTCGGCCTCCAGGTAGGGCGCGTTCTTGGTCTGCAGCACCTGCGCACGGGCCACCCGGCCGAATTGCGGCACCAGCGTGCCGGCCACCACGAGCACCAGGGTGGGCAGCGATGGGCCGAAGATCGCGACCACGGCGAGGGCCAGGATCAGGCTGGGGAAGGCGGCCACGATGTCGAACAGCACCAGCAGCAGCCGCTCCACCCAGCCGCCCGCCAATCCCGCGACCACGCCGAGGGTGACGCCGGCGGCCATGGCCAACGTGATCGCGGCGAGCGCCACCAGGACGGCCACGCGGGTGCCGTAGATCAGCCGGCTCAGCAGGTCCCGCCCGACCTGGTCCGTGCCGAGCCAATGCGCGCCGGTGGGCCCGGTGAAGCGGTTCAGCACATCCAGCGCCTCCGGGTCATAGGGCGCGAGTAGCGGAGCGGCGACGGCGCACAGCAAGACGAGCGCAACCAGCACGGTGCCGATGCGGCCAGACCATGTGTGTATCATCGCGGGACGCGCTGCCACGTGCGCATCATCGCGGCACGCGCTCCTGCCGCAGCCGGGGGTCGATGGCGGCGTAGGACAGGTCCACCAGCAGGTTGGTCAGCACGAACAGCAGCACCACGACGAACACGGCGCCCTGCAGCACGGGGTAGTTGCGGGTGTTGATCGCGTCCAGCACCAGGCGGCCGAGGCCGGGGCGGGCGAACACCACCTCCACCAGCACCGCCCCGCCCAGCAGCCGGCCCACGCCCAGGCCGAGCACGGCCAAGGTCGGGATCACGGCGTTCTTCAGCGCGTATTTGCCGACGACCAGCCGGCGCGGCAGGCCGAAGGCGTTGGACGTCCGGATGTAGGGTTGGCCCAACACCTCGAGCATCGAGGACCGGGTGAGCCGCGCGATGTAGCCCACCCACCCGGCGGCCAACGCCACCACGGGCAGCACGAGCGCGCCCGCACCGCCCTGGTCGCTGGCCAGGACGGGAAACCAGTCGAGCACGGTGGAGAACAGCAGCAGCAGCCCGATCGCGACGACGAAAGACGGGATGGCGACGAACACGATGCTGACCACGGCCAGCGCCTGGTCGAACGGCGAGCCCGGGCGCAGGGCGGCCAGGCAGCCGAGCGGGATGCCGAGCACGATGGCCAGCACGATCGCGGCGAAGGTCAGGATCAGCGTGGACGGCAGCGCGGCCGCGACGAGGGCGGTGACGGAACGCCCGCTGATGACGTCCCGCCCGAGATCGCCTTGGACCAGGGCGGCAAGGAAGCGGAACAACCGGATGGGAATGGGCTGGTCGAGGCCCATCTGCGCCACGAACTGCCGGGCATATTCCGGGCTTGCCTGCGGGCCGAGCAGGGTGTCGGCCGGGTTGCCGGGGACCACGGCCGAGAGCGCGAAAAGGAGAAGCATCGCGCCGACCAGCACGGTGACGGTGGTGAGGACGCGGGTGAGCAGCCAGGAGAGCGTGGCGGGCATCAGCCTTCTGCCCCTCCCCTCGAGGGAGGGGGCCGGGGGGAGGGCTGCAACGCGCACCGGGCATCAATCGAAGCACGATCCAACCGGTGCGCCGCGGGCACCCCTCCCTTAAAGAGAGCGGAGAAGCTTGCCGGACACCCGCTCAAACCAGGCTGAACTGCGACAACTGCCAGTCACTGCCCGTCGGCATCACCGCAGGTTTCAGCCAGGCCTTGGACGCGAACAGGTCCACGTCGTACGTCAGCCACACGAACGCACCCGAATCCGCCATCAGCTTCTGGCACTGCACCACCAGGTCGGCGCGTTTGGCCTCGTCCAGCTCCGTCCCGGCGGCCGCGTTCAGCCGGTCGAATTCGGCCGAGCGCCAGCGTGACCAGTTCCAACTGCCGACCTGGCTGGAGGTGAACCACTGCGTGTTGAAGTTCGGGTCGAGCTTGCCGTTGAACCGCATGAAAACGAGGTCGAGATCCTTCCCTGCGTCCCCCTTGCCCGCCGACCAGTAGGTGCCGCCGTCCCGCACGTCGAGCTGAAGGTCCACGCCCGCCTGCTTCAGTTGCGCCTGCGCCACCAGCCCCATGGTCTGGAACGCCGGCGTGTTCAGCAGCGTGAGTTTCAGCTTGAGGTTCGGCACGCCGGCATCGGCCAGCAGCTTGCGGGCGGCGGCCGTGTCCTGCTTCGGGGCCGGAGCGTCCTTCCAATACCCAAGCACCTGAGGCTGGATCAGCGCGCGGGCGACCGGGGCCAGGCCGTTGTAGCCGGCCAGCACGATCTGGTTCACGTCCAACGCCAACGCGACCGCCTGGCGCACCCGCGGATCGTCGAGCGGCTTCTTCTCCACGTTCAGCGACATCCAGATGAACCGCAGACCCGGCGTTTGAGCGATCTTGGTATCCGGCGCGTTGCGCAGCGAACTGACGGTCGACGGCGTGAGTTCGGTGAAGTCCAGCTCGCCGGCGCGGAAGGCGAGTTCGGCCGTTTTCGGGTCGGGCACGATCCGCGCGGTCATCCGCTGCCACGAGGGCTTGAACGGCCCGGCGTAGTCCGGACTCGCCTCCAGCACGACCTGGCGCTGCGGGTCGAGGCTTGCGATCCGGTAAGGTCCGGAGCCGACGGGGGCCAGCGCCACCGCATCGCCGAGCTTCTCCCACGCCGCCCGGCTCACGATGCATCCGGAGCCGTCCGGCAAGCTGATCGTCCAAAGGTAAGCGGTCGGCTGCTTCATCACAATGCGGCCGGTCAGCTCGCCAGTCACATCCACCTGGTCGAGATTGGTCCAGTCCGAGGCATACGGGGAAACCTTCTCCCCATGGGCGATCCGCTCGAAGGAGTATTTGACGTCCTGCGCCGTCATGGGACCGTAGCCGCCGGTGAACACCTGGCCGGGCCGGAGCGTGAACTCCACCACGGTATCGCTCACCTGCTTGATCTCGGATGCCGCATCCAGCTCCCAGTCGATGCTGCCTGGCTTGAAGCGGACGAGTTTCTGGAAGATGGCCCACATGACGGTGCCGTCTTTCGGGCTGGTACGGAACGCCGGATCCAGGTTGGCGAGCGCCTGATCCATCCGCACCGTGAACGCGGAGTGGACGGGCTGCGCGCGAGCCGGCATGGCCAGGAGGGCAGGGGCGGCAAGCAGGCTGCGGCGTGTAATCATGGACGAACCCTGAAGTGCAAAACTTCATTGCACAAGCCGGGAGCGGTCACAGGCGAACAGCGCCGGCTCAGGATCGAACCGTATACCCCTCCGCCTCGATCGCCCCCTTCACGGCCGCCAGGTCCGGCTCGCCCACGATCCGCACCCGACCGGCCGCGAGGTCGACTGCGACAGAACTGACGCCTGACACCGCGCTTACAGCACCCGTCACCGCACGGACGCAGTGCTCACACGTCATCCCCTCGACGGCGAGATCGAGCATCAGCTTCGCTGCGCCGTCTGCTCTACGCCGGGCTTGGGCTGTTGCGGCTGCGGCACCTTCACCTTGCCGCCGTCGTCGAGCGTTGCGGGCGGGCTCATCACGACCGTCTCGCCGCCATTCAGGCCGCCACGAAGCTCGATCTTGGTGCCGAAGTCGCGGTACACCGACACGTCGCGCATGTGGACCACGCCGTCATCACCCACCACGCCGACACGCAGGCCCTGGCCGTTGAAGATCAGCGCTTCGGCCGGGATGGTCACGCCGGGTGCCGTGCGCGGGATGCCGATGTCCACCGTGACATACAGGCCGGGATGCAACGTCCCGTCATTGTTCGGCACGTCGACTTCCGCCTGCATCGTGCGCGACGCCTGCACCAGCGCCACCGCACTGCGCGCGACGGTGCCGTCGAAGTCGCGGCCGGGCAGCTCGGGCACATGCACCTTCGCATGCAGCCCATCCTTGATGCCGATCGCGCCACTCTGCGGCACGGCGATCTGCACACGGACGATGTTGTCGCGCGCCAGCGTGAAGAGCTGGTTGCCGACGCTCCCGTTGCTGTCCGCACTGACGAGGTCGCCCGTATCGACACTACGGCTGGTGATGATGCCGTCATACGGCGCGATCACGTCCTCATAGCCCTTCAACTCCGTCAGCCGCTGGACCGTCGCGAACTGGGCGGCTAGGTTGGCTTGCGCCACCTTGATCGCCGCTTGCGCCCCTTGAGCACTCGCCTGGGAGCCGGCGAGGCCGAGCCTCGTGTTGTCTGCGTTCTGCCGCGTCTCCCACCCGAGATCGGCCAGCGTGGACGTGCGGTTGTTGGTGACCTTGCCGAGGTTGACCGAGGACGCTGCCTGGTCCGCCTGCGCATTGGCCTGCAACACCGCTGCCTGGGTCTGCACCAACTGTGCGTTGGCCTGTGCGAGCTGGGCATCCAGATCCGGCGCAGAGATGCGGACCAGCAAGTCCCCTTTCTTCACCCGGCTGCCGATATCCACCCGGCGCTCGGCGATGTAGCCGGTGGCACGGGCATACAGCGTGGACTGATCGAATGCGCTCACCGTGCCCGGCAGGGTATACGGCACCGGTCCGTCCTCGCGCTGCGCGGTCGCCACCTGCACGGTGGGAACGAAGTTCTGGGTGTCCTTCTGCGTTTGCGACGCCTCGGCCGCCTGGTCGTAGTGGCTCCAGGCACCCCAGCCCAGCAGGCCAACGACCACCAGCCCGGCTACGATCAGTGGGCGCACCGGTACTGGGCCTACCTCCTTAGTCTCCTTCGCCGGGGCATCGTCCCGCTTCGCCTCATGCTCCGCGCCCGGACGAGGATGTGCGTCGGACGGCTTCTGATCGTCGCTCATGCGTAATCCTCTAGGGGTTTCACTTCACCGCGGCGCAGCACTGCATACAGGAACGGCACGAACAGCAAGGTGGAGCAGGTCCCGACGGCCACACCGCCGAGCACCGCGCGGGCAAGGGCAGCGTTCTGCTCGCTGCCGTCACCCAAGCCCAACGCCATCGGTATCAGCCCCACGAACATCGCCCCCGCGGTCATCAGCACGGGCCGCAGCCGGGTCTCGCCCGCTTCGATCGCGGCTTCGACGGCACTGCAGCCGGTTTGCTCCCGATGCTCGCGGGCAAACGTAACGAGAAGGATAGAGTTCGCCGAAGCGACGCCCACGCTCATGATGGCGCCCATCAACGACGGAATAGATAGCGTCGTGCCGGTGATGAACAAGCTGGCGCAGATACCGCAGAAGGCGAGCGGCAGCGCCAGCAGCACCACCAGCGGATCGCCCCAGCTCTGGTAGTTGACCACCATCAGCATGTAGACCGCGACCAGGGCGACCACGAGGCCGAGGCCGATATTGTCGAAGGCCTGGTCCTTGGAGAGGATCTGCCCGCGCACGCTGACAGTGTTGCCGGGCGACAACTGCTTCTGCAGGTCTTTCATGATCGGGGCGATGTCGGCTTCGACGGCACCCAGCGGCCGGTCCTGAATGTTGGCAAGGATGTCGTAGGTCGGCTGCGTGTTCTCGTGGCTGGCCACGAGCTGCAGCGGCCGGCGCCTCAGGGTCGCGACGTTGGACAGCAGATTGGGGGCGCTGGCGCCATTGTTGGACACCAGCATCGGCGTGTTCTCGACGTCCGAAAGCGAGTCGGTGCGATATTCCGGGGTTTGCACCGCCAACTGGTAGGGGATCCCGCTCTTGGGATCGGTCCAGAAGTTCGGCTGCACCTGGTAGGACGACGACAATGAGGTATTCAGGTTCGTCGCAACCTGCTGCTCCGTGAGCCCGAGTTCCGAGGCGCGTACCCGGTCCACGTCGACGAAGAACTCGGGCGCGTCCACGATCTGCTGCAGGTGCACGTCGACCGCGCCCACCACGCCGCGCAGGCGGCGGACGGCTTCCTGGGCAACCTGAAGATCCTTCTCCCGGTCCTTGCCCGAAACCTGCATGTCGATCGGCGCTGCCACGCCGAAGTTCAGCACCTGGGTGATGATGTCGGCCGGCTGGAAGTAAAAGATCGCGTTCGGGAATTTCTCGCGCAATACGACGCGCAGCTTCTTCTGTATGCCGAGGGTCGACGGATGGTCCTCGTTCAGCGAGATGAGGATCTGCCCGTCGTTCAGGGCGACGGTGGAGCCATCGGTGAAGGCCAGGTTATAGTTGTTCGACGGCAGGCCGATGTTGTCCAGGATCAGTTTGGTCGAGGGAACGGTCTGGCGGACCGTATCCTCGACCTGCTGGAACAGGCGCTCCGTCTCCTCGATGCGCAGCCCGGACATGCCGCGCACGTGCAGCGTGATCTGGCTCGATTGGATCTGGGGGAAGTAATCCTCACCCACGAAGGTGAACAGCACGCCGCCCATGACCAGGATGCTGCCGGCGATCCCGAGCGTCACCCACCGGCGATGCACCGCGCCGTGCAGCAGCGCAACATAGCCGCCGCGGAAGCTCTCGAAGCCGCGCTCGAAGCCGGCATGGATGCGGCCGAATACGCCGGGCTTGCGGTCCTTGTCCTTGTCCGCGTGCTCGCCATGCCGCTGGTCGAATTCCTTGTGCACCAGCACGTCGATCAGCACCGGCACCAGCGTCCGCGACAGCCCGTAGGAGGCGAGCATGGCGAACACCACGGCCAAGGCTTGCGGCGTGAACAGGAACTTGGCGGCGCCGTTCAGGAACAGCACCGAGACGAAGGCGCAGCAGATCGACAACGTGGAGATCAGTGCCGGCTTCGCGATCCCGGCTGCTCCTTCCACGACCGACTTGCGGAAGTCATTGCCTTCCTCCATCAGCCGGTAGGTGTTCTCGATGGCGACCGTCGCGTCGTCCACCAGGATGCCGACGGCGAGCGCCAGGCCGCCCAGCGTCATGATGTTGAGCGTATCGCCCAGCACGGCCAGCACGGCCAGGGATGTCAGGATCGAGAGCGGGATCGAGATCAGCACGATCAGCGTGGAGCGCCAGGATCCGAGGAACAGCAGGATCATCACCCCGGTCAATCCGGCCGCGATCGTGCCCTCGCGCAACACGTCACTGATTGCGCCCGAGACGAATACCGACTGGTCGAACAGCGGTGTGATGTGCAGGTCCGGCGGGGCCGCGGCCCGGATGCCCGGCAGCAACGACTTGACCGTGTTGACCACGGAGAGCGTGGAGGCGTTGCCGTTCTTCAGAACGGTCAGCAGCGCGCTGCGGCTGCCGTTCTGGCGCACGATGTTCTGCTGCACCTGGTAGCCGTCGCGCACGAAGGCCACGTCCTGCACCAGCACCGGCGTGCCGTTCACGACCTTGATGGGAATGTGGTTCAGCGCGTCGATCGTCGTCGGCGTCGCATTGAGCTCCATCGTATACTGGATGTTGCCCATCTTCGCCTGGCCGCTCGGCTCGGTCAGGTTCTGCGCCGTGATCGCATTGGTGACGTCGCTCGGCGCCAGGCCGTAGCCCTGCAGCGCGTGGAGGTCGAGGTCCACCATCACCTGGCGCTGCTTGCCGCCGAACGGCGCCGGCAACGTCGCACCCGGCGTCGAGGTGATCGCCTGCCGGACGCGGTACTGGCCGTAATCGAACAGTTGCTGCTCGCTCTCCTTGTCGGAGGAGAGCGCCAACTGGATCACGGGAACGGCCGACGCGCTGTAGCGCACCACGATCGGCGGCTGGATACCGGGCGGCATCACCGCGCGGATCGAGTTGGTGGACGCAACCACCTGGGAGATCGCGAGGTCGATCGAGACGTCCGGCTGAAAGTATACCTTCTCGATGGTCACGCCCTGCAGCGTCTGGCTCTCGATATTCTTGATGCCGTTGACGTTGTTGGACAGCGAGAACTCGGAGTAGGTCGTGACCCGCTGCTCCATCTCGCGGGTGTCCAGTCCCGTATAGGTCCAGATGATGGACACGACGGGGATGTCCACGTTCGGCAGCACGTCCTTGGGCATGGTCACGATCGCACCCAGGCCGCCGAGCAGGATCAGCAGCGAGAGGATGTAGATCGAGATCCGGAACTTCAGCGCGAACTTGACTAGACCCATCCGAGACTCTTTCCGTGCTGCAGCATGAGCCCTGACGTGGTGCAACCAGCCCAGTTGCCACAGGCGGGATCACGAACGATTGCGGCTCCCCGGCGTTAGTAGGATGCCGCGGATCGTGGCGCTGGAGACCGATTGATGCGTTACACCCCATTCGCCGTTCTATTCAGTGTTCTGGCGGCGATATCACCGGCGCTGGCTCAGACATCGACCAGCCCTGTGACGGGCGCACGCCCCGGCAACGAGATCGGCACCGGACAATCGTTGCCGCTCGGCAACGCCGCCAGCAATGTGGGCCCAGGCAACACGCATTCGCTCATCGCACCCAACCTTCCGTCTCCGGAGGTGCCGCCCGGTTCCCCGCCGCGGGCCTTCGTCGAGGCGGCGCAGCGGGCGCTGGTGCTCGGCCGCACCGGCGAGGCGCAACAGGCGCTGGAACAGGCGGAAACGCGCATGCTGGACCGCTCGGTGGCGCCGTCGCGTGCGAACCAGCCGGATCAACAGGCTGGTATCCAGGCTGTCACCAGCGCGCTGCAGGCGCTTGCGGCGGGGGACAGGGCACGCACGCAGCAGATCATCACCGAGATGCTCGCGCACATGCAGGGTTGACCCGACCTCAAGCTTCTTTGATCCTTGCCGGACGTGTTTTTAACGACTTAACAATTGTGAATGGGTGGGTATGACGGGTCGGGTTCTTGTCACGGGCGGGGCGGGCTTCATCGGCTGCCACATCGCCCGTGCACTGCTGAAGGCAGGCTATGAGGTCCGGGTCCTGGACAGTCTGATCGACCAGGTGCACGACCGCAGCGGGCCGCGGGATCCGATCCTGACCCACACCCACCTGATCGAGGCGGACGTGCGGGACCAGGGAGCGGTCGCGGCGGCGCTGAAGGGGGTGGACAAGGTGGTCCACCTGGCCGCCGAGGTGGGCGTGGGACAGAGCATGTACGCGATCGAGCGCTACGTGTCGGTCAACGACGTCGGCACCGCCGTGCTGTTTCAAGCCCTGATCGAGAACCCGGTGCAGCGGGTCGTGGTCGCCTCCTCGATGAGCATCTATGGCGAGGGGCTGTATCGCACGGCCGCCGGCGAGGTGCTGGGCGACGTCAAGCGGCCGGCCCGCACGCCCACGGCATCCTGGGATCCGGTGGACTCGCACGGCGCGCCGCTGATTCCCGTGGCAACGCCGGAGTGGAAGACGCCGGACCTCGCCTCCGTCTACGCCCTGACGAAATACACCCAGGAGCGGCTGACGCTGACGGTGGCCCCCGCTTACGGGATGGAAGGCGTGGCGCTGCGGCTGTTCAACGTCTACGGGCCGGGGCAGGCGCTCTCCAACCCGTATACCGGCGTGCTGGCCATCTTCGCCTCCCGCCTGCTGCACCGCGAGCGTCCGCTGGTGTTCGAGGACGGCGAGCAGCGGCGGGATTTCGTGCACGTGGACGACGTGGCGCAAGCGTTCATGCTGGCGCTGGAGCACCCGGCCGCCGCCGGCCAGGCGTTCAACATAGGCAGCGGCCGGGACGTGAGCATCCTCCAGGTGGCGGACGCGATCGCGCGCGCGATGGGGTTGCCGCATCTGCAGCCGGACCTGGTCGGCAAGGCGCGCACCGGCGACGTGCGGCACTGCTTCGGAGACATCACCCATGCGTCCGAGGTGCTCGGCTTCACCCCGCGCCGCAGCTTCGACGACAGCCTCGGCGAGCTGGTGGAGTGGGTGCGGCGGCAACAGGCGGTGGATCTGGTCGCCCGCGCGCGGCAGGAACTGGAGCAGCGGGGCCTGGTCGCGTGACATCGCCCGCGGTGCTGCGGTCGCGCCCGGTGCTGGTCACCGGCGGGGCCGGGTTCATCGGCGCCAACCTGGCCGACCGCCTGGCGCGGGACGGGCAGGACGTGCTGGTGTTCGACGCCCTCACCCGGCCGGGCGTCGCGCGAAACCTCGAGTGGCTGAAGCACCGCCATCCCCGCCGGGTGAGCGCCGCAGTGGCGGACGTGCGGGACGAGGGCGCGGTGCGGGACGCGGCGATGCGCTGCTCCGGCGTGTTCCACATGGCCGCGCAGGTCGCGGTCACCACGTCGCTCACATCGCCGATGGACGATTTCGACATCAACGTGCGCGGCACCATGCACGTGCTGGAGGCGCTGCGCCGCCGGGTGGACCGGGTGCCGCTGGTGTTCGCCAGCACCAACAAGGTCTATGGCGACCTGCACGACGTGGCGCTCGAGGATAATGGCAGCGCCTACCTGCCGACCGACCCGGCGCTGCGTGCCCACGGCGTGGGCGAGGGCCGGGCGCTCGACTTCTACACGCCATACGGCTGCTCCAAGGGTGCCGCCGACCAGTATGTATTGGACTACGCCCGCTCCTTCGGCCTGCCGGCCTGTGTGTTGCGGATGAGCTGCATCTATGGCCCGCGGCAGATGGGAACGGAGGACCAGGGTTGGCTGGCCCACTTCCTGATCTCAGCGATCGATGGCCGCCCGATCAGCATCTACGGCGACGGCCGCCAGGTGCGTGACGTGCTGTTCGTGGACGACGCGGTGGAGGTGTACGTCCGTGCCGCCGCGCGGATCGGCGCCGTGTCGGGCCAGGCCTTCAACCTCGGCGGAGGACCTGCCAACGCCGTGACGCTGCTGGACGTTCTGGGGGCGATCCAGGCCAGCACCGGCCAGCGGCCGGACGTGCGGTTCGACGCGTGGCGGCCCGGCGACCAGCGCTACTTCGTGGCCGACACCCGCAAGGTGCGTGCGGCGCTCGGCCTGCCGGCTTCGGTGGGCTGGCGGGACGGCCTCGGGCGGTTGGCGAACTGGCTCATGGCCGAGCGGTCCGCATTGGCGGAGGCGGCGGCGGACGCATGAGGGTCGCCCTGGTCAACCCGCCCTGGCGCTTCGAGGGCAGCATCTATTTCGGCTGCCGCGAGCCGCACCTGCCGCTGGAACTCGGCTGCTGCCAGGTGCTGCTGGAAGCGGCCGGCCACGAAGTGCTGCTGGTGGACGGCCATATCGAGGGCCGGACGGACGCCGAACTGGCGGACGCGGTGGCGGCGTTCGCACCGGCGATGACCGTGGTGACGACGGCGCCTTCGTACCTGTTCTGGCGCTGCGCCCAGCCGGAACTGCGCGTGCCGCGGGCGACGCTGGACGCGATCGGCACGGCTGGCGGGATGACGGTGGCGGTCGGGCCGCACGGCTCCTCCACCCCCGGCCCGGCGCTGCGCAAGCTGGGCTGCGGCGCAATCGTGCTGGGCGAGTGCGAGGAGGCGGTGCTGGCGCTGGCGAACGGCGGCCAGCCCGGGGTCGTCCCAGGAACGGCGGTGCTGGAAGCAGGCGTGCTGCGCCAAGCCGGCGGCCCACTGAGCACGCGCTTCACCGACCTGCCCGCGCTGCGTTGGCCGGATGCCTGGGTGCAGCGGCACCAGCACCACCACCACCGCTTCGACCGCCGCCCCGAGGATGTCGAGCACGGGGGACCAGGGGCCGAGGTGGAAGCGTCCCGCGGCTGCCCCTACACCTGCAGCTTCTGCGCCAAGATCGATTTCCGCGACAAATACCGCCGCCGCGACCTCGCCCCCTTGCTGGCCGAGATCGACGCGCTGATCGGCCAGGGCGTCACCTACCTCTATTTCATCGACGAGATCTTCCTGCCGCGCGCGGATTTGCTGGAGGCGCTGGTGCTGCGCCCGGTGCAGTTCGGCGTGCAGACGCGCATCGACCTGTGGAAGCCCGAGATGCTCGAACTGCTGGGCCGGGCCGGCTGCGTCTCGATCGAGGCCGGCGTCGAGAGCCTGACGGTGGACGGCCGCGCCGCGCTGGACAAACGGTGCAAGATGACGACGGACGAGTTGGCCGACCGCTTGATCACGGCCCGCCAGCACGTGCCGTTCGTGCAGGCCAACCTGATCGAGACGGCGGCGGACGAGGCCGAGCTGGTCCGCACCTGGCGCGCACGGCTGCAGGACGCCGGCGTGTGGGCGAACGACCCGGTGCCGCTGTATCCGTATCCCAGCTCGCCCGACTACCGCCGGCTGTGGGGCGATCCGGACGACGACGCATGGGAGCGGGCGCACCGGCACTATCTCGGCCAGTTCACCCGGTTCAGCGACATCCAGGAGGATGTGCCGGTGGCGCTGCCGGAGTTGGAGCGGCTATGCCGGCCGGCTTAGGTGACGCGGGCTGCGCGTGACACGGCCCGCAACGACCGGGAGAAGCGTCCTGTTATCGACCGACGCCGTGGGAGGGGTGTGGCGCTATACCGTCGAGCTATGCCGTGCGCTCTCGGTGCGGGGTTGGCGGGCGATCGTGGTGGTTGTCGGACCGCCCCCCTCCGCCGTCCAGCGGGCCGAAATAGCGCCATTCGCCCGGCTTGATTGGCTGCGCGCGCCGCTCGACTGGCTGGCCGAGAGCCGTGACGAGCTGCTGGCGGCCACGGCGAGCCTGCAGCGTTATGCGTCGGAGGCCGACGTCGCGCTGCTTCACGCCCCCGCCCTGGTCGGCCGTCAGCGCTGGTTCACGCCGCTTGCCGTGATGGTGCATTCCTGCCTTGCTACCTGGTTCGCCGCGGTCCGCGACGGCCTCATCCCCCCCGACTACCAATGGCGCGTGGACGCTGCAGCGGAGGGCTTGCGCTGCGCCGGTGCCGTAGCCGCGCCAACCCGCGCCTTTGCCGACGCCGTGCGCGCCACCTACGGCCTCAACGACGTCGTCGCCATCCACAACGGCCGCCTCCCCCGTGAACCGGCGTCGGCCATGCGGGAGCCGGCCGTGCTCACCGCCGGGCGGCTATGGGACGAAGGCAAGAACGTCGCCGTGCTCGATCAGGCGGCCGAAGGCATGCCGTTCCAGGTCCGCGCCGCCGGGTCGCTGCAGGGCCCGGAGTGGTGGCCTGTGCCCCTCTACAACGTGTCGCCGCTCGGCCCGCTGGATGAGGCGGGGATGGCCTGCGCCATGGCGAGCGCCAGCGTGTTCGCCGCCCCTTCGTTGTATGAGCCGTTCGGCCTTGCGGTGCTGGAGGCGGCGCAGGCGGGGATGGCGCTCGTTCTGTCCGACATTCCGACGTTCCGCGAATTGTGGGATGGCGCCGCCCGCTTCGTCCCGCCGCGCGACCCCGCCGCCTGGCGGCATGCGCTGACCGAGACCGTCGCCGCACCCGAACCCTGGGCCGCCCAGGCCCGGGCACGGGCAGCCCGCTACACGGCCGATGCGTGCGCGGAGGCGACGGCTGCCTTCCTGGAACGCACGATCGCGGCGCACGTGGCGGCCTGATGCGGTTCGTCTATTTCACCCACTCGCTCGAGTCCTGCTGGAACCACGGCAACGCCCACTTCCTCCGCGGCGTGCTGCGTTCGCTGGCTGCGTCCGGTCACACGGTGGCGGCGATCGAGCCGGAGGAAGCGTGGAGCCGCGCCAACCTGGTCGCCGACGCCGGGCTGGCGGCGCTGGACGGCTGGCGCGCACATTACCCCGAACTGGCCAGCCGCCGCTCGGACGACCCGGCCGCGTGCGTGGAGGGCGCCGACGTGGTGATCGTGCACGAGTGGACTCTGCCGGCCACCGTCGCCCGGCTGGGGGCGCTGCGCCGGGCGGGGGCGCCCTGGTTGCTGCTGTTCCACGATACGCACCACCGCGCAGTCAGTGACCCGGCGGCGATGCAGGCGTTCGACCTGTCCGGCTACGACGCCGTGCTGGCGTTCGGCGAGACGCTGGCCGCGGTCTACCGGCGCTGGGGTTGGGACGGGCGCGTGTTCGTATGGCACGAGGCGGCGGACACGGCCCTGTTCCACCCGCCCTTGGACCCGGGCCCACGCGACGGCGCCGTATGGATCGGCAACTGGGGCGACGGCGAGCGGACGGCCGAATTGGAGGCGTTCCTGCTCGCCCCGTTGCACCGTGCCGGGATCCAGCTCGATATCCACGGCGTGCGCTACCCGCCCGAGGCGCTGGCGATGCTGGACCGCTACGGCGCCCGCTACCACGGCTGGCTGGCGAACCACGCCGCCCCCGCCGCCTTCGCCCGCCACGCCTTCACCGTGCACGTGCCGCGCCGGTTCTACGTGACGGACCTGCCGGGCATCCCGACCATCCGGGTGTTCGAGGCGCTGGCGTGCGGCATACCGCTGATCTCGGCGCCCTGGGACGACTCGGAGGGGCTGTTCACCCCCGGGGAGGATTTTCTGGTCGCCGAGGACGGTGCGGCTGTGGAGCGGCATGCGCGGAGGCTGACGAACGAACCCGAGTTCGCCACGGCGCTGGCCGAACGCGGCCTGGCCACGATCCGCGCTCGTCACACATGCGCCCATCGCGCCGAAGAACTGCTCACCATCGCAAGCAACCTTCTCCCCCTCCCCTCGAGGAGAGGGGGACAGGCAGCATGACCCGCAAAAGCCTCGCCTTCTACGGCTCCTCCCTGCTGTCCTCCTACTGGAACGGCGCCGCCACCTACTACCGTGGGATCCTTGCCGCCCTCCACCCGCTCGGGTGGGACATCACCTTCTACGAGCCGGACGCGTTCGACCGGCAGAGCCACCGCGACATCGACCCGCCACCCTATGCGCGCTCGGTCGTCTACCCCGCCACCGCGGACGGCCTGGCCAGCGTCCTGGCTCGGGCGAACCAAGCGGATGTGGTGGTCAAGGCCAGCGGCGTCGGCGTGTTCGACGACGAGCTGATCGCCGGCATCACGGCCCATGCCCGCCCAAACGCCCTGAAAGTGTTTTGGGACGTGGACGCGCCCGCCACGCTCGCCGCCATCACGCCGGACCCGGCCTGCCCGCTCCGCCAAGCGCTGCCGCTGCTCGACATGGTGCTGACCTATGGCGGCGGCCCGCCCGTGGTCGCCGCCTACACCGCGCTCGGCGCCCGCGCCTGCACACCCATCTACAACGCGCTCGACCCGGCGACGCACCATCCCGTGCCGTCCGACCCGCGGTTCGAAGCGGGTCTCGGCTTCCTGGCCAATCGCCTGCCGGACCGCGAGGCCCGGGTGGAGGCATTCTTCCTCCAGCCCGCCGCCAGTTTGCCCGACCGCCGCTTCCTGCTCGGCGGCCTCGGCTGGGACGACAAACCGATGCCGCCCAACGTCCGCCGCATCGGCCACACGCCCACCGCGGACCACAACGCGTTCAACTGCACGCCGCTCGCGGTGCTCAATGTGGCGCGGGACAGCATGGCGGCGGTCGGGTTCTCCCCCGCCACCCGCGTGTTCGAAGCGGCCGGCGCCGGGGCGTGCCTGATTACCGACGCGTGGGAAGGGATCGAGCTGTTCCTGCAACCCGACGCGGAAATCCTGGTCGCGCGGGACGGGGCGGACGTCGCCCGCCACTTGGCCGAACTCACCCCCGGGCGCGCCCGCCAGATCGGCCAGGCCGCTTTGCGCCGGGTATTGGCGGAGCACACCTATACGATGCGCGCCGTGATCGTGGACCGTTTGCTGCGCCCAATCCTTCACAGGGTATGAAGCGGGGTTTCGACGGCATCCAGGGCCTGCGCGCCCTCGCCGCCGCCGCCGTCGCCTTCCTGCACATCGCCGACGAGTCCGGTGCTTTCGCGGGCACGCCGGGCCAGTCGCCTTACCGCTGGATCGACGCCGTGCCGCTCGAAGCGGGGGTGGATCTGTTCTTCGTCATCTCCGGCTTCGTGATGGTCTGGGCGTCCTGGGACGCATTCGGCCACATCCGGTCCGTTGCACCGTTCATCTGGCGCCGGCTGCTGCGCATCGTGCCGCTCTACTGGATACTCTCGATGGCGACGGTGGCGGTTGCGTTGGCCGCGCCGGGGGCGGTCAGCGACGGGCTGCGCGACGGTTGGGGCTATGTCGCCGCATCCTTCGCCTTCGTGCCGTGGCGGCGGATGGACGGGTTCGTGCAGCCGGTGCTGCGGCTGGGCTGGACGCTGGAATACGAGATGCTGTTCTACGCCCTGATGGCCTGCGCCCTGCCGCTGCCGCGCCGTCTGGCTCTGCCCGTTCTGGTCGCGGCTCTCGCCGTCCTGGTGCTGGCCGGACGGGCCGCGCCCTTCGCCAGCGTGCCCCTCGCGTTCTGGACGGACCCGATCGTGGCGGAGTTTGCGCTCGGCATCCTGGTCGCGATGGCGGCCCGGCGCGGCTGGCGGGCGGGGTGGATCGGGCCCGTGCTGCTGCTGGCCAGCCTCGGCCTGGCCGTGCAGGCGCCGGATGGGGCCAGGGCCGTCGTCCGCGGCGTGCCGGCGGCGCTGCTGGTGTTCTGCGCGCTGTCGTGGAACACCCTGCCGCGCTGGCTGGTGCTGCTGGGGGATGCGTCCTATGCGCTCTATCTCGTTCACCCGTTCCCGATGCGGGCGGTCCAGATCCTGATGGCGCGGCTGCATCTGGTGAGCGTGCCGCTGTACCTTGCCGTCACGATGCTCGCCTGCCTGCTGATCGCGGTCGGGCTGCACCTGCTGGTTGAGCAACCGATCCTGCGGCGGGGTCGCTCTGCCGTTGCCGGGTGACCCGGCGCGCGTGCTGGTGGTGGGCGCCGCGGGCGTGTTCGGGTCCCGCCTGGTGCGGCGGCTGCTGGAGGCGACCCCGTTCGCCGTGGTCGCCGCCGGCCGCAGCCAGGCCCGGCTGGACGCGCTGCCGGCCCACCCGCGCCTGACCCGGCTCAAGCTGGACGCGCAGACCGCCACCGCGGCCGACCTCGCCGGGTGCGGTGCGTTCGCCGTGGTGGACGCGGCCGGGCCCTATCAAGGCGCCAGCTACCAGCTTGCCCGGGCGGCGATCGCGGCCGGTTTGCACTTCATCGACCTGGCGGACGCGCGGGACTACGTGGCCGGGTTCGCGGCCCTGGATGCGGCGGCGAAGCAGGCGGGCGTGGTGGCGCTGACCGGCGCCAGCACCACGCCCGCTTTGTCCAACGCCGCGCTGGACGCGCTGACACAGGGTTGGTCGGGCGTGGAGGACGTGGAGGTTGCGATCTCGCCCGGCAACCGTGCGCCGCGGGGGCTGTCCGTGATGCGCTCGATCCTGAGCTATGCCGGCCGTCCGGTGCGGGTGTTCGATGGCGGAATGTGGGGAGTGCGGCCCGGCTGGGGCATGACGGTGCGGCGCGAGATGCCGGGGCTGGGCCGACGCACCCTGTCTCTGAGCGAGACGCCGGACCTGGATATCGTGCCGCAGCGCTTCGCCGTCCGCCGCTCGGCCGTGTTCCGCGCCGGGTTGGAGCTGGGGGTGCTGCATTGGGGCCTGCTGCTGGCAAGCCTGCCGGTGCGCGGCGGCTGGCTGACCTCGCTCGCCCCGCTGGCCCGGCCGTTCCGGCTGCTGGCCGTGCTGTTCGCGCCATTCGGCACCGACCGCGGCGGCATGACGGTGCTCGCGACCGGCACGGACGGCGCCGGGCGGCCTGTTCGCGGCGAGTGGTCCTTGGTGGCGGAGGACGGCGACGGCCCTTCTGTCCCGACGCTGCCGGCGCTGGCCGCCTTGCGCCGGATCGCCGCCGGCGCCGTGCCGCCGGGCGCCAGGGTGTGCGCCGGCGTGCTCACCCTGAGCCAGATCGAGGCGGAGTTCGCGGGCTTGCGGATCACGTCGCGCTCCGAGGTGACCCGGCCGCCGGCCAGCCTGTATCAGCGCGTGTTGGGCGCCCGTTTCGCCGAGTTGCCGCAAGCCGTTCAGCGCATGCACCAGCCCGGCTGGGGCCTGCGCGCCCGGGGGCTGGCGCGGGTGGAGGGGCCGGACACGGGGGTCGCCCGCATCGTGGCCCGGCTGTTCGGTTTTCCGCCGCCGGCCGAGTCGGTGGAGGTGACGGTCAGCTTCACGCCGCGAGACGCGCGGGAGCATTGGCTCCGTCAGTTCGGACGACGACGGTTCCGCAGCGAGCTGTCCGCTTCGGCGCGGCCCGGCCGGGTGCGCGAGCGCTTCGGCCCGTTCAGCTTCGACCTCGATCTGCGCACCGACCGCGGGGGTGTCACGGGCATGCCGATCCGCGGCTGGCGCTTGGGGCCGTTGCGATTGCCGCGCTTCTTGGCGCCGATTTCGAGTGCGTCGGAGAGCGTGGACGAGGCGGGGCGGTTCTGCTTCGACGTGGCGTTGCGGTTGCCGCTGCGGATGGGCCGGGTCGTCCGCTACCGGGGATGGCTGACCCCGCTCTGAGACGTTCGATCCAGATGGCGGCTTGGCTGCCAATCGGCACCACGAGCATGGCTATTACAGCTTGGACCGTGGGCTACTAAGTGACCCGCCCGAAGAACCCGGCGATCTCCGCCGCGGCGCGGTCCGGGTCCTCCCGGTGGGGGAAGTGGCCGACCCCCGCGAACATCGCCAGGTCCAGGTCGGAGAACGTCTCGCCCAG
This sequence comes from uncultured Acetobacteraceae bacterium, assembly GCA_964247705.1. Taxonomy (GTDB): domain Bacteria; phylum Pseudomonadota; class Alphaproteobacteria; order Acetobacterales; family Acetobacteraceae; genus LMUY01. Next base: position 43,742 of record CAXTVQ010000009.1, on the reverse strand, counting down.
CCGGTCCGTCCAGGCGAACGGGAAGATCGCGTCGTGCTCGGCCCAGCGCACGCAGGTCGGCAGGGTGATCGGCGGCAGCGCCGGCGTCTGCTCCGTCATGATGGCGATCCGGCCGGCGTGGGCGGCGCGGTAGTAGGCGAACCCGCCGGTGAGGTTGCCGGGCGCCATGAAGTTGTCGGTCCACGCCTCCATCACCGGGTCGAACGCGTCCTTGCGGTGGGACCAGTGGCGCAGGAAATGGCCGATATAGGCGGCGCAGGTCTCCCGCGAGGCGCCCACCAAGGCAGGCGCGAACGCCATTTGGTGGAAGGACTGGTACCAGATCTCGTTCAGCCGGTCCGGCGTGCCCATGCGGCGGCCGATGCCGGGATAGCCGAAGTCGAAGAAGAACAACCCGCTGAACCGCTCCGGCGCGCGCCGGGCCAGGGGCAGCATCACGCCCCCGCCGACGTCGTGGCCCACTACGCCCACCCGGCCGATCCCCATCGCGTCCAGCAGGGCCAGCAGGTCGCCCGCGTGGTCGTCGGCGCCCCATCGCTCGGCGTTGGGTTCGCCGGCCGGCTTGTCGCTCTGCCCGAAGCCGCGCAGGTCGGGCGCGATCAGGGTGAAGCGGTCGGCCAGCCGCGTCATCACCGGCTCCCACGTAAGCCAGAACTCCGGCCAGCCGTGCAGCAGCAGGAGCGGCGGGCCCGAGCCCTCGGTCGCCACGTGGAACGAAGCACCCGCTGCCTGAACCGTATCGTGCTGCATCGCTATCTCCTGAAGCTGCCCCGACTGAAACCCCGGGGCGGGCCAGCGTTCCCATGGCCAAGCTCAAGGAGTTCGTCCCATGCTGCCACCGTTTTCCCGCCGCGCCTTGCTCGGCACCTCCGCCGGGGTCGTTGCCGCCGCCGCCACCGGGGCCGCCCAGGCTGCGCCGGCCGACGAGCCGGCTGCCCTGCTCGGCGCCACCACCGGCACCGATGTCACGCTGCCGCGCCTGATGGCCCCCACCGAGGTCGAAGGCAGCGTCGAGAACCTCGACCCGTTCCCGCGCCGCCTGGGCGTGGCCGTGGTGGGCCTGGGGCACCTCTCGCTGCTGCAGATCCTGCCCGGGTTCGGCCAGGCGCAGCATGTGAAGGTGACCGCCCTGGTCAGCGGCGAGCGGGACAAGGCGCGCGCGGTCGCCGCCCAGTACGGGGTGAAGGAGGCCAACCTCTACGACTACGCCAATTTCGACGCGCTGAAGGACAACCCGGACGTCGACATCGTCTACATCGTGCTGCCGAACGCGATGCACGCCGAATACACCGTACGGGCGGCGCAGGCGGGCAAGCACGTGCTGTGCGAGAAGCCGATGGCCACCTCGGTCGTGGACGCCCAGCACATGGTGGACGCGTGCAAGCAGGCCGGCCGCAAGCTGATGATCGCCTACCGGTGCCAGTACGAGCCGCACCACCGCGCCCTGATCGAGGCCGTGCGCAGCGGCCAGCACGGCCCGGTGAAGCTGATCGAGGCGGTGAACGGCCAGAACAACGCCGATAACGGCCAGTGGCGGCACGACCTTGCCATGGCCGGCGGCGGATCGCTGCCGGACGTGGGCCTTTATTGCCTCAACGCCACCCGCTACATCACCGGGGAGGAGCCGGTGGAGGTGCGCGCCAGCCTGACCCGGCCCAAGAACGACGACCGGTTCAAGCAAGTCGAGGACGTCGTCGCCTTCCAACTACACTTCCCGTCCGGTGCGATGGCGAACTGCTCGACCGGCTACTCCTTCCACGAGAGCCGCTGGCTGCGGGTGCAGATGCCGCAGGTCTGGATGGGGCTCGACCCGGCGTTCGGCTACTCGGACATCGCGATGCAGACGGGGCACATCGTGGGCAAGGCCAATGCGGTGGACCGGGCGCAGTTCGCCCCCCACAACCAGTTCGCCCGGGAGATGGACCACTTCGCGGAGGCGTTGCGCGCAGGGGTGGAGCCGCACACGCCGGGCGAGGAAGGGCTGCAGGACCAGAAGCTGATCGCTGCGATCTACCAGGCGGCCGAGGGCGGCAGCGTGGTGAAGCTGCCGGTGGTGGAGGGGCTGGACACGACGCGGGGGCCGGCGCCGAAGCAGGCCTGACCCGCGCGGGGAGGGGTGGCCGTTCCGCGATCCGTGAGGACGGCCAGGGCTGACGGGGCCAAATTAAGGGAGTAAGGCTGACGCATGCCGCCGCCAACAGCCGCCGCGATCGCCCCCGATACACCCCTCCCGGAGACCCAAGCGGCAGCGCCGCTGGTGTTCTCCCACCAGCAGATCCTCCGCGTCATCACGGGCATCCTGCTGTGCATCCTGCTCGCCGCGCTGGACCAGACGGTGGTGATCCCGGCGGTGCCGACCATCGCGGCGGAGCTTCACGCGTTCGGCCACCTGTCATGGATCGTGTCGGCCTACCTGCTGACATCGACCGCGGCGACGCCGATCTATGGCAAGCTGTCCGACATGTATGGCCGCCGGGCGCTGCTGCTGCCGGCGTTGGCGCTGTTCATCGTGGCCTCGGTGCTGTGTGCGCTGTCGCAGAGCCTGATCCAGTTGATCGTGTTCCGTGCGGTTCAGGGCCTGGGCGGCGCCGGGTTGATGGCCATGGCGCAGGCCGCCATCGCGGACGTCGTCTCCCCCCGCGAGCGCGGCCGCTACCAGGGCTACATGGCCGGAACCTGGGGCATCGCCTCTGTCGCCGGCCCCGTCGTGGGCGGCTGGTTCACCGACCATATCTCGTGGACGTTCGTGTTCTGGATCAACGTGCCGTTCGGGCTGGCCGCGATGGTGCTGTGCAACCGGGCGCTCAAGCTGCTGCCGGTGCGCAACGTGCGCGGCAAGATCGACTATTTCGGCGCGGCCCTGCTGACGGGCGGGGTGACGGCGCTGTTGCTGGTGCTGAGTTGGGGCGGCACGGAATATCCCTGGCTGTCCGTGCCGATCATCGGCCTGCTGGCCGCGTCGGCCGTGCTGTTCGCCGTGCTGGTATGGCATGAGCAGCGCGCGCCCGACCCGATCCTGCCGCCGCGCATGTTCCGGGAGATGGTGTTCACCCGCGGCGTGATGCTGGCGTTCATCACGTCGGTCGGGCTGCTCGGCACCACGTTCCTGCTGCCGCTGTTCTTTCAGTTGATCCGCGGCGCCGATGCGTCCGCCTCCGGGTTCATGGTCACCCCGTTCCTGGTGCTCAACACGATCGGCGCGTTCACCGGCGGCCAGATGGCACGGCGGCTGGGGCGCACGAAGGGCATCATCCTGGTGGGCTTCGGCCTCGGCGCCGCCGGATTGGCGGGCATGGCGGCAGTGACGACCACGACGCCGCTGTGGCTCGTGATGGTGGCGATGGCGGTCGAAGGGCTCGGCATCGGGATCTGCCTGCCGAACATCATGGTCATGGTGCAGAACGCGGCCGAGCGGCGGGACGTGGGCACGGCCACAGGTGCGATGCTGTTCCTCCGCTCGCTGGGCGGCGCCTTCGGCAGCACGATGGTGGGCGCGCTGCTCACCGGCGTGTTCGCGGCGCGGCTTGCGGCGGAGCACCTGCCGGGCGGGTCCGATCTCGGCGCGCTGAAGCCGGACGGTCCACTCGCGGCACTCGGCCCGGCAGCACTGGCCGCAGGCCGGCAGGCGTTGTCCGCCGGGTTCACCATGGCGTTCCTGGCGAGCCTGGCGCTCTTCATGGTGGCGATCGTCATCGCGGCAGGGCTGAGGGACATCCCGTTGCGGACGGTGTCAGGAAGTGCCCCGGAAGAGGCAGCAACACTCGGACACTAGACGCGGATCTAACCTTTCTGCGGCACTTGGATCGGCGCGCAGTTCGTACGGCCGGCCATGACGCAGTCCTGGATTTGCGAACTGGCCCGCAAATGGGACGACAGCCAAAGCCCGCCCGCTACCAGCACTGCGACGAGAATGAGCGCCACCAGCGGACCGCGGTTGCCAGGAGTGTCCTCGCTCAAGCTTTGCCCTCCATCAGTCCAGTTGCAGCCGAACGCTTTGCCCGGCCATAACGCTGCATGCGCCCCCGCTTCAATCTGCGTCCCTGCCTCAAGTTGCTCGTGATCGCCGCCTTGCTCCTGCCCGGCATGGCCGACGCTGCGGACCGGTTCTTCACCACCAGCGACGGCGTGCGATTGCATTACACGGAGACGGGGCCGAACTTCGCCCCGACCCTCGTCTTCGTGCCGGGCTGGACCATGCCGGCCTGGATCTTCCAGCGCCAGATCGACTTCTTCTCGCGCGATTACCACGTCGTCGCGCTCGATCCCCGTGGCCAGGGGGATAGCGATGTCCCCGCGACCGGCTACGAACCGTACCGTCGAGGCGCCGACATCGGCGACCTGCTGCACGCGCTGGGTGGCCGGCACGTGGTGCTCGTCGGCTGGTCGCTCGGCGTGCTGGACAGCCTGGCCTATGTGCACGAGGCGGGGGACAGCCAGCTTCTTGCCATGGTGCTGATCGACAATTCGGTGGGGGAGGACCCGCCGCCGACCGTGGCCCGCGGACCACGCATCCGTGGCCCGCGGGCGTCGCGGGAGGTAGCGATGGGCAGCTTCGTCCGCGGCATGTTCCACCGGCCGCAGAGCGAAGAGTATCTCGACCAACTGACCGATACGGCGCTGCGCACCCCGCTGTATGCCTCGGCGGCGCTGCTGTCCTACCCCGTGCCGCGCACGTTCTGGCATGACGCCATCTACACCGTGCACAAGCCGATCCTGTATATCGTCACCCCGCGCCTGGCCGGTCAGGCGGAGAACCTGCAGGCGCGCCACCCCGGCGTGCAGTCCGACATCTACGACGACGCCGGGCACGCGCTTTTCATCGATGACGGCGACCGCTTCAACGCTGAGATGCTGGCCTTCCTGCACGCCCAGGTGCACGCGCCTTGATGCGGGCACGCCTGCTGCCGCTGTTCCTGGTGTCGGGTGCCGCGGTGGGATTGGAGACGGCGCTGACCCGGTACTTCGCCGTCGCGAAATGGTCGGAGTATGGTTACTGGGTGATCTCGATCGTGATGGTCGGGTTCGCGTTCAGCGGTGTCACGATGGCGCTCGCCCGCGGTCCGGCGGTGCGCCACGCGCGGGCGCTGCTGGCCTGGTTGCCGGTGGCGCTGGTGGTGAGCGCGGCGGCCGGGTTCTGGGGGGTGACGGCCAACCCGTTCAACCCGCTGCAACTGCAGAACGCAGCGACCTACGGCCCGCAGATCGGCAACATCGCGCTGTATTACGCCGTGCTGCTGCCGTTCTTCTACCTGACGGGCATCTACATCAGCCTGTGCTTCGTGCTGAACGACGACCGCATCGGCCGGGTCTACGGCGCAGACCTGCTGGGGGCGGGCGCCGGGTCCGCGCTGGTGCTGGCGCTGATGTCCGTCGTGCACCCGTTCCTGCTGGTTCCGGTGCTCTTGGTCCCGCTCGCCGCCGCCACCCTGTTCGGCCCGGTGCGGCGCGCGGCGGTGGCGGGCTTGCTGGCCCTGGCCGTGTGCGAGGCCGGGCTGCTCGGCTTCAGCCAGGCCGCCTACAACGACTTCAAGGCGATCTACGCCCCCCTGCACGTGCCGGACAGCCGGGTGCTGGCGCAGGTCAAATCTCCCCGCGGGCTCTACACCCTGCTCGACGACTTCACCGAACGCGTCGACACGGACGTTTCCAACGACATGGGCCTGCTGAACGTCCCCGGGCCGCCGCAAACCTTCGGTCTGTACCGCGACGGCAACCGCGTCGCCGCCCTGCCCAAGCCGGGCCTGCTCGACGCACATTACGCCCCGGCGACATTGGCGGCGCTGCCCTACGCGCTGCGGCCGGGGGCTCGGGTGCTGCTCGCCGGGTCCTCGGGTGGGTTCCGCATCGCGGAGGCACTGGCGTTGGGCGCCCGCCACGTGACGGCGCTCGAACCGGATCCCGTGGTGCTGGGCGCGCTGCAGCACGGGCTGGGCGGTTCCCTTCCGCTGGCGGCCGACCCGCGGGTGAGCCTCTCGGCGGATGGCGCGCTGGCGGCGGCGCGATCCGGCAGCGGCTACGACCTGGTGGACATCTCCGGCGACTTCCTGGACTCGGCCGAGGCGAACAGCACCGCCTACACCGCCGAGGCTCTCGCCGCCGACCTGGGCGCGGTGGACGAAGGCGGCATCGTCTCCATTCCGGTCTCCATCCGCGAGTTCCCCGTCTACGCCCTGCGCGTGCTGGCCACCGCCCGCCAAGCGCTGCTCGCCGCCGGCGTCGCGGACCCGGCGCAGCACGTGGTGGCCTACCGCTCCGCCTGGAACGTGCGGATCCTGCTCTCGCTCGAGCCGTGGAACGCCGAGCGCATCGCCGCCATCCGCGCCTGGTGCGACGCCCGGTCGTTCGACGTGTCCTACTACCCGGGCATCGACGTCGCCGCGTCCCGCGCCGGCATTTACAACGACCTGCCTGCCGTTTCCTTCGACGACGGCGCCGTGACCTCGGGCGAGGGTTCGGACGACTCGATCGCGGACGAGGCCGGCGCCGTGCTGCGCGGCCAGCCCACGCCCTCCGCCGACGCCTTCGCCCTGGCCCCGGCCACGCTGGACCGCCCGGCCTACTACGACGTCCTGCAACTCACCCACCTGGGCACCATCCTGCGCCGGCTGGAGATCCTGCCGCAGGCGGAGATCGGGCAGTTGGTGAACCTCGCCGTGCTCGCCCAGGCGGCGGTGATCGCCGTGCTGGTGTTGCTGGTGCCGCTGCTGGCCGGCCGCAAGCTGCGCGCGGCGGGCGGCGCCATCGTGCGGCCCATCGTGTATTTCGCCTGCCTCGGCCTGGGCTTCCTGTTCATCGAGATCGCGATGATCGAACGCGCCAGCCTGTTCCTCAACGACCGCACGGCTGCCTTCGCGCTCGTGCTGACTGCGATGCTGGTGTTCTCGGGCGTGGGCAGCTTGCTCGCCGAACGCGTCGGGCCGGCCGGCATCGCGCTCTCGACCGGGATCGTGGTGCTGTGGTGCCTGGCCGCCTATGCCGGGTTGCTGCCCGCGATGCTCGCCACCTTGGACTGGCCCTGGGCCGTGCGCGCCGCCCTGGTCGTGCTCGCCTTGGCGCCCGTGTCGGTGGCGCTCGGCATGCCGTTCCCGCTCGGGCTGGCCCGCACCGGGTCGGGACCCATGCTGCCGTTCGCCTGGGCGGTGAACGGCGCGTTCAGTGTGGTGGCGACGCCACTGGCCAACCTGCTCGCGACCCAAGGCGGCCTGCACTGGGTTCTCCTTGGCGCCGCTTTACTCTATGTGATTTGTTACGCAGCGTATCCATCCTTCCGAAAGACAGTGCAGTGGCAGCCATCCCTTCCCTAACCCGACGCACCCTGCTGGGTGCTGCCGCCAGTGGCGCTTTCGTGCCTGCCGCCTTTGCCGCCGCCTCGCCGGGCTGGACGAGAGACGCGTTCGAGGAAGCGATGCGCAAATCCGGCCGCCCGATCGACCTGTCGCAGTCCCAGTTCGACGCGATCCAGGCCCGCAAGCCGGCCGCGCTGGCCAAGATCGAGAGCTACCTGAAGGACCGCCTGGGCAGCGCCGACCCGGCGGTGATGCGCGCCTTCGAGGTCGTGCCGCGCGAGTACTACCACTACAACTACGCCGATCACCGCGCGATGTCGGGCGAGGCTTACGAGGCGGATCCGAAACCCTGGGCGCTCGGCTATGGCTCGGCGCTGTCGGACTATCTCGGCCAGGCCTACATGACGCAAATCTGCAAGCCGCAACCCGGCGACACCACGCTCGAGATCGGCACCGGCAGCGGGTTCCAGTCCTCCCTGCTGTCGCGCATCGTCAAGCGCGCCTACAGCATCGAGATCATCGAGCCCCTGGGTCACGCGGTGGCGAAACTATGGGAGCCGCTCGGCTACACCAACATCGAGAGCCGGGTCGGCGACGGGTATTTCGGCTGGCCGGAAGTATCGGGCGGGTTCGACATCATCATGGCGACCTGCGCCGCCCAGTACACGCCGCCGGACCTGTTCAAGCAGTTGAAGCCCGGCGGACGGATGATCATCCCGATCGGCCAGCCCTTCAAGCGCGGCCAGGTGCTCTACGTCTACACCAAGGACGCGGAGGGCAAGGTGCACTCGCGGCGGGACGTGGGCGTGTTCTTCATCCCGATGACGGGCGCCATGATGAACCGGCCGCATCCGACGGGTGCGCCTGAGGCAACGGCCACGCCCGCGTCGGCGCCGCCGGCCGCCGCCGCTGCTACCACGCCGGAATAGCGTCCGGCTGGGAACCGGGGCCGGCCCGTCAAAGCGCCCGGCGGATTTCCAACGCGCCGAACAGGGCGAGCACCGTTCCGGCCAAGCGGTCGATCCAGCGCCGGGCACGGTCGCCAAGCGCATGACGTAGCGCAGATACGCCGGCCACCACGCCGCACCACCACAACGCGGACCCGGTGCAGACGCCGCCGACCGTGGCCGCCGCGCTCGCCGGGTCGAAGCCGTCCGGTGGAGCGAGGCTGGCGAAGATGGCGGCCATGATGATGATCGTGGGCGGATTGGTCAGCGTCAGCAGCACCGAACTCGCGAACGCCCGGCCCGTCGCCATGGCCGGCTGGGGGGCTGTGCCGGGCGCCACGCGGGCGAACGCCGTGCGGGCGCCGAGGTAGAGCAGGAACAGCCCCGCCGCGAGGTGAAATGGCCGCTGGTGCGCCAGCATGAATTGCGACAACCCGGCCAGCCCCGCCACCGCCACGCAGGCGTACATCGCGTCACCCGTGGCGATCCCGGCGCCGGTTGCCAAACCCGGGCGCCAACCCTGCGCCAGGGTCCGCCGCATGCAGAGCAGCGACATCGGCCCGACTGGCGCCGCCACTGCCAGGCCGAACCCCATCCCTTGCACGAACAGCCAGCCCATCGCGGTCCCTTTCACGCTTGGAATAATTCTTACAGGACCGGCACAAATTTGCCACGGTGCTGGACAAAGTGTCATCGAGGGTTAGAGACGCTTTGTAACCCCTTCGTGAATATGTATTGTCCGCCTTGCTACGTGGGAGAGACCGCCAATGACCCGCTTTGGCCTGATGGCCGCCGTCACCGCCTTTGCCGCTGCAGCACCGCTTGTCGCCCCGTCCCCCGCCCGGGCGCAGGCGCAGCAGCAGGCGCTGGTGGATCGTTCGACCCTGGCCGCGCAGGAGATGCTGAACGACCAGGACGGAACGGACGCGCAGCACATGCTGCGGCGGGCGCGGGCGGCGATGATCTGCCCGCAGGTGTTCACCGCCGGGTTCTTGTTCGGCGGCCAGGGCGGGGACTGCGTACTGGTTGCGCGGGATGGCAGCGGCTCGTGGTCCAACCCGGCGTTCTATAGCCTCGGGTCCGGATCCTTCGGTTTCCAGGCCGGGCTGCAGGACAGCGAGATCATGCTGATGATCCTCACCGAAAAAGGCCTGCGCGCAGTGATGGACGACCAGTTCAAGCTGGCGGCGGATGCGAGCGGCGTGCTGGTGCGGTGGGGCGGCGGCGTAGAAGGGGCCACGACGGGCAACGTCGGCGCCGACATCGTGGGCTTCACCCGGTCCCGCGGGCTGTATGCCGGGATTTCGATCTCCGGCAGCGTGCTCGCGACCAAGAGCGAATGGAACCGCGTGTACTACGGCAAGGAAGAGGCGGCGCAGCAGATCGTCATCTCGATGGACGCCAACAACCCTGGTGCGTCGCCGCTGCGCGAGGTGCTGGGCCGCTACGGCACGAACGCGACGGCAAGCCTGCAACCAGGGCCGGCTGCGTCCATCCCCATGGGTTCGGCCCCCGTGCAAGGCGTCCAGTCATCGGACTTGCCGCCGCCCGCAAGCTCCTCGGGCTACGCGCCGATACGGCAGCAATCCTTGCCGGCCTCCCCGCGGCGCTACTGAGCCAAGCCCGCCTCTGCAGGACCTCAGGACGCTTTCTCGTCCACTGGGTGTGACACCGCCTCGTGGGGGGGCTCCTCGTGCGGAAGCTCCTTTGGAGGCATGAGCGCCGCCACCCGGGCCGCGGCGAGTTGCATGCGCAGGCTTTCTATCTCCAGCCGCATTGCTTCCATGTCGGGGGTGGTCGCCTCCCCGTTCGGAGCCGGTGCCGCCGTCACGCCCTGCTCCGCCGCCGCCGACGCGCCGGCGCGGTAGAACGGCGCGAACAGGCCCATCGCCCGCTCCATCTGGCGGCCGATGTCCTGCATGCCCGGGAACAGGTTGCCCATGGTCTGCTGCATCGCCGTGCGCATCTGCTCCTGCTGATGCGCGAAGGAGGTCATCGCCTGCTCGAGGTAGGGCGGCACGAATTGCTGTAGGCTGTCGCCGTAGAAGCCGATGATCTGGCGCAAGAAGGCGGTCGGCAGCATCGCGCGGCCCTTGCTCTCCTCCTCCACGATGATCTGCGTCAGCACGCCCCGGGTGATGTCCTCGCCGGTTTTTGCGTCATAGACCACGAAATCGCGGCTTTGGCGTATCATCGTCGCCAGGTTGTCCAGCGTGATGTAGCTCGAACTCTCCGTGTTATAGAGGCGCCGATTCGCGTATTTTTTGACCACGACCGGAGTCTGATCTGGTTTGGGCGTGACCGGGTCGGCAGGCGGGGCGCTCTCGGGAAATGACATGGGAACCCTCCAATGCAGTGCAGCATAGCACATTGGCCGCAATGTCATCTGGGGTGCTTATTCGGTAGGGACCAAACAAATGGCGGTGCAGAGCAACCCTGCGGAGGACATCGACGCGGAAGATTGGGCAACGATTTGGCGCAGCGAGATGGCGGCATTGGCCGTCGACCGGGAATGGCAGGAGCAGTTCTTCACCTGGGGCCAGGCGTGGGTTGCCGCGGGTGACGACGCGACCGGACGCGCCGGCTCCGATGCGCCGGCGGGGACCGCGCCCGCTGGGCTTGCACCTGATGCTGAGCAGCGTGCAGCCGAGTTCCAGCGCAGCCTCGCCGAACTCGCCCGCCGGCTCCAACCCTAACGCGGCGTTCGTCCGCGGCATCGCCGCCTACCGCCGCCACCCCTACCGACGCACGCTGCCGGATCCGCCGGCGATCTGGGCGGAGGGGGCCAGCCGTCTGCTCGACTATGGTCCGGCCGCAAGCGGCGGGCGCTCCGTGCTGTTCGTACCGAGCCTGATCAACCGCGCCTACATCCTGGACCTCGCCGAGGGGCGATCGATGCTGCGCTTCCTGGCGGCCGGTGGCGTACGGCCGTTGCTGCTGGATTGGGGTTGGCCGGGGGTGGAGGAGCGCGGCTTCAGCCTGACCGATATCATCGCCCGCCGCCTGGAACCGGCGATGGCGGCGGTGCCGGGCCCGGTCGTGCTCGCCGGCTACTGCATGGGGGGGCTGCTGGCCGTGGCGGCGGCGCTGCGCCAGCCTGCAAAATTGGCCGGCCTGGCCTTGCTCGCGACCCCGTGGGACTTCCATGCCCCCAACCCGGGCGCCGGACGCTTGGCCGCCGCTGCGCTCGCGATGCTGGGCCCGGTGCTCGCCGGCGGCACGCTGCCGGTGGACACGCTGCAGGCGATGTTCGCGGCCGGCGACGCGCCGGGGATCGCCGCGAAATACCGCGCCTTCCCGAACCTCGACCCGGCAAGCGAGCGGGCGCGCATGTTCGTGGCGCTCGAGGACTGGCTGGCCGACGGCGTGCCGTTGCCTGCCCCGATCGCCATGGAGTGCCTGGGCGGCTGGTATGGCGACAACACGCCCGCCGCCGGCCGTTGGCGAGTGGCGGGGGAGCGGGTCGATCCGGCCGCCCTGCGCACCCCCACGCTGATCGCGTTGCCGGCGCAGGACCGGATCGTGCCGCCCGAGAGCGCCGCGGCGCTGGCCGTGCTTGTCCCGCACGCGACGGTGCTGCGCCCGGCGGCCGGTCACGTCGGCATGGTGGCGGGGGCGCATGCCCGGGCCGAGTTGTGGGAAAGGCTGCTCCCCTGGTTGCGGGCGCTCTGATCGCCTATCTCAAGGGCCAAAAGCAGGGAGCAGCGCCTATGTCCGTATCCGCCAACGACGATATCGTCATCGTTTCAGCCGCCCGCACGCCCGTTGGCGCCTTCAATGGCGCGTTCGGCAACGTGCCTGCCCACGTGCTCGGCACGGCGGCGTTGCAAGCTGCGATGGAGCGCGCCCGGATCGAGGCCGGTGACGTGGACGAGGTGATCCTGGGCCACGTGCTGACCGCCGGGCTCGGCCAGAACCCGGCGCGGCAGGCGGCGATCGCGGCCGGCATCCCCCAGGGCAAGACGGCCTTCGCGATCAACCAGGTCTGCGGGTCGGGCCTTCGTTCGGTGGCGCTTGCGGCGCAGCAGATCCGCACCGGCGAGAGCCAGGTCGTGCTCGCGGGCGGGCAGGAGAGCATGAGCATGGCGCCGCACGCCGCCTATCTGCGCGCCGGGCAGAAGATGGGCGACCTGCAGATGGTCGACACCATGATGAAGGACGGGCTGATCGACGCCTTCCAGGGCTACGCGATGGGGGTCACGGCCGAGAACGTGGCCAAGCAGTACCAGATCACCCGCGAGCAGCAGGACGCGTTCGCCAACGCCTCGCAGCAAAAGGCGTCCGCGGCGCAGAAGGCCGGGCGGTTCAAGGACGAGATCGTCCCCGTCTCGGTGAAGACCCGCAAGGGCGAGACGGTGGTTTCCGAGGACGAGTATATCCGCCACGACAGCAGCCCCGAGATGATGGCCAAGCTGCGCCCTGCCTTCGCCAAGGACGGCACGGTGACGGCCGGTAACGCCAGCGGCATCAATGACGGCGCTGCGGCTCTCGTGGTGATGAGCGCCGCCGAGGCCGCCCGCCGGGGTCTCACTCCGTTGGCCCGCATCGCGAGCTTCGCCACCGCCGGCGTCGATCCATCGATCATGGGCACCGGGCCGATCCCGGCCAGCCGCAAGGCGCTGGAGCGGGCAGGGTGGAAGACCGCCGACCTCGACCTGGTGGAGGCCAACGAGGCGTTCGCCGCCCAGGCCTGTGCGGTGAACAAGGACCTCGGCTGGGACACCGACCGGGTGAACGTGAATGGCGGCGCGATCGCCATCGGCCACCCGATCGGCGCCTCGGGCGCGCGCGTGCTGGTGACGTTGCTGCACGAAATGGCGCGGCGCGATGCCCATAAGGGCCTGGCCACGCTGTGCATCGGCGGCGGCATGGGTGTGGCCATGTGCCTGGAGCGGTAAACAGGCGATGAGATCTCCCTCGGCGAGCCGGGGGAGGATCTCGAACACGCATCCTCGAATTGCATCCCCGGCGCGGCTCGCTCCATGATGGCGAGACGCCGTGTCCGGGACCAACCGGCCGGCGCGTTGGAGCAGGGAGGAGCAAGAATATGGCACGGGTAGCGCTGGTTACCGGAGGTACGCGCGGCATCGGCGAGGCCATCAGCGTGGCGCTGCATGCGGCCGGGCGGACGGTCGTGGCGAGCTACGTCGGCAACGACGCTGCGGCCAAGAGCTTCGCAGAGGGGACCGGCATCTCGGTCCTGAAGTTCGACGCGAGCGACTTTCATGCGTGCGAAGCCGCCGTCAAGCAGATTACGGAGCAGCACGGACCGGTCGAGATCCTGGTCAACAACGCCGGCATCACCCGGGACGGCACCATGGCGCGGATGAGCCGCGACATGTGGGATGCCGTGATGGATACCAACCTCGGGTCCTGCTTCAACCTGTGCAAGCTGACGTTCGACGGCATGCGGCAGTCCAAGTTCGGCCGGGTGGTCAATATCGGCTCGATCAATGGCCAGGCCGGGCAGTATGGCCAGGTGAACTACGCCGCCGCGAAGTCCGGCATCCACGGGTTCACCAAGGCGCTGGCCCAGGAGGGCGCGCGGTTCGGGATCACGGTGAACGCGATCGCGCCGGGCTACGTGGACACGGAAATGGTGCGCGCCGTGCCGCCGGATGTGCTGACCAAGATCGTGGCGCGGATCCCGATGGGCCGGCTGGGCCATGCGAGCGACATCGCGCGCGGGGTGGCATTTCTGACCAGCGACGATGCGGACTTCATCACCGGGTCGACGCTGTCGATCAACGGCGGGCAGCACATGTACTGACGCGCCTTCGCGCTCGTGGTGGGGTGCCGAAGCGCACCCCACCCTACGAAGGGGTGCTTAGTTGGCGCTGAGCAGACCCTCTCGCTGGAAGCTCAGCCAACGGCCGTTGCCGATGATGACGTGGTCGCGCACGGTGATGCCGACCGCATCGGCCGCTTCCTGGATCCGCCCCGTCATCTCGATATCCTCCATCGACGCCGCCGGGTCACCGCTCGGGTGGTTATGTACCAGGATCACCGCTGCCGCTTCCAGCTCGAGCGCACGGCGGACAACCTCGCGCGGGTAGACCGGGGTGTGGTTGACCGTGCCGCGCGCCTGGGCCTCGTCGGCGCGCAGGCGGCCGGCGGCGTCCAGGAACAGGATGCGGAACTGCTCGATCCGCTCGCGGGCGAGAACGGTGGTCAGGTAGGCGATCAGGCTGTCCCAACCGTCCAGCACGGGCAAGCCGATCACGCTGGCACGGGCCAGGCGGATCGCGGCGGCGTGCAGCAGCTTGATCGCGGCGATGCCGTGGGTGCCGAGCCCGGCGACGGCGCGCAGGTCACGGTCGGGCGCGGCAAGGACGGCGGCAAAGCTGCCGAAGCGCAGCAAGGCGCGGGCGGCGACCGTCTCCGCCTCCGAGAGCAGGACCAGAGAAAGCAGCTCGGCCAGCAAGGCGCCATCCGGCAGACTGGGAATGGATGGGGCGACCGGCTGGGAGTGCAGCCAGCGGACGACCTGCCCATCGGCGAAGCCGGGGGGGTAGCCGTCCATCATAACAGCCGGAAATCGCGGAAGCTGAACGGTTCGCCGCGGCCGATGACGATATGGTCGTGCAGCACGAGGGAGAGCGCCTTGCCGGCACGGCGTAGCTGCTGGACGAGGTCCTTGTCCCCAGGCTCGCAGCGGGGCCTGGTATCCGGGCGGCTGCGGACCAGCACGAGGGCGGTGGCGTGGAGGTGGACGGCGCGGCGCACGAGTTGCTGCACGAGCGAAGCGGGCTCGAGCTCGTCCGGCCAGGACTCCTCGGTGAGAAGCTGGTTGCGGTTATTGAGGAACAGCCCGGCCAGATGGGCCGGGCGGCCGAGCCGGCCGGGTTGGTCGAGATACTCCAACAGCTTCTCCGGCGTGTTGAGCAGCGGCCGGGAGATCTGTTCCGCGCGCGCGAGCCGGGTGCCGGCTTCCTGAACGAGGGCCCAGACGCGCTGGCTGTCCTCGTTCAACCCGGCTTCGGCCAACGTCCCGCTCGGAGCGGAAAGCGTGCCAAGCAGGCTGCCGAAGCGGTTGAGCAACGCCTTGGCGAACGGTTTGGTGTCCCGCCGGGGGATGCCGAGGAAGAGCAGCATCTCGATCAGCTCGTAATCGGCCAGGCTGTCGGACCCGGCAGCGAGCAGGCGCAATCGCATGCGGCTGCGGTGGCCTTGGGGCCCAGTGCTGTTGAAGGGACGGGCGGGTACCGACGGCTCACCCCAGCCAGGCTGCATTCCACGATCTCACGTCACCATTACACTGGCGACATGAGCACGATCGTATGTCTGGGGCGAGTTAGTTTTGCGTTAATTCACGTGGAAGCCGTGGGCGAACGGATCCCGGTCGTCCACGAAGATCGTATTGTGTCCGGTGATGCGCGCCCAACCGGCGACGCTTGGGCGGATGGCGGGGTAGTTGCCGGCGTTGGCGGCGGCTTCGACCCGGCAATCGAACATGCTGCCGATGATGCTCTCGTGGATGAACTCGTCGCCGACCGCCAGGCGTCCGCGGCCGACCAATTGGGCCATGCGGGCGGAGGACCCTGTGCCACAGGGCGAGCGGTCGATCGCCGCCTCGCCGTAGAACACCGCGTTGCGGGCGTGGGCGCGCGGATTGCGGGCGGGGCCGCACCACTGGATGTGGCTGACGCCGGCGATGCGCGGGTCCTCCGGATGGACGGGGGCCACCGCCTCCTGCGCGGCGCGGCGGACGGCTGGGCTCCAGCGGATCAGGTCGGCGGCGGTGGCGTCGTCCAGGCCGGGCCAGCCGGGTTGCGGCTCGATGATGGCGTAGAAATTGCCGCCGTAGGCAACGTCGATCCGCAGGTCGCCAAGGCCGGGAACGGTGATCGGCACGTCGGTCGCGTGCAGGTAGGCAGGAACATTGTGCAGGCGGACCTGCTCGACGAAGGGGCCTTCCTGGACATACTCGACCTCCACCCGGCCAGCCGGCGCCTCGATGGCGAAGCGGCCGGGGGTGCGGGGGGTGACCAGGCCCTCCTCGATCGCGACCGTCACGGTGCCGATGGTGCCGTGGCCGCACATCGGCAGGCAGCCGCTCACCTCGATATACAGCACGCCGAGTTCGCAATCCTCGCGGGTCGGCGGATAGAGGATGGACCCGGACATCACGTCGTGGCCGCGCGGTTCGAACATCAGGGCGCGGCGCACCCAGTCATGCTGGGCCATGAAGATCTGGCGTTTCTCGGCCATCGGCACATTGGGCAGGATCGGCCCGCCCCCGGTGACGACGCGGACCGGGTTGCCGCAGGTGTGGGCGTCGATGCAGAAGAAGGTGTGCCGTGCCATGCGGCGAAGTCTGCCATAGGAGCCCCGCCGATGCATCAGCCGCTGGACCGATTGAGTGCGCGCCGCCGGGTCCTGGCGATGATCGAGCCTTGGCGTGGAACACCCGGCGTGACGGTGGGCGTGGTGGAGAACGCTGGCGAAGGGCGGGCCCTGGTGCTGCACGAGAGCGCCGGTTTGGCCAGCGTGGAACTGGGCGTGCCGATCGGGCCGGAGACGTGTTTCCGCATCGCCTCGGTCAGCAAGCAGTTCACCTGCGCGGCGATCCTGCTGCTGGCGGCGGAGGGGCGGCTCGGGGTGGGCGACCGGGTGCGGG
Source organism: uncultured Acetobacteraceae bacterium (assembly GCA_964247705.1). Taxonomy (GTDB): domain Bacteria; phylum Pseudomonadota; class Alphaproteobacteria; order Acetobacterales; family Acetobacteraceae; genus LMUY01. Next base: position 26,889 of record CAXTVQ010000009.1, on the reverse strand, counting down.
ACCACTTGCCGGGTCTGCCGGAGTGCATGGCGGAGGTGACGCTCGACCACCTGATGCACAACAGCAGCGGCGTGCGGGACATGCTGGAGATCATGCGGCAAGGCGGCGTGGACCTCGGGACGGCGTGCACCACGGAGGAGCTGCTGGAGGGCATCGCGCGGCAGCGGACGCTGAATTTCCCGGTGGGAAGCCGGTTCCTGTACAGCAACGCCGGTTTCCTGCTGCTCGGGCGGGTGGTGGAGGCAGTCTCCGGCGAGCGGCTGGCGGACGTCCTGCAACGCCGGGTGTTCGCGCCGATGCGCATGACGCGTACTCGCCACGCGCCGGAGCCGTATGCACCGGTGCCGGGGCTGGCGACCGGCTACCTGGCGGACGGCGCCGGGTTCCGCAAGGCGGCGCACGGGTTTCCGATCGGCGGCGAAGGCGGCCTCGTGTCGTGTGTGGAGGACCTGGCGCTATGGGATCGCGCCCATGCCGACGGGCATGTCGGCGGCGTGGCGATCATGGCGGGGCTGCAGGAGCCGGCGGCGTTCACCAACGGGCGGCCGAGCCTGTATCTGCGGGGGCTGCGGGCGGACACCTATCGCGGTGTCGCGACGGTCAGCCATGGCGGGCTGTGGCCGGGTTTCCGCACGGAGTTCCTGCGCGCGCCGGCGCTGGGCTGCACGGTGATCGTGATCGCGAACAACGGCGCGATCGACCCGGCGGCGCTGGCCCACCAGGTGCTGGACGTTTGGGCGGAGGGGCGGCCCGGGTTCATGCCGGTCCCGCCGATGCCGAGCCTGGACGGGCTTTCCGGGCGTTGGCTGGACGCGGAGAACACCACCACGCTGGAGATCGCAAGGGACGGTGAGGGCCTTGCCGTGACTGCAGGCGGCGCGACCGTGCACCTGATCGCGGGCGCGGATGGGCGGCTGGTCAACACGCACGGCACCGTTCTGCTGGCGTTGCGCCGTCAGGGCGAGGACGCGCTCGAGGTGGAGGCGGATGCCGGCCACTTGGGTGTGTTCCGCCGGGTGGCGACGCCGACAACCCTGCCTGCGGACCTGGCCGGACGCTATGTGAGCGAGGAGATGGCGGCCGAGTGGGTGTTCTCGGCGACGGATAGCGGGATGGTGGTGCGGGTCGACGGGCCGAAGCTGCGCGGCACCGTATGGCCGGTCGAGGCGGTGGAGGGGGATGTGTTCCGGGTCTGGGTGCCGGGCACGCTGGCCCGGCAGTGGTACGATGTTCGGGCCACTCGCGATGCGTCGGGCCAGGTCTCGGGATTGCTGGTCAATAGCAACCGATTGAAAGGCGTGTCGTACCAGCGCGTGGCGTGACCATGGCTTCCCAAAACAGGCGGACGATATCCGCCCTACGGGCCGCCCCTCCCCATGGAGGGAGGGGCGTTCCAGCCTACCGGTAGTAGCCCGGGTAGCCGTAATAGGCCGGCGGCGGGGCGTAAACGACCGGCGGCGGCGCGTAGACCACCGGCGGCGGCGGGTAGTACGGGCGATAGGCACCGGCGACGGCCGCGCCGACACCCAGGCCCACGATCGCACCGGCGATGGCTGCACCAGGACCGAAGCCGCCGCGATAATAGCCACGGCGGTAGTAATACGCGCTGGCCGGTGTCGTAGAGGCCGCGAGCAGGCCAATGGTCACCGGGACAGCGACAAGGAGACCGAACTTCGGGCTCATGCTGAAACTCCTAAACTCGTGGTCGTGGGCGAAATGACCCAACCGCGTCCGTTATGGTGTATACGGGCTAGTCGTGGCAGATTTGCGGCGGTGATGTTACGAAACGCTTCACATTCGCTTGGTCGGTATCCCCTGGTCAGCGACCGCCGAGATAGGCCGCCATGACCGCCGGGTCGTGCGCCAGGGTTGAAGCCGGCCCTTCCAAAACGATCCGCCCCGTCTCCAGCACATAGGCGTAATCGGCCACGTCCAGCGCTGCGGAGGCATTCTGCTCCACCAGCAGGATCGTCACCCCGTCCCGCCTCAGGTCGGCGATGGCGTTGAAGATCTCCTCGACGAACAACGGCGCCAAACCCATCGAGGGTTCGTCCATCAGCAACAGCTCCGGCGCGCCCATCAGTGCGCGGCCGAACGCCAGCATCTGCTGCTCCCCGCCGGACATGGACCCGGCGAGCTGGCCCAGCCGCTCCCGCAGCCGGGGGAAACGGGCGAGCACGCCGTCCCGACGCCGGGCGAGTTCGGCCCGGTCGTTCAGGGTGTAGGCGCCGAGGGCCAGGTTGTCGGCCACCGTCAGGTCGCCGAACACCTGCCGGCCCTCCGGCACCTGCCGCAGCCCGGCGGCGGCGATGCGGTAGGCACGGCGGCCCGTGATATCCGCCCCGCCGAACAGGATCCGGCCGGACCGCGGGCGGAGCAGGCCGGAGAGCGCCCGCATCACCGTCGTCTTGCCCGCGCCGTTGGCACCGATCAGGCTCACCACCTGGCCCGGCTCCACGGCGATATCGATGCCTTTGACCGCGACGGTGCGGCCGTAACCCACGACCAATCCCTCGACGCGCAGCCCCTTCACGCGCCGCGCACCCCGGCGGTGGCGCCTGCTGCGAGCTTGGCCGCGACCTTGTGACCTAGATAGGCCTCGATCACCGCCGGGTCCTGCCGCACCGCCGCCGGCGCGCCGCCGAAGATGCGCTTGCCGAAGCTCAGCACCGTCACGTCGTCCGAGATGTCCATCACGAACCCCATGTCGTGCTCGACCAGCAGCACGGTGGTGCCGGCGGCGCGGATGGTGCGCACCAGGGCGGCGAGCGCCGTCGTCTCGGCGGGGTTGAGCCCGGCGGCTGGTTCGTCCAGCAGCAGCAGGCGGGGGCGGGCGGCCATCGCGCGGGCGATCTCCAACCGTCGCGCATCGCCGTAGGACAAGGCGGCGGCACGGATTGCAGCCGCGTCACGCAACCCGACCAGGGCCAGCGCGGCCTCCGCCTGCGCCACCGCCGCCCGTTCCTGGCGGCGGAAGCGGGGCAGGCGGGCGATCACCTCGGGCAGCGTGGCACGGGCGGTGGCGTGCAGCCCGGTCAGCACGTTCTCCAGCACCGTCATGCCGCCGAAGATGCGGATGTTCTGGAACGTGCGCGCCACCCCGAGCGCCGCCCGGCGGTGGGCCGGCAGCCGCGTCACGTCCTGACCCGCCAGGACGATGCGGCCGGACGTGGGGGGCAGCAGGCCGGACACCAGGTTGAACAGGGTCGTCTTGCCCGCGCCGTTCGGGCCGATCACGGCGTGGATGCCGCCCTGGGCGACCCGCATGTCCACGTTGTCGACCGCGACCAGCCCCGCGAAGCGCCGCGTGAGCGCCGTCACCTCGAGCAGGTCCGTCACGCTGCGCGGCGCCGCAACCGCCAGGGCAGCACGCCGCCGGGGAGGAACAGCACGGCGATCACGATGATGACGCCGTTCAGCACCAGCCGCAGGTCCGACAAGCCCCGCAGCAGCTCCGGCAGCAACGTCAGGATGAAGGCGCCGAGGACGGGGGCGAGCGGCGTGCCGATGCCGCCGAGCAGGGCGAAGGACAGGATGGTGACCGCCGGCTCGAAGCCATACTCGCCCGGCCCGATGAAGCTCGACACGTGCGCGTTCAGGCACCCGGCCAGCCCTGCGAGTGCGGCCGACGCGAGCAGCGCGCCCATCTTGTACCGGCGCAGGTTCACGCCCATCACGGCGGCGGCGGTCTCGTCCTCCCGCATCGCCTCCATCGCGCGGCCGATCCCGCTGCGCCCGACCAGCCAGAGGGCGGCGATGGCGGCGGCGAGCAGGCCGTAGATCATCCAGTCGTCCGCACTGTCCGGGATGCCGGACAAGCCGAGCGCGCCGCCGAACAGGTCCACGTTGAGGTAGACGGCGCGCAGCACCTCGCCCAGGCCGATCGTGGCGATGGCGAGGTACACGCCGGACAGCCGCAGCGTGGGCACGCCGATGACCAGCGCGAACACCACGGGTGCCACGATGGAGAGCGGCAGCACCGCCCAGAATGGCCAACCGAGCGACAGCGTCATCAGCGCCGAGGAATACGCGCCGAGCCCCATGAACGCCGCCTGCCCGAGCGAGAGCTGCCCCACTGCCAAAACGACATACATGGCCAATGCCAGCAGCCCGTTGATGCCGAGGGCGTGGATCAGGTTGCCGTAGGTGAACAGGAAGTCGTCGAGCCAATCCGGCAGCGTCATGCCCGGCGCACCACCGCGCGGCCGAACAGCCCGGACGGCCGGGTCCACAGCACCACCACCAGCAGCAGGAAGGCCACCGCTTCCTTGAGGTTGGAGCCGAGATAGCCGGCGGTCAGCACCTCGATGAGGCCGAGCAGCAACCCGGCCACCACGGCGCCGCGCACATCCCCGAGCCCGCCCACGATGATGACCACGAAGCCGCGCAGCATCATCTCCTCGCCCATGTAGGTATCGATGGCGTTGCGCTGCAGCCCGATCAGCACCCCGCCGGCGCCGGCCAGGCAGCCGGAGAGGAAGGAGACGATGGCGGCGGCACGGGCCGTGTCGATGCCCATCAGCTCCGCCGCGTCCGGCCGGTCCGCCATGGCGCGTATGGCCAGGCCGAGCCTGGTTGCACGCAGCAGCCAGATCAGGGCGGCGATCAGCACGGCGACCGCACCCAGGATCAGCAACTGCGCCTCGGTGACGCGGACCGGGCCGATCTGCAGCGCGTCGCCGTTGATCACGCTCGGCGGCAGGCGCCGGATGTCCGAGCCGAGCCAGGCGGTGCTGGCGGCGTAGAGCGCCAGGACGGCGCCGAGCGTCACCATCAGCGAGGACAGCTCCGGCGCTTTGGCGGTGCGCAGCCGGGTCAGCAGCAGCCAGTCCACCACCACCGCGATGCACCCGGCGGCGACCGCGGCGAGCGGCAGCGCCGTCCAGATCCCCAGGCCCAGCGCACGCACCAGCCAGAGCGCGATCAGTGCGCCCGCCGAGAAGTAGAAACCGTAGGTGAGGTTGATCACCTTCAGCACGCCGAACATCAGGGTGAAGCCGAGTGCGAACAGCGCATAGGTGGCGCCCAGGAGGACGCCGTTGGTGAGTTGCTGGGCCAGCATGGCGGCTTATCGGCGGCCTAAGCCCCCCTCCCCTTGAGGGGCGGGGAGGAGAACACTGCAAACGTCATCACGGTGCGATCGTGAACTTGCCATCCTGCATCACCAGGACAACGACGCCCTCGGTGGACGCCGGGTCGCGGTTGGCGGTGAAGGAGAACGGGCCCATCACCCCGTCGAACTTGGTCTGCAGCAGCGCATCGCGGACCTTGGCCGGGTCGGCAGCCCCCGCGCGGTCGATCGCCTCGGCCATGATCTTCAGCGCGTCGTAGGCCTGCGCCGCGAACTGGTCCGGATCGTGGCCGTTCGCCTTGTTGAAAGCGGCCACGAACTTGTCGTTCACCGCCGTGTCCTTGCTCACGAACCAGGGGCTGCCGACCAGCAGTCCGTCCGCCGCCTTGCCGGCGATCTCGCCCAGCTTCGGCGAGTTGCTGCCGTTGCCGCCGATGAACATCGTGCCGGACCCGATCCCCAACTGCCGCGCCGCCAGCAGCACGCCCGCCACCGGCTCGACCAGCGCCGAAATGCCGATCGCGTCGGGCTTGAGGTCCTTGATCTTTGTCAGTTGGGCGGAGAAATCCGTGTCCTTGCTGCCGAAGCTCTCGATGTCGAGGATCTTGAGCCCAGCCGCCTCCGCCGCCGCCTTCATGACGTCGAAGCCGGATTTCGAGAACGCGTCATCATTGGCGTACATCAGCGCGATCGTCTTCACGCCGCGGGACTGCGCCTTCTTCAGCGTCACCGGGATCACGTCGCTCTCGGGCAGCGAGGTGCGGAACACGTAGGGCCCGATCGCGGTGATTCCGCTGGCGGTGGTGGACGTGCCCAGGATCGGGATCTTGCGCTCGTTGGCGACGGGGCCCACGGCGAACATCTCGTTGGACAGGGTCGGGCCGATGATCGCCACCACCTTGGTGCGGCCGATCAGGGTGCGGGCGGCGTTGATCGCGCCTTCCTTCTGGCCGCCGCTATCCTCGATGGTGAGGTTGATCTTGCGCCCGCCGAGCACGCCCTTCTCGTTCACCTCGCCGAGTGCGAGTTCCAAGCCGGCGCGGATCGCGGTGCCGTAGGCGGCATTCGGCCCGGACAGGATCTCGATGGAGCCAAGTTGCACCGGCTCCTGGGTCTGCGCCTGGGCCGCACCGGCAGTGAGCAGCAGGCCTGCCAGAACCGCACCGAAATCCCGACGCAACATAGTGTTTCCATCCCCGGGGCTGAATTTCGGGCGAACCTAGTGCAACGGGGTGCATAATCAAGCGCGGCCTGCGCCTCGGTAATC
>CAXTVQ010000009.1:0-20451 GCA_964247705.1 uncultured Acetobacteraceae bacterium | reverse complement strand
TAATCAAGCGCGGCCTGCGCCTCGGTAATCAGGCGCGGCTTGCGCAGGTGCTTACGCCACGGCAAAGCCCCGCCATGACCGCCCTGCGCATTGCCACCTGGAACATCAACTCGCTCCGCCTGCGCCTCAAGCTGCTCGAACGATTGGTCGAGGCGATGGACCCGGACGTGATCTGCCTGCAGGAAACGAAGGTGCCGGACGACCTATTCCCTGACCACGGGCCGCCCGCGCTGGGCTACCCGCACGTCGCCCGGCGCGGGATGAAGGGCTACAACGGTGTCGCCATCCTCTCCCGCATTCCCATCCTGGCCGAGGACACGGCGCCCGACTGGTGCGAGCGGGGCGATTGCCGCCACTTGCACGTGACGCTGCAAGTCCCGTCCGGCCCGGTGGAACTGCATGATTTCTACGTCCCGGCCGGTGGGGACGTGCCGGACCCGTCCGTCAACCCGAAATTCGCCCACAAGCTCGCCTTCGTCGCCGAAGCCACCAACTGGTTCGCCGCGCGCCCGGGCCTGCAGCGGGGCGTGCTGGTGGGGGACCTCAACATCGCGCCGCTCGAGCAGGACGTGTGGAGCCACAAGCAACTGCTCACCGTGGTCAGCCACACGCCGGTGGAAGTGGCGGCGATGCTCGGTTGGCAGCGCGCCGGTTGGCACGACGCGGTGCGCCATTTCGTGCCGGCGGAGGAGAAGCTCTATACCTGGTGGAGCTACCGCAACCAGGACTGGCGCCGCTCGGACCGTGGCCGGCGGCTAGACCATATTTGGGTCACACCGGACCTGGCGCCCGCACTGCGCAGCTACACCGTGCTGAGGGACGCGCGGGACTGGCCGCAGACGTCGGACCACGTGCCGGTGGCGGTGACGCTGGATGTCTAGCCCGGCTGCACCGTCACGTGGACGCGCACCGCCCGGTCGTTTGGCTCGACGGTGACGCTGAAGCTGTCCGGCCCCGTGTAGCCCGGCTGCGGCGTGTAGGACACGCCCGCCTGAACCCCGCCGAGCAGCAGGCCTGCCGTAGCCAAGCCGTGATTAGCCGGTTCGGTAATCAGCGCCGCCGTGTTGAAGCGTTGCTGATCCGGGTTGATCAGCGTGAAGCTGCACGCCTGCCCCAGGTTCTGGATGGCCAGATCGGTCGGTTCGGCCGTCAGGGCGACCAGGAAAAACTTGTTCACCTGGCAAGGACCGCTGACCGTCTGCGGTTGCAGCCGGCCTTGATCCACGCGGTCCAATCCGGCGCACGAGACCGTGGCGAGGGGGAGGGCGAGTGCTAGCCAGCCAAGGCGGACCCGCGAAAAGGTGCGATGATGTTGCATGCATGAGTATACGCGCCAACGCGGGGGCGCGTTGCACTCAGCCCCAGTAACGCCAGGCTAGCCCGGCCGCGCCCGCCACCACCAGAAGAACGCCCGCCTTCCGGTACAGGCGCACCGGCGCCAGCGCGACGCTGCGTGCTTCCAGGCCCGCCGCACGCTCCGTTGCGGACCCCGTCTGCGTCATCCGATGACGGAACACGGCTAAACCCCAGCCGGGAGCACTCTCGTCGAGCACATACTGGTTGCAGATCAGCAAGGTGAGCAGGCCCAGCAGTACGAGCCCGAACGGGCCCATATACATCGTGGCGACCGCTGCCACGATGGCAAATGCGGCAAACAGGCCGAAGGCAAGAACGGTGTTGCCCGGCATGGCCGTCAGGGCTCCCGGCCGAACCAGGGATGCACCCGCCCGGGTTCGCGCGGCACCGGCGCGTTCCACCATAGGGGCCAACTCGCCAGAGAGGGGCAGCCCGGCATGCGATGGCGTCCGGAGCGCATGTTGCGGAGGTGGCGAGTGTGCCCCAAATACTGGACGTCATCCAGCGAGGTGTGCCGCCTTGACCCTTGCCGATCCTCGGCGTCCACGGTTGCTTGCTCCTTCAGGCACTGTCCGGTCTGCGGGCCGGCCGATGTTATAGCGGCGGCCATCGAGCGTGCTACGTCTGGGGGCCATGTCCCGCCGCACCGTCGAGGTCACGCCCGAGCTCCTGCTGCGCGCCTATCGTGTCGGGCTGTTTCCGATGGCGGAGACGCGGCGCGGCAACCGGCTGTATTGGCTGGATCCGGAACGGCGCGGCGTGTTGCCGCTGGACCGCTTCCATCTTCCGCGCCGGCTGCTGCGCACGGTGCTGCGCGGTCCGTACACGGTGTCGGCGGACACCGATTTCAGCGCCGTGATCGCCGGGTGCGCCGCGGCGGCACCGGGCCGGGAGGATACCTGGATCAACCGTGACATCGAGCGCCTGTTCGGCGACCTGCACCGCGCGGGCCTGGCCCACAGCGTAGAGTGCCGGCACGAGGGCGTGCTGGTCGGCGGCCTGTATGGCGTGAGCCTGGGCGCTGCGTTCTTCGGCGAGAGCATGTTCAGCACGGCGCGCGATGCTTCCAAGGTCGCGCTGGTGCACCTGGTGGCCCGGCTGCGGCTCGGTGGCTACCGGTTGCTGGACACGCAATTCGTCACCAGCCACCTGACGCAATTCGGCACGGAGGAAGTTCCGCGGGACCGTTACAAGGCGCTGCTCGCCGGCGCGGTGGACGAAACGGCCCGGTGGGAGGCAGATAGCGCGGCGGTTGAATCGGAGATCCGGACCATGGCCCAGTGAAGCACGGCCCAGTGAACGACGGCCCAGTGAAACACGGCCCAACCACTCGGCTGATCGGCGCCGCCCGCGTTTGCCTGGTCGCGGCGGCCGGCTTCCTCCCAGCCCTGGCAGCGGCGCAACCCCGCCTGGTGCCCGGCGGCGACGTGGACGTGCTGTATCAGCTCGAGGGCGCCGCGGCGGAGCAGATCCCGGGCGGCGCGCCGGGTGGGGTGCGGCTGCAATGGGACGCCGCGGGGCAGCGGCTGCGGGCCGAGCCGGTCGGACAGCCGGTCTACGCGATCACCGACCTGCACCGCCGGGTGGCGGACATCGTGTTCGCCGCGCAATCGTCCGTGCTGGAACTGCCGTTGCGCGGCGGCGATCCACAGACGCTGCTCGCCGGGGCGGACGCCCGGTTCACCCGCAAGGGCACCGGGCATGTGCTCGGCATGGATTGCACCGAGTGGTCGGTCCAGGCCCGGCACGTGGACGCGACCGGCTGCGTGACTGCGGACGGGATCGTGCTGCGGGCCGAGGGCACCTGGAACGGACAGCCGGGGCGGGCGATGGCGCGGTCGGTTGCGCGCGGCATGATCCCGGATAGCGCATTCGTGCCGCCGGCAAATTTCATCCGCGTGCCGTTCGGGGTGCGATGAGGCGTCTGGCGGCCCTCGGCGTGATGGTGGCCACCTCGGCGCTGGCGGCCGGGCACCCTCCGACCATGCCGCAGCGCGATGTGGACGTCACATACCGGATGGTGCAGCCCGTTGAGGGCGGCCCCGAACTGCATCAGCGCACGCGGTGGCTGGTCGCCTCGGGCTTGATGCGGGTCGATACGCCGTCGCCGGACCTCTACATGATCATGGACTACCGGACGAAGCACGTCGCCATGGTGAAGGTGAACGACCGCGCCGTGCTCGACGTCGCGTCGGCGTCTCTGGTGGCGCCGGGCGCCAGCCGAGGCAGCTATACGATGAAGGACAGCGCCGTCGTGGCCGGGGTGCCGTGCACGGATTGGGAGACGGTGGACGCCGCCGGGCAACCCACTCTGCTGTGCCTGACCGCGGACGGCGTGATGCTGCGGGCCAGCCAGAAGGGCGTGGTGCTGCTCGAGGCGACGGCCGTCAGCTACGCTCCGCAGGACCCGGCGTTGTTCCGCGCACCCGACGGCTTCCGGCATATCGATGGTTCGCCTCCTCCCGCTGCTGCCGTCCCGGTCGCGAAACCCCCGGGTGCGAAACCATGAGCGACGCCGCACCCGTCCGTGAGCGGGTGAACCCGCGGCGTCCGCGCTCCACCCATCCGATGCAGAAGACGCCCTGGCCGTGGCACGACCGGTCGGGGCGGTTCTCGTGGCTGAAGACGTCCGTGCTGATCCTGGAAATCCTGCCGGCGGTTTGGATCGCCTTCGCCCTGAGCACGGACCGGCTCGGCGCCCGGCCAGTCCTGGAAGCCAATCACGAGACGGGGCTGTGGGCCGTCCGCTTCCTGATGCTCACGCTGCTGGCCACCCCGGCCCGTGCGATCTTCAACTGGCACCGGCTGGTGCTGGTGCGCCGCCAATTGGGGCTGACGGCGCTGTTCTACACGCTCGCCCACGTCGTGCTCTATGCCTGGGACGAGAAGTGGATCCTCACCACCGTCGCCTCGGAGATCCTGCAGCGGTTCTATCTCGAGATCGGCTTCGTGGCCCTCGTCGGCCTGGCGCTGCTGGGCGTCACCTCGACCGACCGGGCGCTGCGCACGCTCGGGCATGCGTGGAAGCGGATGCACCGGCTGATCTACCTCATCGCGATCCTCGGGCTGTTCCACTTCTTCCTGCAATCCAAGGTGGACGTGTCGGAGCCCACCATCTTCGCCGGGTTGTTCATCTGGCTGATGGGGTGGCGCTTGCTGCCGAGCGGGCCGGACCGGCAGCCGCTGCCCGTGCTGGGTTTGGGCGTTGCCGCCGCCGTGCTGACGGCCGTGGTGGAATATGCCTGGTATGGACTGGCGACGAAGGTCAACCCGTTGCGCGTGCTGAGCGCCGAGACGAACCTGGATTACGGCCCGCACCCGGCCGGCCAGGTATTCCTGATCGGACTGTGCATGGCGGTGGCGACGGCGCTGTTCTGGGCGTCGAACCGGGAGAAACTGCGCCAGACGCTCTGGTTTGACATGGCGCTCTACGGGGGTGGCGCCGCGATCGTCTCCGCCGTGCTCTACGCGTTCAGCCTGACCGATTCGTGGCTGCCGGATGACTGGGTGCTGTGGCAAACAGCCGCCGGGTTCATTGCACTCGGCACGGCTCTGGGGTTGCTGCGCGGCGTGCTCCCGCGGGAGTTGCGCTATTTAGACGTTGTTTGCACTATCGTTATTCTTTTACCCCTGGTTGCAGGCCTGGCGACGTAATCGCGTCTCAGATGGCTTGAATAAGTTCGGCCGGTATGGCTGGTATGCCTCCTACAGCCGGGACCAACCCGGCGGTTTAAGGGAGACTCTCGTGGCACTCACGCGCCGTACGCTGATGCTGGCTTCAGCCGGCACGTTGGCCATGCCGTTCATCGCCCGCGCGGCAGACCCGATCAAGATCGGAATGACCGTGCCGCTGACCGGCCCTGCCGCGGAATCCGGCGGCTTTCAGCAGACCGGCGTGAAGCTGGCGCTCGACGAGGTCAACGAGAAGGGCGTGCTCGGCCGGCCGATGACGGTGGTGTTCGAGGACGACCAGACCACCAATCCCGGTGCGGTGCTCGCCTTCTCCCGCCTGTCCGGGGACGCGTCGATCCCCGCCTTCCTGGGCTCGATCCGCTCCACGCAAGTGATGTCCATGGCGCCGGACGTGACCAAAATCGGCAAGCCGATGATGATCGGCGGCACCGATCCGCGGCTCACCCACATGGGCAACCGCTGGCTGTTCCGCTGCCGGCCGAACGACAGCTACTCCGCCAAGGTGATCGGCCAATACGGGATCGAGACGCTCGGCAAGAAGAAGTGGGCCATCGTGCATTCCACCGATGCGTTCGGCACCGGCGGCAAGGACGCCTTCACCGACGTGCTGAAGACGGCAGGCGCCGAGGCGGTGCTGACCCAGGGCTACACCAACCAGCAGGCCGATTTCACGCCGGTCGCCCTGGCGGTGCGCTCGTCCGGCGCCGACATCCTGTGCACCTATTTCACGTATGAGACCGACATCGGGGTGTTCGCGCGCCAGGTGCGCCAGTTGGGCGTGCGCATCCCGTGGGTCGGGTCTCCCTCCATCACCAACATCTCCGCCCTGAACCTGGCCGGCCCGGCGCTCTACGGCACGTTCGGTGTGGCGGACTACGCGGTGGACGCGACGCCCGCGTCCAAGGCGTTCGCCGAGAAATACCGGGCGGTGCGCAAGACCGATCCGGACAACCAGTCGAGTTGGACCTATGACGCGGTGAACATCCTCGCCCGCGCAATCAACGAAGCCGGCAGCCTGGACCCGGAGAAGATCCGCTCCGCCATCGTCGCCATCAAGGGTTATGGCGGGGCCGAAGGCGACTACAATTTCGACGAGAACGGCGACGGGCTGCACGGCTACAACGTGGTGAAGAACACCAACGGCAAGATCGTGTTCGACAAGCGCGTCGACTTCCCCGCCTGAATGGTCCTTTTCTTCCAACTGCTGTTCACCGGGCTCGGCATCGGCAGCATCTACGCCCTGGTGAGCCTGGGTTTCGTGCTGCTGATCCGGGCGGCCAGCGTGGTGAACTTCGCGCAGGGCGAGTTCTCCATGCTCGGCGCGTATATCATGGTGATCTTCGCCAACGACCTCGGCGTGCCGTACTATCTCGCGATCCCGATCTCGATCGGGCTGATGGCGGCGTTCGGCGTAATGTTCGCCGGCGCCGTGTATTGGCCGTTGCGCCACCGCGGCCAGTTGCCCGTGATCATCAGCACGATCGGCGCGTCCATCCTGCTGTCCAACTTCGTCCTCGCCGCCTACGGCCCGAGCCCGCAAGTGCTGCCGGGCCTGTTCGACAACCCCGGTTTCGACGTGGGCGGCGTGTTCATGGACAGCCAGTACCTGGCCATCCTGGTCGTCACCGCGCTGCTGGTGCTGTTGCAATATCTGGTGTTCGAAAAGACGCTGCTCGGCAAGAAGCTGCAGGCGACCAGCCAGGACAAGGAAATGGCCAGCCTGCTCGGCATCCCGGTGGCGCTGATGGTGCTGTTCACCTTCGCCTATTCCGCGGCGCTGGGCGGCATCGCCGGCGTGCTGGTGGCCCCGGTGCTGTTCGTGAGCGTCGGCATGGGGGCGGTGGTGGCGCTCAAGGCGTTCGCCGCCAACATCATCGGCGGCTTCGGCAGCATTCCGGGCGCCATCATCGGCGGGCTGGCCCTGGGCGTCGCGGAGACGATGGGCGCGTCCTACATCTCGGTGCCGTATAAGGACGCCTTTGCGTTCGGCCTGCTGCTGCTGGTGCTGCTGGTCCGCCCGCAGGGGCTGTTCGGCGAGCGCATCGCGGAGAAGGCGTAATGGCCGCTCCCGCCATCGCGCAAGCGCGGCCTTGGCGCGGCCTGGTTCCGGCGGTGATCGCCGCCATCGTGCTGGTGGGCGCCGCGCAGCTCGCACCCGGGTCCGGCTACACGCTGAACCTGCTGATGCAAGCGGTGACCTACGCCATCGCGGTGGCCGGCATCGTCGTCGTGCTGGGCTATTGCGGGCAGATCTCGCTGACGCAGGCCGGGTTCTTCGGCATCGGCGCCTACATCACGGCGATCGGCGTCGTGGACTACCACATCCCGTTCCTCGGCGCCTGGGTCGGCGGCGTGCTGGCGGCGGGCATCCTCGGCCTGATCCTCGGCTTCGCCAGCTTGCGCCTCGGCGGGCACTACCTCGCCATGGTCACGATCAGCTTCCAGCAGATCCTGACCCTGGTGCTGACGAATTGGATCAGCTTCACCCACGGCCCGGACGGCATCAGCGGCATCGCCCGCCCGGCCGGGCTCGAGGCGGGCAACACCTTCCTCAGCCTGTGCCTGCTCGCCATGGTCTGCACCACGCTCTACGCCTGGCGGCTGAAAACCAGCCGGCTCGGCCGCGCGATGCAGGCGGTGCGCGACAACGAGATCGCCGCCGGCACCTGCGGCATCGACATCCTGCGCACCAAGGTCCTGGCGTTCGGCATCTCGGCCGTGTTGGGCGGGCTGGGCGGCGGGCTGTTTGCCGGCGCCTTCAGCTACATCAGCCCGGACCAGTTCTCCTTCGCCGAGTCGATCGTGCTGCTCACCATGGCGCTGCTCGGCGGCGTGCAGTCGCCATTCGGCGCGCTGGTGGGCACCGGGCTGCTGGTCATGCTGCCGGAGTGGCTGCGCTTCCTGCAGCGCGTCTACCTGGCGGTGTATGGCGGTGCGGTCATCCTGATCATGGTGTTCCTGCCGGATGGGTTGTGGGGCCTCGCCGCCCGTTTCGTCCGCCGCGAGCGCAGCATCGAAGGCGAGGTAGCGCCCCTGCCGCTGCTGTCCCAGGCGGCCGGCGCGTCCGCCGAGGCCGTGCTGCAGATCGAGGGGCTGGCCAAGCATTTCGGCGGCCTGAAGGCGCTGGACGGCGTGGACATCGCCGTCCGCCGCGGCACGGTGCACGCGCTGATCGGGCCGAACGGCTCGGGCAAGAGCACCTTCATCAACGTATTGACCGGGCTGTACCGCCCGACCGCCGGCCGCATCACCTTCGCCGGGCGCGACATCACCGGGCTGCCGCCGCACCAGCGCACCCGCGCCGGGCTGGCCCGCACGTTCCAGAACATCCGCGTGTTCCGCGGCATGACGGTCCTGGAAAACGTGATGGTCGGCGCCGAGCGGCCCGGCAACGACGTCGCCGGCCAACCCGGCCCCGTGGTGGAGCGCGCGCTTGCCGCACTCGAGTTCGTCGGCCGCCGGGCGGACGCGCTGCGCCCCGTGGGCCAGCTCTCCTACGGCCACCAGCGCCACGTGGAGATCGCCCGCGCGCTGGCCGGCAACCCCGTCGTGCTGCTGCTGGACGAGCCGGCCGCCGGGTTGAACATGACGGAGAAAGCCGAGCTCGGCGTGCTGCTGCGCCGTCTCAAGGGTCATGGGCTGACCATCCTGATCGTGGACCACGACATGCACCTGGTGGAGTCGGTGGCCGACCACATTACCGTGCTGAACTTCGGCCGCCGCATCGCCGACGGCGTTCCGCAGACGGTGCTGCGCGAGCCGGACGTGATCGCCGCCTATCTCGGCGCCCCGCCGGAAACCAAGATCGTGCAGGAAGCGGCGGCCGTCGCATGAGCCTGCTGACCCTGACCGGTGTCGAGGCCGGCTACGGCGCCGGCCCGGTGCTGAAGGGGCTGACCATCGAGGTGGGCGAGGGCGAGATCGTGGCCCTGCTCGGCTCCAACGGCGCCGGCAAGAGCACGACGCTGCGCTCCATCTCCGGCCTGGTGCCGAGCGTCACCGGGGACATCGTGCTGGCCGGCCGCTCGATCCGCGGCATGAAGCCGGAGGCGATCGTGCGCCAGGGCATATCGCACGTGCCGGAAGGGCGCCGGATCTTCCCAGGGCTCACGGTGCGCGAGAATATCCTGTTGGGGGCGTCCAACCGTAAGGGCGTGCGCCGCCGCGCGCTGGACGCCGAGGTGGACGAGATGATCGGTTATTTCGCCGACCTCGGCCGCTTGCAGCATGCGCTCGGCTGGACGTTGTCGGGCGGCCAGTTGCAGATGGTCGCGGTGGCGCGCGGCCTGATGGCCAAGCCGCGGCTGCTGTTGCTGGACGAGCCGTCGCTCGGCCTGGCCCCCCTGATCGTGCAGCAGGTATTCCGCATCGTGTCCGACATCCGCGCCCGCGGCACCACGGTGCTGCTGGTGGAGCAGAATGCCCACATGGCGCTGTCGGTGGCGGACCGCGGCTACGTGCTGGAGACCGGCCGCCTGCTCACCTCCGGCCGCCCGGACGAGCTCTGGGCGAACGACGACGTGCGGGCCGCTTACCTCGGCGGCAAAAGCGGCACCGGCGTAGAGCACTGAGTTTTCCTCCTCCCCTCCCTCAAGCGGAGGGGGACAAGCTTCACCCCCGATCAAAATACCCCGTGCACGAACCAACGCAGGTCCCCCGTGCCCGAATCCTGCCCGTTGCCGCGGCGGTACAGCCAGAACCGGCGCCCGGTCTCGTCCTCCACCTGCCAGTAGTCGCGCACCGCTTCGATCTCCGCATCCCGCCGCCACCATTCCCCCATGATCCGCTCCGGGCCGTCGGCGCGGCGGATGCGGTGCCGCCGCCGCCGCCAGGTGAAGGCGGCAGGGGCCTGGTCCGGTAGGCCCGAGACCGTGTCCACCGGCTGCGGCGGATGCAGCATGCGCACCGGGCGGGGCCATGCGGGCCAGCTTGCGCCGCCGCCGGGGCCCACGGCGCTGACCCGGCGCACCGAGCGCTCCGGCACGTCGCTCTCCACGGGGGCTGCGCGCCATACCCGGTTCGCCCCCAACCGGTTGGCCAGGAGGTCCACCAGCGCCGCCACATCCGCCTCCGGTTCGGCGGCCAGGTTGGCGGCCTGGGTGAAGGCGAGCGGCTCGGCGAACGGCACCGCCAGGCGCATCGCGTCCACGCCCAGGCCCGGGTCCACCGTCTCCACCCGCTCCTCCAACAGCCGGGCAAGGTGGCGCGCGTCGCGGGACGGGCGGGCGGTGCCGATCCGGATAGCCTGCAGCGTGCCGTCCACGCGCTCGAACACCAGGTCCATGTGGCGCGCGCCGAGGCCCGCGTGCTCCAGCGTGCGGCACACGCGGCGGACCAGGCGGGCGATGACGGCGCAGAAGCTTTCCGCCGTCAGCAGCGGTTCGGCGAAGGCCATGCGCGCTTGCGGCGTCTCCGGCGGGGTGACAGGCGTGATCGGTTCGGCAACCCGGCCCACCGCCTGATCCAGGCGCTGCAGCACCCCCGCCCCGAACCGCCGGGCGAACGGCGCGCGGGGCAAAGCGAGCAGGCTGCCGACCGTGTCCAACCCGAGCCGGTGCAGCGTGACCACCGCCGGGTCCTCCAGCCGCAGCGAGGCAACGGGCAGCGGGGCGATGGCCGCCTGCGTGCCGCCTGGCGCTGCGACGGTGACCGGACCCGGCGCGTAGCGGGCCAAGGCGTGGGCGGCGCCAGGCGTGTCGGCGATGGCGGCGCGGGCTGCAACCCCGTCGGCGGTCAGGCGGGCGAGCACGGCGTCCAGCATGGCCTGCTCGCCGCCGTGCAGATGCGTGCAGCCGGTGGCGTCGATCCACAGCCCGTCCGTATCGGGCGCGGTCAGCGGGGCAAGGCGCATGCACCACGCGGCCAGGCGGGCACGGGCGGCTGCGTCCCCGGCCGGGTCCGCATCCACCACCACCAGCCCCGGCACCATCGCCTGTGCGTGGGCCAGCGCCATGCCCGCGTGCAGGCCGAGCGCCTGGGCTGCCGGGTCCGCGGCCGCGATCACCATGCGGCGGCCGTCGTGCAGGCGGGTGACGAGAGGGCCTTCAGCCGGCGGCGTGGCGGCGCGGCGGAGCCTGTCGGTCGGAAAGCTCGGCAGCCAGAGTGAGACGACCCTGCGCATCGCATGCCTCCACGGTCCAGGTTGCGGGGGCGCCGCCACGGCAGCGCACCAGATCGACTTGCCAGCGCGCGCGGGCGAGGCCCGGCACCTCCGGCGCATGGAGGAGCGGCGGCGGCGAGGGCCGGGCGGCCACCCGCCAGCGGGTCACCGCGGCATTCGGTTCGGCCAACGCCGGGTCCGACGCCTGATGGAAGCGGCGCAGGACGAAAGCGGGGACGCCGGACGCCTCGGCCGCAAGCTGCAGCCGGCGGGAGGCGGTAAGCCCCATCTTGCCCACCTCGCCCACCACGCCGGCGAGCCCCGGGTGGCGCAGCGCCTCCTCCATCACCAGCAGTCCGTCGGCTCCGGCCTCGGCGAACACGACCCGGCCCGGATGCAACCCGGCGGCGTGCAAGGCGGGGGCGAACAGGTCCGCGCGCATGACGGCCCACAGCACGGGGCCGCGCCGCCGCGCCAGCAACCCGGCCAGGAACAGCGCTGCCGCCGCACCCTGCTCGATGTCGGCACCCTCGCCCGCTACCTCATGCAGCGCACCGGGCAGCAACCCGCCACCGGGCAGGTGGCAGTCGATCGCGGACACGCCGAAGCGTATGACGTCGGCCGCATGCGGGACCGGCCGCCGCTCCAACCGAGCGATGCGGGCGCGCACTATGTCCAAAGCGGTGCCGAGGGTCTGCATCATGGAACATTTAATGAACATCATCGCCGCTGGGAAGGCAATCCCATTTCGACTCCGTCACAGCGGCCAAAAAGCTCGGCTTACTCAACGCGATTGATTTGTTTCCTGAGAAGCAGGAGGCAGCTCGGCGGTTAACGGCCGTTCACCCTCGACGCCGCCGTGCAAGCTACCTGGGAGACAGGGTGGCCAGGCGCCGCAGCAGGCCGCTTACGGCGTCCCGGATCCGTTCGGCGGGCTCGCGCTTGTAGTCGAAGATCGCCGGGCGGTCGGCATGGCGCACCAGCATCGCGGCATTGCACTCGAACACCACGAGCCGGCCATCGGGGCCGATCGCACCGTCGACGCCGAAGAAATCCAGCCCGACCCGGCCATGCAGCTCGGCCAATGCGCGGCAGACGTCACGCCCGAGATAGGCTTCGTGCCCGGCGAGGAAGGCGGCTTCTTCCGCGCGCCAGGCAGGCATGTCGGCCATGGTGGTGCGGAAATAATGGCTCAGCCAGTGATCGCCGACCGCGAGGTGCACCGGGAAGCATTGCCCATCCACGAAGACGACCCGCAGCTTGCGATACAAGCCGCCGGTAGACCGGGTATCGGCGAACTGGGTGATGTAAACCTCATCGGCGCCCAGCGTCGCCACTTCGTCACGGATCTCCTTCGGCGTCTGCGCAACGGCGAGGCCTTTGCCGCCATGGCTGCCGACGGCGCGCACCAGCACGGGACCGTCCAGCGCCACACCGTCCAACTCGGTACGGCTGCAGCGTATCGTTCGTGGGACGTGCAGCCCGGGAATGCCGGCCAGCAGCTCGGACATGCGGTCGCGCGTGGTGGCCTGGATGAGGGCAGGCGCGTTGACCACGGGCAGGGCCAGGCTGGCCGCCAAATCCCCGGCCTGCGCCAACGCGCCGGGCGCCGCGTCCGGGTCGCTGACGGCGTTGAAGATCACGTCGTAGCGGTGGGCGAGTTCGGCTGTCGGATAGGCGTGACCGTCCAGGAGGAAGATCGGCGTGGCAGCGAGGCGAGTGC
This sequence comes from uncultured Acetobacteraceae bacterium, assembly GCA_964247705.1. GTDB lineage: Bacteria > Pseudomonadota > Alphaproteobacteria > Acetobacterales > Acetobacteraceae > LMUY01. Next base: position 7,579 of record CAXTVQ010000009.1, on the reverse strand, counting down.
GGTCCACGATGTAGTCGGTCGGCGTGTTGGAGCCGCCGGGTGCGGCCAGGATGCCGATGCTCAGCCCCCTCGCGCGCGGACCGGCCCAGGACGCTTCCATGCTGCGGGCAAGCTCGCGGCTACCCGCCTGGTCACCGGCGGCGAGCAGGGCATTGCCGAGCAGGGCAAGTAGGCCGGGATTGCCGTCGTCCAGTTGGGAAGCGCAACGATAGCAACTGAGCGCAGTGGCGGTGTCACCCGCGAGTTGCTCCATATCGCCGAGCTTGGCCCAGGCGAGCGGCTGCGTCGGGTCGAGAGCCGTGGCCTGCCGTAATTCTACTTGGCCTTTGGCGTGCTCGCCGCGGGCGAACAGGGCATCCCCGTAGGCGAAATGGAGATGGGCTTGGTCCGGCCCGCGTCGCACCGCCTCGGCCAAGGCGACCAGGGCGTCATCGATGCGGCCTAGATCGCGCAGAGCTTGCCCAAGGTGAAACAGGCTGGCCGGGTCACCGCTATCCGCCTCAGCCGCTCGCAGCAGAGGCGCCACGGCGTCCTGGGAGCGGCCTTCGGCGAGCAGGGCCATGCCGAGGTGGGTGAGGGTCTCGGCATCCGGCGCCGCCGCAGTGGCGGCCTCCAGCATGTGCCGTGCTGCGCCGGGTTGTCCCGTGGTGAGCAGCGCCAGGCCAAGCCGGGCGCGGACGCGGGCGCGGGTCGGCGCTAGGGCGACGGCGTGGCGGTAATGCGGGATGGCTGCTTCGGCGCCCGTGGTGGTCCATGCCGCCTCTGCCAGAGCGATCGCGAGGTCCGGATCCTCCGCAAAGACGTCTTGCAGCGGGAGCAGGAGGGCCTGGCACCCCGCTGGATCTCCGCCAACGAGCCGGATCAGGCCAAGCTGACGCAGAGCGCCCGCGTCGCCCGGTTCATCCTGCAGCACGCGGTGACAAATCCGCTCCGCCTCATCCGATTGCCCGGCCAGGAAAGACGCAGAGGCACGTTCCAGCAATGTTGCGTCGGGAACCAGGCCGTCGAGCATGAAATCTCCTTCGGGGGAGCGCAAGCCGACGGATGCTAGGACGGTATGGTTCATAAAACGTTACCGCCGCTCGGCTCGGCCGAGGGCGATCACTCAGATCGTTTTGGTTCGTCTACGGGACTGTTCATCGTGCCGTGCTGGCAGGCTCGGCGTGGAACGTGAGGCAGTGCATAAGCTGCACAATACCATTGCCTGCCCGGCCAGCTTGAAGGTCGCACCTGTGCGGCCCACTATGATCCATCATGGCATATGATCCCAGGTTGCAGATCGATATGACGCCGGACGGCCGGTTCAGTACGCCTCGGCGTGCCCCCGTCGCCAACCGGATCATCGTGGGCGCGGTGTTGCTGGCGGTTGTGGCGGTCGGTCTCGCTTTCGCCGCCTTGGCGCTTTGGGTCGCGTTCGCGCTGATTCCGGTGGCAATCGTGGCGGTGTTGGTCGCTTACGCGATGATCCGCTTCAAGCTGTGGCAGGCGCGGCGGCGAAACGCCTCATTCGGCCGCGAGGGCGGTCCGCTCACCCGCCGACCGTAGCCGCGCGGCGTCGGCCAGCAGTTCGTAGGACCGCCGGCGGGCCTGCTTATCCGCAACGGTGGTGATCACGGCGACTTCTGTCGCCCCAAGGCCGCCAGCCAGCGCTTCGAGCTTGGCCATGACCTCGTCGCCCGTGCCGCAGAGCGCGCGAGCCCGAATTTGTGCAACCCGAGACCGTTCGCGGTCCGAATAGGGGTGGGAAGCGGCCTCCTCGACCGTTGGCAGCGCTGTGTAGCTGCCGCGGTCCCGGCCGAGCCGCCAGAGCGCGCGGGAGGCAAATAGGCGCTCGGCCTCGTCCGCCGTGTCGGCGGCAAGTGCCCAGACAGCCACCGCCGCGTGTGGGGCCGGGTTGCGCTCACTTGGGCGGTAGTGGTCCCGGTATATGTCGAGCGCCTCCGCGGCGCCTTCTCCGTCCGTGATGAAGTGAGCAAAGCAGTAGGGTAGCCCGAAATGCGCGGCGACTTGGGCACCGTAGCTGGATGAGCCGAGGATCCACACCTCCGGCACATGCGGCCCGGCGGGTTGGGCGACGATGTCGCGGAAGGGATGGCCCTCCACCAGCCGCTCGCCAGCCGACCAGGCCAGCACGTCACGCACCTGGGCCGGAAAATGGTCCGCAGCGCCGGCCGCGTTCGGGTTCAACGCATGCGCGGTCAGCCCGTCGCTGCCGGGGGCGCGGCCGAGCCCGAGGTCGATCCGGCCGGGAGCAATGGCCTCAAGTACGCGGAACTGCTCGGCGACTTTCAGGCTCGAATAATGCGGCAGCATGACCCCGGCGCTGCCGACACGGATGCGCCGGGTCGTGGCGGCGATGGCGGCGATCAGGATCTCGGGCGCGGTTCCGGCCTGGCTGGCGGAGGCGTGGTGCTCGGCCAGCCAATACCGGTGGTAGCCAAGCGCCTCGCAATGCTGGGCGAGGGCGATGCTCTCGCGGATCGCGTCATCCGGCGAACGGCCGGACACGACAGTGGACTGGTCGAGCACGGAAAGCGTGAGCTTGCTCATCGGCGGATCGGCAACCGGGTGATCTTGGCCGGACGGCTGACGACGGCGATGGCTCGGCGCGGAGGACGCGGACGGGGCAGGAACCTCGCCCGCAGCAGCAGCAAACTCACTGCGCCAAGCGGAACGATGATGGGAGCGGTCACAGTGAGCACGCTGATCATTCCAAACCCTTAAGCCAATGCACCGCAAGCGCATTCAGGCCAAAACCGGCAACCATGACAATGGGGATCAGCCAGCCGTTTGTCAGCCAGGAAAGCGGCGGCGCGTCGCTCACGCCATAGAGGTTCGCCAGCAGCGGGGTGATGGCGCCCGCTGCGACGGTGGCCACGCCGAGGTTGTTGATGAACGTCGCTTCCAGCTTGCGCTGTTCGTTCCAGATCATCCGCAGCCGGGCGTCCTCTTCGGCTGGGTCTGGGGCGTCACGCACCGGGGTCGTCGAGAGGGTCATCGTATCGTCCGTCATCTTTGGTCGGACGAGAACAAGACGCGAACAACGGCGACCGTCAAAGCAAACTTTTGTTCAGAACGCTACCGAGCCGAACACCGCCCGCAACACCCCGTAAAGCACGCCGCCGACCAGGAAGCCGACCACCGTCCCGTTCACCCGCACATATTGGAGGTCGCGGCCGACACGCAGTTCCAACCGGTCCACCAGGGTCGCGGTGTCCCAGTTCGCCACCACGTCGCCGATGAACGTGGACAGCGACGCTTGGGCCGAGGGCAGCACGGTGATCGCCACGCCCTCGACGGCGGTTTGCACCCGGGCGCGGACGGCCGGGTCCGCTTCCAGCAAGGTGCCGAGATTGGCCAGCGCGCCCTCGATGAACGCGACGGTGTGGCCGCCGGGCTGGGCGGCGTCCGCCTCCATCGCCACCCGCAGCCGGGCCCAGATGTCCCACAGCCAGGCCTGCACCGTCTCGTGCGAGACGACTTTTCGAATGGCGGCGCCCACTTCGGCCGCACGCGCCGGGTCCGTCTCCATGCGGGCGATCTCGGCGCGCACCCACTGGTCGAACGCGTCGCGCAGGTCCGAGCCGTCCGGTCCCATTTTGTCCATCTCGGTGTTCAGCGTCGTCAGCACCCGGCGAGCCACCTGTGCCCCCAGCGCCCAGCCGACCAGACGACCGCCTTGCTCGCGCACCCGCTCGGCGATGACGGCGCGGAGTTGATCCTCCTTGGCGGCCAACAGGGCGCGAACCTGGACCAGGATGAAACTCAGCACCTCCTGATGCCGCCCTCCTTCCAGCAGGCCCGCAAGCGCCCTTGCCACGACGGCGCTGGCGCCCCGTCCTCCCAGCACACGCGGCACCAGTCGGGCGATAAGGCGGCGTGCGCGGCCGTCCTCCACCGTGGCCAGCAGGCGCGGAAGCAGGCCGGCCAGCGTCTCGGCGGCGGGGCGGACGGCGTCAGGGTCGGCGAAGAAGCGGTGGAGGATGGCCACCAGATCGACCCGACCGATGGTGCGGCGCAGTTCCGCCTCGGTGAACACGTGGGTGGCGACGAAGCGGCCCAGCGCGCGGCCCAACCGCTCCTTCTGCGCCGGGATGATTGCGGTGTGGGGGATCGGCAGGCCGAGCGGGTGGCGGAACAGGGCGGTGACCGCGAACCAGTCCGCCACGCCGCCCACGAACCCGGCCTTGGACGCCGCTTGCAGCAGGTCCGTCCCCCAACCCGGCGGCAACGCGTAGCTGCCGAGGGTGAGCGCCGCCATGATCACCAGTAGCCCAGTGGCGAAGGCGCGGTGGCGCGCCAGGGAGAGCCGGGCGAGCCGGTCGGGGTCGGCGTGGTCGAGACGGGACATGCCGCCCCGTAGCACGGCGCCGGGGCCGAACGAACCGCTTGCCACTGGGCCGTGCTGCGCTGCACATACCAGCTATGTCAAATCATTCGTCCGACGCCGAGGGAAACGCCATCCGTCTGCTGGGGCTGGTGGAACAGGCGCGCGACCGCAGCCGCACCGACCCGTTCGGCAGCCCCGTGCTGGCCGCCGCACTCGCGATCATGCGGCAGATGGACACGGGAGCGCTGACGCTCGACCAGCTCGAGGCGGTGGTGCGGCATCTGCGGGACGATGCGTTTGCGGCCCGGGCAGCGCGGCTCGCCGCCTATGTGGGCGGGCTGGACGGCTCGCACGCGGCGATGGCGGCGGTGGCGGCGCGGCTGATCCGCCCCGACCCGGACGACAGCCCGGTGCCGTTCCGCACCGTCCGCGCCAGCGTCGAGCGGACCCGGTTCGCGGCCGTGTTCACCGCGCACCCCACGTTCTCGATGCCGCGCCAGGTCGGTGACGCGCTGGCACGTGCGGCCGGGGGCGAGGCGGCGCCGGCGTTCGCCTCGCACCGCCCGTCCAAGCCCACGCTGGAGGAGGAGTTCGACCAGGCGACGGCCGCGATCAGCCGGGGGCGGGACGCGGTGGACGCGTTGACGACGGCCCTGCTGCAGGCGGCTGCGGCGACGTGGCCGGACCGCTGGCGGACGCTGACGCCCAAGCCGGTGATCATGACGACCTGGGTCGGCTACGACACCGACGGGCGAACCGACATCGGCTGGTGGGACACGTTGCGCCTGCGGCTGGTGATGAAGCGGCTGCAGCTCGACCGGGCGCGCCGCCAGGTGGGCAGCGGCCCGGCGGCCGAGCGGTTGGACCAGGCGCTGGCCGCGGTGGACGCGCAGGTGGCCGCGTGCCCGGCGGGGCAAGACTCGGATCAGGTGGCGGCGTTCGCGGCGGCACTGGTTGGACGGCGGGAGGAGGCGATGGTTACCCCCGCACCCGTGCTCCGGTTGCTGGACGAGGCATTGGCAACCTCGGCCGAACCGATGGCGCTCGCGGTGGCGCGGGCGGGGTTGGCCAGCCACGGGCTCTCGCTCGCCCACACCCATGTGCGGCTGAACGCGGCGCAACTGCACAATGCGGCGCGGGTGCGGCTCGGGTTGGCCGACCCGCCGGCCGATGCCAGCCGCCGCCGGGTGCTGCTGGCCGCGATCGGCGAGGCGCTGGACGCGGTGCAGCCCGAGCCGGTGGATTTCGGTGCGCTGATGGCCGAGCAGGCGTCCGCCGTGCGCGTGATGATGACGGTGGCGCAGGTGATCAAGCATGTCGACGCCGAGGCGCCCGTCCGCTTCCTGATCGCGGAGACCGAGAGCGGCTACACGCTGCTCACGGCGCTGTGGCTGGCGCGGTTGTTCGGGATCGAGAAGCAGATCGAGATCAGCCCGCTGTTCGAGACGGCGGAGGCGCTGGAGAGCGGCGCGCGCGTGCTGGCCGAAGCGCTGCGCTCGCCGCATTGGTGCGATTACCTGCGCGCGACCGGGCGTATGTGCCTGCAGTTCGGCTATTCCGATAGCGGGCGTTACGTGGGCCAGTTGGCGGCGTCCTACCTGATCGAGCGGCTGCGGCTGAAGGCGGCGGAACTGCTTTCCAAGCACGGGCTGACCGGTGTCGAGGTCGTGCTGTTCGACACCGGCGGCGAGAGCATCGGCCGCGGCGCGCACCCGGGCTCGCTGGCGGACCGGCTGAAATACTACTCGCCCACCGCAAGCCGCCAGGCCTTCGCCGCGGCAGGGATCGCCGTGCGGGAGGAGTGTGCGATCCAGGGCGGCGACGGCTACCTCCTGTTCGGCACGCCCGCGCTGGCGGAGGCCACCGTGGCGCGGATGGCCGAACACGCTTTCGCCGCCATCCCGGACATGCAGGATCCGATCTACGACGAGCCGGATTTCGCCGCCGACTTCTTCGCAACCGTCGGCAGCGGGATGCGCGAGCTGGTGGAGGATCCGGGTTACGCCGCCCTGCTCGGCGCGTTCGGCCCGGCGTTGCTGGACCCGACCGGGTCGCGGCCCTCCGCCCGGCAATCCGATACCGGCGGCCCGGCCACGATCCGCCACCCGCGCGAGCTGCGGGCGATCCCGAACAACGCGATCCTGCAGCAGCTCGGCTGGTGCGCCAACACGCTGGAGGGGGTGGGTGCCGCGGCCGCCCGGCACCACGAATCGTTCGGCCCGCTGCTGGGGAACAGCCCGCGGTTCCGCCGCGCGATGGATTTCGCCGCCCACGCGCTGGCGCATTCGGACATGGACGTGCTGCGCGCCGTGGTGGGCTTGGTGGACCCGGGCGCCTGGCTGGACCGGGTGCCGCACGTCAGCGTCCCGGGCCGGGCGGCGGCGCTGCTGGCGGTGGCGCGCTCGCTGAACCGGCTGGGCTTGTGGCAGCCGGTGACCGCGATGGCCCGCCGCATCCAGATGGACTGGCTGGCGCTGGCCAGCACCTGGCCGGACACGCCGCGGATGGCAACGCCGGAGGTGCTGCTGCACGCGCTGCGCATCGCCGCGATCCAGCGGATTTGGCTGCTCGGCACGGAGATCCCCGAGTTCTCCCCCCGCCACGGCGTGACCCGGCAGGCGCTGGAGGACCGGCTGCTGCGGCTGGACGTGCCGGCCTGCCTGGAGCTGCTGGCCGAGATATTCCCAACCCGGCCGGACCCGGCGGCCGCCCGCGACTATGCCGAGCCGCCCGGCCGGCAGAACGCAGTGTCCTACGAGCGGGAGCACGAGGCGATCTTCCAACCGATCGGCCGGCTGTTTGCGACGGTGCGGGAGATCGGGACGGCGATCACGCATTCGGTGGGGGCGTTCGGGTGAATGCGTTCAGTAAACCGCCATGCCGGGGCTTGACCTGGGCATCCACGCATAGCTTGACGTCCGCCGACTGACCGCCCCACCTCTGGCCCAACCGCGCGGGCTGCGGTATTCCGGCCATCATGCCCAGCAGTAACGATATCCGCGCCACCTTCCTCGACTACTTCGTGCGCAACGGCCACACCGCCGTGCCGTCCTCGCCGCTCGTGCCGCGCAACGACCCGACGCTGCTGTTCACCAACAGCGGTATGGTGCAGTTCAAGAACGTGTTCACCGGGGCCGAGAAGCGCCCCTACAGCCGCGCCACCACCGCGCAGAAATGCGTGCGCGCCGGCGGCAAGCACAACGACCTGGACAATGTCGGCTACACCGCGCGCCACCACACCTTCTTCGA
>CAXTVQ010000008.1:84539-94126 GCA_964247705.1 uncultured Acetobacteraceae bacterium | reverse complement strand
ATGATGCCGGCCCGCCCGCCGCCGATGGCGCTCGCATAGGACAGCGCGATCTCCAACGCGTTGCCGGACGGGTCCTGCGACACGGCTACCAGGCAGGGCACGCCGCCGCCGCGCTGATATTCGCTGCGGACGGTATGGCCGGGACCCTTCGGCGCGATCATGAACACGTCGATGTCGGGGCGCGGGTCCAGCAGGTTGAAATGCACGTTCAGCCCGTGCGCGAACGCCAGTGCCGCGCCCGGCTTCATGTTCGGCCCGAGCTTCTCGCGATACAGATCGCCTTGAATCTCATCCGGCGTCAGCACCATCACGACGTCCGCCTGGCGCGCCGCATCCGCCGGGTCCATGACCGAGAGGCCCACCGCTTCGGCCTTCTTCACGCCCACCGACCCGGCGCGCAGCCCCACGATCACGTTGGTGACCCCGCTATCGTGCAGGTTCTGCGCGTGGGCATGGCCCTGGCTGCCAAAGCCGATGATCGCGACGGTCTTGGCCTTGATCAGGCTGACGTCGGCGTCGCGGTCGTAGTAAACGCGCATGGTGGGCACACTCCGGTAGATGGAACTCTGTCCCGGGCGGGACGGCTATAGCGTTGTCTTGCCCCGGCTGATGGCGGCCACGCCGGTGCGGGATACCTCGGCCAGGCCCAGCGGCCGCATCAGGGCCACGAAGGCATCGATCTTGTCGGTGCTCCCGGTCATCTCGAACACGAAGCTGTCGGGGCTCGCATCCACCACGCGGGCGCGCAACGCCTCGGCGATCCGCAGGCTGTCGCTCCGGTCGGCGCCGGTGGCCACCACCTTGATGAGCGCCAGTTCGCGCGCGATGTGCGGCCCCTGCTTGGTGAGGTCCGCCACCTTGTACACCGGCACCAGCCGGTCGAGCTGCGCCTTGATCTGCGCGATCACCATTTCGGTGCCGCTGGTGACGATATTGATGCGGCTACGCGCCCGGTCGTCGTCGACGGGGGCAACGGTCAAGCTGTCGATGTTGTAGCCGCGCCCGCTGAACAGACCGATAACACGGGCCAGCACGCCGGATTCGTTCTCGACCAGCACCGAGATCGTGGCGGATTGGAGCAACGCATCCATCAGACCAGCATCAGCCCTTCTTCCGTCAACCCGGCGGCGCGCGCCTCGCCGCCCGGGCCGAGGATCATCTCGTTATGCGCGGCGCCCGACGGGATCATCGGGAACACGTTCTCCTTCTCGTCCACGCAGATGTCGGCGATCACCGGACCCGGCGTTGCCAACATGCGCTCGATCACGCCATCCAACTCGCCGAGATTGGTGGCGCGCAGGCCCGTGGCATGGAACGCCTCCGCAAGCTTCACGAAATCGGGCAGCGCGTCGCTGTAGCTCTCGCTGTAGCGGCTGCCGTGCAGCAGTTCCTGCCACTGGCGCACCATGCCGAGATAGTGGTTGTTCAGGATGAACACCTTCACCGGCAAGCGGTACTGCGCGAGTGTCGCCATTTCCTGGATGTTCATCAGGATCGAAGCCTCGCCCGCAATGTCGATGCACAGCGCGTCCGGATACGCGATCTGCACGCCCATCGCGGCCGGCAGGCCGTAGCCCATGGTGCCGAGACCGCCCGAGGTCATCCAGCGGTTCGGCTTCTCGAACCCGAAATGCTGGGCCGCCCACATCTGGTGCTGACCGACTTCCGTCGTGATGAACGTGTCCCGCCCGGAGCAGGCGGCGTGCAGCCGGCGGATGGCGTGCTGCGGCTTGATGATCGCGTCGGGCGCCATGTCCTGCTGGTAGCCCATGCAGTCCTGGCCGCGCCACGCATCGATCTGGCGCCACCACGTGGCCAGCGCCTGGCGGTCCTGCTCCTGCGGATCTGCCTGCCAGGCGTCGATCATCGCATTCAGCGCCAGCCCGGCATCCCCCTCGACCCGCACATCCACGGCCACGTTCTTATCGATGGAAGACGGATCGATATCGACGTGGATCTTCTGCGCGTGCGGTGCGAACGCATTGATGCGCCCGGTCACCCGGTCATCGAAGCGGGCGCCCACGTTCAGCATCACGTCGCAGCCATGCATGGCCAGATTGGCTTCGTAGGTGCCGTGCATCCCCAACATGCCGAGGAACAGCGGGTCCGACGCCGGGTATGCGCCCAGGCCCATCAGCGTCGACGTGCACGGAGCGCCGGTGAGGCGGACCAACTCGCGCAGTGCGTCTGAGGCATTCGCGTTGATCACGCCGCCGCCGCTGTAGATGATCGGACGCCGCGCACCCTTCAGCAGGGCCACCGCGGCCTGGATCTGCGCCAGGTTCGGCTCGCGGCGCGGGCGGTAGGACCGGTGCGGCTCGGTAGAGGCCGCCGAATAGAGCGCCGGCGCGATCTGGATATCCTTCGGCAGGTCGATCACCACGGGGCCGGGCCGGCCGGTAGACGCGATCGCGAATGCCTCGTGGACGATCCGCGCCAGGTCCTCACTGCGCTTGACCAGGTAGTTGTGCTTGGTGGCCTGCCGGGTGATCCCCGTCGTGTCGGCCTCCTGGAACGCGTCGTTGCCGATCAGATGCGTGGGCACCTGGCCCGTGAGGCAAACCAGCGGGATGCTGTCCATCAGCGCGTCCACCAACCCGGTGACGGCGTTCGTCGCACCCGGGCCGCTGGTGACGAGCACGACACCGACCTTGCCGGTCGCGCGCGCATACCCCTCGGCCGCATGCACCGCAGCCTGCTCGTGGCGCACCATGACGTGCCGGATCGCGTTCTGCTTGTACAGCGCATCGTAGATCGGCAGCACGGCGCCGCCCGGATAGCCGAAAACCACTTCGACGCCCTGATCCTTCAGAGCCTGGAGGAGAATCTCCGCGCCGGGGCGGTGCATGGCGGTGTGGTGAGTCATCGCAGTGTCCTACGAGCGTAGCATCGGCGGGTCAACGGGGGAGAGTAGAAACTGACGCATAGCTGCCATCCATGTTTCTGAAAGTTGCTCAAAGTCGCTGAAACGCGCATCGATCTTCTCTGTCGGCCCGGTCGCCGCCAGCGGTTGATGCCGAAACCAGGTCGCCTGCCGCTTCGTGTATTGCCCCGTGGCCAGCACCGCCCGGCGCTCGGCCTCAAGCAGCGTGATCTCGCCGCGCATATACGCGCCGAGCTCCGGGACGCCGTGGGCGCGCATGGCGGGAAGTGCTGGGTCCAGCCGCTGGTCCAGCATCGCGGCGACTTCCTCGAGCGCGCCCTGGTGCAGCATCGCGGCGAACCGGGCGGCGATGGCGGTGCGCAGGTGGGCGCGCGGTGGATCCAGCAAGATGGCGCCAAACTGCCACCCGCTCTCGATCGGCGCCGTATGGAGCCAGTCAGCCAGGCCGCGCCCGGTGCCGCGCCATACCTCCCACGCGCGGGCGATCCGCTGGCCATCGCCCGGGCGCAACGTCGCTGCGGTGCCAGGATCGGCCTCACGCAGGCGTGCATGCAGGGAGGCTGCGCCGAGTTCCGCCAGCAGGGTGCGGGCCTCGGCGCGGGCAGGCTCGCCAGGATCGGGAATGTCGGCGAGCCCCGTGGTGAGCGCGCGCAGATACAGGCCGGTGCCGCCGCAGAGGATCGGTAGTTCGGCCGCCTCCATCGCCTCCAGGGCGGCGCCGCGCCACCAGGCCACGCTGCCGGGTTCGGCGGCCGGGCGGACGCCGTACAGCCGGTGCGGGGCGGCGGCTTCGTCCTCCGGCGTCGGACGGGCGGTGAGGATACGCAGTTCGCGGTAGACCTGCATGGAGTCGGCATTGATCACGGTGCCGCCCCAGCGCCGGGCGAGGTGCAACGCCAGGGCCGACTTGCCGCTGCAGGTCGGGCCGGCGACGATCAGGGCGCTCCGCTTCCTGCTCGTACCGTGCTGCTTGTCCATGCCGTGGGTTGGTGCCATGCCCGGCGCATCATGCCCCATATCGTCACCCTGGTCGCCGCCCGCGATGCGTCCACGCTGCACCCGGCCACCATTCAGCGCGTGCGGGATGCCGTGCGCGGCGGCACCCCCATTCCATTGTCGCCCGGCGAAGCGGTGGACATCGCCTGCCCAGGCAAGCCGGACATGGATGCGGTACGGGCGGCACTCGAGGGCGAGGCGGTGGACGCCCTGGCGGTGCATAGCCGCGGGCGGCGCAAGGGTCTCCTGGTGGCGGACATGGACAGCACCATCGTGACCGGGGAGACGCTGGACGAACTGGCCGCCATCGCCGGCGTCGGCGAGCGTGTGGCCGCGATCACCAAGCGTTCGATGGCCGGCGAGATCGACTTCGCAGCGGCGTTGCGCGAGCGGGTGGCGTTGCTGCAGGGGCTGGACCTGGCGGCGCTGGAACGGACTTGGGCGGGTGTGACGCTGACGCCGGGTGCGCGCGTGCTGGTGGCGACGATGCGGGCGCACAACGCGACGGCGGCGTTGGTGTCGGGCGGCTTCACCTTCTTCACCGAACGGGTCGCGGCGTTATGCGGGTTCGACGTGCACCGGGCCAACACGCTGCTCGACGACGGCGCGGCGCTGACGGGCGAGGTAGGAGAGCCGGTGTTGGACCGGGATGCCAAGTTGGCGGCGCTGCAGGAGCTTGCGGCGGCGCGCGGGTTGAAGCTTGGGGCGACGCTGGCGGTAGGGGACGGGGCAAACGATCTGGCGATGGTGACGGCGGCGGGCATGGGGGTCGCATTCCACGCCAAGCCGGTGGTCGCGGCGGCAGCCCGGTTCCGGGTGGATCACGCCGATCTGCGGGCATTGCTGTTCGCGCAAGGCTACCAGGCAAGCGTGTTCGTAGGGGACTAACTATTCACCCCACCTACGTCCCCGGAGCAACCGCCTCAGCCGGCGAAGCCAGCGGCGCCGCCTGCACCGGCTGCGTTGCCGGATCCTTGCTATCCGTCGTCGGCTGCGGCGGCGCCGGGTCAAGCTGGACCGTGTAATCCGGTACGATACGGGCCTGGTTGCCGGCGATCACCAACACCCGCTGCCCGACTTCCAACGGTTTGGCATCCTGCTGCGTCACGGAGAGCAACTCGCCGGCAGCTTTGCGCACGATATACTCGTAAGCGTGGGTCTCGCCCGTCGTCTTCTCGACCGCCGAACCGACCAAACCGCCCACCACGCTCCCGCCCAACGCCCCGAAAGCCGCGGTAACGCCGTTGCCGACCTGGGACCCGGCGATGCCGCCCGCCGCCCCGCCAGTCACTGCGCCTACCGTGCCGCCGGCGACGACCCCCACCGACCGGCGGCCGATCACGACCCCCTGGTCCACCTTGTTGGCCTGCTGCACGGCGGTGCTGTTGTAGGAGTTGGCCGAGTAGTCCGGGCTGCATCCCGCGACGGCCAGCAACGCGGCAAGAACGAGGGTTCGTGACAAAGGGCCGATCCATCGCTGTTCGGCGCTTGTGTAGAAACCCGCGCAAGGCGGAGCAAGGCTCGCGCCGCTATCAAAATCGCCCCCCTCTCCCGTCCTTGACGGGAGAGGGGGGCGAGGGCTCTCGACGCACCGAAGCCCCAAGTCGCAGCATCCCCTCCCACAAGGGAAGGGGAGTTCAGCCTTTACTGCTGCGGCGGAACCTCATCCGTGCGGGCAGGGCGCTGGCGGCGCTCGGCCATGAACTGCTCGAACTCCTGCCGGTCCCGCGCCTGCCGCAGACGGTCGAGGTAGTCCACGAACTCCCGCTGCTCATCCTCTAGCCGGCGCAGCGTCTCGGAGCGATACTCGTCGAACGCGCGGTTGCCCGAGGGCGGTGCGAAGGAGAAGCCACGGGCGGTGCGGCTCATCATGTCCGGGAACTGCCACTGGCCGCCGCCATGGCGGAAAGCCCGGCGCACGGACATGCGGTATACCAGCACGGCCAAGCCGAACGGCCACCAGACGTAGAAGCCAAGAATGATGGCGAAGATCCAGATCGGGCGCGGGATCACCATCATGCGCGAGAGAACGGAATTCATGGGCTGGCTCCGGGAGTGAATGTTAATCACATTCACATACATGCTCCTGGCGAGCCGGCGCGTAAAGTGTCTCACGGTATTGTTACCTTTTCCATGTTAAGAACCGAGACCGAGTGAACGGAGGTAGACCAGGAGCCCTGCCTCAAGCAGGTCCTCCGGCGTCATCGGCAGCGGCCGCCGGCCTGGCGATGCAGGGCCGGTGAACAACGAGGCCGTGCCATGGCACAGCGACCAGACATGCAGCGCCACCATCAACGCCGGCGGGCGGGCTTGCGCCGGTGCACTGGCGCAAGCCGCTTCGCAAGCGCGGCGGACGATCGCAAACGCGGCATCCGCAGCACCCCGCAACGCCGGGTCGGTTTCGCCCTGGACCCCGTCGAACATCGCCGCATAGGCGGCCGGATCCCGTCGTGCGAAGGCGAGGTAAGCGCGGCCACACCGCTCGATCGAAGCGGCCGGGTTGGGGCGGCCATCATTCCAGGCAGCGAGCAAGTCGTCGGCCAACCGCTCGAACCCTTGCCGGGCAAGCTCGGCCACCAAGGCGCCGCGGTCGCGAAAATGGCGGTAGGGAGCGGCTGGGCTGACCCCCGCAGCCCGCGCCAACTCGGCAAAGGCGAACCCGCCCAGACCACGCTCGGCAATCAGCCGCCGGGCAGCCTCAACGAGCGCCTCGCGCAGGTTGCCGTGATGGTAGCTGTCGCGGGAGAAGGCCATGTGAAGACAGTTTACATCACTAAGCCCGGTTGCGACAGCCCGCCATTTCCGGCGCTGCTGCTTTAGGCAGCGATCCGGTCCAGCCCGGCCATATACGGCCGCAGCACGGCCGGCACGGTGATCGAGCCATCCGGCTGCTGATACGTCTCCATCACCGCGATCAACGCGCGCCCGACGGCGACGCCCGAGCCGTTCAGCGAATGGACGAACTCCGGCTTGCCCTCCGCCGGGCGATACCGCGCGTTCATCCGCCGGGCCTGGAAAGCGCGCGTGTTCGAGCAGGAGCTGATCTCCCGGTACGTGCCCTGACCCGGTAGCCAAACCTCGAGGTCGTACGTCTTGGCCGCCCCGAAACCTGTATCGCCCGCGCACAGCAGCATGCGGCGGTATGGCAGCTCCAGCCGCTCCAGCACCGTCTCGGCACACCGCGTCATGCGCTCGTGCTCCGCCGCGGAATCCTGCGGGCGGGTGATGGACACCAGCTCCACCTTGCGGAACTGGTGCTGGCGCAGCATTCCCCGCGTATCCCGTCCGGCAGACCCGGCCTCCGACCGGAAACAATCGGTCAGCGCCACCATCCGCCACGGCAGCCGTGCTTCGGGCAGGATCTCGCCAGCCGCCATGTTGGTGAGCGGCACCTCCGCGGTCGGGATCAGCCAGCGGCCATCCGTCGTGCGGAACATGTCGTCCACGAACTTCGGCAACTGGTTGGAGCCGTAGGCCGTGGCGTCGTTCACCAGCAGCGGGACCGCGGTCTCCTCGTAGCCGTGTTCCGCCACGTGCAGGTCGATCATGAACTGCCCGAGCGCACGCTCCAGCCGGGCGAGCGGGCCGCGCAGCACCGTGAAGCGGGACCCGGCGAGCTTGGCGGCCGCCGTGAAATCCATCAGGCCGAGCGCCTCGCCCAACTCGAAATGCTGCCGGGCGGTGGCGAGTGCCGCCGGTTCGCCGACCCGCTTCTCTTCCACATTTGCGGTCTCGTCGGCGCCGTCCGGAACGTCCGGGTCGAGGATGTTGGGCAGGCCGGCGAGCCGCGCGTCGACATCGGCCTCAGCGGCCGCGGCGCGGGACTCGAGTGCCGCCATGGCGTCGCGCAGCCCGGCGGCTTCGGCCTCCAGTGCCGACGTGTCGCCGCCGGTGCGCTTCAGCGGGCCGATCTGCTTGGCAAGCGCGTTGCGCCGGGCCTGGCGCTCGCCCAGTTCGGTGAGCGCGGCGCGCCGCTCCGTGTCCAGCGAGACGATGCTGTCGGCAATGGCGGACCCTCCCCGCCGGGTCATGGCGCGGTCGAACAGGGCAGGGTCGTCGCGGAGGGCGCGCAGGTCGTGCATGGTGGCTGGTCCGTATCACGGCCGGGTCCGAGAAACGCGCTCGGGCAACAACGGCGGTGAAGGCGTTTGACCCACCACGGCACACCGGGTCAAGCGGAAGCGTTGGTTCCGCGCGATGGCGTGCGTCGTGCGTCGTTATGCGGAGCGCCGCACCGCAGCGTCGGCCGCTCAGACGTCGACCGGCTTCTTCTCCACCAGGCGGGCCGATATGATCGAGACCTCGTAGAGAAGGATCAGCGGCAACGCCAACCCGCACTGCGTGATCACGTCCGGCGGGGTCAGGATCGCCGCAACCACGAACATCCCGACATAGGCGTAGCGCCGCATCTTCCGCAGGCTACGGGAGGACACGATGCCCACCTTGGCCAGCAACGTCAGCAGCACCGGCAACTGGAATGCAATGCCGAACGCGAAGATCAGCTTCATGACCAGGTCGAGGTACTCGCCCACCTTCGCCTGCAGCTCGATCGGCAGGCCGCCGGCGCCATTCGGCGTCTCGAACGAGAGGAAGAAGCGCCAGGCCACCGGGAACACGAAGTAGTACGCCAGCGCAGCGCCCATCACGAACAGCACGGGTGTCGCGATGAGGAACGGCAGGAACGCCCGCTTCTCGCTGCGATACAGGCCCGGCGCTACGAACATGTAGATCTGCGAGGCGATCACCGGGAAACCCAGGAACACCGCGCCGAAGAATGCGACCTTGATGTAGGTGAAGAACGCCTCGTAGAGCGCCGTATAGATCAACCGCCGGTCCTGCCCGGTGCGGCTCTGCAGGATGTCGGCCAGTGGCCTGGCCAGGAACGAGTAGATCGCCGTCGAGAAGTGGTAGCAGAAGAAGAAGGCGATGATGAACGCCACCGCCGACCAGATCAGCCGCTTACGCAACTCCACCAGGTGGGCCAGCAGCGGCATCGGCGTGTCATTGATCGGGTCGTCCGACTTCTCGGCCACACTGGACATCAGGCGCCATGCACCGGCGTGTTGGCGGCGGCCTCCGGAGGGATGAAGGCCGGCGCGGGCTTCGGGGCCGGTGCGGCCTCGGCCGCTTCGGGTGGAATGAACGCCGGCGCCTCATGGGCCACGGCTGGCGTTTCGGCCGGGGCCGCGATCGTGTGTTCGGGCAAGGACTCGACCGGCGTCGTCACCACCGGCGGCGGCGGGCGCATCGGGTCGTCCATCAACGTCTTGCGGATCGTGCCGTCGCTGTCCACCGCACGGGTGATGGTGCCGCGGATGTCCATGCTGCGGATCTGCCGGATGCCTTCGCGCACCTCGTGCAGGTCCGCGTCCTTCACCAGGTCGTCCACATGGGTCTGGAACTCGGCGGCCATGCGCCGCGCCTTCTTGATCGCACCGGTGATGGCCTTGATCGCGACCGGCATGTCCTTGGGCCCGATCAATACGAGCGCCACGGCGCCGATCAGGGCGATCTCGGTCCAGGCAAAATCGAACATACGCTCCGCACTCCCGTCGCGCGATCTAGCACGCTAGGTCTGGCCCCCGCCATATGTGGAAGCCAAATCGCGTGGGTCCAGTTGTGCGCCGGCCCGCCCCGCTTCCTCGGCCCTCACCGCTTCCTCGGCCCTCACCGCTTCCTCGGCCCTCACCGCTTCCTCCACCGGCAC
>CAXTVQ010000008.1:82409-84439 GCA_964247705.1 uncultured Acetobacteraceae bacterium | reverse complement strand
CTCGGCCCTCACCGCTTCCTCGGCCCTCACCGCTTCCTCCACCGGCACGGCAACCACCGGCGCCGGCTCCACCAGCAGGTCCTCGCGTTTGGGCAGGTCCTTCAGGTCACGCAGGCCGAACTGGCTGAGGAACGCCGCCGTCGTGCCCCACAGCGTCGGCCGCCCGGGCACCTCCCGGCGGCCGAGTGCGGTGATCAGCCCCGCTTCCAGCAGCGCGTCCATGGTCTGCTGCGAGAGGCTGGTGCCGCGCATCTCCTCGATCTCGGGCCGGGTCACGGGCTGGTGGTAGGCGATGATCGCCAGCGTTTCCATCGCCGCGCGCGGCAGGCGGCGAGGCTGCGGTATGACCCGGCGCAGCGCGGGGGCCAGGTCCGCCGCGGTGCGGAACTGCCAGCCGCCCGCCACCTCCACCAGCGTCACCGCCCGGTCGGCACACCGCTCACGCAGCGCGTGCAGCACCGCCTCCGCATCGGCCTCGGCGGGCAGGAGCTGCTGCAGCGCGCGGGCAGGGACGGGATCGGCGCTGGCGAAGATCAGCGCCTCGGCCAGCCGGAGATGCGCCTCATCCATCCGCGAGCACCCCGGCCAGCAGGATGGGGCCGAACGGCTGGTCCTGCCGCAGACGCAGTTGGCCATCGCGCGCCAACTCCAGCCCGGCGAGCAAGGTGGACGCCGTCGCGGCACGGCGAGCCAACGGGTTGGGCGGCAGGTCGGGGAGGAAATGCTCCAACATCGTCCAGTCCAGCATACGGCCGAGCATGGCGCCGAGCCGGCCGAGCGCGTCCTGCACGCTCCAAAGCGGCTGGGCGCCCGGCCGATACGTGCGCTTGCCGCCGCCCCGCCGGATCGCGGCCATGTAGGCGCGCAGCAGCCCAGCCGTGTCGGCAGCCAGGCCGGAGCGGTCCAGTTCGGTAAAGCTCTCGCCCTCGCCGCGGGCGTACACGTCCCGGCCAAGCGCCGGGCGGTCGCCCATCCAGGCAGCGGCAGCCCGGATCGTCTGCAACGCAAGCAAACGGGCGGCCAGCACCTCCGCCGCCTCCATGCCTTCCGCCGCGTCCGGCTCGTCATCCGGCAGCAGCAGGCGTGATTTCAGCCAGGTCAGCCACGCCGCCATCACCAGCCAGTCCGCCGCCAATTCCAGCTTGACCCGGCGTGCTCCCTCGACCGCGGCCAGGAACTGCTCGACCAGACGCAGGATGGAGATCTTCGCAAGATCGAACTTCTGCGCCCGCGCCAGATCCAGCAGCAAGTCGAGCGGCCCCTCGAACCCCTCCAACTGCAACGCAAGCTGATGCGTGGCGGACGCTTCAGCCATCGTGCCCGGCCAACCGCAGCACGAGGTCCACCGCACGCGGGATCACCGTGTTGAGCGTGTCCCCCACCGGGTCGAAGTCGATGCCGAACTCACGCAGCAGCGCCGGCAGCACGAACACGCCGAGCAGCACGAGGAAGATCCCCGCCCGCTCCAGCCGGGCCCAGCGGATCGCGAGCTTGAGCGGCAGCACGCCCACCACGATCCGCCCGCCATCCATCGGCGGGATCGGCAGCAGGTTGAACAGCCCGAGCACCAGGTTCGAGAATAGGAACATGCCCAGGAAATCCTGGAACACCGTCATCGGCCCGTCCGGCCAGTCCGCCGGCAGCATCAGCGCCGCCAGCCAGGCGAGCACGAAATTGGTGATCGGGCCCGCCGCGGCGACCAGCGCCATGTCCTGCCGCGGATGCCGGAACCGCCCGGCGTTCACCGGCACCGGCTTGGCCCAGCCGAACATGAAGGCCACGTGATGGATCAGCACGAGCTGCGAGATCAGCAGCGCCCCAGGCAGCAGGATCGTGCCCACCCGGTCGATATGGCGGATCGGGTTGAGCGACAGCCGCCCGGCAAGCTTGGCCGTGTCGTCACCGAGCGCCCACGCGGCGATCCCGTGCGACAGCTCGTGCAGGATGATGGCCACGATGGCGGCCAGCACGCTGACGAGGATGAAGGCCCAATGGTCGCTGATCAAAGCGGCGCCCTGCGCTCGCCCAGC
>CAXTVQ010000008.1:58126-82309 GCA_964247705.1 uncultured Acetobacteraceae bacterium | reverse complement strand
TCGCGTTCGGCCAGCAGCGCGGACGCGTCCAGCGCCTGGCGGGAGCGTTCGGCCAGGAACAGCGCCCCCCGCATCCGGTTGAGCGCCGCGTCGGTCGCGTCCGGGCAGGCGGCAAGCACCTCCCGCGTCTCCTCCAATAAACCCGAACAGTGCAGCGCCAGGTCGCACCCGGCCTCCACCGCCGCGCGCGCACGCTTCCCCGGGTCGCCAGCAACGGCGCCCATCGTCAGGTCGTCGCTGACCAGCACGCCGTCATACCCAAGCCGGCCGCGGATGACGGTCTCGATCACCAGGGGAGAGAGCGTGGCCGGCCGGTCCGGATCCTGCGCGGCGTAGACGATGTGGGCGGTCATCATCCAGGGTAAGTGGGCGCAGCGGGCGAACGGCAACAGGTCGTCCTCGGCGATGCCGTCCAGCATCGGCAGGCTCTCGTGGCTGTCCACGGTGGCGCGTCCATGGCCGGGCACGTGCTTGCCCACCGGTTGGACTCCGGCGGCGAGCAACCCGGCGGCCACCGCAGCAGCCATGTCGCCCACGACAGCCGGGTCGACGGAGTAGGCACGGTCCCCGACCACGGTACTGGCGCCGGGCACGGCCAAGTCCAGCACGGGGGCGTTCACCACGCCGATCCCCGCCGCGGCGGCCTCCAGTCCAATCAGCGCGCCGGTCAACCAGGCAGCGCGCAGCCCGGCCGGGCGGTCCGCGTCATGCAGGGCGCCGAGACTCGCCGCGGACGGATGGCGCAACCAATGCGGCGGGCGCAGCCGGGCGACGCGTCCTCCTTCCTGATCGATGGCGATCACGGCCAACGGCGCCAGCACGCGGGTGAGATGGGCCGTCAGGGCGGCCACCTGCGCCGGATCCTGGATATTGCGCGCAAACAGGATGACGCCGGCGGGACGGTGCTCGCGGAATAACCGGGTCTCGTCCGCCGTGAGCTCCGGGCCGGCAATGCCGACGATGGCAGCTTTCATGGCGGGCTTTGTAAGCGGAGCGGAACGGGGGGCCAAGGGGTCTCAGCCCGCAACTCCCTACACCGCCGGCGGGCTCGCTGTATGCGTGGCCAGCACGTAGTCCGTGTCGCTGTCCACTTCCTGCAGCCGCACTTCGTAACCCCATAGGGCGGCCACGTGCCGCAGCGTCAGTTCCGCATCCCGCTTGGCAAGCAACTGTCCAGGCTTGGTGCGGTGTTGCAGCATCAGCTTCCGGTCACCGGCCAGGTCCACGTCCACCACCTGCACGTCCGGATCGCTCTCCGCCGGATCGTAGCTGCGGGCCAGGCTGCGGCGGATCGCGCGGTAGCCGGCGTCGTCGTGAATCGCATCCACCAGCAGCGTCGGATCCGTCGTGTCGTCCATCAGCCGGAACATGCGGAACTTGCGGATCACCGCAGGGGAGAGGAACTGCAGCACGAAGCTCTCGTCGCGGAAGTTCGCCCAGGCCCAGCGCAGCGTCCCGAGCGGATCGCCATTGCCGGCCGTGTCCGGGAACCACGCGCGGTCCTCCGCCGTGGGTTCGGTGCAGATCCGTTCGATGTCGGTCATCATCGCGTAGCCGAGCGCATACGGGTTGAACCCCGGCCCGCCCTGGTCGAAGCCCCACTGCGAGATCACGTTGCTGGTCGAGTGGATCACCTCGAGGAACGCCGCATCGTCGATCTGCCCGGTCTCGTGCAGCCGGGTCATGATGCGCTGGTGCGTCCAGGTGGCGCAGCCCTCGTTCATCAGCTTGGCCTGCGGCTGCGGATAGAAATACTGCGCGATCAGCCGCACGATGCGAATGATCTCCCGCTCCCAGAACTGCAGCTTGGGCGAGGTCTTTTCCATGAAGTAGAGCAGGTTCTCTTCCGGCAGCCCC
Organism: uncultured Acetobacteraceae bacterium; assembly: GCA_964247705.1. Taxonomy (GTDB): domain Bacteria; phylum Pseudomonadota; class Alphaproteobacteria; order Acetobacterales; family Acetobacteraceae; genus LMUY01. The sequence continues at coordinate 80,452 of CAXTVQ010000008.1, read as the reverse complement.
AAATGCCGCCGCCGGTCGCCGATCGGGTCGGCTGCGGCTGCCGTTTTCTTGCCGGGCACCGTGCGCCAGAGGTCATCGTAGATCTTCTCGTCGTAGTCCCGCCGCTCCGCCTCGCGCTTGCTGTCCTGCTTCAGGTTCAGCGGGCGTGCCCCGCCATGCCGGTGCACCCCGTGGCGGGACAGCGCGTGTGCCGCGTCCAGCACCCGCTCCACCGCGGCCACGCCGTAGCGGTCTTCGCAACCGCTCACATACCGCCGCGCGAACTCGAGGTAGTCGAGGATCGCGGACGCTTCCGTCCACTGCCGGAACAGGTGGTTGTTGCGGAAGAAATGGTTGTGGCCAAACGCCGCGTGCGCGATCACCAGCGCCTGCATCGTGGCCGTGTTCTCCTCCATCAGGTAGCTGATGCAGGGATTGGAGTTGATCACCACCTCGTAGGCCAGGCTGGTGTAGCCGCGGCGGTAGCTGCTCTCGTGCTGCAGGAAGCGCTTGCCGTAGGACCAATGGCGATACGTCAGCGGCATGCCGTGCGCGGTATACACATCCAGCATCTGCTCGGACGTGATGACCTCGATGCGGTTAGGATACACCTCAAGGCCCAGTTCCTCGCACGCGATCCGCTCGATCGCGTCGTAGCTGCGGTTGAGCGTGCGGAAGTCCCAGTCGGTGCCCTCGTACAACAGGCTCACGATGTCGCGGCCTTCTTGCCGAACAGGTCACGGAACACGGGGAAGATCTCGCCCTTGTCGGCCACCCGGCGCATCGCCAGCCGCGGCGCGCGCTGCGACAGCGGCTCGTAACCGCGCCACAGATCGGTCTGGCCGCGGATCAGCGCCGCCGATGCCGCAACCTCGATGTAAGCGAAGTGCTGCACGATCGGCAGGATATCCTCCTCCAGCATTGCCACGGCCTTGTGCGTGTCCCCGCTGGAGCTGTCGCCGTCCGAGGCCTGGGCTGCGTAGATGTTCCAAGAATCCTTCGGGAACCGCGCCCGCTGGACACGCAACAATTCGGCCAGCGCGGTCGACACCACAGTGCCGCCGCTACGGGGATCGGTGAAGAAAGTCTGCTCGTCCACTTCCTCGGCGACTTCCGTGTGGCGAATGAACACGATCTCGACGCGTTTGTAGCGGCGCTCGAGAAAGACGTGCAGCAGCAGGAAAAAGCGCTTGGCCAGATCCTTCATCTGTTCGGACATCGAGCCCGAGACGTCCATCAAGCAGAACATCACCGCACGCGCCGACGGTTTCGGCACCATCGTGTAGCGGCGGTAGCGCAGATCCACCGGGTCGATCCACGGCACCCGGGCCAGGCGCCGCATGGCGAGTTCGAGTTCCGCCTGCAACGCCGCCAGCCGGGCCGGTTCCAGGCCGGACTGTTCGAGCGCGAACACCTCCGCCTCCAACGCCAGCACCTCGGGCGGTTTCGGACGGCGCAGGCCGATGCGGCGCGCCATCGACTGACGCATGGTCCGCCCCATGTCGATCTGCGACGGGTTGCCGTCGACCGCGATGCCGGCGCGCACCGGGGACATCGTCTCGGTCGCCACGATCTGGTTCTTCACCAGATCGGGCAGTTCGAGGTCCTCGAAGAACAGGTCCAGGAACTCGTCGCGCGTGAGCACGAAGCGGAACCCATCCTCCCCCTCCGCGCCGCCCTGGCCGGTGCCCGACCCGCCACTGCCGCCGCCCGACTTCGGCCGCTGCAACCGGTCCCCGGTGGAAAACTCCTTGTTGCCGGACAGCACGACCTGGCGCTGCCCGCTGGAGAACACGGTGTGAAAGCTCGGCTCGTGCAAGGAGTCGGACGGGATCGTCACCGCCTGATCCTTGCCCGCCTCGCGCAACGTACCCTCGCTCACCGCGTCCCGCGTGGCCCGGGCAACGGCCGCCCGGGCACGCGCGATCACGCGTTGACGGTTCTCGAGGTTCTTGCCGTGCGGGTTCGGCCGGCGATCGATGATGTCCAATCGCGGATGCTCAGGCCGACTGTTTCACGCGCATGTACCACTCCACCAAACGGCGCACCTGCCGCTCCGTGTAGCCGCGCGATACCATGCGGCTGACGAAGTCGTTGTGCTTCTTCTCCGTGTCCTGGTCCTTCTTGGAGCCGAAGCTGATCACCGGAAGCAAGTCCTCCACTTGGCTGAACATGCGCTTCTCGATCACCTCGCGGATCTTCTCGTAGCTGGTCCAGGAGGGATTCTTACCCGAGTTCGTCGCCCGGGTCCGCAACGCGAACTTGACCACCTCGTTCCGGAAGTCCTTAGGATTGGCAATCCCCGCCGGCTTCTCGATCTTGGTCAGCTCGGCGTTGAGCAGTTCGCGGTTGAGCATCTGCCCGGTATCCGGATCCTTGAAGTCCTGATCCTCGATCCACGCATCGGCGTAGTCGAGGTAACGGTCGAACAGGTTCTGGCCGTAATCGCCATAGCTCTCGAGGTAGGCTTTCTGGATCTCGTTGCCGATGAACTCGGCATAGCGCGAGGCCAGTTCGCTCTTGATGGTCGCAAGATAGGCCGCTTCCGTCTCGGCCGGGAACTGCTCGCGCCGGATCGCCTGTTCCAGCACGTACATCAGGTGCACCGGGTCCGCCGCGACTTCCTGCGACGAGTGGTTGAACGTGGCCGACAGCACCTTGTAGGCGAAGCGGGTGGAGATGCCGTCCATACCCTCGTCCACGCCGGCGGAGTCGCGGTATTCCTGCATGGTTTTGACCTTGGGATCGGTCTCGCGGATGTTCTCGCCGTCATACACGCGCATCTTGGCGAACGGCCGCGAGTTGGCGTGCGGCTTCAGGCGGGACAGCACGGCGAAGCGGGCCAGCATCTCCAGCGTATGCGGCGCGCACGGCGCCTCGGCCAGCGCCGATCCGCTGATCAGCTTGTCGTAGATCTTGCCTTCTTCGGTCACCCGCAGGCAGTACGGGACCTTCACCACGCTCACACGGTCGAGGAATGCCTCGTTGGTGCGGTTGTTGCGGAATGTCTGCCACTCCGCTTCGTTGGAGTGCGCCAGCAGGATGCCCTGGAACGGGATCGCACCGATGTTCTCCGTGCCCAGGTAGTTGCCTTCCTGCGTCGCCGTCAGCAACGGATGCAGCATCTTGATCGGCGCCTTGAACATCTCGACGAACTCGAGGATGCCCTGGTTGGCGCGGTTCAGCCCGCCGGAGAAGCCGTAGGCGTCCGGGTCGTTCTGGCTGTAGCTCTCGAGCTTGCGGATATCGACCTTGCCGACGAGCGCCGAGATGTCCTGGTTATTGTCGTCGCCGGGCTCGGTCTTGGCGATGGCGACCTGCCGGCGGCGCGACGGATACAGCTTGACCACGCGGAAGCGCTGCAGGTCGCCGCCCCATTCCTCGAGCCGCTTCAGCGCCCAAGGGCTCGCGATGCCAGTCAGCACCCGGCGCGGGATACGGTAACGCTCCAGCAGCGCGTCCGCCATCGTGTCCGGGTCGAACAGGCCGAGCGGGCTTTCGAACACGGGGCTCAACTGGTCCCCGGCCTTGAGCACGTAGATCGGCTCCTTCTCCATCAGCGCCTTCAGCCGCTCGCCGAGCGAAGACTTGCCGCCGCCGACCGGGCCCAGCAGGTACAGCACCTGCTTGCGCTCCTCGAGCCCCTGCGCGGCATGGCGGAAGAAACCGACGATGCGCTCGATCGTCTCCTCCATCCCGTGGAACTCGGAGAAGGCGGGGTACATGCTGATCGTGCGGTTGAGGAACAGACGGCTCAACCGCGGATCACGCGATGTGTCGACCAGCTCGGGCTCGCCGATCGCGCGCAGCATCCGCTCGGCGGGGCTGGCATAGCATTGCGGGTCTTCGCGGCAGGCTTCGAGGTAGTCCGAAAGGCTCATCTCGACTTCGCGCATCTGGTCGCGAAGCGTGCTGTGAAGCGAAAAGATGTCGTCGCGAACGTCCATCCAAAACTCTCCCAATCACCGGCAGTTTGGGCAATAACGCCGGCTATGAAGCAAAAGATCAGGGGTCACGTCGTTGCAGCGCGTCTGCTTCCGATCACGCGGGAAATGCCTCGGTCAGTACGCCGGACGAACTCTTTCCGGATGACTGTCCAGCCGCACCCTCGCGTGCTCCACAGACCTGCATCGGAAAAGGTTATACGCTGAATAACTGCAACCCTGATAGTTTTTTACGAGGTCAAGCAAGACGCGTTCCAATCTGTAACTTTCAGGTGACTCATGGCGGCATCATGGCAATCGGAACTCCATTCCAGCGCATAGGCTAAGCCTTCTCCCCGACCGGCAGGTGCATCGTGTCCTTCAACCGCTCGAGTGCCACCAGCGAGCGCACCTGCGCCACCGTGCCGTGCGGCAACAGCACGTCGTTCACCAAGATGGAAAGCGCCTGCAGATCGGGCAGGGAGGCGCGCAGAATATAGTCGGCGTCCCCGGTCACAGCGTAGGCTTGCTGGATCGCGCCCGTGCGCTGCACCAGGTCGCGGAACAGGCGGGCGTTGTCCGGCGAATGGCGCGCAAGCGTCACCTGGACAAAGACGGTGACGCTGAAACCGAGACGGTCGGGATTGAGCCGCGCATGGTAGCCGGCGATCATGCCAACTTCCTCGAGCCGGGCACGGCGGCGCGAGCACTGCGACGCCGAGAGGCCAATGCGGTCCGCAAGATCCTGGACGGACATGCGCCCGTCATCCTGGAGCAGGATCAACAATTTCAGGTCAAACCCGTCGAGCATGGCGGTTTCTTGCACCGAGCTAGCCTAACGCGGAGAAAGCGTGCGTGTCACGCGGAATAAATGGCTCGTTTTGCACGCATTCTGCCTCAGATTCGTGCAATCATGCGGTTCCGAGTCAGAGGATACGAAAATGGGCCCTTATCCGCACGACGCACCGCCCGCGACGATCACAGACGACAATCCGGCTGGCCTGGACGGGTTCGCGTTCGTGGAGTTCGCCCACCCCGAACCCGAAACGCTGCACGCGCTGTTCCGCCTGATGGGTTTCACCGCGGTCGCCCGCCATCGCGCGCGGGCTGTCACGGTCTACCGCCAAGGCGACGTGGACTACCTCGTCAACGAGGAACCCGGCAGCCATGCGTCCAACTTCGTGCAAGCGCATGGGCCGTGTGCGCCAAGCATGGGTTGGCGGGTGGCCGATGCGCAGCACGCGTTCGACCGCGCGGTGCGGATGGGCGCCGAGCCGGCGGACCCGGCGGATGGCGCCCCGTCGCTTGACGTGCCGGCGATCAAGGGCATCGGCGGGTCGCTGATCTATTTCGTCGAGCACCATGGCGCCAAGGGCAGCCTGGCGGACGCCGGGTTCGAATGGCTGGAGGGGGCGGACCCGCGTCCCCCAGGCGCCGGATTGTTCTATATCGACCATCTGACGCACAACGTGCAGCGCGGGCGGATGGGGGTTTGGTCCGGCTTCTACGAGCGGCTGTTCAACTTCCGCGAGATCCGCTTCTTCAACATCAGCGGCGAGTACACCGGGCTGCACAGCCGCGCGCTGACCAGCCCGGACAACCGCATCCGCATTCCGATCAACGAGAGTGCCGACGCGAACAGCCAGATCGAGGAGTATCTGCACGCCTATAACGGCGAGGGCATCCAGCACATCGCGTGCGGCTGCCACGACGTCTACGGCACGATCGAGCGGCTGCGCGCGGACGGCCTGCCGTTCATGCCGCCGCCGCCCGCCACGTATTTCGAAGCGGTGGACGCGCGGGTGCCGGGCCATGGCGAGGACCTGGCGCGGCTGCAGCGCAACGGCATCCTGATCGACGGCGAAGGCACCAGCGAGGGCGGCACGACGAAGGTGCTGCTGCAGTTGTTCTCGGCCAACGCGATCGGGCCGATCTTCTTCGAGTTCATCCAGCGCAAAGGCGACGAGGGATTCGGTGAAGGCAATTTCCGCGCGCTGTTCCGGTCCATCGAGGAGGACCAGGTAAGGCGGGGAGTCCTGAAAGCGGCTGAGTAGCAAGCTCTATCCTCTGCCTCTCCCGTGCTCTACGGGAGAGGGCAGGGTGAGGGCTCTTCGGGCGTCGCTACCGCCCATACCCCCCGAACTTGGCCGCCGCCTCCGCCACCTCCGCCTCGCTCAGCAACACCGGCCCTCCAATCAGCAGCGCCTGCCAGTACTGCCGCGCGATCGTCTCCAACTCCACCGCCAGCCACATCGCCCGGTCCAGCGTCGGCGCGCAGGTGATCATGCCGTGATTGGCCAGCAAGCACGCCGAGCGGTCCTCCAGCGCCGCCACGGCGTGCGCGGACAACGCCGCCGTGCCGAACAGGGCATACGGCGCGCACCGCACGTCCGCCCCGCCGAACGCCGCGATCATGTAGTGGCAGGCCGGGATGCCGCGCCTCGCCACCGCCAGCGTGGTGCAGAACGGGGGATGCGCATGCACCACCGCGCCTACGTCCGGACGGCTCAGCAGGATGTCCCGATGGAACCGCCACTCCGTCGACGGCTTCAGTGGGCCTGACCAGACACCACCGTCCCCGTCGAGCGGCATCGCGGCGATCATCTCGGGCCGCATCGTCTCATACGGCGTAGCGGAGGGCGTGATCAGCATCGCCCCCTCGTGCCGGACGCTGATGTTGCCGGACGTGCCCTGGTTCAAGCCGGCGGCGTTCATGGCGCGGCAAGCCTCGATGATCGCCAGGCGGGTATCCTGCCCGTTCATCGTTCTGGTCACCGGATCGATATCGTGGAGGCCGCGCGCAACAGCAGCGCAATCAGGTCCGACTGCGACCGGGCAGCCAGACGCTTGAGCAGCTTCTTGAGCCGGGTGCGGGCGCCGCCGATGGTCAGCCCAGTCCGCTCGGCGAACTCGGTCAGGTTTTCCCCGCCGGCCAAGGCCTCGGCCAGTTCGGCATAGCCCGGCGGCAACGAGAGAGCCTCGCGCGACCAGGTCCGGCGGAGCAGCACGGGCAGCCGCAACTCGGCAATCGCCGCCAAGGCCAGTTCGTCGCCGGGAAGCGGCGAGACGGTGACGATGTGATTGATGTCGCCTTGCCGGTTGGTCAGGTGCGTGATGGTGCGCTCGGCCTTGTCGAGGGCCGCATCGACAGCGGCCTCGATCGCTTCCTGATCCGCCTGGCGCTGCACGTGGAGCCGGCCATTCACCTTGGTGAACGCACGGCCGGCGGCCAGAAGCGTGGTCGCGGCCCGGTTCGGATGCACGATCCGGGCGCGCCGTCCGAGCATCAGCATCGGCACCACCCCGCAATCGAGGGCGGCCAGCGCCATCTCCGTCGTAACGGTCCCTGAACTGGTTGTGTCCACCGCGCTGCACCTGATCTTCCGGGGGAGTGCCGAGGCAGGCGCCGGCGTCATCCTCCCTTAATGGTGCGGATCAAACCCCAGGAACCCGGCCGACGGAACCGCCGCCCCGCCGTCGCCGGCGAACAGCGCTGGGCCTTGCCGGGCCGGCGTCGCCGGCGCAGCAGCCGCACTCTGCAACTTGGCCGCCCGGGCTTGCGCGCGCGCTTCGGCCAACACGCGTCGCCGGTCGGCGGCGGTGGGCGGGGCGGCCGCCGCCTGCTCGGTTCCCTGCGGCGGCCGGGACCCGGCGCTGCCCGCACCGCTGCCGCGCAACGACAGCAACAGGAACGAGATGTCGTTGCGGCCAAGGTCGACCGACAACTCGAGCGGCGTCAGGCCAAGCAGGTTCGTGCCGTCGAGGTCCGCCCCGCGGGAGATCGCGTCCCGCGCGGTAACGATGTCCCCTCGGTTGATGGCGTCGAACAACGCCTCGGTAGGCGGCAGATCGGCGGCGGACCGGTCCGCCGGGGCCACACTCCCCCGCGCCCGTGCACCGGGAACGGCCGGCGGCGGCGGCGGCTCGTTCGACGGCTTGTTGGGTGCCTTCGGCGCGCCCGAGTGGATGTTGGACTCGGTGAACGGCTTGTTGCCGATCTGTGCCGCCGCAGGAAATGCAGCGAGCAGGCCGATCGTGCACGCGGCAATGAACCGGAGAGAAATGCGCATGGTGGCGTTCTAGACGGTTGAGGCGGCGATTTCAAAACCTTCCGTCACAAACCTTCTGTCACAAACCCTATGCCACACCCTCCCGCCGCCAAGCCGCGAATGCCAGCCCGAGCAGCAATGGCAGCGCCAACCAGGCCGGCATCAGCGACGTCGCCGCCACTCCGGTGACAAGGTGGTCGTGGTTGCGCCGCAGCCCGATCCAGTTCGCCCCCGCTGCAACCCGGTCCGCCTCCACCGCCCGCAACTCCGGCGCCCCATCCGGGTCCAGCCAGTGCACGCTGCCACCCGAGGCGCGGGCCGCCGGAGCGATGTAGTCGGCCGTGGCGCGCAGATCCGCGATCTCCAGCGGGTTGGCCGATCCGGCGGCGGCGAACGCGGTGCGCTGGCCGTCCGACACCTGCCACACGCCGGGTGCGGACGCCGGCACGGCGCCGGTGGCACGGCCAGGAGCGGAGGGCGCCAGCGTCAGTTGCGACGTCTTGCCATCGGGCGAGGTGACAGTGACGGGCGGCGGCGGCGTATCGGCCGTGGTGCGGCGCTGCACGGTCAGGTTGCCGCCGTCCACCGAGGCTTCGAGCGCCTCTTCCTCGAGCGCCGGCTCCTTCATCAGCCAGTGCGCGACCCGGCGCAGCAACTCGGCTTGCGGCCCGCCGCCCTCATGGTCCCGCGACCACAACCAGATCTGGTCCGACAGCAGAAGGGCGGCGCGGCCCTGGCCCACCCGGTCCAGCAACAGCAACGGCTGCCCATCCGGCCCGCTCATCACCGCCTGGCCATGGGCGGCGAACGGCTGCAGGCGGCGGTACCAGTCGCCCCAAGCCGGCGTGGCGCCGGGCTTGTCGCCGGGGAGGCCGGCCGTGACCGGGTGGCGCTCGCCCAAGGGTGTCACGAGCGGGCGGAACGGCCCATCGATCTCGCCGGCATTGCCGCTGAGCGGTTCGGCGGGCAGCACCGGCGCGAGCGGGCTGTAGGCCAGCGACGTCGGACCGTCGAACTCCGGGCCGACCGACAGCAGCAGAGCGCCGCCGCCGCGCACATAATCGGCGATGTTGCGCAGGTAGGGCGGCGGCAGGATCCCGCGGTTGGAGAAGCGGTCCAGGATGATCAGGTCGAAATCCTTGATCTTGACCTGGAACAGCTCCCGCACCGGGAAGGCGATCAGCGCCAACTCGTTCAGCGGCGTGAGGTCGTCCTTCTCCGGCGGGCGGAGGATGGTGAAGTGCACGAGGTCGACCGCCGGGTCGGCCTTCAGCAAGCGGCGCCAGGTACGCTCGCCGGCATGCGGCTCGCCGCTGACCAGCAGCACGCGGAGGCGGTCACGCACGCCGTTGATGGAGATGACCGCGTGGTTGTTGAGGTCGCTCACCTCACCCGGCATCGGCGCCGCGTTCAGTTCCACCACGGTCGGCCCGGCGCGGGTGATCGGAATGTCGAGCGGCTGCACCTCGCCCACCGGCATCGGCACGACCTGCGGCGGCTGCCCGTCACGGCGGATGGTCAGGGCCGCCGTCTGCCCCGAATGGTCCACGCCCAGATCATCCACGGCGACGCGCAGGGTTACGGACTTGCCGACGATGCCGTAGGAGGGCGCCTCCACGATGCGGATGCGGCGGTCCGTCTCCTCGCCCCGGCCGGCCAGCAGCACGTGGAGCGGCGCGGGCGAAGCGGTCTTCGGGATATCGTGCACCACGCCATCGGTCAGCATCATGATGCCGGCAAGGCGGGAGCGCGGGATCTCGGCCAGGGTGCGGTCGAGTGCGGTGAACAGGCGCGTGCCGTCATGCCCGGCTTCGGGGACGGTCACGGTGCGCAATTCCATCCCGGGCATGGCGCCCACCTCGGCCTGCAGCTTGGCCGCAGCCTTGTCCACCAGCGCGGTCCGGTCGCCGGTGGCCATGGAGCCAGTGCGGTCCACCACCATGACGGCGATGTCGCCCAGCGCCTCGCGCGCTTCCTGCACCAGGCGCGGACCGGCAAGCCAGAGCAGCACGACGGCGAAGCAAAGCAGCCGCAGCACGGCGCCACGGGCTCGCCGCCACAGCGCGGGGGCCAACGCCACCACGCAGGCCGCTGCCAGCACGCCCAGCAACCACACCGGCACGACTGGGACGAAGTTGATCGCACTGAACGCCATCACTGCCCCAGCCGCTCGAGGATGTGCGGCACGTGCACCTGGTCGCCTTTGTAGTTCCCCGTGAGCGCGTACATCACCAGGTTCACGCCGAAGCGGTAGGCCAGCGTGCGCTGGCGCGGCCCGCCGTCGACCTCGACCGTGTTGCGGCCGCTCTGGTCCACCGCCCACGCGGACGCCCAGTCGTTGGCGCCGATGACGACCGGGCTTACGTCGTCATTGCTGCGGTCGCCCTGCCGCTGCACCCAGACCGTGTCGCCCCCGGTCCGGCCAGGGTATTCGCTCAGCAGGTAGAACGCACGCGCCAGCACGTGCTCCGTGGTGAGCGGGGTCAGCGGCGGGATGGCCAGGCCGCTGGCGGCGGTCTTGAGTGACCCGGCATCCCCCCGGCTATCGATCACGATGATGCCGCCGTCGCGCATGTAGTTGTTGAGCGCAGTGACCGCCTGGGCCGACAGTGCCTGCCCCTGTGTCACCGGCCAGTAGATCAGGGGGTAGAAGCTGAGGTCGTCGGTGCCGGGCTGCACGCCGGACGGGTCGCCGAGATGCGCGGCGGTGCGGCTGTTGACGTAGGCGGACAGGCCCGTGAGCCCGGCACGCGAGGTCGCGTCGATCGCCGGGTCGCCCGATTGGAGGTAGGCCAGCCGTGTGTCCAACGCGGCCCGCCACGGCGGCGAGGGAAGCTGCGCATGCGCCGTGCCCACGACGCCGAGCAGCAACGCCGAGGCCAGAGCCGGACGGAGCAAGCCGCGCAGACGCAACCCGATCAACAGGTCGAGCGCCAGGATCGCAAGCCCGGCCGCCACCAGCCAGGGACCGATCGCCCGCTCCCGCACGCCGCCGTTCAGCACCAGTTGCCCAGCGCCGGAAACCGGTTCGGCTGCGACCAGCTTACCCATCCCGTTCGACAAATTCAGTGCACGCCGTCCTGCTTCCGGTCCGTAGAGCCCGGGCGGATGCTGCGGCGAGACGACCGTCGTCGCAAATGCCGTTCCCGCTAGTCCGCTGGCGGCCGGCGGCGGCGGACCAAGCACGCCGAACCCGTCCAGCGTCTCGGCCGGGCTCAGCGCGGTGGCGTCAGGGGCCGCGGAAACGCCGGCAGACAGCGCCACCAGCCGGCGCAGCATATCCGGAAACAGCCCGGACAGCGGCAGGTTGGACCAGTCTGCATTGGCGGTGACATGGAACAGCACGATCCGGCCAGAGCCCCGCGTCGCCTCCGTCACCAGCGGGGTGCCGTCGGCAAGACGGGCCCAGGTGTGGGCAGCAAGCTGCGCCGAGGGCTCGGCGAGCACCTGCCGGCTGACCGTCACCTCGTCGGGCACCGCAAGGCCGGCGAACGGCGATTGCAGGGGAAAGGCGGCAAGCTTGGCCGGCTGACTCCAGGACAGCGCGCCGCCGAGCTGACGATCCTCGGCCAGCAAGCGTTCCGGCAGCAACGGGTCCGTGACGGGTTGGCCGAACTCGTCCGTGGTGCCGGCACTGCGCGGGCCGGCAAAGCGGAGCAGCAGGCCGCCATTCTCCACCCAGTGCTCTAGTTCAGCGACCTCGGACGGCTCCACCGGCTCGTCCGCCAACACGATCACGGCGATGTCGCGCTGCAGAAGGGTGTGGATGTCCGCCTTGCGCAACTCGGTGAAAGGAGTGAGCGCCTTCTCCAGGTAATAGAGCGAGCCCACCAACGGCGTGTCCCCGCCCGACTCCGCGGTGACGAGCCCGACGGGGCGGCGGCGCAGCCCCTCGTCCAGCAGAACGGTCGCGGCTGCCGAGGCCGGGCCCTCCAGCACCAGCCGGGTCAGCCGGTTGCGCAACTCCAGCGGCAGCACGACGGGTATCTCGGTCTCGGTGGCGCCCGGGGCCACGTGGCCGGTCGCGCGCGCTAGGCTGCGGCCGTCCCCGCTCTGCGCCAATACGGCGAGGTCTAGGCCGGGGCCGGGCAGAGTCTCGATGCGGGCCACCAGCCGATCCGCCTCGGAGCGCGGCGCCAGCATAACCTGGGCGTCCGGCGCCGAGGGAGCGATCTCGGTGACCGGGCCGGCCGCTGACAGTGCCGCGGCGAAGGCCGTATCGCCGGGTGCGGCGAGATCGTCGGTGATGTAGATCACGGTGCCGGATGCGCCGTGCAACGCGCGGGCGGCAGCATCGCGGTCGGGACCCCAGGGAAGCGGATGCAGCGCGGCGAGCCGGGGGCGGAGTTCGGCGACCGGCATCACGGGCGAGAGCGTCGGCGGCTGGTTCAGGCCGCTGCGCGCCGTCGTGAGCAGGGCGGCGGTGCGGCCGGCGCGCTCCGCCCGGTCGAGCGCGGCATTGGCAGCGGTCATTCGAGCGCTCCATTCGGGCGCAGCGGCCCAACTGTCGTCCACCACGAGCAGCAACGGGCCGGAGCCGGGGAGGGCGCCGGCCGCATCCAGCACCGGGCCGGCCAGGCCTACGATCAGCAACCCGGCGGCCACCGTGCGCAACAGCAACAGCCACCAAGGCGTGCGTGCCGCCGTCTCCTCCCGCGCGCGCAGGCCGAGCAGCAAGCGGATGGCGGGGAAATCCTGCGTGCGCGGTGCGGGCGGCGTGACGCGCAGCAGCCACCACAGCACAGGCAGCGCCACCAGAGCGAGGAGGACCCAAGGTGCCGCGAAGATCATACGGCAACCGTCATGCGATACCTGACAAAGCGGTGTAGAGCGCCAAGAGCGCGGTGCCGGGCGGGCTGTCGGTGCGGTGCGTCGCGAACCCCCAGCCGGCGGCACGGCACAGGGCGGCGAGTCCGGCTTGCTGGGCGGCGAGCGCCTCGGCATAGGCGGTGCGGATGCCCTCGACCTGCGGCACCAGCATCTCGCCATCGGCCTCCACGCCGCGGAACTTCACCCGGCCAGAATACGGCAGCAACGCCTCCGCCGGGTCGAGCACCTGCAGCAGGTGGCCGCGGATCGGTATCCCGGACAGGCGCGAGATGGTTGCGCGGATCTCCTCGAGCGGGTGAAGAAAATCCCCGAACAGCACGACCCGGCCGTGGGATGGGAGTTGCACGTGCGGCGGCGCACCCTCGGTGACGCCGGCCAGTGCGGCCGCCATCGCTTGCAGCGAGTTGCCGGTGCGCTGCCCGAGCAACCGTACCCGCTCACCACCCCGTTGCAGCAACGAGGCAGTCGCGAGCAGCAGCAATTCCGCACGCTCGACTTTTTCCGGCAAAGCGGCGCCCGAGCGCCAATGCATGGAGGCCGAGCCGTCCCGCCAGAGGTGGACGGTTTGCGCCGCCTCCCACTCCGTCTCGCGGACGTAGGTGCGTGACGATTTCGCCGACTGCCGCCAGTCGATCCGGCCCGGCGCGTCGCCGGTCTGGTAGGGTCGAAACTGCCAGAAACTGTCTCCCTGGCCCACCCGGCGCCGCCCGTGCACACCCTGCGCCACGGTAGCAGCCACACGTTCGGCGGCCACGAGCAAAGGCGGGAGGGTCGCGCCAAGCGCCTCGGCGCGGAGGACGGCCTGTGGAGATTTCACGGTCTGGTCCCCCTCCCCCTGAGGGAGGGGCGGAACCGCTCAAAGGTTCCGCGTGCAAGACACGTGGAAGAGCGCGTGAGGGTAGGGGAGAGATAGGGCCAAACTCGGTATCGATCAGGATCCGTCCAACACGCGGCACCTCTTCCCCCGGTCCCCTTCCTCAAGAACAGAGGGAGACGCAAACGCGTGCTCACAGTCGCTTGACCAACCCGGCAATCACCTCCCGCAACTCGATCCCCTCCGCCCGCGCAGCAAAATTGAGCGCCATGCGATGCCGCAGCACCGGATGAGCCAGCGCCGCCACGTCGTCCAGCGAAGGCGACAGCCGCCCGTCCAGCAATGCGCGCGCCCGCGTAGCCAGCATCAGCGCCTGCGCCGCACGCGGACCAGGACCCCAGGCCACATGGTGACGGATCGTGTCGTCGGCCGCCGTCTCCGGCCGGGCGCCGCGGACCAAAGCCAGGATCGCCTCGACCACGCTCTCCCCCACCGGCACCCGGCGGATCAACGCCTGCGCGGCCAGCAGTTCCTCGCCTGTCAGCACCGGCCGGGCCTTGGCCGTCTGCGAACCCGTGGTCGCCAGCAGCATCGTCCGTTCATGAGCCAGGTCCGGATAGGACACGTCCACCTGGAGCAAGAACCGGTCCAATTGCGCCTCCGGCAGCGGGTAGGTGCCTTCCTGCTCGATCGGATTCTGCGTCGCCAGCACGTGGAAGGGGCGGGGCAGCGGATGGTCGTGGCCCGCCACCGCCACCTTGCCCTCGGCCATCGCCTGCAGCAGAGCCGATTGTGTGCGCGGGCTGGCGCGGTTGATCTCGTCGGCCATCAGCAACTGGCAGAACACCGGGCCGGGCACGAAGCGGAAGCTGCGCCGCCCGCCGGAATCCTCATCCAAAATCTCGGACCCGGTGATGTCGGCCGGCATCAGGTCCGGCGTGAACTGCACGCGCTTGGGCGACAGGCCGAGCACGGTGCCCAACGTCTCCACCAGCAGCGTCTTGCCCAGGCCCGGCACGCCCACCAGCAGCACGTGGCCACCCGACAGCAGGCAGACCAGCACCTGGTCCACCACCTCCTCCTGGCCGAAGATGATGCGGCCCACTTCGGCCCGCGCCGCCGTTGCCCGCGCGCCCAGCGCCTCCACATCCGCAACCAGTCCGTCGCCAACTGTTACCGACATTCCGAGCAGTGCTCCTTCGCGAACTCAGCCGATATGGCGAGCAGGTCTTTCATCGTCAGGGGGATGCTACCTATATCCACCATCAACGGAAGCGGAAGCGGAGGGCGGGGAGCGCGTTGTGAACGATGCCATGCCTGATTGGACCCGAGCGCCAGATATGGGCGAGTCCTCCCCACCCCCCTCTTGCCTGGCCAGCACCATAAATGGGCGGCCTACGCGAAAGCCCGTCGAATGCGGAGACCTGCCCTTCCTCATCAAGCGTGACGGGACCTGGCTGTACCGGGGCACGCCGATCAACCGCAAGGAGCTGGTCTGCCTGTTTGCCAGCGTCATCAAGCGCGAGGCAGACGGCTCGTTCTGGCTCGAGACCCCCGCCGAGCGTGGCCGGATCGACGTCGAAGATGCGCCGTTCCTTGCCGTCGAACTGGGCTGGACCGGGCACGGCCACGGTCAAATGCTGAGCTTCCGCCTCAACACGGACCAAACTGTGACCGCTGGGCCGGACCACCCGATCCGGGTGGCGCATGACCTGCTGACCTGCGAGCCGACGCCTTACCTTCACGTGCGGGACGGTAAGGGCGTGCCGCCGGTGGAGGCGCGCATCGGGCGGGCGGTCTACTACGAGCTGGTGGCCCTTGCCGAGCCAGGCATGGTGCAGGGGCGCCGGGTGCTGGGCGTGTGGAGCTGCGGCAAATTCTTCTCCCTCGGCGACCTGCCTACCGGCGAGGACTGAGCGGCGTGGAATTGGCGGAGTTGCGGGCCCGGTTGGCCAGCCGGGCCCATGCCGACTTTGACGGGACTGTGCCGAGCACCCCCGCCGATGCCCTGGCCGCGCCAGCGACGCGCGATGACATGGCCGATCTCGCCGCCGGGCCGGTCAAGCCTGCTGCCGTGCTCGTGCCGGTGATCTTTGGCGCCGAGCCCGGCATCCTGCTGACCAAGCGCACCAGCACGCTGTCCACCCACGCCGGCCAGGTCGCCTTTCCGGGTGGCCGGATGGATCCCGGCGAGGATGCCGTGACGACGGCGCTGCGCGAAGCACGGGAGGAAGTGGGCCTCACTGCCGACCTGGTGGAAGTGACGGGGCAACTGCCGGACTACATGACCGGCACCGGCTTTCGCATCTCCCCCGTGGTCGGGCTGCTCGCTCCAGGCTTCGTGCCGGTCCCCTCCGCCGCGGAGGTGGAGGACGTGTTCGTGCTGCCGATGGCGGTGCTGCTGGACCCGGCGTCGCCAGAGAAGCGCCGCGCCATCTGGAAAGGCCGGCAGCGCGAGTTCTGGGTCTGGCCGCATACCCGGCATTATATATGGGGCGCCACCGCGGCGATCCTGGTCCATCTCGCGCACCGGCTGCGCGCGGCAGGCGCCTGATGCTGCGCGCGGGGGAGGCGTTCACGGCCATCGCCCCGTTGCTGCTCGCAGCCCTGCTCTACGGCATCTGGTTCCGCCGGCTGCCGAGCCGCCGCGTGGTGGCGGGGCTCTGCGTGGCCGAAGTCATCATGGCCCTGGCCCTGATCTGGCAAGGCACGTCCGAGGGGCTGCGCCCGCACGAGCGGTACGTGCCCGCCAAGATGGAGAGCGGCGGGGTGGAAGAAGGGCATGGCAATTGATCAACGGACCTCCACCGTGGCTTCCCCAAAGAGCGACCTGCACCCGGCAGGCAGCCCTCGGGTGGGCTTCAGCCCGCCAAACCCAGCCGACCGGCCAACCGCTAGAATAGCTGGAAGCCGTTCACCAGGAGGTGGTCGGGCACGATGGTCAGCGTCGCGCTGCCGCCGTTATTGCCGCTGTATCCAAAGGTCAGCGTAGTCAGCCGGGCATTCTGCAGTTCATAGGTCGATCCGTCCGGTCCCTCGCCGTCCTGCACGTGCAAGGTCACGCGGCGCTTCTTGTCCGCACCCATCATCCACGTCACGAAGGCAGGGTCCGGTGCGTGGACCACCGCGGTGACGGTTACGGTGTGGGCATCGGTTCTGTCGTCCGTCTGCGAAGGCGGCGTGTCGGGCGAAGCCAGCGGGTAGTACATGCTGTTCAGGTCCATCGTGCTCGTGATCTTGCCATCGGCGCTGTACAGCATGAGTTCGCCAAGCTGATCCTGCGCACAGGCGGGCGCGGCGGCGAGCACCAAGGCGAAGGCGAAACCGAGACTGCGATGCATGAAATCCACCATGTCCGTAGGGCGGATATCGTCCGCCGAAACCCGCACGCGCCAACCGTGATCGCACACCGGGTAGCCGGTCGGCAACCGCCGCCATGACGCAACCCCTGGCCGATTCCGGCGTCCAGCGCCTGTTCGCCATCCTCCCCACTGCCCGTCTCGTCGGCGGCTGCGTGCGCGACACGCTGGCGGGCCGGCCGGTCGCCGATATCGACCTCGCGACCCCCCTGCCGCCGGAGGACGCTGCGCAAACGCTCACCGCCGCCGGCATCCGGGTCATCCCGACCGGGCTCGCCCACGGCACCGTCACCGCCCTGATCGATGGCCGCCCCTACGAGATCACCACCCTGCGGCGCGATCTCGTCACCGACGGCCGCCACGCCGAGGTCGCCTGGACCGGGGATTGGCGGGAGGACGCAGCGCGGCGGGATTTCACCATGAACGCCATGTCGCTCGCCCCCGACGGCACGCTGCACGACTACTTCGGCGGCGCGGCGGACCTCGCCGCCGGCCGGGTGCGCTTCGTGGGCGACGCGGCGACGCGGGTGGCGGAGGACTACCTGCGCATCCTCCGCTTCTTCCGCTTCCAGGCCCGATACGGCACGGGCGACCCCGACCCGGCGGCCATGGCAGCGGTTCGGGGCGGGGTAGGGGGCCTGGCGCAGCTCTCGGTGGAACGGGTCTGGAGCGAGTTCAAACGCATCCTCGAAGCGCCGGACCCGGGTGGCGCGCTGCGGTTGATGGAGCAGACGGGCGTGCTTCCCGCCATCGTCCCGGAAGGCGTGGCCACGGTGGACCTCGCCGCCCTGCCACCCGACCCGGTGCTGCGGACCGCGGCGCTGCTGACCGGGGACCGCGCCGTCTTCGCCAAACGGCTGAAACTGTCGCTGGCGGAGGCCGGGCGACTGCTCGCCCTGCAGGGGCCACCCCCATCCGGCAACGACGCCGACCTCCGCCGGCAACTCGCCGACACCGACCCAGGCACACTGATCGGCCGCTCCCTGCTGGCCCGCCAACCGGAGGCCGTGCGCGACCGCATCCGTGCGATCCCCCGCCCTGTCTTCACGCTGGAAGGGCGCGATGCGCTGGCCCTCGGCCTGAAACCCGGCCCCCGTGTCGGTGCCCTGCTGCGCGAGGTCCGTGCCTGGTGGCTGGACGGCGGGTGCCTGGCGGGCCCGGACGACTGCCGGGCGGAACTGGCGAGGCGCGCCAACGCCTGTTAAGGGGCACGGCCATGGACGCCACCACCCCGCGGCAACTGCTGGCTGATGCCGGTTCGAACTCCCTCCTGCGGCGGTTGTGGCGCGAGCACCTGCACCGGCACCGCGGCCGGCTGGCGGTCGTGCTGCTGCTGACGGCGGTCATGGCCGCACTCACCGGGCTGTATCCCGTGGTGATCGACCGCGCGTTCTCGATGTTCGCCGCGCGTGATCCGCGCATCCTGTATCAGGTGCCGATCCTGGTCGTCCTCATCACCACGGCCAAGGCCGCCGCGACCTATGGCCAGACCGTGCTCACCCAGTCGCTCGTGCTGCGCACCATCCGCGAGCTGCAGGCCCGCATGTTCGCCCACCTGACGGAGGCGGACCTCGCCCGGGTGGAGCGCGAGTCGCCGGCGCAATTGGCCGCACGCTTCACCACGGACGCCGCCATCATCCGCGAGGCGCTCACCCGCGCGATCGGCGGCGTGGCCAACGCGATCACGGTCCTTGGGCTGATCGCCTCGATGCTGTGGCTGGACTGGGTGCTCAGCCTGATCGCCGCGTGCCTGTATCCGTTGGCCGCGTTGCCGATCCAGCGGCTGGGCAAGCGCATCCGCCGCGCCTCGGGCGGCATGCAGGAGCAGATGGGCGAGGCGGCCAGCATGCTGACCGAAAGCTTCACCCAGGCCCGCACCGTGCGCGCCTACCGGCTCGAGGCGGTGGAGAGTGCGCGGGCCGGGCACACCTTCTCCCAGCTCAACCGCGCGCTGATGCGCATGACCCGCACCCGCTCGGCGGTGGACCCGATGCTGGAGGTGCTGGGGGGTGCGGCGGTGGCGGCGGTGATGGGGTTCGCCGGGTGGCGCGCGGCGGTGGGCGGCAGCACCGTCGGCAACTTCACCGGCTTCGTGGCGGCGCTGCTGATCGCCTCGCAGCCGCTGCGGGCGCTCGGCTCCCTGAACGCGGCGGTGCAGGAAGGGCTGGCCGGCCTCGCCCGCGTGTTCTCCGTGATCGACGAGCCGCGCGGCATCACCGAACGGCCCGGCGCCGTGCCGCTGCCCGCAGGCCACGGCCGGGTGGTGTTCGAGTCCGTGGGGTTCACCTACCCGGACGGGCGGCACGGCCTGCGTGGCCTCTCCTTCGTGGCAGAACCCGGCACCACCGTGGCGCTGGTGGGCGCATCGGGCGCCGGCAAGTCCACCGCATTATCCCTGATCCCGCGGCTGCACGACGCCTCGTCGGGCCGCATCACGCTGGACGGGGCCGACGTGCGCGCGGTGACGCTCGATAGCCTGCGCGACGCGATCGCCTATGTCGGTCAGGACACGCTGCTGTTCGACGACACGGTGGGGGCCAACATCGCTCTCGGCCGGCCTGGCGCGACCACGGAGCAGATTGCCGCGGCGGCGGAGGCTGCGGCCGCCGGGTTCATCGAGAGCCTGCCGGATGGATACGACATGCCGGTCGGCACCGGCGGCGGCCGGCTGTCCGGCGGGCAGCGGCAGCGCGTGGCCCTAGCGCGGGCATTGCTGCGCGATCCCCGCATCCTGCTGCTGGACGAGGCGACGTCCGCCCTGGACGCCGAGAGCGAGGCCGCGGTGCAGGAGGCATTGGCGCGGCTGCGGCGCGGGCGCACCACCGTGGTCGTCGCCCACCGTCTGTCCACCGTGCGCGATGCGGACCTGGTCGTGGCGATGGCCGACGGCCGTGCGGTCGAGCAGGGCACGCACGCGGAACTGATGGCGCGGGACGGTCTATATGCCAGGCTGGTGCGCACGCAGGCCTTTGCGGGCTAGCCAGTTTTATGCGATGACCGATCGGTCAGCGGCCTTTGTCACCCCGGGAGTTGCATCGTGAGCCTGGACGAAGAGGATGCAAGCGTTCGTCATGACGAGCCCCGGTTGGAGGAGCAATCTCCCGACCGGAACCGGCCCGCACCCAAGGAGGACGACCGCAAGTCCAAGGACGACGACAAGAAATCCGAGGGCAAGGGCGGCGACAAGGCCGACGAGAAGCAGGACGACGCGCAGGAGCGGACCCGCAAGAAGTCCTCGCCCTGGGTCAAGATCATCGGCGCGATCGTCGTGGTGCTCGCGATCGCCGGCGGCACGTACTACTACTTCGCGACCGCGGGCCAGGTCTCGACGGACGACGCCTACACCGACGGCCGCTCGCTGACGATCTCGCCCAAAGTGTCCGGCTACGTGACCGAGTTGCTGGTGGACGACAACCAGCGGGTGCGCGCCGGCCAGGTGCTGGCCCGCATCGATGCGCGGGACTACGTCGTGTCGCGCGACTCGGCGCAAGCAGCGCTGCTGATGGCGCAGGCCCAGCAAAAGGCAGCGCAGCTCAACACCGAGATCGCGCAGAAGAACTTCCCCGCCCGCTTGCTCCAGGCGCAAGGCCAATTGCAGCAGGCGCAGGGCCAACTGTATCAGGCGCAGACCGAATACAAGCGCCAGCACGCCGTGGCGCACGAGGCGACGACGCAGCAGAGCGTGGACCAGTCCACCGCCCAGCTTCAACTCGCGCAGGGCCAAGTGACCGCCGCGCAGGCCGCGGTGACGGAGTCCGAGCCGGTCCAGCAGAACATCGGCAACGCCGAGCAGCAGGTCAGCCAGTTGGACGCGCAGATCAAGAGCGCGCAGGCGCAGTTGGACCAGGCGGAGCTGAACCTCAGCTACACCATCATCAAGGCGCCGCAGGACGGCTGGATCACCAAGCGCAACATCGAGGTCGGCAACTACCTCCAGGTCGGCGCCTCCATCTTCTCCATCGTGACGCCGCAGGTCTGGGTGACCGCCAACTTCAAGGAAAGCCAGCTCGACCAGATGAAGGCCGGCCAGCGCGTGACGTTCGAGGTGGACGCCTACCCCCACCTCAAGCTCGAGGGCCACGTGGACAGCATCCAGCTCGGCTCCGGCTCGCGCTTCACCGCCTTCCCGCCCGAGAACGCCACCGGCAACTTCGTCAAGATCGTGCAGCGCGTGCCGGTGAAGCTGATCATCGACCGCGGCATGGACCCGGCCTCCCCCCTGCCGCTCGGCATCTCGGTCGTCCCGACGGTGTACGTGAAGTGACTGCCGTTTGAGCGGCTCCGCTCAAGCCGCCACCGCCACCGCGGCCCCGCCCGCCTCGGACGCGACCTGGAAGCCGCGCGCCAACCCGTGGCTGATCGCCGTCGTCGTCACCTCGGCGGCGTTCATGGAGATCCTGGACACCACGATCGTGAACGTGAGCCTGCCGCACATCGCGGGCTCCGTCTCGGCCTCGTATGACGACGCGACTTGGGCGCTCACCTCCTACCTGGTGGCCAACGGCATCGTGCTGCCGATCTCGGGCTTCCTCGGCCGGCTGATCGGGCGCAAGCGCTACTTCCTGATCTGCATCGCCATGTTCACCGTGTCCTCCTTCCTGTGCGGCACCAGCACGAGCCTGGGCGAGCTGATCTGCTTCCGCCTGATGCAGGGCTTTTTCGGCGGCGGGCTGCAGCCGAACCAGCAATCGATCATCCTGGACACCTTCCCTCCGGCGATGCGCGGCAAGGCGTTCGGTGTCGTCGCCATCGCCGTGATCTTCGCCCCCATCATCGGACCCACGCTCGGCGGCTGGATCACCGACAACTACTCCTGGCGCTGGATCTTCTTCATCAACGTGCCCGTCGGCATCTTTGCCTTCTTCTCAGTGACCGCCCTGGTGGAGGACCCGCCCTGGGTGCTGCGCGCGCGGGCCAAGCTGGTGGATTTCGACTATATCGGGCTCGGGCTGATCGCGCTCGGCCTGGGCTCGTTCCAGATCATGCTGGACCGTGGCGAGGATGACGACTGGTTCGGCTCGCGGATGATCTGCATCGCCTTCGTGCTGGGCTTGGTGGGCGTGCTGGGGGCCATCGCCTGGCTGCTGACCGCGAAAAAACCCATCGTGAACCTGCGCGTGTTCGCCAACCGGAATTTCGCGGTGGGCTCGGTGATGATCTTTGCGCTCGGCGCCATCCTGTATTCCGGCTCCGTCCTGCTGCCGCAACTGGCGCAGCAACGGCTGGGCTACACCGCGACGCTGGCGGGCCTGGTGCTCTCGCCGGGCGGCGCCATCATCCTGGTGCTGATCCCCGTGATCGGCCGCGTGCTGCCGTACATCCAAACGCGCTACCTGATCGGCTTCGGCTTCCTCACCCTCGGCTGCGCCTAC
>CAXTVQ010000008.1:43321-58026 GCA_964247705.1 uncultured Acetobacteraceae bacterium | reverse complement strand
CAGGCGCGGCAATCCTACCTCGCCGAGAACCTCAACCCGTTCAACCCGGCGTTCAACGACTACATCGCGCAGACCGCCAACACCCTGCGCGGCATGGGCCGCGCTGCCGGGGACGCCTCGAGCCAGGCCATGGGCATGGCGCTCCAAACGCTGAACCTGCAGGCGGCGGTGCTCGCCTACCGGGACGTGTTCGCCTACTGCGCGATCGGCGCATTTTGCATCGCGCCGCTGATTTTCCTCTTCGAAGCACGGACGTCCCGAGGTGCAGCCGCCGGCGGGGGCCACTGAGCATGAGCGACAGCCAAGCCTGGAAGCCCAAGGCCAACCCGTGGCTGATCGCCCTGGTGGTGACGCTGGCAGCGTTCATGGAGATCCTGGACACCACGATCGTGAACGTGGCGCTGCCCCATATCGCCGGCGCCCTGTCCTCCTCCAACGACGAGGCGACCTGGACGCTCACGTCCTACCTGGTGGCCAACGGCATCGTGCTGCCGATCTCGGGCTTCTTCGGCAACCGGCTGGGCCGCAAGCGCTACTTCCTGATCTGCATCGGCATGTTCGGCGTGTTCTCGTTCCTGTGCGGCGTGGCCGAGAGCCTGCCGCAGTTAATCCTGTTCCGCCTCGCGCAGGGCTTCTTCGGCGGCGGGCTGCAGCCGAACCAGCAGGCGATCATCCTCGACACCTTCCCGCCGGAGAAACGCGGCGCCGCGTTCTCGATCACGGCGGTGGCCACGATCGTAGCCCCCGTGCTCGGGCCCGTGCTGGGCGGCTACATCACCGACAACTTCTCCTGGCGCTGGATCTTCTTCATCAACATCCCCGTCGCGGCGTTCACCTTCTTCGCGGTCACCGCCCTGGTGGAGGACCCGCCCTGGGTCGCGAGCCAGCCGAAGCGGCAGATCGACACCATCGGCCTGGCGTTGATCGCGCTCGGCCTCGGCTGCCTCCAGGTCGTGATGGACCGCGGCGAGGACGACGACTGGTTCGGCTCCAACTTCATCTGCGGCATGGCGATCCTGGCGGGCTTCGGCATTCTGGGTGCGATCGGCTGGCTGCTGACCGCCAAGAAGCCGATCGTCAGCCTGGCGGTGATGGGGGACCGCAATTTCGCCCTGGGCTGCTTCTGCACCTTCGGCTTGTTTTCGATCGTTTACTCGTCGGCGGTGCTGCTGCCGCAATTGTCGCAGGAGGTGCTGAACTACAACTCGACGCTGGCCGGCCTGTTGCTGGCGCCGGGTGCGGTGGCCGTGATCTTCATCATCCCGATCGTCCAGCAGGTCATGAAGGTCGTGCCCACCAAGTTGATCATCGCCGGTGGGTTCATGGTCATCGGCAGTGGGCTCGTCTATTCCACGCGGCTATTTCCGAGCATCGATTTCGACACCTTGATGCTGATGCGCATCGCTCAATCGGCCGGCATCGCGCTGCTGTTCGTGCCGATCAGCACGATCTCCTACGTGACCTTGCCCAAGGAGCTGAACAGCGACGCGGCAGCGCTGTACACCATGTTCCGCAACGTCTCCGGTTCGATCGGCATCAGCCTGTCGACGGCGATGATCACCCAGCGCACCCAGGTCCATACGGCGTATCTGGTCGATCACCTCAACCCGTTCGACCAGGGCTACAACCGCACGATCCAACAGTACCAGCAGACGCTGCTGTCGATGGGCCATGCGGCTGCGACCACGTTGGGGACGGCAACCGGGCAGGTGTATCAGGCGCTGCGCACGCAGGCGCAGGTCTTGGCGTATTCGGATGTGTTCTTGTACTGCTCGGTAGGAGCATTTTGCATCGTGCCGTTCGCGTTCTTGTTTTCCGGCGTGAAAGCGAAGGGCGGCGGCGCGGCGCATTAGCGAGGCAGGCGCCTGGTAAGGCTTGAAAGCGCCAGGAGAAAGGGTCTTCAATCCCCGTAACGACGGCGGCAAGCCGCGGTGGAGGGAAACCATGGACGAGATCGAAACGCGGACCGTCCGCAAAACGGCACGCCGCCTCATACCCTTCCTGATCCTGACCTACTTCGTCTGCATCCTCGACCGCGGCAATGTCGGTGTAGCCGCGCTGACGATGAATTCCGCCCTCGGCCTCAGTGCCGCGGCATTCGGCCTCGGCGCCGGTATCTTCTTCGTGCCGTATTTCCTGTGCGAGGTGCCGTCGAGCCTGGCCCTGCAGCATTACGGCGCGCGGGTCTGGATCGCGCGCATCACCATCACCTGGGGCGTCGTCTCGGCCCTGAACGGCTTCGTTTGGAACGCCAACAGTTTCTACGCCGCCCGCGCTCTGCTGGGCGCCGCCGAGGCCGGCTTCTTCCCCGGCATCCTGTTCTACCTGACCTTGTGGTTCCCCAGCGCCTACCGCGGCCGCATTGTCGGCGCCTTCATGGCCGCCATCCCGGTGTCGCTGGTCATCGGCACGCCGATCTCGGGGATGCTGCTGCGCCTGGATGGCCTGCTCGGCCTGCAAGGCTGGCAATGGATGTTCGTGATCGACGCCCTGCCGGCGATCGTGCTGGGCGTGATCACTTACGCCGTGCTGCCGGACCGGCCGGAGGGCGCCACCTGGCTCACCGACGAGGAACGCGGCTGGCTCGTCCAGCGTCTGGCGCACGAGAAGGCGGCCCGCGAGTCGGTGCGGCGCTACGGCGTCTGGGAAGTGCTCCGCAATGGCCGCGTGCTGGCCTTCGCACTCGCCTATTTCGGCATGAACGGCCTCGCCGGCGCCCTCACCGCGTTCATGCCGCAGATCCTCAAGGGCTTCGGGCTGAGCAACACGCAGAGCAGCTTCGTCGCCATGATCCCCTACTTCATCGGCTTCGTCGGGATGGTTGGGCTCGGCTTCTGGGCCGACCGGCCGGGTCAGCGCAAACTCGCGGCCCTGGGTTCGCTCGGCATAGCCGCAATCGGCTTCTGGGGCGCCGCGCTGACCGACGACCCGGCGATGAAACTGGCCATGCTCAGCCTGGCCAGCATCGGCGCATTCGGGTGCATGCCGGTGTTCTGGGGTCTGCCGACCACGTTCCTGTCCGGCGCGGCCGCCGCCGCCGGGTTGGCGCTGATCAACGCACTCGGCAGCCTCTCCAACTTCTTCAATACCTGGGCGTTCGGCATCATCCGCGACGCCACCGGCAGCTTCGACGGCGGTCTGATGGAACTCGGCGCCATGACGATGCTGTCGATGCTGGTCGTGGCGCTGGTGCACTCCGAACCGCGGGCCTCGGTGGCTCGGTCGTCCGTGGCGCAACTCGGGTAATAGGCTCCCCGGACTACCGCGCCCGCTTAGCCCGGTCCTCCCGCCGCATGTCGCACACCGCCTTGGCCGACAGCGCCGCCATCCCGCCCAGCGCGGCACCCGACGTGAAGTGGATCATCGCCAGCACCGGCAGATACAGCAGGCCGATCACCGCCGGGTCATCCCGCGCACCGCCAACCGCACCGCCAGCGCGGCGGACATGGCGGCCGCACCGAAGGCAACCCCGCTCACCACGGACACGGCAACGACCACTCCGGTCAACAGACCCGGCTTCGGCAACAACCTGATCATCACGCAGCGCTCCGCTCGATCCCAGCCCGAGCACATGGCCCGCAGCCCTCAACCATCAACCAGCCGCCGCTCGAGATAACGTACGACCCGCCCCTCCCCGAACGCGCCCCGGCCGGTCTCGCTGAACCCGAGCGAGGCGTGGAACGCGTCCGAGGCCGGGTTGGGCGGCACTAGGTTCACCTCGCACCCGACCCGCGTGTGCCCAGCCCGGCGTGAGGCAGCGAACAACGCCTCGTACAGTCCCCGCGCCACCCCACGGCCACGCGCAGCCGGGATGGTCACCACCCGGTCCACATAGCTGAACCGCTCCCACCGCGCCCGGAACCAGCGGTAGTTGACGCCGTCATAGGCCGACGCCGCGTCCATCGCGATCAGGAACGCCGTCCGTCCCTCGTCCACCACGCCCACCTGGAAGGCAACCGCCAGCAAGACGTCCAGCCGCTCGGGCGTCAGGTATGATGTCTCGGCGGCATGGGCGTTGTTGAGCGCGAGCAGCCCAGCCCGGTCGATCCTCAGCCTCTACTTCCCGACGGTCACGAGGTTCTGCAGCCCGTTGAACACGCCCGAGGTCAGCGCGCCCTTGCTCACCAGGTCCTGCGACGTGGCGTACGGACGCTTGTCCACGATCTGCTGCGCCCGCACCGGGCCGACATTGGGCAGGATCTTGGCCATCATCGCCGCCGTCGCCGTGTTCACGTTCACCAGCGCGATCTTATCCTCGATCTGCGCCAGCACGTTGGCCGGCACCGCCTTCTTGGTGACCAGCTCCTGCTTCTCGCTGTAAGGCCGGTTGGCCACGATCGCCTTGGCGCGCACCGGGCCGACACCGGGGAGGCTGTCGAGCGTCGTCTCATCGGCCGAGTTCACGTCGATCAGCACCGGGCCGGCCGGTTGGGCAGCTTGCGTGCCCGCATGGACCGGCGCGCTCTGATGCGTGGTTGGCCGGCCGCTCACGGCAGGCGTTTGGGCGAACGCGAAGGTGGGCAGGGCCAGCATCCAGGCCAGCATGGCGATCACGCGCAGTCGCATCGGTCTCACTCCTTCGTACGGATAAGCGAACGAGACAGCAAAACCGCGTCTATGGCCAGCGCACCTCGGGCGGCATGCTCATCAGGATGGCCTCGACGTTACCCCCGGTCTTGAGCCCGAACAGCGTGCCGCGGTCATGCAGCAGGTTGAACTCCACGTAGCGGCCGCGGCGAACGAGTTGGTGATGGCGGTCCTCCTCCGTCCACACGCTGCCCATGCGGCGGCGGACGATGGCCGGATACGTCTCCAGGAAGGCCAGCCCGACATCGCGGGTGAAGGCGAAATCGTCGGCGGCGCCCTTGCGGTCCAGATGATCGTAGAAGATGCCGCCCAGCCCCCGCGGCTCGCCACGGTGCGGCAGGAAGAAGTAGCGGTCGCACCACGCCTTGAACTCGGGGTAGTACGCCGGGTCGTGCCGGTCGCAAGCGTCCTTGAACCCGGCGTGGAAACTGGCCGCGTCCTGCTGCGCCGCCTCGCTCTCGGGCCGCATCGGGGTGATGTCGCCGCCGCCGCCGAACCAGCCGCGCGTGGTGACGATCATGCGGGTGTTCATGTGCGCGGCCGGGACGTGCGGGCTCTGGGGGTGGGCCACCAGGCTGATCCCGCCAGCCCAGAACCGCGGGTCCGCGTCCGCACCCGGCATCGTCGCGCGCAGCTCCGGACTGAATTCACCGGAGACGGTGGACACGTTCACCCCCACCTTCTCGAACACCCGGCCATGCATCAGCCCGATCGTGCCGCCGCCCTCCAACCCCGGCCGCTGCCAAGGGGTGCGGTCGAACCGGCCCGGCGGGCGGCTGCCAGCCAGCACGCCGCCCTCGTCCTCGATGGCCTCGAACGCCGCGCAGAGCCGGTCCCGCAAGGCCGCGAACCACTCGGTGGCGGACTGGCGGAGGCCGGCGTGACCAGAGGATTGCAACATTGGGAAAAGTTCCAAGGTGAGTGACCGCGGCGTGTGTTGCAGGGTCGAGGCCTGTCCCCTAGAACATGCGCCGCCGCGCTTGAGAAGGGTTCCTACCATGTCCACGACGCATCCCGATGGCTTCGCCGCCCCCGCCGTAGGACATGGCGGACCGAAGGGCACCAAGCGGGACTTCCTCAAGCTCGTGGCGACGGCGGGTGCCGCGATCGGCGTCGGCGCGATCGTGTGGCCGCTGATCGACAGCATGAACCCGGCCAGCGACGTGCTGGCCCTTGCCGCCGTGGAGATCGACATCTCGTCCATCACCGAGGGCATGGGGATCACGGCCGTCTGGCGCGGCAAGCCGATCTTCGTGCGCCACCGTACGCCGGAGGAGATCAAGACGGTCGAGGCGGTCCCGCTGAACCAGTTGATCGAGCCGGCGACCGACCAATCCCGCATCAAGGAAGGCCACGCCCAGTGGATCGTCCTGATCGGCATCTGCACCCATCTCGGCTGCGTGCCGCTGGGCAACAAGCCGACGGACCCGCGCGGCGAGTGGGGTGGCTGGTTCTGCCCCTGCCACGGCAGCCAGTATGACGTGTCGGGCCGCGTCCGCCACGGACCGGCGCCGGCCAACCTGAACCTGCCGCCCTACGCTTTCGAGACCGACACCAAGATCAAGATCGGCTGAGGAGCCCCAATATGGCCGGACTATTCAAAAGCGAGATCAAGAACCCGGTCCTTAACTGGATCGATACCCGCATGCCGATCCTGACGCTGATGCAGAAGGAATACGGTACCTTCCCGACCCCGAAGAACTTCAATTACTTCTGGAACTTCGGCGCGCTGGCCATGATCAACCTGGCGATCATGATCGCCACGGGCGTCTTCCTGGCCATGAACTACACGGCGCATACCTCGCTCGCCTTCGACAGCGTCGAGCGCATCATGCGGGACGTGAACTACGGCTGGCTGCTGCGCTACGTGCACTCCAATGGCGCCACGATGTTCTTCATCGTCGTCTACGTGCACATCTTCCGGGCGCTGTACTACGGGTCCTACAAGGCGCCGCGTGAGCTGCTGTTCATGCTGGGCGTCGTGATCCTGCTGCTCATGATGGCGACCGCGTTCATGGGCTACGTGCTGCCCTGGGGCCAGATGAGCTATTGGGGTGCGACGGTCATCACCAACCTGTTCTCCGCCATACCCGTGGTGGGCGATAGCATCGTGACCTGGCTATGGGGCGGGTTCTCGGTCGATAACCCGACGCTGAACCGCTTCTTCGCGCTGCACTACCTGATGCCGTTCATGATCACGGGCGTAGTGTTCCTCCACATCGTGGCGCTGCACATCACCGGGTCCAACAATCCGCTGGGCATCGACGTGAAGACCCCGCAGGACACCATCCCATTCCACCCGTACTACACGATCAAGGACAGCGTAGGCATGTGCGTCTACCTGCTCGTGTTCGCGATCTTCGTGTTCTTCGTGCCGAACTACTGGGGCCACTCGGACAACTACATTCCGGCGAACCCGCTGGTGACGCCGTCCGAAATCGTCCCGGAATGGTACTTCCTGCCGTTCTACGCCATCCTCCGCTCGGTGCCGAACAAGCTCGGCGGCGTGATGCTGATGTTCGGGTCGATCGCGGTGCTGTTCGTGCTGCCCTGGCTGGACACCTCCCCGGTGCGTTCGGCGCGGTTCCGCCCGATCTATCGCCAGCTCATCCTCGTGCTGGTCGTGGCCGTGTTCGTGCTGGGCTTCGTCGGCGGGCACCGTCCGGAAGGGATCTGGGTCGTGCTGGGCCGGGTAGCGACCGCCTACTACTTCCTGCACTTCCTCGTCCTGCTGCCGGTGCTGGGCAAGATCGAGCGGACGCTGCCGCTGCCCGAGAGCATCAGCCGCCCCGTGCTAGCCAAGAGCCAGCCGCGCGGACCCGGCGGTGGTGGCCCGTTGCCGCAGGGTGCGACCGCCAAGCCGATGGAGAAGTCGTGATGCGTCTCGCGGCTTACATACTGGCGGTCGGCATCGCGCTGCCGGGCCTGGCGCTTGCGGCACCCGATACGGAGCCGGCGCCGCTGCCCAACGTCAATTGGACGTTCGGCGGCCCGTTCGGCACCTTCGACCGTGCGGCAGAGCAACGCGGCCTGCAAGTCTGGCAAGGCGTTTGTTCCAACTGCCACTCGATGAAGGAAGCGTATTACCGCAACCTCGAGGGGATCGGACTGACCGCGGACCAGGTCAAGGCGTTCGCCGCCGGCATCCAGGTTCCCGGTCCGCCAAACGAGTCGGGCGATGCAACAATGCGGCCGGCGCTGCCGTCCGACCACTTCCGTTCGCCGTTCCCGAGCGACACGGCGGCTCGTGCGGCCAACAACGGTGCGTTGCCGCCGGACCACTCGCTGATCGAGAAGGCGCGCGAGGGCGGCGCCACCTACATCTACGCTCTGCTCAATGGCTACCGGGACCCGCCGTCCGACATGAAGATGGGCGACGGCATGAACTACAACATCTACTTCCCGGGCCGGCAGATCGCCATGGCGCAGCCGTTGCACGACGGCGCCGTGGACTACTCCGACGGCACACCGGCCACGGTGGAGCAGATGTCCAAGGACGTGACGACGTTCCTGACCTACATGTCCAACCCGGAGATGGAACAGCGCAAGCGGATGGGCGTGAAGATCGTCCTGTTCCTCGCGGGTATGACGGTCGTGACCTACGCGGTGAAGCGCAAGGTCTGGGCCGATCTCCACTAGCGTGTCCGAGACGGTCCAGCCGGTGATCGGGATCATCGGCGGGTCGGGTCTCTATGACATCGACGGGCTGGAAGACAAGGAATGGCGGCACGTCCCGACCCCGTGGGGCGAGCCGTCCGACCATCTCCTGTTCGGCCGGCTGGGGGATGTGCGCTGCGTGTTCCTGCCGAGGCATGGCCGCGGCCACCGGCTGTCACCGAGCCACCTGAACTACCGTGCCAACATCGACGCGTTGAAGCGGTCCGGGGTGACGGACGTGCTGTCGCTTTCAGCCGTCGGTAGTCTCAGGGAAGAGTATCCGCCGGGTCACTTCGTGATCGTTGACCAGTTCATCGACCGTAGCTTCGCCCGCGAGAAAAGCTTCTTCGGCGACGGCTGCGTGGCTCATGTCAGTGTCGCGCACCCTGTGTGCCCGCGGTTGGGGAACGCGCTGGAGGCCTCGGCACGTGGCCTCGGGCTGCCGGTCAGCCGCGGCGGCAGCTACCTGGTGATGGAGGGGCCGCAATTCTCGACTTTGGCCGAGAGCAACCTCTACCGGAGCTGGGGTTGCAGCGTGATCGGCATGACGAACATGCCGGAGGCCAAGCTCGCCCGGGAGGCAGAGCTTTGCTACGCGACGGTCGCGATGGTGACGGACTATGACTGCTGGCATCCGGACCATGACCACGTGACGGTTGATCAGATCGTCAAAGTGCTGGCGATGAACGCGGACAACGCCCGGGCCCTGGTCCGGTCGGTCGTGCCGGTGTTGGGTGCGCCGCGTGGGCCTTGTCCCGCCGGGTGCGACCGGGCGCTCAGCTACGCCATCGTGACGCCGCCAGCAGCGCGTGACCCGGCGCTGATGGGAAAGCTGGACGCCGTGGCTGGGCGGGTGCTCGCGGCCTAGCAGGCCTGTTCCGCTCGGCCATCGACCCTCCAAACTCAACCGACCGGCTGTATCACCGGCACCAGGTTATCTACGAACGACTCCGCGCAAGCCCGCCACGAGAAACGGTCGGCATGCACGCGGCATGCTACCCGGTCCTTATTCGCCAGCGCACGCAACGCGGCTGCTCGGAGGTCGGTGTCGGTCGCGCCAACGCCGGGTCCCCCCTCCTGCAGGACGTCCCGCGGTCCGGTGACCGGGAAGGCCGCGACCGGGGTGCCGCAAGCCAGGCTCTCCAGCAGCACGAGTCCAAACGTGTCGGTCAACGACGGGAACACGAACACGTCCGATCCGGCGAACGCGGCCGACAACGGCGCCCCGTGCCGCATGCCGACGAAATGCGCGTCCGGATAGCGCCGCTCCAGCGAAGCCCGCGCCGGACCGTCGCCGACCACGACCTTCGTGCCAGGAAGATCGAGGCTCAGGAACGCACCGATGTTCTTCTCCACCGCAACCCGTCCGACATAGGTGAAGATCGGGCGGGGATACGGCCAGTCCTCCCGCGGCTCCGGCCGGAACGCGGCGACATCCACGCCGCGCGACCATGCGCGGATGTTGCGGAACCCGCGCCCGGCCAGCTCCTGGCGCAGGCTCTCCGTCGCAACCATGACCCCCGCCCCGGCGCCATGGAACCGCTTCAGCCAGAAGTAAGTGAGCGAGGTCGGCACCCGCGTGCGGGCGTGCAGATACTCGGGGAAGCGTGTGTGGAACGCCGTCGTGAACCGCCAGCCCCGGCGCAGGGCAAGTGCGCGGGCGGCGATGCCGAGCGGCCCCTCGGTGGAGATATGCAGGGCGTCGGGCGCGAACGCGTCCACCATCCGGGCCAGGGTGCGCCGCGGCAGCAGGGAGAGCCGGATGTCCGGATAGGTTGGGCACGGCAAGGTGCGGAACCGGTCCGGGCCGATCACCTCCGTCGTATGGCCAATGGCGGTCAACTCGCCGACGAGCGTGACCAGCGTCCGCACGACCCCGTTCACTTGCGGCTGCCAGGCGTCCGAGATGATGAGGATGCGTTGCGGCGCGTGGAAGCGCGGGAGCAGACCGGTGTCAGGCAGGAACGGCCACCACCGGGCGCCGTGGGGCCGCAAACGAAAGGCGGTTTTCGGCCGCCCAGTCAATCAGCTCTAGCCGCCCGTCCTCGTGCTCCACCAAGGCCGTGCAGCTTTCCACCCAGTCGCCGTCGTTCAGGTAGAGCACGCCGCCCACCTCCCGCATCTCGGCGTGGTGGATGTGGCCGCACACCACGCCATCAAATCCACGCCGCCGCGCCTCGCCGGCCAGGGCGTGCTCGAACCGGTCGATCGCCTTCACGGCGTTCTTCACCCGGCGCTTCAGCCAGGCCGACAAAGACCAGTAAGGATGGCCCAGGCGCCGGCGGATCGCGTTGAAGTAGCGGTTCAAGATCAAGGCCGCGGTATACGCCCGGTCTCCCAGCAATGCGAGGAACTTGGCATAGCGCACCACGCTGTCGAACTCGTCGCCATGCATGACCAGCAGGCGGCGGCCGTTGGCCGTGGTGTGCTCGGCTTCGTGGCGCAACTTCACCCCCGCTACCTCGAGCCCCATAGGCAGCCAGGCGCGGAACATCTCGTCATGGTTGCCAGGGATGTAGGTGATGGCGGTGCCGGACTGCGCCTTCTCCAGGATGAGGCGGATGACCTCGTCGTGCGACGCGTCCCAATACCAGGATTTCCGCAGCCGCCAACCGTCGACGATGTCGCCGACGAGATAGAGCGATTGACAGGAACTCTGGCGTAGGAAATCGGCGAGGAAGTCGCTGCGGCAATCCTTCGTTCCGAGATGGAAGTCGGAGATGAAGATCGCGCGGTAGCGGTGCGCAGGCCGGGCGGCGTCGTGCGTGGCGTTCATGAGACCCCCCGACTAAGCTCCACTTCCACGCTCCACTTCGTTCCGACCGGATGCGACGCTCATAGGCGCGGGCTCCGCGTCGCGTCAGTTAAGATTAGATGACGTAGGCTTTGGACCTGCACGGCCCTCGAACATCACGCGATGGTCCCCGATTTGTCATAGCGGTGCAATGACCGGCTGCCAGGTTGCGCACCAATGCCGCCGAAGCCCACTCGTCCCCCGCCACCCCTCATCATCTTCAATCCGACGGCTGGGCGGCGACGCGCCCATGCTCTGTGGCAAGTCCTGGATGTGATGTCAGCCAACGGCATGCGGATCGAACTCGCCGAGACGCACTGGGCGGGGCACGCGACCGAACTGGCACGGGACGCGGCTGCCGCTGGAACGCGGCTGATCGTGGCAGCGGGGGGCGACGGCACGATCGCCGAGGTGGCCAAGGGCGTTGCCGGCACGGGGGCGCATCTGGGGATCATCCCACTCGGCACCGCCAACGTGCTCGCTCACGAACTCGCACTGCCGTTCAGCCCCCGCGCGGTCGCGGCCGCGCTGGCGTTCGGCCGCACCTGCTTGCTTTGGCCGGGCCTGGCCCAAGGCCCGGGCGCCGAACGCCTCTTCGTGCAGATGCTCGGCGTCGGCCTCGACGCCCAGGTGGTCCACGCCATGAGTCTGCCGCTCAAGCGCCTGCTCGGCAAAGGCGCTTACGTCGCCCAGACCGTCCGCGAGATGGGCCGCTACCGCTACCCGCGGTTGCGCTTGCGGCTGGATGGTGCCGAGACCGAGGCGGCAAGCGTGATCGTCAGCAAGGGGCGGCTTTACGCCGGCCGGTTCGTGCTGGCCCCCGGCGCCAACTCCTGCGAACCCGGCTTCAGCGTCGCGCTGTTCGAGCATTACGGCACGGCCGCCGCGATCATGTATGGCGCCGCCCTGCCGCTGAACCTGCTGCCGCGGATGCCAGGGCTGCGGATCCGGCACGCGATGGCGGTGGAGATCGTCGGCAACGGCAATGTCGCGGCCCAGGCCGACGGCGACCCGGCGGGCAAGACCCCGGTATCGATCCGCAACGCGGCCGAGCCGATCGCCGTCATCATCGGCTAGCACGAACCCGGTGCGCGAGCCGGTAGAGTAGGGTAGGCTCGTCTGCGTGCGCACCCAAGTTGGCATCATCGGCGCCGGGCCGGCCGGGCTCCTCCTCGGCAGGCTGCTGCATCTGGCGGGCATCGACACCGTGGTGCTGGAAAGCCGCTCGCGCGGCTACGTGCTGGGCCGGGTGCGCGCGGGGGTGCTGGAGCAAGGCACCGTGGACACCATGGACGCGGCCGGCGCCGGTGCCCGCCTGCATCGGGACGGGCTGCTCCACGAAGGCATCGTGCTGCGTTTCGACGGCGCCGACCACACGATCGACATCGCCGGCCTGACCGGCAAGCACGTCACCGTCTACGGCCAGCAGGAGGTCGTCCGTGACCTGATCGCAGCGCGCGAGGCGGACGGCGCCCCCCTCCTGTTCGACACGGCCGCCGACAGCATCGACCCCGTCACCGGAACGGTCGCCTTCACCCAGGGCGGTGTGGCGAGCGTTCTGCAATGCGACCACGTCGTCGGCTGCGACGGGTTCCACGGTATTGCCAGGGCGGCCATCCCGGCGGACGTGTTGCAGGTCTACGAGCGGGTCTACCCTTTCGCCTGGCTCGGCATCCTGGCCGAGGCGCCCTCCGCGCTGCACCTCGTCTCCTACGCGCATCACGAGCACGGCTTCGCGCTCTCCTCCATGCGCTCGCCGACGGTGAGCCGGCTCTACCTGCAATGCGAACCGGAGGAAGACCTCGCGTCCTGGCCGGACGAGCGCATCTGGGACGAGCTGGACCTGCGCCTGACATCCGGGGCAGGCCTGGCGCGCGGCCCGGTGCTGCAGAAGGGCGTCACGCCGATGCGCTCCTTCGTCGCCGAACCGATGCGGTACGGCCGCCTGTATCTGGCCGGCGACGCCGCGCACATCGTGCCGCCCACCGGTGCGAAGGGCATGAACCTCGCCGTGGCCGATATCCGCGTCCTGGCCCGGGCGTTGCGCGCCCACTACCACGAGGCCACCGACACGCTGCTCGACGCATACTCCGCCACCTGCCTGGAGCGGGTGTGGAAGGTGACCCGGTTCTCCTGGTGGATGACGTCCATGCTGCACCGTTTCCCAGGGGCCGACCCGTTCGACGCGCGGCTGCAACTGGCCCAACTCCGCCACATCGCCGCGTCCCGCGACGCCGCCGCCGACCTGGCCGGCAACTACGTCGGCCTGCCGTTCAGCACGTAGGTTGGCTGGATGCCTGGCCGCAAGCCTTGTATCACCCAAGCAACCGATGTCCGAGGAGACCCACAATGCCCTTCGCAACGCGCAACGGCGTCCGGCTATACTGGCGCGCGGACGGCCACGCGTCGCACCCGGCACTCCTGCTGCTCAACTCGCTCGGCTGCGACCACGCCATGTGGAACGGCGTGGTGCGGACCCTCGCCGGCCGGTTCCGGCTGCTGCGGATGGACACGCGCGGCCACGGCGCTTCGGATGCACCCGGCGGCGACTACACGGTCGCCGACCTGGCGCAGGACGCCTTCGCAGTGCTGGACGCGGCGGGCGTGCAGCGAGCCGCGGTGGCCGGCGTCTCCATGGGCGGCATGACGGCGATGCAGATGGCGGTCACCACGCCCGAACGGCTGACCGCGATCGCGATCTGCAACAGCACGGCGCAACCGGATCCGAAGCCCTGGGGGGACCGCGCATCCGCGATCCGGGCCCACGGCATGACCCCGATGACGGACGCCATCATGGAACGCTGGTTCCCGCCGGCGGTGATCAGCGCCAACCCGGCCTGGCTCGCGACCGCCCGCTCCACCTTCGAGTCGCTCGATCCGAACGGCT
This sequence comes from uncultured Acetobacteraceae bacterium, assembly GCA_964247705.1. GTDB lineage: Bacteria > Pseudomonadota > Alphaproteobacteria > Acetobacterales > Acetobacteraceae > LMUY01. The sequence continues at coordinate 44,101 of CAXTVQ010000008.1, read as the reverse complement.
ACGCCGCCTGCTGCATGGCCATCGCCGGGCTGTCGGTGAAGGACGGGTTGAGCGGCATCGAGCTGCCGACGCTGGTCGTGGCCGGCTCGCTCGACCGGGCAACGCCCGCCGCAACCGGGGCCGAGCCGATAGCGGCCGCCATCCCGGGCGCCCGCCTGGTGAGCCTGCCCACGGGCCACCTCTCGCCGCTGGAGCAGCCGGACGGGCTCGCCGCCCTGCTCGCCGGGTTCCTGCTGCCCGACGCGGAGCCCGTGGCAGAGGCCGGGCGCGAAGCATTGTTCGACGCCGGGATCGCCAACCGCCGGGCCGTGCTGGGCGATGCCTGGGTGGACAAGGCGCTCGCCAAAAAGGGCGGGTTCGCCTGGGAGTTCCAGCAGTTCATCACCCGGTTCGCCTGGAGCGAGGTGTGGGGCCGGCCCGGGCTCGACCACCGCACCCGGCGCATCATCGTGCTCGCCATCACGACCGCCCTCGGCCGCTGGGAGGAATTCCGCCTGCACACCCGCGCCGCCCTGGAGCAGAAGGGGCTGACCGAGGAGGAGGTGCGGGAGGTGCTGATCCAATCCGCAATCTACGCCGGCGTGCCCGCCGCCAACACCGCTTTCGCCGTGACGGAGGAGATCATCGCGGCCATGCGGGCGCAGTGACAGTGGCTGCCCAGGCCGCTAATGCCTAGATCATGAGCGAAACAATCATAGCCGAGAGTGCCGCCACGACCTCGGCGCCAATGGTTGGTTCGAACGTGACTGCTCCGAAGCCGACTGGTTCGAAGGCGGGTGG
>CAXTVQ010000008.1:39333-43221 GCA_964247705.1 uncultured Acetobacteraceae bacterium | reverse complement strand
GAGCCGCCGCCCAAGCCGGCCTATCCGCCCCCCGCCGCCGTGCCCACGCAGGAGGCGGCGCGCGGGATCCGGTACGACTTCAACCTGGGCTGCCGGGTGGTGGTGCCGTCGCAGGAGGGCGACAAGCCGTGGCGGGTCCGGTTGCGGGACCTGGGCACCGGCAACACGCTGTTCGAGACGACGCTCAAGCAGGGTTTCATCAACAGCAGCAAGCGCTGGTTCGTCCGCTTCCGCATCGAGGTGTGGGACGACGAGCAACTCGTGATCCAGCACGAGTACGACGCGGCGGGGCGGCGCGTGCTGATCCAGTTCCCGATCGGCACCCTGGGCGACACCATAGGCTGGTTCCCGTATGCCGCCCGCTTCGCCGCCGTCCACGGCTGCCACCTCACCTGCGCGATGTCGGGCCTGATCATCCCGTTGTTCAAGGACGCCTACCCGCACGTGGCTTTCGTCACGCACGAGGAGGTCAAGGCGGAGGAGTATTACGCGACCTACTGCCTTGGCCTGTTCTTCGACGATCTGGACACGGTCTGGCAGCCGACGGACTTCCGCATGGTGGGCCTGCACCGGACCGCGGGCTACATCCTGGGCGTCGACCCGGTGGAGGAAGCCCCCACCCTGGCGCTGCTCGACGAGAGCCGGCCGATCCCCGAACCGTACGTCTGCATCGGCGTGCAGAGCTCGAGCGGGTGCAAATACTGGAACAACCCGAGCGGCTGGCGCGCGGTGGTGCTGCGCCTGAAGGAGCGGGGCTACCGGGTGATCTGCATCGATCAGAAACCGGTGCACGGCACGGGGCTGTTCTGGACGCACATCCCGAACGGCGCCGAGGACCGAACCGGCGACCAACCGCTGACCGAGCGGGCGCGTTGGCTGCGGCACGCCGCCGGGTATGTCGGCTTGTCGAGCGGCTTGGCCTGGCTGGCCTGGGCCGCACGCACAAAGGTGCTGATGATCAGCGGCTTCACGCACCCCACCAACGAGTTCACGACGCCCTGGCGGGTGCACAACTGGCACGCTTGCAACAGTTGCTGGAACGATCCCAAGCTGCGGTTCGACCACAAGGACTTCCTCTGGTGCCCGCGCCAGGCCGGCACCCCGCGCCAGTTCGAGTGCACCCGGCTCATCACAACGGAGCACGTGCTGGCCACGATGGACGACATGCTGCCATGCGTTATGGCCGGCTGATGGCGCTGACGCTCTATCCCGCCATCGACCTGAAGGATGGCGCTTGTGTCCGGCTGCGGCGCGGGGAGATGGCGGATGCGACCGTCTACTCCGAGGACCCGGCCGGTCAGGCCCTGGCTTGGCAGGCGGCGGGCTGCCGCTGGCTGCACGTGGTTGATCTTAACGGCGCATTCGAGGGGCGGGCGGTGAACGCGGACGCGGTCGCGGCGATCCTGGGCGCGGCCACGGTGCCGGTGCAGCTCGGTGGCGGTATCCGGGATATGGCGGGGGTGGAGCGCTGGCTCGAGGCGGGGGTGCGCCGGGTGATCCTGGGCAGCGCCGCGGTGCGCAACCCGGCGCTGGTGCGGGAGGCGGGCCAGCGTTACCCGGGCCGGGTCGCGGTCGGCATCGATGCGCGGGACGGGTTCGTGGCGACGGACGGTTGGGCCGCGACGTCCAGCCTCTCGGCGACGGAGCTGGCGGCGCGGTTCGCAGATGCGGGAGTGGCCGCTATCATCTACACCGATATCGGGCGGGACGGGATGCTGGGCGGCCTCAACCTGGAGCAGACGGCGGCGCTGGCCTCCGCGAGCGCCGTGCCGGTCATTGCCAGTGGCGGCGTGGGGAGCTTGGATGACCTGCGGGCTTTGCAGGGGGTTGAGCATCCTAATATCGAGGGGGTCATCGTAGGGCGGGCGCTGTATGACGGCCGGGTTGACCCGGCGGCGGCGCTGGCGTTGCTTGACGCATAGAAGCAGGGCTCTGCCCTGCACCCGGAAAGGGACCGTCGTCCCCTTCACCCCTGTAACCAGGCGTTAAGCGGGGGCACACTGGGAGGAACCGATGCTCAACAGCTTCCGCGGCTTGGACTTCGACCTAGGCGACACAGCCGACGCGCTCCGCGACCAGGTCGCCAGCTTCTCCGCTGACGAAATCGCTCCCCGCGCCGCCGCGATCGACCGCGACAACGACTTCCCCGCCGATCTCTGGCGCAAGTTCGGCGATCTCGGCGTGCTCGGCATCACCGCCCCAGAGGAATACGGCGGCGCCGGGATGGGCTACCTCGATCATTGCGTGGCGATGGAGGAGATCAGCCGCGCCTCGGCATCGGTAGGGCTGTCCTACGGCGCGCACTCCAACCTCTGTGTCAACCAGATCGCGCGTAACGGCAATGACGAGCAGAAAGCGCGCTACCTGCCGAAGCTGATCAGCGGCGAACACGTCGGCGCGCTGGCAATGAGCGAACCGGGCGCTGGGTCCGACGTGGTGGGCATGCGTACACGGGCGGAGCGCGTGGGCGAACGCTGGGTGCTGAACGGCAGCAAGATGTGGATTACCAACGGCCCGAATGCGGACACGCTGGTGGTGTACGCCAAGACCGATCCGGCGGCCGGCCCGCGTGGCATCACCGCCTTCCTGATCGAGCGCGGGTTCAAGGGCTTTAGCACGGCGCAGAAGCTGGACAAGCTCGGCATGCGCGGCAGCAACACGTGCGAGCTGGTGTTCGAGGATTGCGAGGTCCCGGAGGAGAACGTGCTCGGCACGCTGGGGCGCGGCGTGAACGTGCTGATGAGCGGGCTCGACTACGAACGCGCGGTGCTGGCGGCGGGGCCGATCGGGATCATGCAGGCCTGCATGGACGTCGTCATGCCGTACGTGCACGAGCGCAAGCAGTTCGGCCAGGCAATCGGCGAGTTCCAGCTCATGCAAGGCAAGCTCGCCGACATGTACACAACGATGAATGCCGCCCGGGCCTACGTGTATGCCGTCGCCAAGGCGTGCGACCGCGGACAAACCACCCGCAAGGATGCGGCAGGGGCCATCCTGTATGCCGCGGAAAAGGCCACGTGGATGGCGCTCGAAGCAATCCAGACGCTCGGCGGCAACGGCTACATCAACGATTATCCAACCGGACGCCTGTTGCGCGACGCAAAACTCTACGAAATCGGCGCCGGCACGAGCGAGATCCGCCGCATGCTGATCGGCCGCGAACTGTTCGCCGAAACCGCGTAGGGTGGGGTGCGCTTCGGCACCCCACCACCGACGGCACGAAGGTGCGTTGCAAACGCGCAACGCACCTCACGCGAGTCAGATCTTCGGCGTGGTGCCCGACGTCGTGCCGGATACCGTGGTGCCCGTCGTTGTGGTCGTGCCTGTCGTGGCCGTGCCCGGGATCTGCTCCACGTCCACCTCTTCCTTGCGGAGAGTGTCGCGGATCGTCTCGGTGCGGTCCGTCGCCGTCTTGCCGAGGGAGACTTCCTCGACCACGCGCGCCGTCTTGGACACAACCGCCTCTTCCGCAGTCTCGGTCAGCTCGATCGTGCGGTCGGTGAAGTCCGCGTCCGTCACCGGGCGGCCATCGGTGACCGGGCGGCGCTCCAGCGTGACCTTCTCCTCGTGGAGCGTCACGTTCTCCTCGACCGGCGTCTCGACGACGTAACGGCGCACGCGCGTGCCGCCACGGTTGACGAGGCGCTTGCCAACGACAAGTTGCTCCTCGGCGAGCTGAATGGTGCCACCCTGCTCGGCGGTAACGCCCGTGTTGTAGGCCGCCGCACCCGTTCCGGCACTCATCGTGCCACTGTTCATGGTGGTGCCAGTGCTCATCGCCCCAGTGCTCGTCGTGCCAGTGCTCATCGCCCCGGTGCTCGTCGCCCCAGTGCTCATCGTGCCGGTGCCCATCGCCCCGGTGCCCATCGCCCCGGTGTTCATCGAGGC
>CAXTVQ010000008.1:0-39233 GCA_964247705.1 uncultured Acetobacteraceae bacterium | reverse complement strand
TCATCGTGCCGGTGCCCATCGCCCCGGTGCCCATCGCCCCGGTGTTCATCGAGGCGCCGCTGGTCGCGATGCTTCCGGTCCTCACCTCATCGGCGCCCATCGCAGAAGCGGCAGCACCGGTCGTCATGGCGCCGCTGGTGGAGTAGCTGGCAGCCCGCTCGTCGATATCGACCGGGTTGTGCTTCTCCAGGATCGTCATGATCGCTTCGTAATCGTGCTCCGGGATCGTGGACACCGTGACGACGGTGCCGCCGCTCTCGAGCGTGCGGTCATACACCGTGTGATCCTCGCTGCTGCCGCCGAACAGGTTGGACCAGAAGCCGCCGGTCTCCCCGGTGCTGCGGGTGCCGACGGGGGTGTTTTCGGCAGAGTAGCTGCCCTCGGCGGCGTGGCGGTTGATGGCGGATTGCGGAACGTTGGCGGCGAGCAGGTCCTGTACGGCCAACTCGGCATGGGCAGCGGTATCGTAGACGGCGACGATAGTCTCGTTCATGTGGCTTCTCCTAAATCTTGCTGTCAGGGTTGAGCGCCGCGGCGGCGGTGGGCGAAACCACCGGCTGGATCACCGGATCGGACCGGGTCACCACGACATGCTGCTCGCGCAACGTGACGGTCTCGGCGTGGGTGGTGGTGGATCGAACCCGGCGGATATGGACCTCCTCCACCAGGCGAAGGCGCCGCTCGACGACGACGACCTCCTCGACGATCGGAAGGATGGTCACGTCACCCTCCTCCCGAACCGGCGGCACGGCTTCGACGAACTGGTCGACCGGGATGCGTTCGATCACGACCCCGGTTTTGATCAGATCCTCTTCGACCAGCGTGTCGCGGCTGCGCGTTTCGCGGCGGACCTGCACCGTACGCACCGTCTGCCGCTTCGTGACCGAGATATCCTCGGCATGCAGGGCGAGAACGAGGCGTTCCCCCAACTGATCCCCGGTTCGATCCCCGGTCTGATGTCCGTCTGTGATAGGCGGTATCATAGGGGTATCCTCGGACTCGTTTGGTGGCGGGCGGCAAGGGCCGTTACGCAAGTACCGAGCAAAGCCGTTAGCCAACGTTAAAGTTGCAAGAACCGTAAAACGTTACGGCCGCAACCTGCACAGTTACACGAAGATGTAACAGACCGCTGCGCCGGTGCTGGCGAGAACGGGGCCATTCATTATACAGGTTCGGATTGCTGCAGCAGACCGCGGGTCCGCTCAGCCAAAGGTCGGGAGTTGGTTTGGTCCGTCGCACTGTTCTGAGCATGGCGGCGGCCCTGGCCGCATCCGCCTGTTCCCCGGTCAAGATCCTCAACAGCCTGGCGCCGTCCCGCCTCGTGGCAGACGGGGTGCCGTACGCCGAGGGTGACCGGCACAGCCTGGACGTCTACGCACCGGAGGGTCCGGGCCCGTTCCCAGTCGTGGTCTTCCTCTATGGCGGCGCTTGGGACAGCGGCGCGCGCAGCATCTACCGTTTCCTGGGGGGCGCACTGGCAAGCAATGGGCTGGTGGTGATGGTGCCCGACTACCGGCTGTATCCCGCGGTGCGCTACCCGGCGTTCCTCCAGGACAACGCGGCGGCGGTGCGTTGGGCGCGCGACAACGCCGCCCATTACCGGGGTGACCCGGCGAACCTGTTCCTGATGGGGCATTCGGCCGGCGGCTACAATGCCGCGATGCTGGGGCTGGACCCGGCGTTGCTCGGCGCCGTCGGCATGTCCCGGCGGGACCTTCGCGGCGTGATCGGTGTGTCCGGACCCTATGACTTCGTGCCGGACACGGCCGAATTGCTGGACATCTTCGGCCCGCCGGACGTGTCGGCACAGCGCATGCCGATCCGCTTCGTGGACGGGCGGGAGCCGCCGATGCTGCTGCTGACCGGAACGGCGGACAAGACGGTGCAGCCCGGCAACACGATGCGGCTGGCGGCGAAGATCAAGGAGGCGGGCGGCCTCGTGGAGGTCCGGTATTACCAGGGCATCGGCCATATCGAGATCATCGGCGCGGTAGGCACGCCACTGCACTTTCTGGCGCCGACCCTGCGGGACAGCCTGCGGTTCATGGGGCAGCCTGCTTAGAGGCTGTCGTCGGAGCGCAGCCAGGCCTGGAACTCGGGATCGAGGTAGAAGTCCCACCACTCACGCGGCGGCGGCCAGATCGTGAGGTAACTCTCCTGCTCGTGCGGCGTGAGGCTGTCCCAGAACGGACGCCAGACATCGTTGAGCCACACCTCGCCGCTTTGCCGCCAGAATGCGTCGGCCGGAACAGTGCCTGGTTGCCGGATCCATGGCGGGCAAAGGGCGTGCGAACCGGCGCCGCCGGTCCGAGCGCTAACCAAAGTGCTTGCCGGGCGGTGGCAAACCGGCTTTAGGCGGCGCTGGTTCTGGACCGAGGGTGGCAAAGTGGCGAAATCCGTATTGGTGGTCGGTGCAGGGTTCGCCGGCGCCTGCTATGCGCGCGAGACCGCCGAGGCGGGCCACAACGTGGTCGTGATCGATGCTCGGCCGCATATCGGCGGCAATGCCTATGACGAGGTGAGCGCCCAGGGGGTGCGGGTGCATCGCTACGGTCCGCATTTATTCCACACCAACATCGAGGACGTGGTGACGTGGTTGCGCCGCTTCGGCGAATTGGTGCCGTACGAACACAAGGTGGAGGCCGTGGTGGCCCATGACGGGGTGGGCCGCCGGGTGCCGTTGCCGGTGAACCGCACCACCATCAACGACGTGTTCGGCCTCTCGCTTACCGGCGAGGAGGACGTGACGGCGTTCCTGGCCAGCCAGGGCGAACCGATCGAGGCGCCGCGCAACGCTGGCGAATATCTACGCTCGCGCATCGGGCCGGTGCTGACGGACCTGTTTTTCCGCCCCTACACCCGCAAGATGTGGGCGCTGGACCTGGAAGACATGGACGCGGCCGTGGTCAAGCGCATCCCGCTGCGCAAGGACGACGAGGACCGGTATTTCCCGAACGACCAATTCCAATATCTGATTCGCGACGGCTACACGGCGTTGTTCGAGCGGCTGCTGCAGCATGAGCGGATCGAGGTGCGGCTGGGCCAGGTGTTCGAGCGGGAGATGCTGGCGGATTACGACGTGTGCTTCAACAGCATGCCGATCGACGTGTTCTACGACAACGCATTCGGGCCGCTGCCGTATCGCTCGATCCGCTTCCATCATCGCAGCGAGCCGGCGGGATATGGCGCCGGGTATGCGTCGGTGACCAACTTCACCGATGCGGGGCCGTTTACGCGCGAGACCGACTGGTCCCGCCTGCCGTGCCACTTGGTGCGCGAGACCGGGGCGAAGACGGTGACGCTGGAGGAACCGTGCGACTACGCGGACAACGATTTCGAGCGGTATTACCCGGTGAAGACCAGCGACGGGCGCTACGAGGTGATCTACGACAAGTACAAGGCGCTGGCGGAGCGCAGCGGGGACTGCCATTTCATCGGCCGGTGCGGGACGTATAAGTACCTGGACATGCACCAGGTGATCAATCAGTCCCGTATCGGCGCGAAGAAGTGGCTGGCCGGGTTGTAGCTCGTTGTCTTCTCCCTCTTTCGTCCTTCACGGAAGAGGGCCGGGGTGGGGCATCGCGCGAATGGCGGTCAGACTGCTGAGGCCTGATCGTCCTCCCGGTAGATCCGCACGATCTCATCGAAATCGGCATCCGGCGTAAAACCCAACGCAAGCGCCCGCGCCGGATCGAACGCGCGGGGCCAGGTGCTGACAATGGCAAGGATCGCCGGGTCTGGCCGCTCGCGGATGCGCGCCACCGCCGCATCACCCGCCGCGCGGCGTAGCGCCTCGATCTGCTCGGCCACGCTGGCGGCGATCCCGGGCATGGTCAGCATCCGCCGCGTCCCCAGGGCCGCCGTGTCCAACGTGGCGGCGTGCATCAGGTAGCCTACCGCGGCACGGGGCGAGGCGAACCAGTGACGCGTGTCCGCCGGCACCGGCAACACTGCCTCCTGCCCGTTCAACGGCTCGCGGATGATGCCCGAAAAGAACCCGGACGCGGCCTTGTTCGGCTTGCCCGGCCGCACGCACACCGTGGGCAGCCGGATGCCGATACCGTCTATGAAGCCGCGGCGGCTGTAATCGGCCACCAGCAGCTCGCAGACCGCCTTCTGCGTGCCGTAGGAGGTGAGCGGCGTGAGCGCGTAATCGTCCGGGATCACGTCCGGCAACGGCGCGCCGAACACCGCCAGCGAGGAAGCGAACACCAGCCGGGGACGGTAACCATCGCCGACGTGGCGGATTGCCTCCAGCAGATTGCGGGTGCCGTCGAGGTTGATCCGGTAGCCCTTCTCGAAATCCGCCTCCGCCTCGCCGGAGACCACGGCGGCAAGGTGGATGACGATGTCCGGCCGTTCCGTGAGCAGGCCGGCGGCGACGCCGGGTTCGGCGATGTCCGAGGCGTGGAACCGGGTCCCGGGTGGCAGCGTGGCAGCAAGCGACTCGGGCGCCACGATGTCCTGCAGGATGAGCCGGTGGGGGCTGCCGGGTTGGGCTGCCAGACGCTCCACGAGCTTGCGGCCAAGCATTCCGGCGGCTCCGAGGATCAGAATTGTCGGCATGGTCTTCCTTTCGCATATGAAGCGGGTGCAATGTTATGGTTCGGCCGGATATCCGCGAGTCTCGGGCTTGTCTGGGCAACGCGCCCATGATTCCGTGACCGCACGATTAGGACGGAGTTTTTGGCTATGGCAAAGAAGGTTACCGAAGTGAAGCCCGCCCCCAAGAGCAAGGCGCCCGTGAAAGCCGCCGCAAAGCCCGCCGCCGCAAAGTCTGCCGCCGCGAAGCCTGCCGCTACCAAGGCTGGCGCCGCGAAGGCTGGCGCCAAGGCGCCTCCGCCTCCGGCGAAAGCAGCGCCGCCGACCACCGTGACGCTCAAGCACCTCGCCGCCGGCCTGGTCGAACGCAGCGAGATGGGCAAGAAGGACGCCGATACCATCATCAACGGCGTGTTCACGCAGGTGATCGATCACCTGAAGGCAGGTGAGCGGGTGAGGATCGGCGGCCTCGGCATCATCGAGGTGAAAGACCGTCCGGCGCGCATGGGCCGCAACCCGGCCACCGGCGAGGCGATCCAGATCAAGGCCAGCAAGAAGATCGCATTCCGGGCGGCCAAGGAATTGAAGGAAGCAATCTGACGGGCCGCGGCGCGGAAAGGCCACCGTCTGGAATGGCGGTGTCCCCTTCACACCTGCCTACTGTAGTGTTGCCGCGCCGATGATTTGACCGTCGAGGCGTTGTAGGAAAACGGCGAACCGCTCGCCCGGTGGCTTCTGCAACGCGATGTGCATGGCCGAGCCGGTCCAGTCGCCGGCGGGGGAGAGCGAGCGGACGATATTGGTCTCCTCCAGCGTGCGGCCGCCATTCTCGCCACCGCCCACCCGCGTGACGCGGTGCGGGTCGAACCCCACGAGCATCAAAACGGCGGACCCTGCGCCAGTCCCCGCATCGGCCACCAGGCCCGCACCGTCCCGGGTCAGGTGCAGCGGCACCTGTGGGCCCGCCTGGCTGGCGGTGATCGCACTGGCCACGGCGCGCCGGTCCGAGCCCACGACGCCGGTCCGGCCGTTCACCACCAGTTCGGGCGTGTAGATGCTGTCGTCGTCCAGCAACGCAGCGTAGCGGCGCTGCCGGGCGGTGTAGCCCGCCGAGGAATACGGGTCCTTCCAACCGAGCCGGTCCCAATAATCGACGTGCAGGCCGAGCGCCAGGACGCCGGGTTGGCTGGCAAGCTCGGCCAACAGCGCCTCTGCCGGCGGGCAGGAGGAGCAGGATTGCGACGTGAACAGCTCCAGCACCGTCTCCGCCCGCACTGGTCCCGAAGCGCAAAGCAAGGCGGCAAGCGAGACGGCGGCCAGGACGGGCTTCATCGCTTCGTACTCCTCAACCGTTCATTCGGCTGCCTTGTCCGCCCATATAGCCGCCATGACGCACGCAATGCCATTCGCGGCCTTCGCCGAAACTTTGCACCCGCAATCCGAGCTGCGCGCCCGGATCACCGAAGCCACGCGCCGGCCGGAGGAGCAGTGCCTGCCGCCGCTCCTGGCCAGCGCCACATTGGCGCCGGACGAGGCAGCGCAGACCCGGGCATTGGCCACCCGGCTGGTGCAGGCGCTGCGGGCGAAGGGCACGCGCGGCGCGGTGGAGGGGCTGGTCCGCGAATACGCGCTGTCCAGCCAGGAAGGTGTTGCGCTGATGTGCCTGGCGGAGGCGCTGTTGCGCATCCCGGACCGGGCCACCCGCGACGCGCTGATCCGCGACAAGATCGGCACCGGCGACTGGCGCGCGCATGTCGGCCACTCGCCATCCCTGTTCGTCAACGCCGCCACCTGGGGCCTGGTCGTCACCGGCAAGCTGACCGGGACCGCCAACGAGGCCGGGCTGGCCCAGGCGCTGACCCGGCTGATCGCGCGCAGCGGCGAACCGGTGATCCGCCGCGGCGTGGACATGGCGATGCGGATGATGGGCGAGCAGTTCGTCACCGGGCAAACCATCGACGAGGCGCTCAGCCGCAGCCGCCGGCTGGAGGCGGTGGGCTTCCGCTACTCCTACGACATGCTGGGCGAGGCGGCGACCACGGCAGCCGATGCCGCGCGCTACTACGCCGACTACGAGCAAGCGATCCACGCCATCGGCCATGCGTCCGCGGGGCGCGGCGTGGTCGCAGGGCCCGGGATCTCGGTCAAGCTTTCGGCGCTGCACCCGCGCTATGCCCGGCAGCAGCGCGAGCGGGTGATGAACGAGCTGCTGCCCAGGCTCAAAGCCCTGGCGCATTTGGCTTGCGGCTACGGCATCGGCCTCAACATCGATGCCGAGGAGTCGGACCGGCTGGAGCTGTCGCTCGACTTGCTGGAGGCATTGGCGCTCGACCCGGCGTTCGCCGGCTGGGACGGGATCGGCTTCGTCGTGCAGGCCTACGGCAAGCGGGCGCCGTTCGTGCTCGACTGGATCGTGGACCTCGCGCGCCGCAGCGGCCACCGGATCATGGTGCGGCTGGTCAAGGGCGCGTACTGGGACGGCGAGATCAAGCGCGCGCAGGTGGACGGGCAGGAGGGTTACCCCGTCTACACCCGCAAGCTGCACACCGACGTGTCCTACCTCGCCTGCGCCCGGATCATGCTGGCGGCGCCGGACGCGATCTTCCCGCAATTCGCCACCCACAACGCCTACACGGTGGCCGCCATCCACAGCATGGCCGGGGCGGCGTGGACCCCGGGCCAATACGAATTCCAATGCCTGCACGGCATGGGGGAGCCGCTCTACGAGGAGGTGGTCGGCCACAACACGCTGAACCGGCCGTGCCGCATCTACGCGCCCGTCGGCACGCACGAGACGTTGCTCGCCTACCTGGTGCGGCGATTGCTGGAGAACGGGGCCAACTCGTCCTTCGTCAACCGGATCCAGGACACCTCCGTGCCGGTGGCCGAACTGGTGGCCGACCCGGTGTCACAAGCGGCGGCGCTCGTGCCCGTCGGCGCACCGCATGAGCGGATCGCCCTGCCGCGGGAGCTGTTCGCGCCGGTGCGGGCGAACTCCGCCGGACTCGACCTCGCCGATGAGCACGCACTGGCGGAGTTGGCGGCGGGCCTGACCGCCGCCGAGCCGCCGCGAGTATCCGGCGCTCGTCTGATCCGCAACCCCGCCAATCAGGCCGATATCGTCGGCGCCGTGAACGAGGCGGACCCGGCGACCGTGGCCCATGCCGTGGCGCAAGCGGTCCTTGCCGCCCCTGCCTGGCGGGACACGCTGCCGGCCGAGCGTGCCGCCTGCCTGCTGCGTGCCGCCGACCTGCTGGAGGCCGAACGGCCGCGCCTGATGGGCCTGATCATCCGCGAGGCCGGCAAGTCCTTCACCAACGCCGTCAGCGAGATCCGCGAGGCGGTGGACTTCTTGCGCTACTACGGCGCCACCGTGCGCGATGGCTTCACCAACGCGGCGCACGTGCCGCTCGGCCCCGTCGCCTGCATCTCGCCCTGGAACTTCCCACTCGCGATCTTCACCGGCCAGGTGGCCGCGGCATTGGCCGCCGGCAACACCGTGCTCGCCAAGCCGGCCGAGGAGACGCCACTGATCGCCACCGAGGCCGTGCGCCTGCTGCACCAGGCGGGCGTGCCCGCGCACGTGCTGCATCTGCTGCCGGGTGCGGGGGACGTCGGCGCGGCGCTGGTGGAGGATCCGCGCGTGTGCGGGGTGATGTTCACCGGGTCCACCGCCGTCGCCAAGCTGATCGCCCGCCAATTGGCCCAACGCCTCAACCCGGATGGGACGCCGGTGCCGCTGATCGCCGAGACGGGCGGACAGAACGCGCTGGTGGTCGACTCGTCCGCCCTGGCCGAGCAGGTGGTGGCCGACGTGCTGGCCAGTGCGTTCGACAGCGCCGGCCAGCGCTGCTCCGCCCTGCGCGTCCTCGCCCTGCAGGAGGATGTGGCGGACCGGGTGCTCGCCATGCTCCACGGCGCGCTTGCCGAACTCACCGTGGGGGACCCGGCGGCGTTCACGACCGACATCGGCCCGGTGATCTCGGCCGAGGCGCGGGACGGCATCCTGGCCCACACCCTTGCGATGCGGCAGGCCGGCCACCCCGTCCGATCCGCCCCCTTGAGCGCCGAGTGCAGCCGCGGGATTTTCGTCGCCCCCACGATCATCGAGCTGACCCGCCTGTCCGACCTGACGCAGGAGGTGTTCGGTCCCGTGCTCCACGTGCTGCGGTTCCGCCGCGACGGGCTGGACGCGGTGATGGCGGCGATCAACGCCACCGGCTACGGCCTCACCTTCGGCGTGCACAGCCGCATCGACGAGACCATCGCCCGCGTCACCTGGTTGTCCGAAGCCGGCAACATCTACGTCAACCGCAACCTGATCGGCGCCGTGGTCGGCGTCCAGCCATTCGGCGGCCATGGCCTGTCCGGGACGGGGCCGAAGGCGGGCGGGCCGCTGTACCTCCGCCGTCTGCTGGCCGAAGCGCCTCCGGCCGCTTTGCCAGGCCGCCCCGGTCCGCACGCCGCCGCGTGGGAGGCTTGGCTTGAAAGCAATGGCCACCGCACGCACGCCTCACGAAGCGCCGCCATGCGGGCCGCCAGCCCGGCCGGGGTCGTGCTCGAGCTGCCGGGCCCCGTGGGAGAGCGCAACGAGTATCGGACGGAACCGCGCGGGGTCGCGCGGTGCTGTGCCGCGGACCAGGAGTCGCTGCTGGACCAGGTCAGCGCCGCCCTGGCGACCGGCAACCGCGCCTTGGTGCCGCCCGGTCTGCTCCCGCCTCTGCCGCCGCCCTTGGACGATGCAGTGCAGGCGGATACGGCGAACGCGTCGGCAGACATCGTGCTGTTCAGCGGTCCGGCCGAAGATCTCCTGGCATTGACGAAGGAGATCGCGGAACGGGACGGCGCCATCGTCCCGGTCATCGTCCAAGGACGGCACGGCTTCACGCTCGACGGATTAGTTCGCGAGCGGGCCATCAGCACGAACACAGCCGCGGCGGGCGGCAATGCCAGCCTGATGGCGCTCGGCTGACCGATCGATCCTTAGAAGATGCCGCCACCCGAGAAGATGCCGCCGCTCGGTTTGCGCACGCACTCGTAAGTACGGCGTGCGGTCAGGTTGGCCGGCCCCGTAACCTTGCTGACTTGCCCAGCCGGGCAACGGCCATCGTCGACCAGCACCGACTGGCCGTTGCCAACATAACCCGGGCCCGGTTCGCTGGTCAGGAGGTCTGGCCCACACGCGGCCAGGGCCAACAGGCTAGCGAAGACGGCAAGGCGGAACATGATCATGCGAGTGTCCTGAGCGGTACGCTGCACGTCGTACAGCGGCGCATTCTCACCAGAAAGCCCCACCCTGCCTATACGGACGGCAATGGCTGCGCGGGAACGGCGGCCCGTGGCGAAAGTGCCTCGCCCTCGATGTCGGCAGGCTGCAGGGCGCGGTTGAGGTCCAGCCCCTCCATGCGCCAATCATGCACGGCGATCGGCAACGGGCGCAGCAATTGCTCGTGGAACTGCGTCGGCCAGCGTATCCCGCCCATGGCCGCGTGGTCCCACGTGTCCACCTCGGCCACCGCGCCCTGGGTCGCATCCAGGCCGTGCATGCTGAAGCGGACCCGGCGCATCAGCCGCTCGTCACGATCGATGAACACGGCCAGATCGTCACCGCCTGACAAGCCGATACCGGGTCCGACCCGCACGCGCAGCACGTCGCAGGTATAATCGCGGCCGCCGGCCGTGATCGTTTGCGCGGCGCCCAGGCCAAAGACCAGCGAACGGTCGTTCGACCATGGGCCGGCCAGGAGCATCGGGCCGAGCAGGAACAAATTATACCCGTCGGCCACCAAGGCCGCCGCGTGCCGCTGATCCAGATCCTGCGACGGTTCGCCGTTGAACCAGACCTGTACGTCCCCCTCCCCATGCGGCACGGTGCGGCGGACGACCTCCTTGTGCCCGCTCCGGCCGGTGTAGGATTGGGCCACGAAGCGGTCGTGCGGCAGGTAGCGCTCCTCGGAGCGGCCCCGGAACCCGGCATCCACCAGGACCGGCACCAGCGAGCCGACCAGGCCGCGGAAATGGCCGTCGTAGCGGACGTTGATGTCCTGAACCGACGACAAGGCCGCAAGCCCATGCGCGGCGGCGCTGGCGGCCAGCAGGGCCTCCGCTTCCGGCGTGCTGGCACTTGCAGGCAGCGGCGGCAGCGGGGCGGCGCAACCGTCCAGCAACGGCAAAACGGCACCGGTCAGCAACGAACGTCGGGTCAGCATCGCGAGCCAAACGACCGAGGTCGCCCGTGCGTTCCGCCGGCGGTTAACCCCGGTGGTCGAGGCCGATGTCCAGCACGCTCACGCTATGGGTCAGCCAACCCATGGAGATGAGATCGACCCCGGTGGCCGCGTATTCGCTTGCCTCGCGCGGGGTGATCCGGCCGGACGCCTCGGTGACAGCGCGGCCGGCGACCATGGTCACGGCCTGGCGCAGGGTCGCAATGTCCATGTTGTCCAGCAACACCGCATCCACCCCGACGGAGAGCGCGGCCTCCAACTGCGCGAGCGTGTCCACCTCCACTTCGATCTTCACCAGGTGCCCGACATGCGCGCGGGCCCTGGCGATGGCGGTGCGGACATCGCCGGCGATGGCAACGTGGTTGTCCTTGATCAGCACGGCGTCATCCAGGCCGAAGCGGTGGTTGCTGCCGCCGCCCGCCCGCACGGCGTATTTCTGCAGCGCGCGCAGTCCCGGCATGGTCTTGCGCGTGCAGGTGACGCGCGTAGCGGTGCCGGCCAGGGCGGCAACGACCGAGGCGGTGGCCGTCGCGATCCCGCTCAGATGGCAGAGGAAGTTAAGCGCCACGCGCTCGGCGGTCAGGATCCCGGCGGCAGGGCCCCCGACGGTTGCCACCGTGTCGCGCGCCGACACCGGAGAGCCGTCCGGCCTGTGCACCTCGATGGCGATGTCGGGCGCGATCAGGCGAAAGGCGAGGATGGCAACGTCGAGCCCGGCGATGACACCGGGTTGCCGCGCCACCAGGGCCGTCGTGGTACGCGCGCCAGGCGGCACGATCGCGTCGGTGGTCAGGTCGCCGGCGCGGCCGAGGTCCTCGAGCAAAGCGGCACGAACCAGCGGTTCCAGCATGATGGTCGGCAGCGGTGGGAGAGCCATTGTCGCGCGTTCCTCGGTCGGTTCCGGCACGACAAGATAACGCGTCCGGGCATGGATACATCGTTGCGGCCACGCTGAACGTGTCAGCCTTTGCCACGGCTCTCCCATTCCAGCACAGATTGCGCTTAGCTGCCTCGGCAGAGACGTCTGGCGCAAACCAACTCACTGGCAACAAACGGGAGGGCATCTTGTCATTTGACCAATTCAGGATCGGCTACCCTATCTCCGGATTGTTGATCGGCATGCTGGTTGGCTTGACCGGGGTGGGCGGCGGCTCGTTGATGACGCCCATGCTGATAATCGTGTTCGGCATGCGGGCCCTGAACGCGATCGGGGTCGACCTGTTGTTCGCCGCCATCACCAAGGCGTTCGGCACCGTCGTGCATGGCTCGGTGCGTACCGTCGAGTGGCGCGTGGTGGGATGGATGCTGGCCGGCAGCATTCCCATGGCGTTGATCACGCTCGGGATACTGAGCTTGCTCGGGACGCCGAGTGCGGAGGTCAATCGCGTGGTTTCCAAGGCCCTCGGTGGCGCGCTGATCCTGACGGCGGTCAGCGTCGCCCTGCGGCCCTACGCCACCCGGTGGGCAGAGCGCCGGGTGGGGAGCTGGGCCACGCGCAAAGCGGTGTTGATGACTGTCCTGCTCGGAGCCTTGCTCGGCATACTGGTCCCGATCACGTCCGTGGGTGCCGCGGCACTTGGCATGCCGATCCTGTTGCTGCTCTACCCGAATGTCACGTCGGCACGCCTGGTCGGTGCCGACATCGCCCACGCCGTGCCGCTGACCTTGGTGGCCGGGCTCGGGCACTTGTTCGTACAATCCACCAGCCCGGTGCTGCTGCTGTCTCTGGTGGCTGGATCGATTCCGGGTGTGATCATCGGCAGCCTGGCATCCGGCCGTATTCCGGACCGGCTGCTGCGCTATTGCATGTCCATCGCACTCGTTCTGGCGGGCTGGAAGCTCGTCGCCTAGCCAGCGTCAAGCACGTGGACATGGTCAGCACTGACGTGGCACGTTGTATTAACAGCAGAGCAACGTGTTCGTGATGCCCTACCAACAGCGTCACAAGATCGTAGCGATCCGACCGGGGCCGTTCGAACGCCCGGTTCGTGTGCGTGTCTTGCCGATGGTTGCCGGCGTTACCTCCATCGCGGTCGCCGCAGGGCTGGCCGGTTATATCTCGGCGCTCGCCGGGTCAGCCGGGCCAAATACCTTGCGTAGCGAGAGCGGACCGCCAGCGTATGCCGCAGCGCCCATGAATGCGGTGTATGCATCCAGCACACGGCCGCCTGCTCAACGTCCGCGGCCGAAACCGATTGCAAGACCCTCGATACTTTCCAGGTCAATGCTTCGAGGCTTGTAAGCACCAGAGCCGGCCAGCCATCACGCCGGCCAAGGCCGCGCGCGAGGCCTATCGCTTGCGCGTCAGCACTACCGCCGCCGAAACCGTCGCAAGCAAGCCAACGGCGGTCAACCCAACGATCTTGCCCAACGGCAAATGCCCGGAGATGCCGCCAGTATCGCCCGGCGCGAACAGTGCGCCCGGGTTTGGCTTCTGGCGCGGGGCGCGTGAGATGGCAAGGCCAAGCACCCGGTTCATCGTCCAGCGGCCGAGGCCCGGCGCAAGGGCGTAAGCCAGGGGCGCTAGGGTCGCGACGGCGCCGACGGAGACCTTGTTCCTGGGGTGCTGGGCGACACGGACGATTGCGGACGCCACTTGCTCCGGCCGATCTGGCGCCAGGGCATGCAGCCTGTGCCCGGTATAGTTGCCGGCATGGCCGACGCCGGGTGTGTCCACGAAACCTGGGAACACGTCGCAGACATGGATCCGGGGCTCGTCCTGCAGTTCCGCCCGGAGGCTCTCCGACAGCCCGCGCAGGCCGAACTTCGTGGCGGTGTAGCTCGCGCCGAAGGGTGGCCCCACGAAGGCGGCAAACGAGATGACGTTGATCAGCACACCCGAGTGCCGCGCCATGAAATGGGGCAGCACGGCATGCGAGCCATGCAGATAGCCCATCAGGTTCGTGCGGATCACTTGGTCATGCGCTTCCACGGGGACCTCGGTGAACCGGCCGACCGCGCCGACGCCGGCGTTGTTGACCCAGACATCGATCTTGCCGAAGCGCTTCACGGCAGCCTGGGCCACGGCCCGCATGGCCGTTGCGCTGGTCACGTCGCTTTCACTGAATTGCGCCTGCCCGCCTTCGCGTTCGCAGAGGGCCGCAACCGCGGCAAGCGTCTTCGCGTCACGGGCCGCTAGCGTCAAACTGCCGCCTTGCCGGGCAAAGGCCAGGGCTGTTGCCTTGCCGATGCCGCTGGACGCACCCGTGATGACCACGCTCAAGCTTTTCGGTTTCGGCATCGTCATGCCCCTATGTCGCGGGGCGGGAACAGCCAACCCCTCGTGCGGTTCCCTATCCTCGGCCGCTATTGGGTGGTTTCAGAGATGCACGGCGCCGGCCCTAGACGGCCTGGCAAAGCGCCCAAGGTAAGCGCTCGGAGTTGGCCGAAATGTCGTCGCGCCAAGCCACACAGGAGCATTCTATGATAGATCCGGCCTCGATCCACGAGCATGACCAGATTATCGGGGCCGACGACGTCCACGTCGGCGTCGTCGATAAAGTCGAAGGCAATCGCATCAAGCTGACCAAGCAGGACTCCGTCGATCAGGAGCACCATTACATCCCCTGCAGTCTCGTCGCTGAAGTCGAGGCTGGTGTGATCCGCCTGTCAGCGAACGCGGACGTGGCAATCGGCTTTGAGGAAACGTAATCGTTTTTGGATGTAACTCATGGCTGTCTTCGACCCGATCAAGTTTACCACCGCCCTGGCCGGTTCGGCTGAGTTCACTGCCGCCCAGGTCGATGCCTTGGCCAGTGCGCTGCAAGCGTCGCTCGATGAAGTGATCGTGCCAGGCGAGAGCCTCGAGGCGCCGCCCTTGCGTGGTGCCGGGGCCGATTTGTCCTGAAGCTACTCTCGTCGAACGGAGGGACGGGCCGGCGCCGTGCCATCAACGCCGGGGCTGGGCCACCTGCGCGCCGAATGCCAATCCCAGCCCCATGGCTACATAGGCAACGGCCATCGAACGCTTCGCCAGCACGAACTCCCAACCCGGCGTGAACCGCTTCGGCGTCGCCCCGTAATCGACGGCAGCGGCGACGGCGGACATTGCCAAGGCATGACCCATCATCGGCAAGGGCCGGAGCGGACGCCGGGACGCGATCCACCACTCGAACAGCGCCGCCCAGAAGAACGTCGCAGCCTGATGTGTGGCCAGGCCCACCGCCGTGTGGGTGACATCGGCACCCCTGACCGAGGCGGCTCGTTCGCCGTTCAGCCAGTGACTTGTGGAATTGACCGGCTGGAAGGCGGTCTTACCTTCCGAGCGCGCCAGCAATCCCAGCGCGACCGTGGACGCAATGCCGGCTGCGATGCCGGAGAGCAGCGTGGACTTCACGGCCAAGTTCAAGCGCGATCTCCCTCGTGATGGACGGTGAACATCCCGCCGAGCGCGTCATGCTCCGTCAACCAGGCGAACGCGTCGTGCTCCTGCACCAACGCCAGCGACCGCGCGAACTCGATCGCCCCCATGGGCCGCCCATACACATGCGCGTGGACCGTGATGTCCAGACAGGCAGGGCGCCGCGAAACCAGGTTCCAGCCGTTTAAAATCCGCGCGACGGTGCGCGTATAGGCCTCGGGTTCGTTGCCGTAGCGCACGCTGAGCGGCATGTCGTTCACCTCCATCGTGAACGGCACGGCGGTGATCGGCCCGGACGGCGTGTGCACCACCCGCGGCAGGTCCTGGTCGAAATAGTCGCTGTGCCAAGCCATGCCCGCCGCAGCCAACAGCGCCGTGGTGCGCGCGCTCGGCGTGCAACGTGGGCTGATCCAGCCGCGGGGCCGTTGGCCGCTTGCCGCCTCAAGTGCCTCGATGCAGCGCTGCAGGTCCCGTGTTTCGTCCTCCACGGCCTGGGTCGCCGGGATGGTCTGCTGGCCCCAGCCATGCGCCGCCACCACGTGCCCGGCTGCAACGATTGCGCGCATCAGCTCGGGATGCCCCTCCGCCAACACGCCGCTGACGTAGAACACGGCCCGCACGCCGGCCGCCGCCAACACGTCCAGCAAGCGCCAAGCGCCAGCGTTCGCGCCGTATTCGGCCCAGGACAGTGCCTGGAAGTCGGTGGCGCCCGCCTTCAGCACATTGCCCATCGGCCCCACACCCGGGGCCGCACCGTCGCTCCAGCCCTCCAGCATCACGTTTACCGACACGGCCAGGCTGCGGCCTTCCGGCCACCCGGCTGGCAAAGCCGGGTTCATGCCGCGGCTCCCGCCATCCCGAGCCGCTTGGAGGCGATCCGGGCTCCTTCGGCCAACGCCGTCAGCTTGGCCCACACGACGTCCTCCGCAACCCGGCCCCGCCCGGCCGAGGTGTCGAAGCCGCAATCGGTCCCGGCCAGCACCCGGCGTGGATCCCCCACCGACTGCACCACGCGCTCGATCCGTTCGGCGACCACCTCCGGATGCTCGACGAAATTGGTCAGCGGATCGATCACGCCCGCCACCACCACTTGGCTGTCATCGAGCCCAAGCTCGCCCAGGCAGCGGTGCTCGTGAGCGTGGCGCGGGTTGGCGAAGGGCAGCACGAACGCGCCCACCTTGGCATCCTTGATCACGGGAATGATCTCCTGCAGGTCCACGTCGCAATCGTGCGGCGCCTCGTAATTGCCCCAGCACACATGCATGCGCACCCGGTCCCGCGGAATGTTCACCAGCGCCGCGTTGATCACCGCCACCACCCGCCCGGCGAAATCCAGGAAATCGCCGATGGGACGGTCCTGATAGGAGATATGCCGCTCCAGCGCCAAGTCCGGCGCATCGATCTGCAACAGGTAGCCGTGGCGCACGATCGTCTCGTACTCCACCTGCAGCGCCCGGCCGAGCGCCGCCAGGTAGGCGTCCTCCGTGTCATACCAGGCATTCTGCATGGCGGCGGCGATGATACCGGGGGAGGGTGCGGTCATGAACGGCTCGGCGAACGCGCCCTCCGCTGCATCCAGCGCCGTGCGGAAATCGGTGCACTCCGCCTCCACCATCGCCGTGTCCAGGTAGCGCACCTCACCCACCGCTTGCGGCAGCCCCGCGTGGTTGCTGACCGACTTGCCCGTGTCCTGCGCTGCCTGCCAGGCGCGGAACCCGGCGTAGCGCGCCACATCGGCCATCGGCCGCCGCGACCAGCCGCCGCCGAAACCGCTCATGCGGTGGCGGACATAGAGAAAGAACGCCTCGCGCTCCTGCTCGCCGTTGTTGCCGACGTCGATCCCGGCCGCTTTCTGCTGGCGCACGACCTCGAGCGTGGCGGTCTTCCCCAGGCTGTCGATCTCCGCCGCGTCCACCGTCTCGCCGCGGGCGCGGCGCAGATACAGCTCGGTCAGCGCCGCCGGGCGCGGCAGGCTGCCGGTATGCGTGGTCAGGATACGGTCGTGGCTTTGCAGCACGGAGTAGGTTCCCTTCAGCTTCGGATCATGGGGCAGCCGCCCTCTGACAACGGGCGGAACGCGTCGGCCGCCGGTGTGGTCGCAACCACGCGGAACGCGGCGCCGAGCGGCACGCGCTCGGCCTCCGGCTTCACCTGCAACAGGAACACGGGGGCGATCATCTGCCCATCCTCCCGCACCCGGCCGGGTCCGAACGCGTCGTCGTCGGTCGGGATCTGCTTCATCACCGCGACCGTGCGTGCGCCGGACAGCTTGGCCGTGGCCACGCCCATCTGCTTCACCGCCTTCAGGTAGTGCGTCATCCCGGCATACGCGCCCGCGTGCAGCGACGCCGGATACACGCCCGCCGGCAGCTTGGCCTTCACCCGCCCGTACAGCGCCCGGGTGCGGTCGTTAAGGTCCCAGTAGTAGCTTTCCGTCATAACCAAGCCCTGCGCCACACCCGGCGACATGCCCATCACGTCCGTCAGGAAGGAGCCGAGCGTCGCTATCTTCATCGTCCGGTCCAAACCGAACTCCTTCGCCTGGCTGACGCAGTTCACCACGTCCGTGCCGGCCGAGGCGATCGCCAGCACGTCGGCGCCGCTCGACTGAGCCTGCAACAGGAAGGATGAGAAGTCGGTCGTCCCAGGAAAGGGATACGCCACGTTGCCGACCACCTTGGCGCCGCCCGCCTGGACGAAGCGCGCCGCATCGTCCTGCAACTGGTGGCCGAATGCGTAGTCGGCGGTAACGAAGAACCACCGGTCTCCACCGCTCTTGGCCAGGGCGGTCGCGGTCGAATGGCTCATCGCCCAGGTGTCGAGCGGACCGTGCACCAGGTTGGGCGTGCAATACTGGCCGGTCAGCGAGGAGGATAGCGCGCCCGTGTTCACGTGCACCTTGTCCTTGTCATGCGCCACCGTGTTCGCCGCCAGCGCCACCGCGGTGTTGCCGACCTGGATCAGCATGTCCACACCGTCGCGGTCGAACCACTGGCGGACGGTGGAGGCAGCCACGTCCGGCTTGTTCTGGTGGTCGGCCCGGATCAGCTCGACCTTGATGTCCGGATTGGCGGCGGTGAACTCGTCGATGGCCTGTTGCGCGCAGGCAGTGCCGGTCGGGCCCTCCACGTCGCGGTACGGGCCGGACATGTCCGTCAGCGCGCCGACACGGATCGTGCCGCCGGCCTGCGCGCGGGCACGGGAGGGGCTGGCCGCCGCCGCGGACGCCGCCAAAGCGAGCAGCGCGCGTCGGTTCATAGACGTGGACATGGCGTTTCTCCGTTCGGGTCCGCCGTTGGCCGGCGTTGCTTCGGTTCCGACCATAATCGCAACGGGAGATCGGGCGAAGACCCGGCCAAACCAAAATCCGGCTTCTCGCCCGGGTGCGGATTGTCTACTTTGTCAGACGCAGCGAGCTTCGGATCAACGAAGCCGGGCCTGCAACGGGGGAGGCGAGCGTGCGAATCCAACGCATCGAAGTGTTCCAGATCCAGTGGGAACCGACGGACAAACCCGCGCAGCGCAGCGCCTTCGTCCGCATCCACGCCGATGGCGGGCGGGTCGGCATCGGCGAGGCATCCCCCATGCAGGGCGGGCTCGCCTCGCTCGGGATCATCGCGCACGACATCGCCCCCACGCTGATCGGCGCCGACCCGCTCGACCACGCCGTGCTGCAGGACCGGCTGCTGCACCGGCTGGTCAAGCTCGGCCCCGAGGGTGCGCTGGCCGGCGCGCTCGCCGCGATCGACATCGCGCTATGGGATCTGAAGGGCCAGTTGCTCGGCCAACCCGTCTACAAGCTGCTCGGCGGCGCCTGGCGCACCGAACTCCCGTTCTACGCCTCGATCGGCCACAACGGCGCCGGCCGCAGCGTGGACGAGGTCTGCCGCGTGGTCGAACAGCGCCTGCGCGACAAGCCGGCCGCCATCAAGATCCGTTTCGACAACGACCGCACTAAGCCCGACCTCGATATCCCGGGCGACATCGCCAAGGCCCGTGCCGTCCGCAAGCTCGTTGGCGACGATTTCCCGCTCGCCTTCGACGCCAACAATGGCCTCTCCACCGGCGGCGCCATCCGCGTCGGCCGCGCGCTGGAGGAGCTGGGCTACTGGTGGTTCGAGGAGCCGGTGCAGCACTACCATCCGAAAGCCATGGGCGAGGTCGCCCGCAAGCTCGACATCACCGTCTCCGCCGGCGAGCAGAGCTACACGCTCGCCGCCGTCGCCGACCTGATCGACGCCGGCGTGCGCATGGTGCAGCCGGACATCGTGAAGATGGGCGGCATCACCGGCCTGCAGCGCTGCGCCGCCCTGTGCGAGGCCTACGGCGTGGAACTCGTGCCGCATCAGACGCAGCCCACCATCGGCCACATGGCCAATCTCCATCTGTCCGCGACTCAGCCGCACGCGACCAAACCCTGCGAACTGGATGACCCGTCGCCACGCCGCCATGCGGTGTTCCACAATCCGCCCCGCCCGGTGGATGGCCTGTTCCACCTGCCGGACGCACCCGGCCTCGGCCTGCATTTCAACGACGCGGAGGTCGAACGCCGGCGCATCGACGTCGCCTAAGCCTGAAACCGGGGGGAACGACAATGGCAGCAACCGAGATGGCGGCTCCGGTCCAGGTCGCCGTGGGCGCGACGGACCCTCTCGAACACGAGACGATGCGCAGGGTGACGCTGCGCCTGCTGCCCGTGCTGGCGCTCGGCTACTTCTGCGCCAGCCTGGACCGCTCGAACATCGGCATGGCGGCGACGCAGATGAGCCCGGCGCTCGGCTTCTCCAACACGCAGTTCGGCTTCGGCGCCGGCGTGTTCTTCCTCGGCTACCTGCTCGCCGAAATCCCGAGCAACCTCGTGCTCGACCGCACCGGCGCCCGCCGCTGGCTGTCCCGCATCTTGGTCACCTGGGGCATCATCTCCGGCCTGACCGCATTCACCTGGAACGCGCCGAGCTTCTACGCCATCCGCTTCCTGCTCGGCGTGGCCGAAGCCGGGTTCTTCCCCGGGGTGCTGCTCTACATCACCTGGTGGTTTCCCGCCCGCTACCGCAGCCGCACGGTGGCGCTGTTCATGGCCGCCGGCGTGATGGCCGGCATTCTCGGCCCGCCGATCAGCGGCTTGCTGCTCGAATTGAACGGCCTGCTCGGGCTTGCCGGCTGGCAGTGGCTGTTCATCGTCGAGGCTCTCCCGTCGGTCGTCACCTGCGTCATCATCTGGTTCCTGCTCACCGACCGGCCGGCCGACGCGCGCTGGCTGGCGCCCGGGCAGAAGGCGTGGCTGACCGCACGCCTCGCCGAGGAGCGGGCAGGGCGGGCGTTGCGCCACACGCACTCGCTGATGCAGGTGTTCGGCAGCGGGGTGATGTGGCTTCTGACCCTGGTGGAGTTCGGCCATCAGGTCGCCGGGTATGGCCTCGGGTTCTTCATGCCGCTGATTGTCAAGGGGCTCGGCGTGACGCAATCCTGGATCGGCGTGGTGAGCGCGATCCCCGCGCTGTTCGGTTTCGGCGCGATGATCCTCTGGGGCTACCACTCGGACCGCACCGGCGAGCGCACCTGGCACGCCGCCGGTGCGCTGCTGCTCGTTGCCGCCGGGCTCGTCGCCTGCACGGCGATCGGCAGCGGACACCCGGTCTGGATGATGGTGGCGCTCTGCATCACCATCATGGGCAACCAATCCGTGGCGCCCTGCTTCTGGTCCATCCCGTCCTCCCTGCTGAGCGGCAGTGCGGCGGCGGGCGGCCTCGCGATGGTCAACTCGCTCGGCAATCTCGGCGGCTGGTTCGGTCCGTGGAGCTACGGGCTGGTGAAGGACGTGACGGACAACACCAGCGCCGCGTTGTTCAGCCTGGCCGCCGGGCCGCTCATCGCAGCCATCGCCCTGGTGGCGCTTCGGCACGACCCGCGGCGCAACCCATAATCCGCCCTACCGCACGAGTCCCGCTGCGTGATGCACGGCAACCGCCGCGACCAGCCGCTCGAAGATTTCGAGATCGTCGAACGGCCGGCTTCGTCCGTCGGCCGGCGTGAACATCGGCAGGCCGCCGCGGCCCAGCACGGCATGCGGCAGCATGAGGTTGCAGGGCAGCCCGAACGCCTCGACCTCGAACGGACCCGGGTCCGGGTGGAAGGGCAGGAACCTGCGCGTACGCTCGGCGAGTTCGTCCGCCGCGTTGCTGTAAGCGAAGCAGGGCCGGCCCAGCGCGTCGAAGAAGCCGACTTCGAACGCCGTCCCATCATCGGCGGACGGTCCGCGGAACGGTGTCAGGTTCGCGATGATGATGTCCGAGGCCAGCATCAGCGTGCGGTTCGCCTCGTAGATCCGCCTCGACGCATCCGGCGCAGACAGATCAACCCCGTTCTCGATCGGCGACCGGGCAACAATGCCGTTCCGCTCGCAGATCGCGGCCTTGCGCACCGCATGGGCCACCGGGTCGGGAAAGAACACGTCCGGCCCGGCAATGTAAGCGCTCAGCGTCGACACCAGCGTTCTAACTCCACCCTGGCCCATCGCGGCACCGATCGTATCGGCAACGCGACTCCAGGCCTCGAGCCAGTTTAGCGCGTCCTCAGTTGGTCCGCGCCGCCTCGCAAACTTGGTTCACGCATACCACCCGCCACCCAGCCTCCTGCCGCTCCAGCCGCGTCAGCGACACGTTCTGCACCGAGAGATGCAGCGCGTTGTCCGCCCCAATCCCGATTGCATGCGCCACCGCCGCCCGGATCGCGCCGCCATGGCTGACCACCACGACATCCTGTCCGGCATGGGCGCAAGCCAGCCGCTCCATCGCCCGGCCGACCCGGGCGATCACGTCCACCATGCTTTCGCCCCCAGGTGGGACCTCCTCGCCTCCCAGCGGCCAGAACGCATGCGGCGGCACGCGCAGCTTCGGCGGTAGTTCCGCGTGCGCCAGGCCGTGCCACTCGCCGAGGTCCTGCTCGATCAGCTCCGGCTCGACGGCCGGCATCTGTGCAGGATAGCCGGCGCGGAAAAGCGCCTCGGCCGTCAGGGCCGTCCGGGACAGCGGCGTCACGACCCAAGCCGCCGGGCGCGGCAACATCGCGGCCAACGCGCGATACATCGGCACGTCCGCCACCAGCGCCTCCGGGCAAAGCGGCACGTCCATCGTCCCGTACAGCATCGCGCGGGCGTTCTCCTCCACCAGCGCGTGGCGGATCATCCAGAAACGGGTTGGGTCCAAGCTACTCCCCACAAGCTATTCTCCGATATTCAGCAGCGCGCCGCCTTCGCGGGCGTGGCGGAACTGCCCCGCGAACACCCAGAGCGCTCCCGCCATCCACACGGCGTTCAGCCCGAAGGCCCAAGCGAGATGGTCCCACCGCACCACGCCGTCCGCCAGCGCCGCGCGCATGCCCTCGAACACGTGCGAGGACGGCAGCAACAACGCAATTGGCCGCACCACCGCCGGCAGCACCGAAACCGGGTAGAACACGGCAGAAAACGGCGTCAGCCCGAACAGCACCGACCACGCCAGCGCTTCCGCCCCCGCGCCGTGCCGCAGGATCAGCGACAGCACGAACAGCGACACCCACCACCCCATGATCATGAGGTTGGCGAAGAACAGCACCACCACGGGGCCAAGCGCGAACAGGTTGAACGCATACAGTAGCCAGGCGAGCAGGATCGCTGGCAACACCCCGGTGACCATCCGCATCGCCGAGACCGAGACCAGCGCCGCCAGCATCTCCCATGGCCGCAGCGGGCTCACGAACACATGCGCCAGGTTGCGCGACCAGATTTCCTCGAGGAAGGAGATCGCAACCCCCATCTGGCTGCGCAGCGCCACCTCCCACAGCAGCACGCCCCCCAGCAACGCGCCCGCCGCGACTGCCACGGGGGCGTTGGCCCGCCCGGCGATGAACGAGGCGGTGAAACCCCAGATCAGCATCTGCAGCGCCGGCCAATATGCCAATTCCAGCAACCGCGGCCAAGACCGGCGATACAGCGCCAGATGCCGGTAGACCAACCCCCAGATCCGGCGAGCCGATCCGTTCATGCCGCGCGCTTGCGGTCCCGCGCGATATCCAGGAACACCGCCTCCAGGTCACCGCGGCCATAACGGGTCAGCAGCTCCGCCGGCGTGCCGCGGTCCACCGCCCGGCCTTGTTTCAGCATCAGCACGTCCGAGCAGAGCCGTTCCACCTCCGCCATGTTGTGGCTGGCCAGCAGGATGGTGCAGCCGCTCTCGGCCTGATACCGCTCCAGCCAACTGCGCACCCAATCGCCTGTATCCGGGTCCAGGCTGGCGGTCGGCTCGTCCAGCAGAAGCACGTCCGGCTTGTTGATCAGGGACTTGGCCAACGCCACCCGCGTCTTCTGCCCGGCGGAGAGTTGCCCGGCGGGGCGGTGCAGGAACGGGCTAAGCTCCAGCTCCTCGGCCAGTTCCACGATACGCCGCTCGAGCTTTGGCACACTATAGAGGTGGCCGTACATCCGCAGGTTCTCCGCCACGGACAGCCGGGCGGGCAGGGCCACGTAGGGCGAGGAAAAATTCATCCGGGCCAGCGCCGAGAACCTCTCCCGCGCCATGTCCCGGCCCAGCACGGTGATCGAACCGGCGGACGGGATCAGCAGGCCGAGCAGCATCGAGATCGTCGTCGTCTTGCCGGCTCCGTTGCCGCCGAGCAGCCCGATCGTGTGGCCGGGCGCAACGCTGAACGACAATCCGTCTACCGCCGTCACCGAGCCGTAGCGTTTCGTCAAACCCTCGACCCGGATCGCATCCATGCGGCAGGCATTAGGCCCGGGCTGCGCGATCAACAAGGTCCGCCCGCGGCTCACGCCAGGGCTGCCTCGCTCGCGGCCCGGCCGGTAAACAGATGCATCCCGTTTGCCAGGCCCCAAGCGATAGCGTCCGCACTGTCGCAGCCAGTCAGTACGATCTGCTCGATGGCAAGTTCGCCGAATAGCGCTGCGGCTTCCCCAGGCAATGTTCCAGTCCAGGGCAGGGTCACGTGGTCGAACTCCGCAACCGCCGGGGCCAGCACCCGGAACAGATCGACCGAACGGGCCCGTAGCATGACCCGGTAGCCGCGTGCACGGGCGAACCCGGCCGCAAACGGGAAGCACCGTGCGTCCGACACCACGTCCGTAGGGGTCAGCGCCAGGATAACCCGGCCCCGCAGCGGCGCCGGCAAAGCCGCATCGAAGCGGAGGAAGTCGGGCCCGAGCAGGCTGCCGATGTTGAGATCCATCGCGAACGGCCCCGCCGCCGCCAACTCGCCCGGGCTCGCCAGCAAGGCCAGCAGCCGCCGGTCCAGCGTGCGGGTCAGCCGCCGGAACAGCCACGGCTCCGCCTCCAGGTCGTAACCCGGCGCCAACTCGTTCGTCAGTTCCAGGATGGAAAGCGAGCGTTCCTCCCAGGCAAGGGCCGAGCGGCCGCCATCGATCCGCCACACCGACTGCCGCCGGGCAAACCGGGCTATGTCCGCCTGGGCGAGGCAGCCTTCCAAAAGCGTTAGAACCGGAAGATCCAAGGCGATCGGTGGCGTCCCTGGAACGACCGCCTCTACCGCCTGACGCATCTCGCGCGCGAACGTCTCAAGCAGCAGATCCCCGGTATCCGGCAAGTCATACAAGGCAATCAGGCCTGCCAGCGATGGCGTGCCAGTCGCCGGATCTGTCAGGAGGTGTTCCAACGCGTCGATCACGTCCAGCAATGCCATGTCCGCCTCACCGCGCCAGACCACGGCCAGGCTCGGGCCGGGTAGATGGAACAGCTCGGCGCGCGGCAACCGCAGCATCGGCGCCAGCGCCGCTTCGGCGAGCCGGACGTGGTGGGGCCGTGTCAGTGAGATCGGCAGCCGGTCGACCCGCAACAACAACGCCTGCCGCGCGATGCCGGCCGTGGCGCAGTTCGCAACCAGGGAAGCCAGCCGGTCGAACCCTTCCTGGCTCACGGCGCGAGCCCAGTCGAAACGCTGCCGCGCCAATGCAGCCGCCCATCCAGCAGGCCAGGGTCGAGGCAGCCCTGGCGTCCCTCGCCGTCGCTGGCGGCCGCCCGATCGATGCATTGGCGCAAGGTGCAGCCGGCGGAATGCGCGCAACCCCGGAGCCGGTCGGCCGCGAGCATGAGATCCACATGCCGGCCCTGAAAGCATGCGATGCCCTGGCCAAGGCCCCAGACCAACGCCGCTTCCGTCTCCGCCCGGCTAATCACCACCCGCTCGGGCCCGAGCGTGTCGATGGCGCGCCGCATCCGGCGCTGCTCACGGCCCGGAAGCGTCGCGAGCAGGGGGGACCAGTCCAATTTCATCATGTCGGGCTGCAGCGCCGCCGGGTCGCAGTGCAGCAGCATCTGATGATCGATCCCGTCCAGCAACACTGTGCAGCCGTCACCCTGCAACTCCGCCCTGGTCTTCTGGAACAGCGGCAGATCCGCCAAGGCGTCGGCAACCGCGATTTCGACCCCTAGCAGGAAGCCGGCTCGGCGTGCGGCGTCTCGGACTATCGCGAACGCTGCCGTGCCAACCGATGAGAGCGGCAGGTTGAGGTTGAGAGCCGGCGCATCGAAGAGCGCAGTCCCGGCAAGAGACGCCAGTATCTGCGTGTCAAGCTGGCCGGTGACGTACCGGTGGAGGTAAGGGTCGGCACTCGGCGCCATCTGTATCCCGATCCGCGCCTCGATTGCTGGAAACGAGACGCTCAACTCCTGGAACACGGCGGTGATCCGGCTCGCGGTGATGCGGACCGCGATCTGCCTTCGGACGAACGCGCTGTGGGCCGTGGACGCCAGCAGCGTGCCGATCGCGGCGATCGCACCGAGCGGCACCGGTTGGTCATCCAAGGTGGCGGGGCCGTCCTCGTTGGAAGCGGCAAACTCCGTGCGGACCGCGGCTTCGTCGGCCGGTAGCGTCCAGATCCCGAGTAGTTGCCGGTCACCGGGAGCCTCGGCGCGGAACAGCCGCAGCAGCACGGCGCCAAGTGAGGCGACCGGCTCCGCCCCCGCAATCAGGACGAGGTCGCCGTTGCGGCAAGCGAAAACCTGTCCACCGCCATGCTGGACCGCATCGTCGAACAGGCAGCGCGCGACCCGGCCGTGGTATGGACGCAGCCCAGCCGGGCGCAGCCGCGAAAGATGCAGGCGCAATACGGACGCCGGATGGCCCGAGCGCAACACCCGGTCCAACGCCCGTTCCGCCGGGGTTTCCAGCGATGCCAACCCCGAGAGGAACACCCGACTCCCGCCCCGCCCCGCTTCTCGTTCACCGGCCACGATGCCCTCGCCCCCTCTGCTCCGGTGAGGCTAGGATGACTGCCGATGGTGAAAAGACAGTTAAGACGGTCGGCCCCCGGATGGGTCGCACCCGGCGGACGGGTCTATGCGATCGGCGACGTGCACGGCTGCGCCGGGCGCCTGGCCGAACTGCATCGCGTGATCGCCGCGGACCTCAGTTCCGACCCGGTCCGGCAGCCGCTGCTGGTGCATGTCGGCGACTATGTCGACCGCGGGCCCGACTCCGCCGAAGTGGTGCGCATGCTCAGGCAAGGGCCGGTGCTGCCCGGCGTGCCGACGGTCAATCTGCGCGGCAACCACGAGCAGATGATGCTGGACGCACTGACCGGCGACCCCGCCAAGATCGGCCACTGGCTGGATAACAATGGCGAGACGACGCTTCGAAGCTGGGGCGTCTTGGCCAGGCACCCAGTGACGGAATGGCGGGCGGCGATACCGGAGGAGGACTGGGCCTTTCTCGACGGGTTGCCGCTTCGCCACCAAGCCGATGGCTATCTGTTCGTGCATGCGGGCGTGCGGCCCGGTGTTCGGCTGGATCGGCAGACCGAGGAGGACCTGCTTTGGATCCGGGAAGGCTTCCTGGATTGGCACGGCCCGTATCTACCGGAACAGACGGCCCTCGCCATCGTCCACGGCCACACGCCGGAAGCACGGCCGACTGTTGCGGCGCACCGCATCGGGATCGACACGGGAGCGGTAAAGGGAGGGGCACTCACCTGTGCCGTGTTGGAGGGCCGGACCGTCCGCTTCCTCAGCGTCTAACGCATCCCAAGCACATCCCTCATGTCGTAGAGCCCAGGTGTCCGCCCCGCTACCCAGCACGCTGCCTGCACGGCCCCGACCGCAAACGCCCGCCGGTCGAACGCCCGGTGCGTAAGCGCGATATGCTCGTCACCCGCCGCAAACAGCAGGGTGTGCTCCCCGACCACCTGGCCGCCCCGTAGCGCCGCGAACCCGATGGCTCCCTCGGGGCGTGGACCGGTATGGCCGTCGCGCCCACTGAGCATCACGTCGGCCAGTTCAACACCCCGGCCGCGCGCAACGGCCCGGCCCAGGCCGATCGCGGTCCCGGAGGGCGCGTCTACCTTCTGCCGGTGGTGCATCTCGACGATCTCGGCATCATACCGGTCCCCCGGCAAAGCCGCGGCCATCCGCTCCGCCAAGGCAAGTACGAGATTGACGCCAGGTGCATAATTCGGCGCATACACGACCGGTATCGATTCAGCCGCCTGACGGACGGCGTCCTCGCCAGCCACGCTCAGGCCGGATGTGCCCAACACCCAGCCCACACCCGCTTGCGCCAGAACCGTAGCATGACGGCCGGCACTGTCAGCGTGCGTGAAATCGATTACGACGTCCGTGTTCCCCAACAACGCCTCGATTGCCTGGCCGGACCGGGACGAACCGCCCACGAACGCCAGACCTCGGCGCTGGACCTCCTCGGCCAGCAAGGTGCCCATACGCCCAGATAGCCCGGAAATTGCGATCCGCGGGCCGCTCACGATCGGGAAAGTTTCGGCGGCACAGCTACGACAGTGGAGGGGGGGGACAACCACCGGAGCCATGCCGCCGTCACGTTCGCCGCGGCGTCTTGGGGGGAAGCCGTCGCGGTCGTCAACCCATACGCCCTTCGCCCGTCACGGTTCCGCGGCTCAGGCCCGGCCGTCGAAGAAGGCAGCCATCTTGGCGAAGAACCCCTCGCTCTCCGGACTGCCGCTCTTGTGGCGCTCGGCCTCGCTCTCGAACTCCTCGAGCAACTCGCGCTGACGCTTGGTGAGCTGTTGCGGCGTTTCGACGGCGACCTGCACATACATGTCACCCCGCGCCGCGCTGCGCAGCACGGAAAAACCCTTGCCCCGTAGCCGGAATTGATCCCCGGTCTGCGTCCCTGGCGTGACCTTCACCTTCGCGCGCGAACCGTCGATCACCGGCACTTCCACGTCCCCACCAAGCGCCGCTTGCGTCATCCGCAACGGCACCCGGCAGTAGATATTCGCGCCATCCCGCTGAAAGATGTCGTGTGGCCGGATTGCGACGTGGACATACAGGTCACCTGCCGGCGCCCCTGAGGCACCCGCCTCACCCTCGCCTTGCAACCGGATGCGCACGCCATCCTCCACCCCGGCCGGGATCGCCACCGAGAGCGTCCGCTCGCGGGGCACAGTGCCGACGCCGCTGCACACCCGGCATGGATTACGCACTACCCGGCCCATGCCGCTACAGGTGGGGCAAGTCCGTTCCACCAAGAAGAACCCTTGCTGGGCGCGCACTTTGCCCGATCCGCCGCAAGTCGTACAGGTGTCACGCTCGGCCTGCTTGTTGGCCGATCCTGTTCCGTTGCACGCATCGCACGCTACCCGGCTGGGCACCCGCAAATCGACCTTGGTACCGCCGAACGCGTCCGCCAAATCGATCTCTACCTGGGCTCGTAGATCCGACCCGGCACGGGTGCGGGCACCGCCGGCTCCACGGCGGCCGCCCATGAACTCGCCGAACATCTGGTCGAAGATGTCGCCCAGTCCGCCCTCTTGGAAACCACCGGCGAAGCCTCCAGCGCCACCGCCGTTCTCGAACGCCGCGTGGCCAAACCGGTCGTAAGCGGCCCGCTTCTGCTCGTCCTTGAGGACTTCGTAAGCCTCGCTGACTTCCTTGAACTTGGCCTCGGCCGCCTTGTCGCCGGGATTGCGGTCAGGGTGGTGCTTCATCGCAAGCTTGCGATATGCCCGTTTGAGATCGTCGGCGGAGGCTTCCTTGGGGACTTCTAGCAGTGAGTAATAGTCTTGCTTGGCCACGTCGAACCCCGATTAACAAAGGCGAGGAGCACTGCCCCTCGACCCCGCTGGGGCACGGAGGCCCCAGACCCCTCTGATCGTATCAGAGGCGCACTGGCCAGGGACAGCGTGCGAACCGGCCCCGGCCATGTGCACTCAGGCGGACTTCTTGTGGTCGTTCACTTCCTCGAACTCGGCGTCCACCACCTTCTCGCCGGGCTTGCCGCCCGCCGCCTCGGCTTCCGGCGCCGGCTGCTCGGACTGTGCCTTATAGACGGCCTCGCCGATCTTCATCGCCGCCTGCGTCAACCGGTCGGACGCCGACTTGATCGCCGCCGTGTCGCCACTGTCCATGGCGGACTTCGCGGCAGCCACCGCAGCCTCGGCTTCGCCCTTATCCTGCGCCGGTAGCTTCTCCCCGTGCTCGGACAGGTTCTTTTCCACCGAGTGAACCGTCGCCTCGAGCTGGTTCTTCGCCTCGACCTGCTCACGCCGCGCCTTGTCGGCGTCGGCATTCGACTCGGCCTCGCGCACCATCTGCTGGATGTCGGCTTCCGACAGCCCGCCGCTGGCCTGGATGCGGATCTGCTGCTCCTTGCCTGTAGCCTTGTCCTTGGCGGACACGCTTACGATGCCGTTCGCGTCGATGTCGAACGTGACCTCGATCTGCGGCACGCCGCGCGGCGCCGGTGGGATGCCCTGCAGGTCGAACTGCCCGAGCATCTTGTTATCGGCTGCCATCTCCCGCTCGCCCTGGCTGACCTTGATCGTCACCGCGCTCTGGTTGTCATCTGCGGTGGAGAAAGTCTGGCTCTTCTTGGTCGGGATCGTGGTGTTGCGGTCGATCAGGCGTGTGAACACGCCACCCAGCGTCTCGATGCCAAGTGACAGCGGCGTCACATCCAGCAGCAGCACGTCCTTGACGTCGCCCTTCAGCACCGCGCCCTGGACCGCGGCGCCGATCGCCACGACCTCGTCTGGGTTCACGTTGCGGGCCGGCTCACGTCCGAAGAACTGCTTCACCGCCTCGATGACCTTGGGCATGCGGGTCATGCCGCCGACCAGGATCACGTCCTCGATCTCGCTGGCATTCACGCCCGCATCCTTCAGCGCCGCGCGGCATGGGCCGAGCGTGCGCTGGATGAGGTCGTCCACCAGACTCTCGAGCTTTGCCCGGGTCAGCTTCATCACCAGGTGCTTCGGGCCCGAGGCGTCCGCCGTGATGAACGGCAGGTTGATCTCCGTCTCCTTGCTGGACGACAGCTCGATCTTGGCCTTCTCCGCCGCTTCCTTCAGCCGCTGCAAAGCAAGCTTGTCGGTGCGCAGGTTGATGCCCTGGTCGCGCTTGAACTCGTCCGCCAGGTAGTCGATCACCCGGCTGTCGAAATCCTCGCCGCCGAGGAACGTGTCGCCGTTGGTGGACTTCACCTCGAACACGCCGTCGCCGATTTCGAGCACGGAAATGTCGAACGTGCCGCCGCCGAGGTCGTACACGGCGATCGTGCCGTGGTTCTTCTTGTCCATGCCATAGGCGAGGGCCGCCGCCGTCGGCTCGTTGATGATGCGCAGCACGTCCAGCCCGGCGATCCGCCCGGCGTCCTTGGTGGCCTGCCGCTGCGCGTCATTGAAGTACGCCGGCACGGTGATCACGGCCTGGTCGACCTTCTCGCCGAGATAGGCCTCCGCCGTCTCCTTCATCTTGCCGAGGATGAACGCGCTGATCTGGCCCGGCGCATACTTCTCGCCGCGCGCCTCGACCCAGGCATCGCCGTTGTCGCCCTTAACGATGCCGAACGGCACCAGCCCCTTGTCCTTGCCGACCAACGGATCATCGAACCGGCGCCCGATCAGGCGCTTCACCGCGAACAGCGTGTTGGTCGGGTTGGTCACAGCCTGGCGCTTGGCGCTCTGGCCGACGAGCCGCTCCCCGCTATCGGAGAAGGCAACCATGGACGGGGTGGTGCGGGCGCCCTCGCTGTTCTCGATCACGCGGACATCCTTGCCCTCCATGATCGCGACGCACGAATTGGTCGTGCCCAGGTCGATGCCGATGACCTTGCTCATTCAAAACTCCATTTCAGCGGTCCAGGGCGGCCCGAAGCACCGCGCGAGACCCTTGGGATGTGGTGTGAACGGCGATGTATTGAGCCGGGTGGGGTGAAGCAAGTGGGTGGGCGGTGTTTTTGCAACGGCTTGGCCTTTCCGCCGCGCTTCCGGCGCAGTGCCGGCCACCGAAAACTGCCGCACAAACCTTACACAAACGTGAAGGCGGCACGACGGGAGCCGAT
This sequence comes from uncultured Acetobacteraceae bacterium, assembly GCA_964247705.1. Taxonomy (GTDB): domain Bacteria; phylum Pseudomonadota; class Alphaproteobacteria; order Acetobacterales; family Acetobacteraceae; genus LMUY01. The sequence goes on along the minus strand of CAXTVQ010000008.1, from coordinate 7,784 downwards.
CCCGATCCCAGGGCTGGCGAGGCTACACTCGGCGCGGAAACCAACCAAGGCGCCCGCCATGCCGATCGTCCGGCCGTCATGAACGTCTCGGCCCCGTTCATCCGCCGCCCGGTCGCAACCTCGCTGCTCATGCTGGCGATCTTCCTCGCCGGGCTCGCTGCCTACCCCTTCCTGCCGCAGGCCCCGCTGCCGACGGTGGACTTCCCCACCATCACCGTCACCGCCAACTTCCCCGGCGCCAGCCCCGAAACGATGGCCGCCACCGTCGCCGAACCGCTCGAACAACAGTTCGCCCAGATCAACGCCGTCAGCCAGATCACCTCCAGCAGCGTGATCGGCACCACGCAGATCACGCTGCAGTTCGACCTCAGCCGCAACATCGACGCCGCCGCCGCCGATGTGCAGGCGGCGATCAACGCGGCGCAGGGCTCGCTGCCCAAGGCCATGCCGTCGCCGCCCACATACCGCAAGGTGAACCCGGCGGACGCGCCGATCATGATCATCGCCGTCCAGTCCGACACCCTGCCGCTCACCACCGTGGACGACCTGGCCGAAACGGTCCTGGCGCAGCAGATCACCCAGATCGGCGGCGTGGCCCAGGTCCAGGTGACCGGCCAGCAGAAGCCCGCCCTGCGCGTGGACATCGACCCGGCGCGCCTCGCCAACACCGGCCTAACGCTCGAGGACGTGCGTCAGGTGCTCGCCACCGCCACCGCGAACGGCCCGAAAGGCGTGCTGGAAGGCGCCGGCAGCGCCATCACCGTCTACGCCAACGACCAGGTGACGGACCCGGCCCGCCTTGGCCAGACGATCGTCGCGTGGCGCAACGGCGCGCCCGTGCGGCTGGCCGACGTCGGCCAGGTGACCCTCGGCCCGCAGAGCCGCTACGTCGCCGGCTGGCAGAACGGCCGCCGCGGCGTGCAGCTCGCCGTGCTGAAGCAGCCGGGCGCCAACCTGGTCGCGGCGGTGCAGCGCGTGAAGGCGGAGCTGCCCCGGATGGAGGCGTCCCTTACCAGCGCCCTGCATGTGCAGGTGATCCAGGACCGCACCCCCACCATCCTGGCCTCGATCGCCGACGTGAAGTTCACCCTCGGCCTCTCGGTGACGCTGGTCGTGGCCGTCGTGTTCCTGTTCCTGCGCGACGTCTGGGCGACCGTGATCCCGAGTCTCGCCGTGCCGCTCTCGCTCGTCGGCTGCCTCGGGCTGATGTTCGTGCTGGGCTACAGCCTGGACAACCTCTCCCTGATGGGCCTGACCATCGCGGTCGGCTTCGTGATCGACGACGCCATCGTCATGCTGGAGAACATCTACCGCCACGTGGAAGACGGCATGAACGCGCTCGAAGCCGCGCTGAAGGGCTCCGGCGAGATCGGCTTCACCATCGTCTCGATCAGCATCTCCCTGGTCGCCGTGTTCATCCCGATCCTGCTGATGGGCGGCATCGTCGGCCGCTTGTTCCGCGAGTTCGCCGTGGTGGTGTGCGGCGCCGTGCTGCTCTCGGCCATCGTCTCGCTCACCTTGACCCCGATGCTCTGCGCCCGCTTCCTCCGCCGCACGCACGAGCACGGCCGGCTCTACCGCCTGATCGAGCGCGGCTTCGAGGCGCTGTCCCGCGGTTACGCCCGCACGCTGGACGTGGCATTGCGGCTCCGGGCGGTCACGCTCGGCGTATTCCTGCTCTGCGTGACCCTCGCCGGCTGGTTGTTCGTCGTGATCCCCAAGGGCTTCTTCCCGGTGCAAGATACGGGGATCATCCAATGCGTGGTGGAGGCGGCGCAGGACGTCTCGTTCCAGCAGATGTCGGCCGCGATGGAGCGGGTGCAGGACGCCGTGCGGCAGGATCCGGACGTGACCACCACCAACGGCGCGATCGGCACCAGCCTCGGCATCACCGGCAACAACGGCCGCCTGATCGTGAACCTGAAACCCTGGTCCCGGCGCACCAGCACCATCACCCAGGTAATCGCCCGGCTGCAGACGCGCTTCGCCGCCGTGGAGGGCGTGCGGGTGTTCATGCAGCCGCAGGTGGACATCGTGATCGGCGCCCGCAACGCGCGCACGATGTATCAATACACGCTGCAGGACGTGGATAGCGACGAGCTGAACCACTGGGCCCCGCGTGTGCTCACGGCGCTGCAGCACCTGCCGCAACTCAGCAGCGTCGCCACCGACCAGCAGACCTCCGGCCGCGCCGCGACCCTGGTCTACGACCGTGACATCGCCGGCCGGTTCGGCATCCAGCCGCAGCAGATCGACGACACCCTCTACGACGCGTTCGGCGAGCGCGAGGTCGTGCAGTATTTCACCCAGGCCAACTCCTACTGGGTGGTGATGCAGGTCCCGCCCGAGCTGGCCGGCGACCCGGCGACCCTCGGCCGCCTGTATGTCCGCTCGGCCGGCGGGCAGGCCGTGCCGCTGTCCACCTTCGTCCACTGGGACACCGGCCCCGTGCAGCCGTTGGCGATCAACCACCAGAGCCAGTTCCCGGCGGTCACGATCTCCTTCAACCTGGCCCCGGGTGCCGCGATCGGCGACGCCGTGGCCGCCATCGCCAAGGCGGAGGCCGGCTTGCACCTGCCGGACACGCTGCAGCGCTCGTTCCAGGGCACGGCGCAGGCGTTCCAGAGCTCGCTAGCGTCCGAGCCGTACCTGATCGCGGCGGCCCTGGTGTGCGTCTACATCGTGCTCGGCATCCTGTACGAGAGCTACATCCTGCCGCTGACGATCCTCTCCACGCTGCCGTCCGCCGGGCTGGGAGCGCTGCTGCTGCTCGTGTTGTTCCACTACGATTTGTCGGTGATCGCGATCGTGGGCGTGATCCTGCTGATCGGCATCGTGAAGAAGAACGGCATCATGATGGTGGACTTCGCCGTTGCAGCCGAACGGCGGGACGGGCAGGAGCCGCTGGCTGCGATCCGCCAGGCCTGCGTATTGCGCTTCCGCCCGATCCTGATGACCACGGTGGCGGCCTTGCTCACGGGCTTGCCGCTGATGCTGGGCAGCGGCGCCGGGTCCGAGTTCCGCAAGCCGCTCGGCGTGGCGATGGTGGGTGGGCTGCTGCTCAGCCAGGTGCTGACGCTCTACACCACCCCGGTGATCTATTTGTATCTGGACGGGCTGCAGCGCTGGCTGACCCCCGGCCGCCGGCCCCGCCGCGTGCCGGCGCTCGCCGCCAAGCTGGGTGTCTGACCCTTACCGGGATCGTCATTTGACAAGGGCCGGGACGGGTGGAGCTTGGCGCTCCAACTTATCAAGGTGCGCCCGATGCAACGCCGATCCGTCCTGTGTTTCTGTGGCGCGGCCCTGGCCGTACCGACGCTGAACCGTTTCGTGGCCAGCGCCGCTGCCGCCCCCACACTCTCGGACGCGGACCGGACCTTCATGGCCATGGTGTCGCAAGGCGGCATGTACGAGGTCGAGGCCAGCAAGGTCGCCTCCGGGAAGGCGGCTCGGCAGGACATCACCGACCTAGGGGTCACCGAGGTCCACGACCACCAACTGGTCGGCGCCAAGCTGCGGTCGATCGCCAGTTCGGTCGGCGTCACCCTTCCAACCGCGCTAAACGCCGACTTTACGGCGCGGCTGGATCGTTTGCGCGGGTTGTCGGGCAAGGCGTTCGACAATTTGTATCTGCAGGAGATGGACGCAATCCATCAGGCAGACGGAGCCGCGTTCGCGAAAGAGGCGGAGCAGGGCGAAAATCCGGCCCTGAAGGCGTTTGCCGCGGAAACGGTGCTGATCGTCAAACGCCACCTGGGTTCGATCCAAGCGTTGCCGCTGGAGACGGTATAAACTCCCCCTCCCCTCGTGGGAGGAGGCCGGGGGGAGGTGCCACGCGCACCCCCCATCCGAAAACAAGTCCACCCTCCCGCAAGCCGAAAGGGCCCTCTTACGCGCTAGCCGGCGCCGTTCCCGCATCCGGCTTCGCAACCACCACCATCGCCGGCCGCAGCAACCGACCGTTCAGCGTCCAGCCCGCCGTCCAGGCCTGGATCACCGTCCCGGGCGCATGCTCCGAACTCGGCTGCTCGGCCATCGCCTGATGCAGGTTCGGGTCGAACGGCTTGCCCGTCGGGTCCACCTTGGCGATCCCGTTGCGCTCCAACAGCGACAGGAACGACCGCTCCACGCCCTCGAACCCGTCCCGCAGCTTGCCCACGATGTCGGGCTCGCCGGGCTGTGCCGCCGGCAACTGGTCCAGCCCACGGCGCAGGTTGTCCGCCGCCTCCACCACGTCACGCGCGAATTTCTGCACCGCGAACTGGCGGGCGTCCTCCACGTCGCGCTTGGCACGGGCGCGCACGTTGGCGTTCTCGGCCTCCGACCGCATGTAGCGGTCGCGGTAATCGTCCCGCTCGGCCTCCAGCTCGGCAATGCGGGCGGTGGCCGCCGACATCACGTCTTCCGGGGTCTCGGGGGTGGAAATGGGGTCCGCCATCTCGGGCGGCAGTTCGGTCTCGCTCATGGTCGCAGAATTAGGACGCCGCCCGCCGCTGAACAAGCTGCCCCGAAACAAACCGCTCATCCCAGCAGCCGCCCGATAACGCGCGCCGTGTAGTCCACCACCGGAATGATCCGCCCGTAATTGATCCGCGTCGGCCCGATCACCCCGATCGCCCCCACGATCTTGTCCGCCTCGTTGCGTGCCGGCGCCACCACCATCGAAATGCCGGCCGCCCCAAACAACCCGCTTTCGGCCCCGATGAAGATCCGCACCCCGTCCGACTGCTCGGCCAACTCCAGCAGCTTGAGCATCGTATCCTGCGTTTCCAACCGGTCGAACAACACCTGGATAGCACCGATCCGCTCGATCCCCGTGACGTCTGCGAGAAGCTTGCCCTGCCCGCGCACGATCAGGCTGCCACCGAACCCGGCCGTGCCGGTCGCCCAGGTGGCGAGCCCCGTCTCCACCACCGAGGCCGACAGCGCGTCCAACTGGCTGCGGTCCTCGGCCATCTCCTTGGTCACGATCGTGCTCAGCTCCGCCAGCGAGCGGCCTGACAGGCGGGCATTGAGGTAGTTGGCCGCGTGCGTCAGCGAGGAGGGCGGCAGACCCGGCGGCGTCTCGATCACCCGGTTCTCCACCTGGCCGTCCGTCCCCACCAGGATCACCAGCGCGCGGCCCGGCCCGAGCGGCACGAACTCGATATGGCGGATCGCCCCCTCGTTCTTCGGCGCCAGCACCAGCCCAGCCGCCGCCGACAGCCCGGAGAGCATGGACGACGCATCCGCCAGCGTGTCTTGCAGCGAGCGGCCACGGGCCTCGAGCGCGCGGCTGATGTGCTCGCGCTCGTCCTCGCCGAGGTCGCCGAACTGCAGCAGCCCGTCCACGAACAGGCGCAACCCGCGCTCGGTCGGAAGCCGGCCGGCCGAAGTGTGGGGGGCGAACAGCAGCCCCGCCTCCGTCAGATCCGCCATCACGTTGCGGATCGTGGCGGGGGACATCGGCATCGTCAGCCGGCGTGACAGGGTGCGGCTGCCCATCGGCTCACCGGTCTGCACGAACTGCTCCACGATCTCCCGCAGCACGGCGGCGCTGCGGGAGTCCAGTCCCGGGGGTAGATGCGGGCGGTCGTGGGGAAAAGGCACGGTCGACATGTGGGATGAGAAGCTAGGAATGCGTCCCCGTGTGGTCAAATCCGGTCGGTGGTCCGACAATGGCGGCCAGAGTGTGGCTTCCGGCCGAAGAGAGGGCGTATGACCGAGTTCGAACGGGGGTGGCAGGCGGCGCTGGACGCGGTGCGCGCCTGGCATGAGGGTAAGGCCAAGCAGATCCTGGTGCAGGCCGGACGCTCACGCTTCCCGAAATCGCTCGAGCAGCAGGCCGAGACCCACCGGCTCGCGGCAGACGTCGTCGTGACGCTGACCCCGGAAGAAAAGTAACCCCTCCCACGACGTGGGGAGAGACGATCGCGTGTAACCACCCCAACCAAGACAGGACCCATTCCATGCGCCCCTCCGGCCGCGCACCCGACGCGCTTCGCGACATCAGCTTCACCACCGGCTTCGCCCGCCATGCCGAAGGTTCCTGTGTCATCCGCATGGGCGGCACCGAAGTGCTCTGCGCCGCCAGCGTGGAAGGGCGTGTCCCAGGGTTCCTGCGCGGCAAGGGCGAGGGTTGGGTCACCGCCGAATACGGCATGCTGCCCCGCGCCACCCACACCCGCGGCGACCGGGAAGCCGCCCGCGGCAAGCAGTCTGGCCGCACGCAGGAGATCCAGCGCCTGATCGGCCGCTCGCTGCGCGCCGTCGTGGACCGCAAGAAACTGGGCGAGATGACCATTACGCTCGACTGCGACGTGCTGAACGCTGACGGCGGCACGCGCTGCGCCTCGATCACCGGGGCCTGGGTGGCACTCAGCCTGGCGCTGAACCGCCTGGTGGAGAACCGGGTGATCGCGCAGTCGCCGCTGCTGGGCCAAGTGGCCGCCGTGTCCTGCGGGCTGGTCGCCGGCACCCCCATGCTCGATCTGGATTACGCAGAGGACTCCGGCGCCGAGGCCGACGCGAACTTCGTCCTGACCGAGGGCGGTATCGTCGAGATCCAGGGCACCGCGGAGAAGGCGCCGTTCAGCGACGCGCAGTTTGCCGAACTGATGCGCCTGGCCCGGCTCGGGACAGCGCAGTTGTATGACCTGCAACGTGCAGCGCTGCGGTGAGGCGGCTCGAGCACGGTAGCCGCCTCGTCCTGGCCAGCCACAACCCGGGCAAGTTGCGGGAGATCGAGGCGTTGCTGGTCCCGTTCGGCGTGGCCGTGCTGTCCGCCGGGTCGCTCGGCTTGCCGGAACCGGAGGAGACCGAGCCCGATTTTGCCGGCAATTCCCGGCTGAAGGCAGTCGCGAGCGCCGAGGCGAGCGGCATGCCGGCGCTGGCCGACGATTCGGGGTTCTGCGTGGCGGCGCTAGGCGGCGCACCCGGCGTGCTGTCGGCGCGCTGGGCCGGACCGGAAAAGGATTTTGCGGCCGCGATGGCGCGGGTGAACGAGCTGGCGGGTGGGCCGAGCCCCGCTTGGTTCGTGTGCGCGCTTTGCCTGGCGTGGCCGGGTGGGGAGACAGCGACCTTCCTGGGCCGGATCGATGGCGAAACCTGCTGGCCGCCGCGTGGCGACAAGGGATTTGGCTATGATCCGATGTTCGTTCCGTCAGGCGCCGAGCAGAGCTACGGTGAGATGTTGCCGGCGGAGAAGCATGCCACCAGCCATCGCGCCCGCGCCTTTGCCGCCCTGGTCAACGCCTGCCTGAAGACACCTGCCTGAAGACACCCGCCTGAAGACGCTTGGCCTGAAACCAGGCACAGTCCCGGCGCGTATCGAATGACACTCTTCCAAGGGACTCGACAATGCTGCGACGCCTGGTTCTGACTGCCGCCTTGCTCGCGGCCGGCCTGGGTACCGCGCAGGCGCAATACGACTCGCAACAGCCCGGATATGCTCAGCAGCCCGGCTACCCGCCTCCCGGCTATGCGCAGCAGCCAGGTTCCGACCAGCAACCCGGCTACCCGCAGCCGGGTTACCCGCCCCCGCAACCCGGCTACCAGCCGCAGCCTGGGTATCAGCCGCAACCAGGCTATCCACCCCAGGGCTATCCGCCTCAGGGCTATCCGCCGCAGCAAGCCCAGGGATACGGGCCGCCTGGTAGCCGATGCGATGCGTTCTTCGACACGCCGGACGGTGGTCGCCGCCGGGTCTGCCCGATGGGGGTCGCCAAACCGGTTGGGGCGCCGTGCACATGCCCGCCGCGTCGGCCGAATGGCCCGTTCGCCCAAGGCCAGGTCATTCCATAGAA
>CAXTVQ010000007.1:58353-94953 GCA_964247705.1 uncultured Acetobacteraceae bacterium | reverse complement strand
AGTTGCCCTCGAACGGGTAGCCGCGGCCGCGCTCGATCTCGAGGATCCAGTTGGTCACCTTGTCGAGGAAGTAGCGGTCATGGGTGATCACCATGACGGTGCCCTGGTAGTCCTTGAGGGTCTTTTCGAGCCAGGCGACCGACTCCGCGTCGAGATGGTTGGTGGGCTCGTCGAGCAGCAGCACGTCGGGCTTTTCCAGCAGCAGCCGGCACAGCGCCACGCGCCTCCGCTCGCCGCCGGAGAGCATGTTCACCTTGGCCTCTGACGGCGGGCAGCGGAGCGCGTCGAGCGCGATGTCGATCTTGCGGTCGATCTCCCAGCCGTCCTCGGCGTCGATCTTCTCCTGGAGGTCGGCCTGCTCGGCGAGCAGGGCGTTCATCTTGTCGTCGTCCATGGGTCCGGCGAACTCGTTCGAGATCGCGTTGAACCGGTCGATCGCGACCTTCAGCGGGCCGAACGCGGCCATCACGTTCTCGCCCACCGTGTCGCCGGCATCGAGCTTCGGCTCCTGCGCCAGGTAGCCGACACGCACGCCCTCGGCGGCCCAGGCCTCGCCGCCATACTCGGTCTCGATCCCGGCCATGATTTTCAGCAGCGTGGACTTGCCCGCGCCGTTGACGCCGAGCACGCCGATCTTCACGCCGGGCAGGAAGGAGAGCGTGATGCCCTTGAACACCTCTCGCCCGCCTGGATAGGCCTTGGTGAGGTCCTTCATGACATAAGCATATTGGTAGGCGGCCATGGCGGGCTCCTTCAGGCGGGATGCGATGGTTTAAGAGCGGCGGCGATCCCCCGCAACCGATTGAGCGCGGCTGTCCCGCGCCCTGCCAGCATATTGCGAGCGCAAGCAATCGATCCAAGCCCACGGCCGGACTACATGCCTCTTCTCCCTCCCCCGTGCTTCACGGGAGAGGGCCGGGGTAAGGGCCCGCCCGCACAGTGTCGCATATCAATAGGGCGGCCCAATCGCCGTAGGTCGCGACGCATGCGCCCGGCAGGACTTGAACCCGCGACCAAGCCGTTATGAGCGGCCCGCTCTAACCAACTGAGCTACAGGCGCACACGCGCCCTTTCCATGCCTCAGCCCTGCGCTGCTTGGCAAGGTATGGGGGCGCGGATAGGGTCCGCCGCAGCACTGCCCAAACCTTGCCAAGGATCAAACCGCCATGGACGTCAGCAAGCTTTCTACTGGTAAAGAGCCGCCGTACGACATCAACGTCGTAATCGAGATCCCGCAGGGCTCGGCGGTGAAATACGAGGTGGACAAGGACAGCGGCGCCCTCATCGTCGACCGCTTCCTGTTCACGCCCATGGCCTACCCGGCCGCCTACGGCTTCATCCCCGGCACACTCGCCGACGACGGTGACCCGGCGGACGCTCTGGTGCTGACCCCGGCTGCGCCCGTGGTGCCCGGCGCCGTCATCCGCTGCCGCCCGATCGGCATGCTGCAGATGGAGGACGAGAGCGGGCAGGACGAAAAGATCATCTGCGTCCCGCACGACAAGGTCCATCCGCTGTTCAAGACCGTCCACGCCATCGAGGACCTGCCCGAGATCACCCGCCAGGCGATCGAGCATTTCTTCACCCGCTACAAGGACCTCGAGCCGAACAAGTGGGTGAAAGTGACCGGCTGGGCCGACAAGGCCGCCGCAGAGGCCGTGATCACCAAGGCGATCGCGGCCAACAAGCAACCGTCACACGGTGCGGCAACCGAAGTCGGCGAGGCTGGGCCCGACCTCGGCAAGAGTACGCTGTCGATCGATTGAGATGCTGAAGCGCCAGCTCGCTCTGCAGGGGCTGGCGCTGCTTGCCGTGCTGACCGCCTGCGCCGTGCGTTACCCCGGCCCGGCCCCGGCAACGGCAACCGCTTGCGCGGCCATCACCGGCGACAGCTTGCAATCCTGCCTGGACCAGGTCCCGAGCGGCGGCCGGCTGGCACTGGCGCCCGGCCGCTACGTCATCACCCGCCCGTTGGTGCTGCGCCGTCCGGTCACCCTGACCACCTCGGGCGCACCGGACTGCGTGACCGGCGGTTGCGCCGTGCTGGCGTTACGCATCGCCCATCCTGGCGGACCGGCCGAACGCGCGATCACCGTCGCCGGGCCCGGGAGCGTGCTGGACCACATCGCCGTCGAGGGCGGCAAGGCAGACCCGGCGCGCGACGACTCCCGCGCCTGCGCCGGACCCGGCCGTCCATCGATGGGCGGGCTGGCCATCACCGCCGCCAACGTCACGGTCCGCGACAGCCTCATCGGCAACGTCGCCTGCTACACCGCTGTCCAGGTCGATGCAGGCGCGGGTGGCCTGCACTTCACCGGCAACACCGTGCAGGCCAACGGCACGCATGACCGCCGGGCCATGTGGGCGGACGGGTTGACGGTGATCGAGGGCGCGGGGGACGTGATCCGCGGCAACATATTCCGCGACAACACGGATGTGCAGTTGGTGCTCGGCGGCTGCCAGCAATGCAGCGTCGCGGACAACCGGATCGAGACGACCGACACGCCCGGCGCGGCCTCCTTCGCCGGGTTGCTGGTGCATGCCTGGCCGCTGACCAGCGGCGACTACACGGGCACCATCATCACCGGCAACACCATCGATTGCGGCCCCTCGCGCGGCTGCGGCTTCGGCCTTGGTGTCGGCGGGCGGGCCTGGTACCGGTCCCCCACCTCGGGCGGGCTGATCACCGGCAACACCGTCACCCGCGCCCAGGTCGGCATCAACGTGGACGACGCGACCGGCCCCGTCGCGATGCAGGGCAACGTGGTGACGCTGTCCGGCGGCCCGGTGCGCTCGCATTGCGGCCTATGGTTCGCCGGCCCGGTCAATATCTCGGAGCGGTCCCGTCCATTCGTGGATGCAACGGCCGGCGTGAGCATGCCGGCGGAGGGCGTCACCGACCGCAGCTTCGCCGGGTGCCTGCCGGGGTTGTGACAGGGCCGGACGGTAGCCGGACGGTCTCGATCGCGCGTAAACCGGGGGCATGGCCCTACCCTGGCGAACCCTGTCGTCCCGAACCCTGTTGCAGGACCGTTGGATCGACCTGCGCGCGGATGACTGCGAGACGGCGGGCGGCGTGCGGATCGCGCCATACTACGTGCTTGGCTACCCGGACTGGGTGCACGTGGTCGCTATCACTCAGGATCAGCATGTCGTGCTCGTCGAACAATACCGGCATGGCGCCGGTATCACGAGCCTCGAACCGCCCGGCGGCGTGGTGGACGCGGGCGATGCTGACGTGATTGCGGCCGGGCAACGCGAGCTACGGGAGGAGTCGGGTTTCGCAGCCGACGATTTCCAACTCGTCGCCAGCCTCTACGCAAATCCGGCGACCCAGCCGAACCGCAACCATACCGTTCTCGCGACTGGCTGCCGCCGGGTCGGGAACCCCCAGCTTGAGGCCGGTGAGGAGGGTTTGGTCGTCCGTTGCCTACCGGTTTCCAACGTCCTCGCCGGGCTCCGGAACGGTCTTCTAAGCCAGTCGATGCACGTCGCGGGTATGCTGCTGGCGTTGGATGTGGCCGGACTGCGTTGATTACCTATTGGCGGGCCGTCCGCTCCGGGCGGCGTGTCACCCGGCGGGTCGGCGCCGCGACTTTCGTCGTCGCGGCCGTGCTGCTGGCGGCGGGAGCTTCGGCAACCTGACACGCGTTGTCGTTGCCCGTGCCGAGCTGTATCGTGGGCAGCAGCGCCGCCGGAGGGAACAGTATCCCCAACCCGATCGCTGCACCTCCCTTCAAGGCAAGCGGGCCGACTTCCGGCCTGATCGAAGGCGACTTTAGGTGACCATCGATGTCGATCGGCGTGGATAATGTGCCAATGCTGAAATGCTTCGAATTCGTCTTCAGCTTGTAGTCGATCGTCTCGTCTGCGAAATTGATGTCGCCAGTTCCTTGGACCCGCGCCTCGCTCGTATCCAGGATCAATGTCTTCGTGCCGAGCAGACCGTTGGTCAGGCCAAAATCCGCGGCGAAACACTGCAGGTTTGCCTTTTGCGGCACACCGAGCGCCGAGAGTAGAGCATTGCCGAACTCAAGCCCGGCGATGTCCACCAAGAGCGCACTCAGGTTGCCGCCCGACATTCCAAGCCGCAGGTCGCCATTACCGCGGCCGAGCAACTGCGCCAGCGAGTCGCCCGTCGACACCAATTTGGCGCTGCCGCTCATCGTGCCCGCACCTTCCACCAAGTGCGTGGCCGACAGCAGGCGCGCGAGGTCGACGCGGCGGAACTGCACGCCGATATCGGCCGCCACATCCCGGCCCTTGGGCGTAAGGTCGGCTGCCAGGCTGATATCACCGGTGCCGACAGCGAACGAAAGCGGGTGGACCTGAATACGCCCGTTGGTGATGTCGATATCGGCGACGATGTTGTCCAGCGGCACCGACCGCCCGAGGATGTGCTCGCCCTTGTAACGCAGCTTCACGTTTGCCGCGTCGATCTTGGGCATGTTTATGGGCGTGTTCGGCAACACCCGGTCGCTGGCTTCCTTGCTCGCGAGTTCGGCCTTCGTCGTTGTGCTGGCTGCCTCGCCCTTATGGCCGGGCGTCTCACCGATGAACCCGCCGAGATCTGCCAGATCTACCCGGCGCGAGTTGAGGTTGGCCTCCACGAACGGCTTGGCCTGGGTCGGGTCCACGAAGATATCGCCGTTCAGGTCGCTGTTGCCGAGCCGGCCGGTGAAGCCGGTGAACTTCACCTTCTTGTCCTCGTAATCCACCTTGCCTGCGATCGAATAGGCCGGCGTCTCCGGGATCGGCACGCCCGTCAACGGCGTCAACAGCCCCATGTTCGGACCGGTGAACTCGAGCCGTAGATTGGCGCCCGCGAAATTGAGCGGGTTCTCGACCGTCCCCGTCAGGGACACCTTGGTCGGGCCGTTCGCCAGATGCAGGTCGATCGGATACGGATGGGCAGTGTCCCGCAGCGAGAGCAGCGCACCGGCAACCAGTTCGCCGGTGATGGGTTGCGCCGCGTAGGTCCCTTTTGCTCCGACGACGATTTGTCCCGTCTGCTTATCGGGCGTTGGCGCAGCGGCATCGCCCTGCCTGGTCGCGACATCGAGGTTGAAGTTCGCCTTCAACGGGGCGAGCACCACATGCGCCTGACCATTGTTGATGATCAGTTCGCCGATCTTCGGTCCACTATTCGGGTCCGCCTTCTTGCCGGTTGGTTCGCTGCTGCCGGACCCGGTCGGCCAGTTTGCTGTCTTATCGGCACGCTGCTCCGCATCCACTACAGGATGATCGACCTGGATTTGCGGGATCACGATCTGACGCGAGCGGATATACGCCATCACGTCGGCCTGCACGGACAACGCAACCGCGTGCGCGAAGGGGGTTGCCGAATCGAACCCGTCCGCATTGGCGATCTCGACGTCGTCGAGGGTGACCGTGGTGACGCGGCCAAGCTGCACGTGCATGTGCTTGGCCGTCGTCTTGCGTCCGATCGCCGACGTCGCCTGCGCCTCGACGAGCGGCAGGAACCAATCCCAATCCCAAAGCGCCACCACGGCGATAATTGCTATGACGGCGGTGCCGAGCACCCACAAACCGATATGACGGCGGCGCCGCTGTGGCGCAGGTGGGGATATAACATTCGGCATGAAGCGCGAACGCCGCCGGGTTGACGCGGTTGCAGCGGAGGCAGGCTGCTCCCATGCTGGCGGACACTGAACGAGGGAGCCGAACGATGATCTACGAGATGCGCATCTACCACTGCATACCCGGCCGTTTGCCGGCGCTTTTGAAGCGCTTCGAAACGATCACGCTGGCGCTTTGGGAGCGGCACGGCATCAAGCAGGCCGGGTTCTGGACCACCCTGGTCGGCAGTTCGAACCAGACTCTCACATACCTGCTTGCCTGGGAGAGCCTTGCCGACCGCGACACGAAATGGACGGCATTCCAGTCCGATCCGGAGTGGATCGCCAAACGTGCGGAAACCGAGAAGGACGGCGCCATCGTGGGCCATATCGTGAACGAGTTGCTGGTTCCGACCAGCTTCTCGTCCGTCCGTTAACGCTACTCCAGCCGCCGCTTCACTGCGGCGGCCACGGCGTCCGGCGTCAGGCCGAAATGCCGGAACAGCACTTCGGCGGGGGCAGAGGCGCCGAAGCCGGTCAGCCCGATGAACACGCCGTCCTCGCCCAGCCACCGCTCCCAGCCGTAGCCGCACGCCGCTTCGATCCCGAACCGGGGCGCGCTGCCGAGCACCGCGGCCCGGGCGCCGGCTTCCATGCGGGCGAACAGCCCCCAGGCGGGCATCGAGACCACCGCCGTCGCAATGCCGTCCGCGGCCAGCCGCTCACGCGCCGCCATCGCCAGGGACACCTCGCTGCCGCTGGCAATCAGGGTCGCCGCACGTGGCCCATTCGCCTCCGCCAGCACATAGGCGCCGCGGGCGCAGCGGTTCTCGCCCCCGTCGCTGCGCAGCACCGGCAGTTTCTGCTCGGATAACACCAGCAGGCTCGGCCCATCGGTCCGGCGCACCGCCACTTCGCAGCATTCCGCCGCCTCCATCGCATCGGCGGGGCGCAACACCAGCAGGCCCGGAATCGCCCGCAGCCCGGCCAATTGCTCGATCGGCTGATAGGCCGCCCCATCTGCGCCAAGGCCGATGCTGTCGTGGGTTGCCACATACACCGCGCGCAGCCGCATCATCGCGGAAAGCCGCAGCGCCGGGCGCATGCCGTCGGTCGCGGCCAGCGGCGCCACTGCGTAGGGCAGCAGCCCGCCATGCAGCGCCAGCCCGTTCAGGCACGCCGCCATCCCATGCTCGCGCGGGCCATAATGCACCTGGCGCCCGGAGAAACTGCCTGGCGTCACCGGCGCTCCCCGCCCCACGCCCAGCTCGGTTTGCCCGCCCACGAGTTCCGGGAACGCCGGTGCGAACGCCTCCAGCAGCGCCTCGGCTGAGTCGCGCGTACTGGCGGGCTCGCAGTTGCCGGCCAGCGTGGCCTTGTAGGCGGTGAGGTGCTCCATCCAGCCTTCGGGCAGCCGCCCCGTGGTCACCCGCTCGAACTCCGCCCGCATCGGGTGGTGCGCCAGCCGCTTCAGCCAAGCTCGGCGCGCGCCCGTGCCGCGATGGCCCGCCTCCGCCCAACCCTGGCTGGGCTGTGCCTCCCCGGCTGCAGGCGGCGCCCACTCCCGGCCCAGCGCCGTGCGGCAGGCCAGCAGCGTCGGCCGGCGCGACCGGGCGGCCAGCGACAGGGCGGAGGCAATGGACGCCGGGTCATGCGCGTCCACGCTGCGGGTGGCCCAGCCAAGGGCGGCGAACCGGCGCAACACGTCGTCATGCCCGGCCAGCGCGCTGCAGCACTCGGCGGTCCCGGTATCGTCCTCCAGCAGCACCATGAGCTTTTCCAGCCGCAAATGGCCGGCCAGGCTGGCAGCCTCGTGGCTCACCCCTTCCATCAGGTCGCCGAGCGTCGCGACCACCCAGGTACGGTGGTCGACGAGGCTTTTGCCGAACCGGGCCGCCATCAGCCGTTCGGCCAATGCCATGCCGACCGCCATCCCCAGGCCTTGCCCAAGCGGCCCCGTCGTCGCCTCGATCGCCGGATGGGCGCCGTGGTCCGGATGCCCGGACGTGGTGCATCCGAGCTGGCGGTAATCCGCCAACGCCTCCGCCTCCATCCCCGCATGCCCGGTCAGGTGCAACAACGCATACAGCAGCGGCGCGCCGTGGCCCGGCGACAGCACGAACCTGTCGCGGTCGGCCCAGTGCGGGTCCGCTGCGTCGAAGCGGTGGAACTGCGACCACAGCACGGTGGCGACGTCCGCCATGCCGACCGCCAGCCCTCCCTCCGGGGCCATGCCAAGCGCCACGCGGCGCAATGCGTCCGCCATCGCGCTCTCGTCCGAGGCGTCGGGGACCATGGTGGGCGCGCCGCCCGCGCCGACGATCTCAGCCAGCCATGCGCTCTCCTGCATGCCTGGCGGTGTAGGCGGCGGCGGCGGCCGGAGCAAGCCGGGCGCGCTGCCCGGTGGTTCGCTCGCCATGCCCTTGACGGCAGACCGCCCTCAGCCGACCACCCCCCGATGCCGCCCGACTCCTCCGTCCCTGAACTCTCCATCATCGTCCCCTGCTACAACGAGCGCGCAAACGTCCGCCCCCTGGTTGCCTCCCTCGCCGCGGCTCTTCGGGATGTCGCCTGGGAGGCGATTTTCGTGGATGACGACAGCCCGGACGGCACCGCCGCCGAACTGCGCGCCGTCGCGGCCGCCGACCCCCGCGTGCGCTGCATCCGCCGCATCGGGCGCCGCGGCCTGTCCTCCGCCGTGGTCGAGGGCGCGCTCTCCACCTCCGCCCCCTACATCGCCGTGATCGACGGAGACCTGCAGCACGATGAGACCCGGCTGCCGGACCTGCTCGCCGCCGTGCGCGCCGGGGCCGACATCGCCGTTGGCAGCCGCCACGTGCCGGGAGGCGACGCCGCCGGGTTGGCCGGCGCCTGGCGCCACCGCATCTCCGCCGCCGGCACCCGCCTCGCCCAGCACGCCCTCCCGGTTACGCTGCGCGATCCGATGAGCGGCTATTTCCTGCTCCCCCGCCCCCTGTTCGAGCAGCTTGCCCCCCGCCTGACCGCGCAAGGCTTCAAGATCCTGCTCGACCTCATCCTTTCCGCCCGCAAGCCCTTGTGCGTGAAGGAGATCGCCTGCCAGTTCCGCCCTCGCGCCACGGGCCGCAGCAAGCTCGACGTGCTGGTGCTGCTCCAGTTCGCCGCCTTGCTGCTGGACAAGGCTACGCATGGTCTGCTGCCGCTGCGCTTCGTCAGCTTCGCGCTGGTCGGCGCCGTGGGCGTGGCGGTCCATCTGGCCGTGCTGACCGGTTCCCGCGGGCTCGGCACCTCGTTCGAGGCGGCGCAGATCGCCGCCACCTTGGTCGCCATGGTCGCCAATTTCGCGCTGAACAACTTGATCACCTACCGCGACCTGCGCCTACGCGGCCCGGCGCTGTGGCGCGGTTTGCTGCTGTTCCTGCTGGTCTGCGGCCTGGGCGCCTACGCCAATATCGGCATCGCCCGCGTGCTGTATTCGGACCATGCAGGCTGGACCCCCGCGGGCCTCGCAGGCGCCGCGATCGGGCTCGTTTGGAATTACGCGGTCTCGGCGACGCTGGTATGGCGCGCGCGCTGATCCTGCTTCCCCCCGCCTTGCTGGTGCTGCTCACCGCGATCCGGCTGGTGGTGGCGGGCATGGCCCCGCTCTCGCCCGACGAGGCCTATTACTGGGTCTGGTCCCGCGCGCTGCAGCCGGGCTACCTGGACCATCCGCCGATGGTGGCGCTTTGGATCCGCGGCGGCACGGCGCTGGCTGGCCAGGGCGCATTCGGCATCCGCCTGTTCGGTCCGCTCGCGGCCGCCTTCGGCTCCGTCCTGCTCGCCCGGGCCGCGGAGGATCTGTTTCCCGGCCGCAAGCTCGGCATCCCCGCCGCCGCCCTGCTGAACGCCACGCTGCTCATGGCTGCTGGCGCCGTGACGATGACGCCGGACACGCCCCTGCTGTTCTTCTGGACCGCCACGCTCTGGGCGCTCGCGCGGC
Organism: uncultured Acetobacteraceae bacterium; assembly: GCA_964247705.1. Lineage (GTDB taxonomy): Bacteria > Pseudomonadota > Alphaproteobacteria > Acetobacterales > Acetobacteraceae > LMUY01. The sequence continues at coordinate 85,413 of CAXTVQ010000007.1, read as the reverse complement.
TGTTCGCCACTGGCCGTGGCCGTTGGTGGCTCGTCGCCGGCGTGTTTGCCGGGGCAGCGCTCGACAGCAAGTATACTGCCGGGTTGCTCGGCCTCGGCATCGCGCTCTGGCTCATAGCCCGCCTGGAGGGCCGCCGCTGGCTGCGCACCCCGTGGCCCTGGGCCGGCGGCGTGCTGGCCCTGCTCTGCTTCACCCCCGTGCTCGCCTGGAACTTCACCCACGGGTTCGCCAGCTTCGCCAAGCAAGGCGGACGCACCGGTGACTGGCGGCCAGCCGACGCGCTCCGCCATCTTGCCGAGTTGCTTGGCAGCCAGATCGGGCTTGGCACGCCATGGGTCGCCCTGCTCTGCGCCGCCGGCGTCTGGATCGCCGCCCGCCGTGTGCGGCAAGGCGCCGCGCCCGCCCTGCTGGCTGCCCTCACCGTGCCTGGCGCCGCCGTGTTCCTGCAGCACGCGATGGGCGACCGGGTGCAGGCCAACTGGCCAGCCATCCTGTTCCCCGCCGCCTGCATCGCCGCTGCCGCCTACGCACCCCGCTTCTGGCGTCCGGCCGCTGCCCTCGGGTTTGCCATCAGCGCCATCGTCTACCTCCAGGCCGCCACTGCCATCCTGCCGCTGCCCCGTGCGCTCGACCCGACGCTGATCCGGCTCGGCGGCTGGGACGGCCTGACCCGGGACCTCGACGCCCAGCATGCAAGCTTCGTCGCCGCCGACAATTACGGCCTCGCCGCCATCCTCGCCCAGCATGGCCTGTCCCCCATCATCGGTGACGAGGCCCGCTGGGTGTATTTCGACGACCTGCCGGATGCACCCATCGCCGGCCAGACCGGCCTGCTGATCCGCAGCCATCGCCGCAACGGACCGCCCAACCGGGCCCCGTGGCGGACCATCATCCCCGCCGGCACCCTGTCCCGCAGCCGTGACGGCGTCGTGGCCGAGGACTATGACCTGTTCCGTGTCGTTGCACGGCACGCCATGGTGCAGTTGCCGACACGCTAGGGGCAAAAATCTGACGGAAGGGCCGCCAGAGGTGCCGCTAGCTTTTGACTATGGAAGGCCGATGCACCTGCCGCTCGGGTAGTGAGCGTCGGGATCGGACCACTTGAGGAGCCCGCGATGGACCTGCCCACCTACGAGGACGTGCTTGCCGCGAGGGACCGCATCGCCGGCCGGATCGTGCGCACCCCCATGCTCCGCAACGCCCTGCTGGACGCGCGCACCGGCGCCACCGTCGTGGTCAAGCCCGAGCCGCTGCAGCGCACGGGATCGTTCAAGCTCCGCGGCGCCACCAACGCCACGCTCCGCCTGACCGAGCGGCAGCGCGCAGCGGGTCTGGTCACGCACTCCTCGGGCAACCACGGCCAGGCCGTCGCCTGCGCCGCCGCCAGCGTGGGCAGCACAGCGACCGTCTTCATGCCGGCCGACGCCCCCGCCGTGAAAGTGGAGAGCACCCGCCGCTGGGGGGCCGACATCGTGCAATACGACCGGGTTCGCGACAATCGCGAGGCGCTCTCCGCGGCCTTCGCCCAGCGCACCGGCGCCAGCCTCGTCCCGCCCTACGACCATCCGGACGTGATCGCCGGCCAGGGGACTGCGGCACTCGAACTGGCGGAGGACGCGACGGCAGCCGGGCTCACGCTCGACTCGCTCCTGGTTTGCACGGGGGGCGGCGGGCTGATCGGCGGGTGCGCGCTGGCCATGTTTGGCGCCTCGCCTGGCACGCGGGTGATCGCCGTCGAGCCTGAGGGCTGGGACGACACCGGGCGCTCGCTGGCCGAGGGTCACCGGGTCGCCAACGCTCCCGGCGGCTCCATGCTGTGCGACGCGTTGCTGGCGCCGATGCCCGGCGAGCTCACGTTTGCCGTCAACCAGGCCCATCTTCGCGGCGCCGTCGCCGTCTCGGACGCGGACGTGCTGGCCGCCATGGCGTTCGCTTTCACCCATCTCAAGCTCGTCGTCGAACCCGGCGGCGCCGTCGCCCTCGCCGCCCTGCTCTCCGGTCGCTTCGCGTCGAAGGGCCAGGTCGTCGGCATCGTCATCAGCGGCGGCAACGTCGATCCGGCGGTGTTCAGCCGCGCCCTGGCCGCCTGACCATGGCAACCACGCTCGAGGTCGATTACGCCTTCCGCTTCCTCCTGGGCCGCCCGGCCAGCCTGCCCGAACGGCTGCAATGGGCGGCGCTGCCGACGGACCAACTCCGCCATGACCTGATGGCGACCGAGGAGTTCCGCGCCGCCTTGCCCGGTGACGCCGTGCTGATGCCGCTCGACCTGCCGCCGCAGCAAATTGCCTGGTTCGCCGACGCGCCCACCCTCGCCGCGTTGCTCGACCGGGTGCAAACCCTCTGGGTGCAACTGGGCCAGGAGCGTCCGCACCAGTCGACGGATTCGCGCCAGGAGTTCGCGCCCGAGAACATCGCCGACAACATGGCGCTGTTCGAAGCCTCCGGGGAGGGCGAGGTCGCCACCCTGGTCGCAACCCTCGCCCGCTACGGACTGACCCCCGCGCAGTTGCCGCGCGTGGTGGATTTCGGCTGCGGAGTCGGCCGGTTGACCAAGCCGCTGGCCAAGGTGTTCCAGCACGTCACCGGCTGCGACGTGTCGCCGCCGCACCTCATGCTGGCCCGCGCCGCCACTGGCCCGACCGTCAGCTACAGCCTGGTCAGCGTGCCCGAGTTCGGCATGGCCGAGCCGTTCGATCTGTGGTTCAGCACGGTGACTCTGCAGCATAATCCACCGCCGGTGATCACGATGATCCTGCGCCGCGCCTTTGCCCTCTTGGCGCCGGGCGGTCTCGCGATCTTCCAGCTCCCGACCGAGCGCATCGGCTACCGGTTCGACCCGGCGACGTACCTTGCGGCACCGGTCGACGCCAACACGGTGGAGATCCATGCCCTGCCGCAGACCGTGGTTTTCGCCCTCGCCGCCGAGGCGAACTGCGTGCCGCTCGAAGTACGGGAGGATGGGCTGATCTGGCCACCGACACTCTGCCTGTCCAACCGTTTCGTCATCGCCAAGCCTCGAAACGCCCCCGCTTCGACCGTATTAGCGCCGCGTTAACCACCCCCGCCGCAGGATGCACCCCGTATCAGGGGTGTCGGCATTGCGGCCAAAGGGGGTGGCAAGGGGGACGGCAAAGCGAACATCATCATCCGCAAGGAGGAGGTGGTCGAGGGCGGCCATCACGGCGGCGCCTGGAAAGTGGCTTACGCCGATTTCGTGACCGCGATGATGGCGTTCTTCCTGCTGATGTGGCTGCTGAACGCAACCACGTCCGAACAGCGGCGTGGCGTTGCGGACTACTTCAGCCCCTCCGCCGCCGTGTCCCGCAACTCCTCCGGCTTCGGCGCAATCTTCGGCGGCCATACGCCGAACGACGACGGCACGCTCGCTTCGGACCGCGGCGTGATCAGCGCCATGAATGCGGACGTGAAGCCCACGTTCGACGTCGAGGAGGATGACAGCGATACGCCGGCCAGCGCCGCCTCGATCCAGACAGGTCAGGAAGGCCTGAACACGCGGCGCGCCCAAATGCAGCATCCGGGCGGCCCCGCCTCGGTCAGCTCGCCCACCCAGGCCGATGGCGACCAGACCACTCGCGCCGAAATCGCGGCCGCCGACGCTGCCGAGGCAAAGTCACGCGTCGAACTGGCCAGGCAGGAACGCAAGGCGTTCGAAACCGCCGCCAAGCAGATCAGCGACGCGGTCAGCAAGGACCCGGCGTTGGCGGACCTCGCCCGCCAGATCTCCGTCGACATCACCCCCGAGGGCCTGCGCATCCAAATCCTGGACGAGGACAAACAGGCGATGTTCCCCACCGGCTCGGCCGTGCTGAATGACCGTGCACGGGCGCTGCTGCTGAAGGTCGCGCCGGTCCTGATGAAGCTGCCCGAGCGGCTGTCGATCACCGGCCACACGGATGCGGCCCCCTACCACGGCAACGACCGCTCGAACTGGGAGCTATCGGCGGAGCGCGCCAACGCGACCCGCCGGTTGCTGGCCGATGCCGGGTTGCCGGAAGCGCGCGTGGAGACCGTATCCGGCCGGGCCGACCGGGATCCGTTGCTGCCGGCGGATCCCCTGGCCGCGGTGAACCGGCGCATCGCGATCGTCGTCCTGCGGGAGGCCGCGCCCCACACCGTCATAGACACCACGCCGCAGCCCCAGCCAGTCGCTACCCCGCATGCGGCAGTGCCTGCCTCCTCGCCCCCTATTCAGCCTGACCCGGCGCCCAGAAAGGGAGCTTGACCCGATGCTGACACTCGGTGGACTGGGCTTCCTGCTGGCCTGCGTGTTCGGCAGCTACCTGATGTCGGGCGGCAGCTTGGAACCGCTGATCGAGGCAATGCCGTTCGAATTGCTGACCATCGGCGGCGCGGCCCTCGGCACGTTCATCATGTCCAACAGCATGCATGACGTGAAGCATACGCTGGGCGCCTTCAAGAAAGTTCTGAAAGGCGCCAGCTTCCACAAGGCGGACTACGTCGAACTCCTCAGCCTGCTTTACTATTTCACCCGCCTTGCCTCGACCAAGGGCGCGATGGCGCTGGAAGCGCATATCGAGAAGCCGGCGGAAAGCACGGCCTTCCAGAAATTCCCCAAGATCCTGGCCAACCATCACGCCACACACCTGATCTGCGACTACCTGCGCATGGTCGGGATGAACGCGGACGATCCTCACCAGATCGAGGACGTGATGGCGCGTGAGCTGAAGAAGACGCTGCACGAGGAGCTGCACCCAAGCCACGCACTCCAAGCCATGGCGGACGCCTTGCCGGCCCTGGGCATCGTCGCGGCCGTGCTCGGCGTGATCAAGACGATGGCCCACATCAACGAGCCGCCTGCCGTGCTGGGTGCGATGATCGGCGGCGCATTGGTGGGCACGTTCCTGGGCGTGCTGCTGGCCTACGGCATGGCCGGACCGGTTGCCGCCCGCATGAAAGGCATCGTCGAGGAGGAGGCCAAATACATGGAGGTAATCCGCGCCGTCCTCGTCACCCACCTGCATGGCAACGCGCCGCAGGTCAGCGTGGAAACCGGCCGCAAGATGGCCCCGAACGAACATATGCCGAGCTTCGCCGAACTCGAGACCGCAGTGCAGGCGGTCCAGATGTGAACCGCTCCTGCATGCTCACAACCGCCGCTGACCGGCCCGCAACAGCCCCAGCGGAAGCAGCAGCCCGATCAGCAACGCGTTCGCCAGCGCCGCCGCCATTGGCCAGTCGTGGTTGGCGAAGAACTCGTTCCACAGCGCCCGGCCGATGGTTTGCGCGGCCGGTCCCCCCATCAACTCCGGAATCACGTATTCGCCCACGGCTGGCATGAACACCAAGGCGAGCCCGGCCGCGATCCCAGGCAGCGAGAGCGGCAGCGTCACTGTCAAAAACACCCGAAACGGGCTGGCGCCGAGGTCGGACGCCGCCTCCTCCAACGCCGGGTCGAGCTTGGAGAGCCGCGCATAGAGCGGCAGCACCATGAACGGCAGGTAGCAGTAGACGATCCCGACGTACATCGCGAAGCGCGTGTAGAGCATGTGCAGCGGCGCACTGATCAGGCCCAAGCCCAGCAAGGCGCTGTTGATCCAGCCATCGTCCCCGAGCAGCCCGATCCAGGCAACGATGCGCAGCAGGAATCCGGTCCAGAACGGCAGCATCACCAGCAGCAACAGCAAGGACCGCCACCGCTCCGGCGCCCGCGCGATGGCCAGCGCCATCGGGTAGCCGATCAGCAGGCAGAGCGCCGAGGAAACGGACGCAACCAGCAAGCTCTGCAACGCGGCGTTCAGGTAGTAGCCGTCCTGCACCAGCGTGCCGTAGTTGTCGCCGAGCAAATGCAGCGCGGGCACCCAGCCGTTCCACGTGACCAGCGGGTCGTAGGGCGGGACGCTGGCGGCGGCCTCCGAGAATGACAGCGCCACCACGATCAAGGCCGGCAACGCGATGAACGCCACCAGCCATAGCCAGACCGGCCCGAGCACCAACCAGCGCGAAGCCTTCATCGGCCCGTCACCGCGGCAACAGGATGCACGCTTCGGGCGCCCACGAGACGCACACGGCCTCGCCCGGCGGCAATGCCACCCCCGCGCCGTCCCCAAGCGGCTGGCTTACGAGCAGGACGGCGCTCTCGCCCACCCTCACCCGGTGATCCACCACGATGCCGCGATACATGCTCTCCGCCACGACACCGCCGACCTGATTCGGTCCGCTTGCCGCGCCCCGTGCCAGGTGAAGCCGCTCCGGCCGGAACGCCACGTGCAGCTCGGCTGGCAGGCCGGACGTCTCCGCTTGCGCCAACACGCCCAAGCTTGGAAGTTCGAGCAGCCCGGGCCCGCGGACCCGTGCGGGCAGGATGTTGGCCGCCCCCATGAACTCGGCCACGCTGCGGCTGGCCGGCTGCTCATAGATCTCGGTCGGGGTTCCGACCTGGGCCAAGCGGCCCTGCTCCAACAACCCGATCCGGGTCGCCAGCGACAGCGCTTCCTCCTGGTCGTGCGTGACCAGCACGAAGGTCGTGCCCAACTGGCGTTGCAACCGCACCAACTCGGTTCGTGTCGCCTCCCGCAGCCCCCGGTCCAGCGCCGAGAGCGGCTCGTCCAGCAGCAGCAGATCCGGCCTCGGGGCCAGGCTGCGGGCCAGCGCCACCCGCTGCCGCTGGCCGCCGGACAGCGCGTCCGGCCGCCGGCCGGCGAATGCCTCGAGCCGCACAAGCGCCAGCAGCTCTGCCACGCGACGATCCACGTCCGCACGCGCCACCCCCTGCCGCCGTAGCCCGAACCCGATGTTCGCGGCGACGGTCATATGCGGGAACAGTGCGTAGGACTGGAACATCGTGTTCACCGGCCGTCGATGCGGCGGCAGCGCCGTGATATCCCGCCCGCCCAATGTGATCTGGCCGGAGACTGGCGTGATGAACCCGGCCAAGGTCCGCAACAGCGTGGTCTTGCCCGAGCCGGACCCACCGAGGAGCACGAACAACTCGCCCTTTCCGATAGCGAGGTCGAGCCCATCCAGCGCCGTCCAACCACCGTAACGCACTGTTAACCCATGGACGCCGACATGCGCGTCCGCAAGCGAGTGCCCGGCCGCCTCGGGCCTAGTCAGGACCGTGTTCACCCGCCCTTTGAACCAGCATCACGCAGCCAAGCCAAGGGGTTGGCGGCCGCTCCCGTCAGCTTCCGGCCTTGAACCGCTCCCACATCCGCGTGCGCGCCCGCACCGCGGCCTCCTTCACCGCCGCAACCGTGAAGGACCGGTCGAGTGCGGCGGCATCTGGATAGACGTTCGGATTGTCCCGCACCGCCGCGTCCACCATCGGCTTGCTGGCCGGCACGGCGTTCGGGTACTGCACCGTGTTGGTCACCCCGGCGATCACCTTCGGCTGCAGAATGAAATTGATGAACTGCAGTGCGAGGTCCGGATGCGGCGCGTCCTTGGGGATCGCCAGCATGTCGAACCAGAGCTGGGTGAACTCCTTCGGCGCCACGTAGGTAACCGGTGCCTGCTTGGCCTCCGCCGCGCGGCCGGACGCCTGGATCACGTCCCCGGAATAGTCCATCACCAGGCAGGTCTGCCCGGCCGCCAACGCCTCCACCGCTCCCCCACTGGCGAAGGTGCGGATGTAGGGGCGGATCGCCATCAGCGTCTTCTCGACGTCGGCCAGGTCCGCCGGGTTGGTGCTGGACGGGTCGTGGTGCAAATACTTCAGCACCGACGGGATCACGTCCGTGGCACTGTCCATCATGGTGATCCCGCACCCGGCGATCTTCTTGGCATTTTCCGGCCTGAGCAGCAGGTCCCAACTATCCAGCGGCGCATCGGGAAACAACGCCTTGATCTTGGGGGCGATCTCACCGAGCCCGATCGTGCCCCAGAGATAGATCGCGCCGAACTTGTTGCCCGGGTCGGACGTGGCGACCCGCTGCAGCAACGCCGGGTCCTCGCCGGCCAGGTTCGGCAGCTTGGCCTTGTCGAGCGGCAGCAGCGCCCCGGCCGCGATCAGGCGGGAGAACGTCGGTTCGGAGGTCGGCACGATGATGTCGTAACCCGAGTGCCCGGCGAGCATCTTGCCTTCCAGGGTCTCGAGGCTGTCGTAGACGTCGTAGTGGATCTCAACGCCGGTTTGCTTCTTGAATTGATCCAGCGCCGCCGGGTCGATGTAGTCGGTCCAGTTGTAGACGTTGAGCACGCGCTCCTGCGCCTGGGCCGGGACGATGGACAGCAGGATCAGGAAACCGAGGGAAACCAGGCGCATGCGAACCTCTCTTCCGGGGGCGCGCGACCCTAACTGGGCCGTCGCGGCACACCAAGGGTTTTCGCCGCCGCCAGAACCTCGCCTGGCGTCCAGCCATCAGCGCGGAGTTGGGCGACCGCGAGTGCGCCGTCCCGCTTGGACAGCCGCCGCCCGTCCGGGCCCGCGAGCAGGGCGTGATGGGCGTAGGCAGGTTCCGGCCATCCCATCACCGCCTGCAGCAGCCGGTGCACCGATGTCGCCGCAAGCAGGTCTTTGCCGCGCGTGACGAGGCTCACGCCCTGCACCGCGTCGTCGTGCGTGACACTCAGGTGGTAGCTGGCGGGCGCGTCCCGGCGGCCGAGCACCACGTCCCCAAAGGCGGGCGCGTCGCACGGCAGGCGGCCCTGCCCTTCCTCGAAGAAGCTCAGCGGGCCGGTCCGCGCCAAGGCCCGCGCCATGTCCAGCCGCCAGGCGTGAGGCTCGCCCGCCGCGATCCGCTCCGCGCGCATGGCGGGCGCCACGTGGCGGCAGGTGCCTGGATAGACCGGTCCTTCCGGCCCGTGCGGCGCCGTTGCCGCCCGCAGCACGTCCGCCCGGCTGCAGAAGCAGGGATACACCAATTCCCGTAGGCGAAGATCGTCCAGCACCGCCGCATACTCGCCGAGATGTTCGGACTGCACCCGCACCGGCCCGTCCCAATCCAAGCCGAGCCAGGCCAGATCCTCCACGATCGCGCGCGTGAACGCCGGCCGGCAGCGGACGACGTCGGTGTCCTCGATGCGCAGCAAAAACCGCCCCCCGGCATCCCGCGCGCGCTGCCGGGCGAACACCGCCGCGTGGACGTGGCCGAGATGCAAGGCGCCGGTCGGGCTCGGCGCGAAACGGGTCGTGGGAGCAAAGCAGGTGGTGATGGACATGCGGGCGGCAGTCACCATAGTGCGGCGGGTTGCAAAGCGGGAGAGAGCGATGTCGGGCTTGCAAGCGGTGCACTGGGGACCGGCTTCGGGCGGCCCCGCTCGGCACTTGATCGTCATATGCCACGGCGTCGGAGCCAATGGGCAAGACCTGATCGACCTGGCGCCGCATTGGGGTGCAAGCCTGCCCCACGCCGTGTTTTCCGCTCCGGACGCCCCCGAACCCTATGACGGCGCCCCGTTCGGCCGTCAGTGGTGGTCCATCGGCGACCGCAACCCGGCGCGGATGAGCGCCGGCGCTGAGGCTGCCCGCCCTCTGCTGGACGCTTTCATTGACTCGGAGCTCGACCGCCTCGGCCTCCCGGCTGACGCCTACGCCATGGCCGGGTTCAGCCAGGGCGCCATGATGGTGCTGTACGCCGGCCTGCGCCGCCGGGTGGCCCCGCGTGCGATCCTCGCCTACTCCGGCGCCCTGATTGCGCCCGAGGCACTCGCGCAACGCAGCAACAGCGCCCCTGTCCTGCTCGTTCACGGCGAAGCTGACGACGTGGTGCCGCCAGTTCGCTCCCGGACCGCCGAGTCGGCGTTGCGCGCGGCCGGTGTTCCGGTCGAGGCGCTGTTCAGGCCCGGCCTCGGCCACTCCATCGACGAGGCCGGCGTTGCGAGCGGCGCCAAACTGCTCATGCGGACGCTTCAATCTGTGACGGACGTGTGAAAACCGGGGGTCCGGGTTGCAGCGTGCGAGACTGTCTGCAATAAGCGCCTCGGGTTTTGGCGGCATAGATCTGGCGGTCCAGCCTCGTTGCGATCCCAGTTCTAGCGCCGCTTCCCGAAGGAGCGAGCATTGCCTGACGGCGGAATGCACTACCCGGCTCTGGTTCTGAACGCGGATTTCCGCCCGCTATCCTATTTCCCGCTCTCGGTGTGGGCGTGGCAGGATGCAGTGAAAGCGGTCTTCCTGGACCGCGTCTGCGTGCTCAACGAGTACGAGGTCGCTGTCCATTCGCCGTCGCTCTCGATGCGGCTGCCGAGTGTCATCGCGCTCAAGGAGTACATCCCCGCTGCGCGCCGCCCGGCCTTCACCCGCTTCAACGTCTTCCTGCGCGATGCCTTCGCTTGCCAATACTGCAGCGAGCGGCTGCCGACCCACGACCTGACGTTCGACCACGTCGTCCCCCGCAGCCGTGGCGGACGGACCACATGGGAGAATGTCGTGACCGCCTGCGGCTCGTGCAACCTGGCCAAAGGCTCGCGGCTGCCGCGGGAGTGCCACATGCACCCGCGCCAAACGCCGCGGCAGCCGTCGACGTGGGAGCTGCAGGAGAACGGCCGCGCCTTCCCGCCGAACTACCTGCACGAGAGTTGGCGGGACTACCTCTATTGGGACTCCGAACTGCTCGAAAGCTGAGCCCGGCGCGCCGGCGCATGCTCGCGACCAAATCCTCGTGTCACCCCGTGGCACGACGGCGCGCGTGAACCACGTCTGACCCACTGCTGAGACGTCAGCGGTGGGGTGTGTGAACCGCCCCAATGTGAGGGGCTTCCGTCATGACCATGCATCCGCGCGCGCAAGCGTCGTCCTATACCACCCGCTTCTGCGCTGCCTTGCTCGCAACCGCCGCCTATGCCGTCCCGGCTTGCGCCCAAACTCCGGCCCCGACCGAGGCGCCTGCAGCCGCGCCGCCCGCCGCTCCCCTTGCCACGGCGGCAATGCCTGCCGCGACCCCGTTTCCCGACGCAGTCCCGCCAGCGCCGGTGTTGCTCAACCATCCGGCCGTCGTGGACACCGCCCACCTCAAGAGTGGCGACACCGTCGTGACCTTGTTCGGCATTCAGGGCTGGGGGGGTGACCCGGCGCACAACCTGCAGCAGTTCGTCACTGCCAACGGCGACCGCGTCACGTGCGAGCCGCACCAGGGCGGCACGTACACCTGCACATTGCCCACCGGCCTCGATGTCGCATCCGCTGCGCTTGCCAACGGTGCGGCCAAGACCGAGGCCGACTCCCCGGCCGATTACCAGCACCAGGAAGTCGAGGCCCAACAGTCCCAACTCGGGCTCTGGGCCGGCACTCCAGCCCCGCCGCTCGTCCTGCGCGACCCGACCGTCGAGACCACGGCCAACCTCACCGCTGGGCGGCAAACCGTGACGCTGGATGGGCTGATCGGCTTTCCGGCACAGTTCTACACATTGCAGCTACAGAACTACATCAGCGCCCATGGCAACCGTCTTACCTGTAAGCGCCAGCCGAACGGCCACTATGTGTGCCTGCTGCCGGACGGCAGCGATCTGGCAAGCGTGGCGTTGCGCAATGGCTTGGCCCGCATCAACGCCGACGCGAACTCGCAATACCGTTCGGACCAGGCCACGGCGGTCGCGACCAAGACCGGTATTTGGTTCAACCCGCCTTCGGATGAGGGTCTCGTCCCGATACCAGTACTGCAGGCCCCGCCCACCTGCTGCACTTACGCACCCGGCGACGTCGGCGGCGGCCTCAACTACGTGGACGGCGTCCCGTTCGCGCTGATCGGTGGCGAGCCGGAATTTTTCGACTACGTGCCGGCACTCGGCTTCGGCTTCTTCGACGTCGAACGCCGGTTCCACCATGCGCCGGAGCCATTCCTCGATCACCTGAACCGGTTCCACCCAGCGGGCGCCGGGCTGCGCCAGGTTGCCGCACCTCAGGTGACCGGCCGGACGGTCGCGTTCCAGGCGCCGAATACGGCGTTGCCTGCGCCCCAGGTGTTCACGCCGTCCGCAGGCATCGGCTTTGCACGGCCGATCTACCGCGGTGCGGGTTCGCTACGACCGAGCGTGCCGTCCTACACCCAGTTCCGCGCGCCGCTCCTGGAGCCGCGCCGCGGCTTCACCGGCGTGGGCGGCTTCCATCCCGGCACTATTGCCGCGCCGCATATAGCGCCGGTCTTTGCGGGACGACGCTGACAGGAAAGGGGTTGGGCCGGCTAGACCCGCTCGCTCACCGCAATCGCCACTTTGCACCCGAGCTTGATCACCCGGCTCATCAACGCATACGCCGGCGCCAACTCCGCCTCGTTCTCCAGCCCGATATCGCGGTGCTCCAACTCCTCTGCACGGAACCGCTCGATCGTGGAGCGCAATCCGGCCTCGTCGTCGTCCAGGCTCGCCGCCTGCTGCGCATAGTGTTCGTCGATCGCCTCCTCGACGGCCACCGTGCAAGCCATTGCACCGCGTTCCCCGATCGCCGCCGTCGCCGCACCCAGCGCAAAGCCGGCCAGCCGCCATAACGGGAGCAACACGGTCGGCCGCACCCGGCGGTCGGCAATCAGGCCGGCGAAGGTCGTCTCGTGCTGCACCTCCTGCTCGAGCATGTGGCGCAGGATGTTGCCCTTCGGACCGCGCCCGAGCACCGCCAACTGCCCCTTGTAGATCTGCACCGCGCCATACTCGCCGGCATGATCCACACGGATCATGCGCTGCAACCGCTCGCTAGGCGTGACGTCTCCGGGCAGCGTGGTGGCCTGGCTCATTGTCGGCTCCGTAGGGGTTGCGCCGCAGCGACATGGCAAGGAACAGGCCGAAGACCAGGGCCGCCAGCCCATTCATCGCCGCCATCGAGAGCGGTATTCCGGGCACCAGGTAGGTGGGATCGTCGCACGGCTTGGCCGGGTGCGCCGGCATGCGGGCGAACCGCTCGGCGATCGAGCCGCCGCCCAGATCGGGGGCGGCGCACTCCGGCAGCGGGCTCGGCCACCAACCCTGCTCGACGCCAACATGCACCGACGCCAGCGCGACCGAGGCCGCCATGCACAGCACCACGCCCCAAAGCATGTGCCGCAGGTTCACGCCGCGCCGGAATGGCACCAGGGCAGCGAATGCGAACACGAGGGCGAACCGGTAAGGCCACCGCTCCAGCAGGCACAACGCACAGGGCACCAAGCCGCCGTACCGCTCGGACCCGAGAGCCACCGAAAGCGCCGCCAGCGCCACGATGAACGACACCACTGCCAAAACCCAGGTCCGCGTCATGGCACCTTATTCGCCCGCTTCCGCCCCCGTTGCAAACACCGTAGCGTCCACGCAGGCACGTGGGGACTCGAGGCATGCGCAAGCTGTGGGGGCGGAAGAATTCCTCCAACGTGATGAAGGTGATCTGGCTGCTGGAAGAGCTCCATCTGCCCTACGAACGCATCGACGTCGGCGGCCCATTCGGCCGCACGCACGACCCCGATTACCTCGCCATGAACCCCAACAGCGTCGTCCCCACGCTCGAGGAGGAGAACGGCTTCACCCTGTGGGAAAGCAACGCCATCCTGCGCTACCTGGCCTCCACCCACGCGAGCGGCATGGCTTCCACAACCGGCGGCGCCGCAACGATCTGGCCGGAGGACCTGCAGGCCCGCGCCAACATCGACCGCTGGATGGACTGGCAGCAGACCACCCAGAATGCGCCCGCCTCCATCGTGTTCCAGGGCCTGGTCCGCACGCCCCCGGAGCAGCGCGATGCGTCGGCGATCGAGACGGGGATGATCAAGCTGGGCCAGGCCTATGCCTTGCTGGACGCACAGCTCGCCCGCGACGGCTACGTCGCCGGCCCTGAGTTTACCCTGGCGGACATCCCGCTTGGCGTGCACGTCCACCGCTGGTTTTCGTTGGCCGTGATGCGCCCTGACCTGCCCTATCTCCGCGCCTGGTATGACCGGCTACTGCAGCGCCCGGCCTTTCACGACCACTGCGCCGCGCCGCTGACCTGAGCCTGGCATAAACCCGGCGGCTGCACGGCTGCCGCCCGGCCAATGGTCTAGCCGATCGTCGCCGCACCGCCATACCTTGGCAACATGAACGATCTCAGCCAGGCGGCCCCCGCCCTCCTCACCGCGCGCGCCCGGCGGCGTGTGGTCGCGGCCATGCTGATCTCGACGTTCATGTCGGCGGCCGAGGTCACCGTCATCAGCACCGCCATGCCGACCATCGTCTCGCGGCTGGGCGGATTCGACCTGTTCACCTGGGCGTTCGGCGTTTACCTGCTGGGCCAGGCCATCACGACGCCGATCTACGGCCGGCTCGCCGACCTGTATGGCCGCCGCGCGGTTTATCTCGGCAGCACCGCGCTGTTCCTGCTGGGATCCCTCCTCTGCGGCCTTGCCTGGAGCATGCCCTCGCTGATTCTCTTTCGCGCAATCCAGGGCCTGGGCGGCGGCGGCCTGCTGCCCTTGGCAACGACGATCATCGGCGACGTCGTGGACCCGGCGGATCGCCCCCGGGTGCTCGGCTACACCAGCGGCGTGTGGGGCATCGCCGCCATCGCCGGGCCGCTGATCGGATCCGTGTGCGTCGGCACCATCGGCTGGCCCTGGGTGTTCTGGCTCAACCTGCCGATCGGCGCCTTCACGATGCTCATGGTCGCGCGCAATTTTGCCGAGCCCCTGCGCGAGCGCCCCCCGGGCGGCGTGGACATCATCCCAACGGGGCTGCTCGCTTGCGGCATCGGCTTCGGCATGGCCGCCCTCGTGCAATGGGAAGCGCTCGCGGCCAGCACCCTCGCCATCCTTGCGGCGGTCTGCGTCGCCTGTCTCGCCGTCTTCGCCATACTGGAGCGCCGCGCCGAGCTGCCGATCCTGGCAGCGCACCTGCTGCGCCGCCCCATCATCCTCGCTGCCAACGTCTCCGGCGTGCTGGCGGGCGCGCTGGTGATCGAGTTGACCGCCTTCCTCCCACCCGCCATCCAGGGATTGCTCGGGGACAGCGCACTCGCCGCCGGATTGGCACTCGGCCTGATGACGGTCAGTTGGACGGTGGCCAGCATGGGGTTCGGCCGCCTCCTGGTCCGCGCGCCATTGCGCTGGGTAGCGGTTGCCTCCTCCCTGGCGCTGGTCGCCGGCAGCGCGATGCTGTTGCGGTCGGCGGGCATGACCCTGCTGCTGACTGCCTGCATCCCGCTCGGCTTCGGCCTCGGCGCCTATAGCCTGGTGTTCACCGTCGCCGTACAGAACGCCGTTACGACCGGCGACCGCGGCCGCGCGACCTCGCTGTATTATTTCTCGCGCCTGATCGGGCAAGCGGTCGGTGCCGCGGCGCTCGGCGGCGTGCTGAATGCGGGGCTCGCCGCGGGTGGGCCGGGAACCCACAACGCGTTGCGCGACCTGATGGGCACGGTCGGCCGCGCCACGCTTCCGGCCGCTCAGCTCGGCCAACTGCTCCCAGTGCTCGCCGGCGCGCTGCACGCGGTGTTCGCCTGCGGCCTGATCATCGCCGCGCTCATGATCCCGATCGGCCTGATCGTGCCCCGGCACCGCCCGGACCCGGGGGTTGCCGTCATCAAAGCTTAACCACGGTCCTGTACCGCGCCGTGTAAACACCGCTCGGTATCGTAAGGACCGATCGCGCGTGCTCGTTCTCGACGGTGTGACAAAGGCGTTCGGCAAGTCGGTGGCCGTTTCCGGCGTGTCGCTATCCATCCCGCGCGGCCAGTTCGTGGGCGTGATCGGCCGCTCCGGCGCCGGCAAATCCACGACCCTGCGCATGATCAACCGCCTGACCGAGCCGAGCCGGGGCGGCATCCGCTACGAGGGCGTGGACGTGACCGCGCTCACCGGCCGCGCGTTGCGCGACTGGCGGCGGCGCTGCGCCATGATCTTCCAGCAATTCAACCTGGTCGGCCGTTTGGACGTGCTGGACAACGTGCTGATGGGCCGCCTCACGCATGCGACGCCGTGGCGCTCCCTCACCAAGATGTGGAGCCGGGAGGACCGTGCCATCGCCATGGCGGCACTCGAGCAGATGGATATCGCCAACCTTGCCGCCCAGCGCGCCGACAACCTCTCGGGCGGCCAGCAGCAGCGCGTCGCGATCTGCCGCGCCCTCGTGCAGGAGCCGGAGATCGTGCTCGCAGACGAGCCCGTCGCCTCGCTCGACCCGCGCAACGCCGCAATCGTCATGGACGCGCTCCAGCGGGTCAACCGGCATTTCGGGCTCACGGTGCTCTGCAACCTGCACTCGCTGGACTTGGCCCGCCTCTACTGCGACCGGCTGGTGGGGATGGCTGGGGGCCGGGTCGTGTTCGATGACGTGCCGGCCGCGCTGACCGACGGCGTGGCCCGCGAACTCTACGGGCTGGAGGCGAACGAGGTGATGGAACGCCAGCCCGCGCCGGAACCCGCCATGGCTCCGGAGGCCGCCGTCACCGCTTGAGCCGTTCCCCAAGATCGCTGCCGCCTGACAACGAACAAGGACGTACCATGATCGACCGCCGTACAATGCTGGCCGGGCTCGCCGCCGGGGCCACGACCCTCGCCGCACCCGCCGTCCGCGCCCAAAGCTACAAGCAGGCTTTCCCGGAACTGGTCTTCGCCGTCGTCCCGGCCGAGAACGCATCGGGCGTCATCGACCGCTACACGCCGTTCGTGGCCTACCTGACCCGGCAGCTCGGCACCAAAGTGACCCTGCGCGTCGCCAACGACTACGCCGCCGTCATCGAGGGTCAGCGCGCGGGCAACATCCACGTCGGTTATTACGGCCCGGCCTCCTTCGCCCGCGCGCTGGTGACCGGCGTGAAGATCACCGCGTTCGTGATCGACGTGAACAGCGACGGGTCCAAGGGCTACTACTCCGTCTTCTATGTGAAGAAGGACAGTCCGTATCAGACGATCGAGGACCTGAAGGGCAAGGCGCTTGGCCTGGTCGACCCGAACTCCACCTCCGGCTACAACATGCCGCTTTTCGCGTTGAACAAGCTCGGCATCAACGCCGAGCAGTTCTTCTCCAAGGTGCTGATCACCGGCAGCCATGAGAACGCCGTGCTGGCGCTGCAGCAGGGCACGGTTCAGGTCGCCGCCAATTTCTGGAACGCGCCCGACGACAGCAATCTAACGCGGATGCTGAACAAGGGTATGGTCAAGAACGCCGACGGCACGCCGGCCAAGGTCGACGATTTCCGCATCATCCTGAAATCCGACCTGATCATCAACGGGCCGACCGCCTATCTCGACAGCCTGCCCGAGGACCTGAAAGCCGCCATCCGGACCGCTTGGCTGGACGCGGCCAAGAACGACAAGGCGGCCTTCGACAAGTTGTCGGACGGCAAGAACCAACCCTGGCAAACCACGGACAACGCTGCCTATGACGACACGATCAAGCTGATCACCTTCGTCGACCGCCTGCGCAAGCAGAACGGCTGACCGGCGAGGCTCCGGCAGCATGGTGCAAACCGTCCCCATGCCGCCGGAACCGCAATTGCGGCCGCTGCTCGACGGTTACGCCCGGTCCGTAGCGGCCCGGCGCAGGACCGTTCTGACCGGCGTCGTGCTTCTCGTGATCGCGACCCTGCTTTCCGGTGTCGGCGCGGAGGTCCGGCTCGATACCTTCTGGGACAAGCTCGGAAACTTCAGCAGTTACTTCGGCCGGCTGACCGAACTCGACACCGGCAAGCGAGTCTGGACGGACGTGCCTTACTGGTTCTGGGGCCTGCGCCGCTGGAGCCTTCAGCTCGGCGAAACGCTGCTGATCGCCTATGTCGGGACTGCGACCGGTACCATGCTGGGCATCGCCGGCGCCGTGCTTGCCAGCCGCAACCTCTCCCGCTCGGGCGTGATGCGCTTCGCCGCGATCCGGCTGCTCGAGTTCTGCCGGACCGTGCCGGACATCGTGTTCGCGCTGATCTTCGTCGTGGCTTTCGGCCTGGGCGCCCTGCCGGGGGTGCTGGCCATCACGCTGCATACCACGGGCACGCTGGGCAAGCTGTTCGCGGAGGTGATCGAGAACATCGACATGCGCCCCGTCGAGGGCGTGCAGGGCACCGGCGGCACGTGGCTGTCACAGATCCGCTTCGGCGTACTGCCGCAGGTGCTGTCCAACTTCGCCAGCTACGCGCTGCTCCGCTTCGAGATCAACGTGCGCGGCGCCGCCGTGATCGGCTTCGTTGGCGCGGGCGGCATCGGTCAGGAGCTGATCGTCGCCATCCGCAAATTCTACTACTCGGACGTGAGCGCCATTCTGCTCATGCTGCTGGTTTGCGTGATGGCGATCGATTATGGCTCGGAGAAGCTGCGCTACCGCCTGCTGGCCATGGAACCCGGGCGGTGAACGTCAGCCTTAAGGCCGCATTCCTGGCGGGCCGCAACGACATCCTGGCTCGTCACGCGGCTGTGCTCGATGGCCGGACTCACGGACGGGCCGGGTTACTGGCCCTGACCCTGGGCGCGGTTGCGCTATACGTCGCCGGACTCTTTTTACTGGACCTCTCGCCGCTACGGTTGTGGCAAGGCCTGAGCCAGCTTGGCGTTATTCTGTTCGATATGGTGCCACCGACGGCTGGCGGGCATTTCGCGCTTTATTTGGATGCGCTCGGACAAACGCTCTCGATTGCTTTCCTCGGCACATTGCTCGCGGCACTCGGCGCCGTGCCGCTTGGCTTTCTCGCCGCTCGCAACGTGATGGCCAACCGGATTGCTCACGTCCTGACCAGGCGCAGCCTGGATAC
This sequence comes from uncultured Acetobacteraceae bacterium, assembly GCA_964247705.1. GTDB lineage: Bacteria > Pseudomonadota > Alphaproteobacteria > Acetobacterales > Acetobacteraceae > LMUY01. The sequence continues at coordinate 66,815 of CAXTVQ010000007.1, read as the reverse complement.
GGTGCGCAGCATCGATACGTTGATCTGGGCGCTGATCTGGATCGACGTCGTCGGCTTAGGACCCTTCGCGGGAGCGCTGGCGATAGCGTCCTCCGATCTTGGGGCACTCGCCAAAGTGATTTCGGAAGCGACTGAAACGGCCGACCGGAAGGCGGTGGAAGGTGTTACGGCCAGCGGGGGCAGCCGGCTTGCAGCTATTCGGTTCGGGATCGTGCCGCAGGTCCTACCGGTAATCGCCAGCCAGTTGCTTTACTTCTTCGAGTCGAACACCCGGTCGGCGACCATCATCGGGATCGTCGGGGCTGGCGGTATCGGCCTTCATCTTTACGAGCAAATTCGTGTGCTCGAATGGCGGCAAGTATCATTTCTGATCTTGATGGTCCTGGCGACCGTGGCTGCGATCGATTTCGTCTCTCATCGGCTACGGCTCGCCATTACAGGTCGCCGTAGCGCGTGAGGCGGGCAATGCCCGCCTCCTACGCCGAGTATCAGTGTGACTTGCCGCGCCCAGTTTTGCCCTGCAAGGCATCGATTTTCTTCGACGCCTCGGCCTTGGTCAGCGAAGGGTCGAACTCTTCACCTGCCTCCTCGGACAAGGTTTTCAGATAGGAAGCTTGCGCTCCCGTCATCGTCTCATCGCCAGTGGTCCAGTTATCCGGATCCTTGACGGTGTTGGAGGGAGTGTCATCGGCGGGGGGGGTTTTGGGGTTCGTGCTCATGTTGGTTCAACGCGCTCGTGCACGCTTCGTTCCCGCCATCAACGCTGATAAGGCAGCGGTAGCAACGCGCGCACCGGCATCCGGTATGGCCCTTCTGGACCTGGCACGATGACGTCCGCACCTGGATCGAAGTCGGTCAGCATCTCCCGGCAGGCTCCGCAAGGTGGCACGATTGCGATTTCGCGGACGCTCTCCTCCGCTTTCGGATGGCGCACGGCCACGGCGCATTCCACGGTGCCATCCCCATCCAGGATGGCACGGCCAAGTGCTATGGCCTCCGCACATACTGAAAGCCGCCCGACCGTGGCGCCGAGGTGCAGCCCCGTCCAAATTCGCCCGTCCCGGGATCGCAGCGCCGCCCCGACAGTGTGCCAATGCGGACGGTAATGCTTCAGCAACACCGCCCGCGCAGCCTCGATCAGGTCCTGGTCGGCTTTAGGAAGACTCACTCGGCGGCTTCAGCCTCTTCGCCCTCTTCCGGTGCCGTGATCATCGCCTTCTCGACCACGACCGCTTGGTCACGAACGCGCTTCTCGATCGTGTTGGCGACGTCCACGTGATCTTTCAGGAAAGCCTTGGCGTTCTCGCGGCCCTGGCCAATCCGTTGGCTGTCGAACGAGAACCACGAGCCGGATTTCTCCACCACGCCCGCCTTCACGCCGAGATCGATCAGCTCGCCCCGTTTGCTTATCCCCTCGCCATACATGATGTCGAACTCGACCTGCCGGAACGGCGGCGCCAGCTTGTTCTTCACAACCTTGACCCGGGTCTGGTTGCCGGTGACCTCCTCACGGTCCTTGATGGCACCGATACGCCGGATCTCCATGCGGATCGATGCATAGAACTTCAGCGCGTTGCCGCCCGTCGTGGTCTCCGGATTGCCGAACATGACGCCGATCTTCAACCGTATCTGGTTGAGGAAAATCAGCATTGTCTTGGATTTCGACACGCTTCCTGTCAGCTTGCGCAAGGCCTGGCTCATCAACCGGGCATGCAATCCAACGTGCGTATCTCCCATCTCGCCCTCGAGCTCGGCCCGGGGGACCAGTGCCGCGACACTGTCGATGACGACGATGTCGATCGCACCCGACCGGACCAGCGTGTCGCAGATCTCCAATGCTTGCTCGCCGCCATCCGGCTGCGAAAGCAGCAGGTTGTCTACGTCAACGCCCAGCTTGCGCGCATAGATCGGGTCGAGTGCATGTTCCGCGTCGATGAAGGCGCATGTTCCGCCGCGCTTCTGGGCCTCCGCGATCGCGTGCAACGCAAGCGTGGTCTTGCCCGAACTCTCCGGACCGTAGATTTCGACGATACGGCCGCGCGGGAACCCTCCAATGCCGAGTGCCAGGTCAAGCCCTAGCGAGCCTGACGAGATGACGTCGATCTGCTCATCACTGCGCGCGCCCATACGCATGATGGAGCCTTTGCCGAACGCTCGCTCGATCTGTGTGAGAGCCGCGTCGAGCGCCTTGGTCCTGTCCATTCAAAATCCCTTATGTCCGGGCAGCGTGCGCGGCGACACACGATTGTGTCACAGCCAGGAACATCGCCGCAACCGGCCAGGCCCCAACCTCTGCACCCGTTTTCGGTGAGAAGCACCTCTTCTCTGTGCCTAGCCTTTTTGCATCGGCCATGCGGCATATTAATAGTTCGGTCTCGGTTTGTTCGCAAGAACAAAGTAGGATATCCTTGCATATAACGACCGCGAACGCGCACATCGCGACCGCTCGATATGTGCGCTCTGTATATAGCGGTGCCAGGTGTAACCTTGCACTAGGGCCCATCACGGAGAGGCGACCTTCTCGAGGGCAGCAATCAAGGCCTTCAGCTTATACGGCTTTGGGACGAAGTTGATGCCTTCGGCCGCTAGATCGCCGTGGATCGCCTCTTCGGCATAGCCAGAGGCGAGAATGGCCGGCAGGAACGGGTATTTTGCACGAACCGCCCTGACGAGCGTCATCCCGTCCATTCCCGGCATGACCATGTCTGAAATAACGGCGTCGACCGGCGTGCAGCGCTCCCGCTCTGCTAGCATCGCCAGTGCGGCATCACCGGAAGAGGCTTCCAGAACCGTCCAGCCGGCTTTGCTCAGCGCGCGGACTGCCAGCCGGCGGACACCCTCCTCATCGTCGACCAGCAGGACCGTGCTTGCGCCCAATTTCGCCCGCTTTGTGGTTGGCTTTGAATCCCGTGAGCCGGCGCCGACGCACGTGGCCGGACTCTGCGGGATGACCACCTCGTCCCCATCATAACGAGGAAGGTAAATACGAACCCGGGTGCCCTTCCCCACAAGGCTATCCACGGCCAAGAACCCGTCCGACTGCCGAACGATGCCATGAACCGTCGAAAGGCCCAAGCCGCTGCCGCCTTGATCACGCCGGGTGGTGAAGAAAGGATCAAAGATGCGCGGTAGAACCTCCGGTGGAATACCAACTCCTGTGTCCTGCACCTCTACCATCACGTAACGGCCTGGTGGGATCGTCTCCTCGCTCCGAACCAGCGAGCGATAGAGCGTGATATGACCCGTCCGCAACGTCAGTTGGCCACCCTCGGTCATCGCGTCCCGCGCATTTACGGCGAGGTTGACCAGCACTTGGTCCAACTGGGTCGGATCCACACGAACCGTCCGTCCAGGCTGCTCCAATTGCAACTCCAAACGGATAATACGGCCGAGCAACCGCCGCAGCAGGCCACTCAGCGACTCTACCGCCGCATTGATCGCCACGGGACGGGGCTGCAGGGTCTGTTGCCGACCGAAGGCGAGTAACTGCCGCACCAGCGCCGCCCCTCGCTCCGCGCTGCTGCGTATCTGCTCCAGATCCTCGACGGTCTCGGCATCCGGTTGCACTCGCGTCAAAGCGTCTTCGGCAGCCCCCATCACTGCCGTCAGTAGGTTGTTGAAATCGTGCGCGATACCTCCAGCAAGCTGCCCGACCGCCTGGAGTTTCTGGCTCTGCGTCAACTGCGCCTCGAGCCGGCATTGCGCCGTGATATCGTTGAGATGCAAAATCAGGCCACTGACTGACGCGTCAGCCTCCCGCAAAGCAACGGCGCTCACCTCCACGGTATGCTTGGCAAGTCCCTCCTTACCCCGAAGCATGGCCACGAAGGAACGCGGCGGCCGCCGCCCAGCCAGCGCCGGACCTAGCTCATTCCAAACCTCGTGCCGCCGCTCCGGGCAGAAGATATTATGTGCGGACTGACCAGGAGAGAGGTCACACTCCCGATCGACCATCCGGCGGAGCGTCTCATTAACGCGCACGATCTGGCCATGCCGATCGATGATGGCCATACCCACCGCCGAATCCTGCACAAGAACCTGCAACATGTCGTCCAACGGCCCGCCCAAGCGATCGATCAACCGCCTCGGCTGCCTCTCAGGCCGCAACCCGCGCCAACTCAGGGCCCAGCCGGGCATCCAAGTCGCACGGGTCGCCGGCCCATTCACCGCGCCACTGCCCGACCACGTAGACGCCAAACATAAGCGATAATTTCGGCAACGACCCTGAAGTGTTCTGCCGGAATCTCCCCGTCAAGCTCGACGGTATACAGAGCGCGCGCAAGCGGCGGGTTTGCCACGATCGGAACTCGGCTCTCTGCCGCAACCTCGCGGATCCGGGCCGCCACTTCATCCATCCCCTTTGCAACCACTCGCGGCGCCGCACCCTTGGTACGATCGTATGCGAGAGCAATAGCGTAATGAGTGGGGTTCGTCACTACCACTGTTGCGGTTGGGACGGCGGCCAGCATCCGCTTCCGAGCCCTGGCCATGCGTATCTGCCGGAGCCGCTGTTTGATTTGCGGGTTGCCGTCGGCGTCCTTGGCATCCTGACGGATGTCCTCCTTACTCATGCGCAACTGCTGTGCATGGCGATGGCGCACCCAAAGAACGTCAGCCCCGGCGATGACCGCCTGCGCTCCGAGCAGCGTCATCGCGAGTTGCTGCACAGTCTCTAGGATGCGGCCGACGAGGTGGCCGGGCAGCCAGGTCATCGCGCCCTGTAAACCCGCCAAATTGCCTGCCAGGACACGGTAAGTGGCGAAGCCAAGCACACCGAGCTTCAAGACGGCCTTGCCGGCTTCGATCAATCCTGTCGGGCCGAAGATCCGTTTCAGGCCACGGGCAGGGTTCAACCGGCCCAGATCCGGGCGAAGGGATACGAGGTTGAACAGAAAACCTGTTTGCAACAGGGAGGCCGCAACCGAGGCGGCGAGTATAGCCAGCACGACCGGCCCTGCCATGCTGGCAGTCGCGACGCAGCAAGCCATCAACGCCGCGCTTGCGCTGTTGGTCGACGAGACAATCAGCATCCCCGCCAGTCGGCGGATCATATCCTTGCCCATGGAGGATCCCATCATCGCGATCATCAACGTCGCCGCGCCGAGGCCCGCGAGCGCAGGCACCTCCCGCGAAATCGCAACATGACCTTCCTCGCGGGCACGTTGCAGGCGCCTGGGTGTCGCGGCCTCCGTGCGGTCTTCACCAGCCACTACTGCAGACCCGGCAGAGTGTTGAAACTACCCCGCGCAGCCTCGATCCAAGCGCTCGCCATGCCGGCCGAGAGCACTCCGATCAAAGCCAAACCACCAATGATCTGGCCCGGCATGGCCGAGAAGTAGATTTGCAGTTGCGGAACCAACCGGCTCAAGACACCCAAGGCCACCTGCCAAACAACGCTCGCGAGTATGAAGGGCGCCGCCAAGCGCAGCGCCAACCCAAACGCGTCAGCCACAGCCGAAGCTGCCGCCTGCGCGCTATCGGCGAGCGGCAGCAAGTGGCCCGGCGGCACCAATCCATAGCTGCCGAGCAAAGCCGCTACCGGCAATGCCCACAGGCCAGTCGTCAACACCAGCAACGGGGCTGCGATCGCGAATAAGCGCATGATCCCGCTCGATTGTCCGAGCGCCGGGTCAGGTGAGATGATGCTCGACAACCCCGTCATGAATGAGATCAGCTGCCCAGCCATGGGAAGCGCCAGCGTCATGACCCGCGCCAGCCATCCGAGAACGCCGCCGCACAGCAACTCCGCCGCGACCATTGCAGCGCTGCCCCACCCCTCGACGGGTGCTACCTGGCCGACACCGGGTAGCACCAGCATGACAAGCGCAAGCGTCAGCCCCGCCCGGAAAACTGCGGGAGCCTCTACCTCGCCCACGCCGGGCAACAGCATGACGGCAGCGCCGCAGCGCGACAGCACGAGCACGAAGCTGAACGCCCAAGCCGGCAAATCTGCCACTGTGAGCAACGCTACTGTCCCCCGGCTGCGATCATCCGGTCGATCAGCACCTGCGTGTAGTCCGTCATGGTGGCCAGCATGAACGGCCCAACCAAGGCCAGCACCCCTACGATCACCAGAGCCTTCGGCACAAATGCCAGCGTCGCCTCGTTGATTTGCGTTACCGCCTGTATCAACGACATGACGACTCCCACTGCCAGGGCGGCGAGCAGGACCGGGCCACCAAGCTTGAGCACAACGAGCATCGTCTCTCGAAGCGTGGCGCCGACATCGCCTTCGCCCATCAGATCGGCATTCGCATGATGTCCTGATAGGCCTGAACGACGCGGTCCCGGATCGCGGTCGTGGTCTGTAGCGCCAACTCGGCACGGTTAACGGCTGTGACGACGTCTGTCAGGTTGCCCGTGCCAGCGATACCGGCTGCGGCTTGCTTGTCCGCCTGATGCCCGGCATCCACTGCGTTCTGCAGTGCACTCGTGAGCGCCTGTCCGAAGCCCTCGAGGCTCGCCGGTTGACCTGCTTCCGTACGGGCGTAGGCGGAGGCGGCGTTCGTCGCCGTGACTGCGGGTAGGCTCATTTCAGAAGGTCGACCGCGCGCGACAGCATCGACCGCGTTACTTGCATCACGTTAAGGTTGGCGCTGAACGAGCGTTGCGCCTCCCGCATGTCCATGACCTCCACGAAGCTGTTGACGTTGGGTGTGTGCACATAACCCTGTGCGTCGGCGGCCGGGTGGGATGGGTCATATCGTTTTGGAAACTCGCTCTTATCGGTCCCAATTTGCTTCACCTGCACGGTCGCAGCGCCGATCGACGTATCCAGTTTCTGCTCGAAGCTGATGGTCTTGCGCCGGTATGGGTCCGCACCCGGCTTGTCTCCGGTCGTGTCCTGGTTGGCGAGGTTCTCAGCGATGACGCGCAACCGTGTTGTTTGCGCATCCATGCCGCGGGCAGAAATCAGGAGTGCTTTTGAGAGATCCATGCTGGTCCTACTTACCAATAACAGTCCGGAACAAGCCGAGATACGTGTGGTAAAGATTAGTCACCAATGTCTGTGCTCCTTCAGTGTCCGCAACTTTGGTGAGTTGCTCGTCCAGTGAGACAGCATTTCCGTCCGGCGCGCGCTCGGCTGGACGGATGCGTGGATCCGTACGGCCCGTTACAGCCGTTGTGGACAGGTGCGCCGGGTTGCTGACCGCAAGTTGCGGCAATGCGCTGGCCAAAGTTTGCGCGAAAGGCTGCAGATCCTTTGCGACATACCCCGGCGTGTTGGCATTGGCGATGTTTTGCGCCAGCAAGGCCTGTCTCTGATCGATCCACCCCAGCCGGCGCTCCGCCAAGCCGAAGATGCTCATGCCATCGTTGCTCATGAGCGGACAATGCAAGGGAAAGATTGCGGAACAGTTAACCAGCGTCGGTAACCGATCGTTAAGCTCTCGATGCTCCTATGTTCTTCATGACGAACACGGGCATTCTTCCTTTCGACTATGAAAAATTCGACGTGGCGGCGGCGCAGGCCGTCGTCGCAATGAGTGACGGGCTAGCGCGGACCATCTGCATCGCCCGTGTGCTGGTTGAAAATGGACGGACAATCGACCTTGCCGGGCTAGACCGCGGCGTCGGTCTGCTTTGCGCGAAGGCGCTCGATCTCCCGCCCGACAGCGGCAGGTCAGTTCGGCCCCACTTGTTAGCGCTTCTCGCCGAGGCTGACCGGCTGACAGAGGCGCTTGAGGTCCAAACCCAGCCCTGATGCCTATTCCCACAGCAAAATGCCGGAAGGACGCCATTGACCCTTAACTCTCTTCTCCCTGCACTGGCCGCGCTTGCTGCCGTGCTCGGGTGCATTCTACTCAGCGGACGCCTGGCCCAAATGACCCGTCTTGGCCGCTTGCCGCAGGGCAAGTCAGGCCGGTTGGCCCTGGTCGACACACTCAGCCTGGATCCGAGACGGAAGCTGGTGCTCGTCCGATGCGATGGGCGATGCGTTCTGGTGCTTACCGGGCAGCAGGATCAAGTCCTCGGCTGGTTACCTGAGACGGCGCGATGAAGTGGATGTTAACGGCAGCGTTGCTCCTGCTGCCATCTCTTGCCGCAGCTCAATCCGTCAACGTCGACCTTGGTGCCGCGGGGCAAGCGGGAGCGACTGGGCGTTTGATACAGCTGACAGCGATGATAACGGTACTCTCCATCGCGCCGAGCCTGCTCGTGATGGTGACCGGATTTACTCGTATAATCATCGTGTTGTCGTTGCTACGGTCAGCAATCGGGGCTCAATCCACCCCGCCGAACACAGTTCTGATTGGTTTGGCGCTATTCCTGACTTTCTTCGTCATGCAGCCAGCTCTGGACGAGGCCTACACGATGGGACTGCTCCCGATGAGCGAAGGGCGGGTTGGCGAGATGGAGGGGCTACGGCTCGCAGCCGAGCCGTTCCGGCGCTTCATGACGGCGAACGTGAGAGGGACTGATCTGCAGTTGTTCCTCGACATGGCCCATCTACCGCCAGC
>CAXTVQ010000007.1:38773-58253 GCA_964247705.1 uncultured Acetobacteraceae bacterium | reverse complement strand
ACGTGAGAGGGACTGATCTGCAGTTGTTCCTCGACATGGCCCATCTACCGCCAGCAGAAACACCGGACGCAGCGCCCTGGCGAGCGTTGATACCAGCATTCAGCATCGGAGAGCTGCGCCGGGCGTTCGAAATGGGTTTCTTGCTATACCTCCCTTTTCTCGTCATCGACATGGTGGTTGGCAGCGTGCTCATGAGCCTTGGCATGATGATGCTTCCGCCATCCGGCATCAGCTTGCCATTCAAATTAATCTTCTTCGTCCTCGTGGACGGCTGGCGGCTTGTGTCTGGCGGGCTGGTTCAAAGCTTTGCAGGCACGGGATGATGCAAACCCTGCGACGGCGCTGCGTTAGCACGTTCGAAGCCGAGGGAGTTTAGGCTATGAAACAGGCGCATACCGAGCAGTCGATCAAGCACACGGACGACCAGCAAAACACCGGCAATCACAAGGAGCCAGGCGCGAAAGATGCCGGCGGTGCCGACCAGTTCGGCGGAACACGTGCCGGTGCGGAAAATGTAGAAGGTGCCGGGGCTGCCTCTCGGGACAGCCACGACGAGTCAGTGGAGATAGGCACCGACGTCGACAAGGTTTCCGGGCTAGATGAAGCTGATAAAAGCAGCAAAAACGCCAACAGCGGGCGGGAGCGGAAGCCAGAGCGGGACGAAAACGGCCGGATGTAGCTCGGCGGGATCAATAATTGCGAAACACTGGAGATATTGTGGCCGAGTAGCCACGATCCCGGGACTCAGTGGCCGTAATCGTGAGCGGGATCGGAGTTGAGCTTGCATGCCTCGAACACAAGCCGTGTCAAAGGTGGGATGCAAGCCCGATTTCTTGAATAATATTCCCAATAAACGGCGGTAAAGCAAACGCAGCAGCGTGGACCGTTGGCGACCAATAGCGCGTTTTTCCTGAGATCGAGGACGCCTGCGCTCTTTCCTCAATACTTCCTACAGATAAGGGCCGGATCGGCAAGTCACTCGCAATACCGACCGTCATCAAACCACCAACGTAAGTCGGCACTGCGACGACGTATGCCGACGTAGACGCGAACGCGCGTTTGCGCAAACCAGTTGTGCGTGACAACTCGTCCGCTTGCATAAATGGAACGCCACATTGGTTTGCTAAAAGACCCCCTGACCGTAAGATCCTGGCGCAGTTGCGATAGAAAACCTCGGTAAATAGACCCTCACCCGGGCCGACCGGGTCGGTGCTGTCAACGATGATAACGTCAAATGACGAGTCTACTGCATTCGCCACATAGGCGATGCCATCCCCCACTGTGACCTGGGATCGCTCATCGTCCCAAGCCGACCCGCCAATCGCACCAAGATGGGCTTTTGACAGCCTGATCACGGCCTCGTCGATTTCGACCATCGTCGCTTGAACCACGGTGCGATGCTGCAACACACGCCGCAACACACCGCCGTCACCCGCCCCGATGATCAACACTTTCTCGGCCGATCCATGCTGTATCAGTGGAACATGGGCCACCATCTCCTGATAGGCGTACTCGTCAGCCTCGGTGACCTGCACCACGCCATCCAGGAAGAGAACGCGACCATGGCTCACAGTCTCGACAATCAGGATGTCCTGAAAACCCGACCGTTCCCGGACGATCTCCCGAACAATCCGAAAGCTTTGAGCCCAGTCGGGATAGAGCGTCTCTGCGAGCCAAGTCATCGGCTGGCAACCGGTTAAAATTTGCCCCGACGTTGCTCATCCAGATCGACACGGTCTGGTGAAAACGCCTCCTGCAACACCGGAATAGCGTCATGCGGGTTGCAGCAACCACACATGAATATGTCAACGGCGGCGAATTGCCGCTCAGGCCACGTATGGATGGAGATGTGGCTCTCGGCTAACACGACCACGCCCGATACACCACCGTTTGGCGTAAAATGATGGAAATGACTGTGCAATATCGTCGCCCCGGCCCGTATTGCCGCCTCCCGCAGCGCCGAATCGATGTGCACTGGATCGGAGAGGTTCTCCGCACCCCACAGGTCAGCGAGCAGGTGCGTCCCGGCGAACCGTTCCCCATCCTTCTCGACAAAGTAGTCCTTCCGATCCTCCCCCTCGTAATCAGGAAGAGTCGCGATTGTCGTCTGGTTCTCGCTCGGAAGCTCCGAGACCATCCCCAGTTGAGCAAGTGCGTTCATCACGTACCCCCAAACCAGTAGATAGCCTGTTGGACGAAGGTCGTCCCCTTGGGCCAGGACGCGGGAAATAGGGCTACTGATCCCCCGGCGCAAGTCATATTCCGCGTTTATGGACGACGAGCCCACAATGTCATCTTGTGCCGACGGCGGCGAGAGCGGTCGGGACGGAGCGCGCTAGAGCCAACTCGCCTCCAGCGCGGCGCAACTCCGAGACACTCGTGACAGGTGCGGACGTGAGCAACCGGAACATGTCTGCCCTTGCGCCAGACATTCGCCCCGCCTGCCTCCGCCCAAGTGCGATCAGCGCCGCATCGTCGCCGGCGCGGGATTGCGTCGAAGCCAAGCGAAGTAGAAGGTCCTCCTGCGCGGGCGATAGTGGACCTCTTTCCGGGAGGCTGCGCGCCGCCAAGTCTGCGAGCGCAGACGCTGCACCGTGCCAATCAGCATCGTCGCCAAGCAACTTGGCGCGAAGTTCGTCCGCCGCTTGGGTGCCGAGGGTGGCCAGGATCGCGATCGCGCCGGCCGTATCGTGCGCCATCGCATGGGCTCGTGCGTCCAAGAGACCACGTTGACCCTGAATGTCAGGGGCAAGGTCGGCAGCAGTCGTCGTCGCGAGCGCCGCCATCGCGCCAACTCCATCGCCTTCGCCTAACCGCAGACTAGCCAAGCGGGCGCCCAAGGCTGCCCGGTTCGGCCCTGATGGCAAAGAGGCGGCTAACTGTTCGATCACCGGCCCAGCACGTGACGGCAGGTCGAGCGACGTCAATTTGTCAGCAAGTAGAAGCAGGGTGTCCGGTGAGTCCGCCTTGGCGAAAGCCGACGAGTTCTCCTCGGCAAGCGCCACCAAGTCGAGTGGCGGTATGCTTGATGCGCCAGGGCCGTGAAGCAGGTCGCTCAGTATCGCCGTGAGCTTCGCGCCAATGACCGTTGCGTCGTCCGGAAAAAGCTGAGCGGTTTCCCTTAGGATGGCAACCGCCTTGCGCCATTTGCCAGCTTGGGCGGCGATGTCTGCTGTGCGCAGTCTCAGATCGCGTTCCCTGGCATCGCCTCGCCAATCGCCAAAACCCCGTTCCAAAGCCTCGGCCGCGTCACCCGGCGTAAGCGCTCCCGAAGATAAACGGAGTAAGACGGCCCGGGTGGCAGCTCTTGCGCTTGCCAACCTGTCACGACCGGCGGCTAACGCGTCGTAAAGCGTGAGCGCAGCGGCCGTGTCGCCTTTCTGTTCAAGCCGTGCTGCACGAGCGAAGGCAAGCAAAGGGTCTTCCGGCAAACGGGCGAGAATGGCGTCTGCAGCGGGCAAAGCGCCACCGGCAATCATCGTCTCTGCCACAAGCGGCAACAAGCGAGTCCGCAATGCGGTTGGATAGGCAAACACGAGTGGCGCCGTCGCCGCGAAGGCCTGCGCCGCCTCTGCCGACGCCTCATCCACCATCGCAAGTTGTACCGCATGCCACAGCCTTATCTCGTCACTGCCCGACAACTCCTGGTTATCAAGGCCTCCAGCCTCCTGAGGGCGACCACTGAGTAAGGCAGCGATCGCTGTCAGCCCAGCCAGGTCGGCATCCATTGCGGCCCGAGGATCCTCGTTGACAGCCAAACGGAGGAGCGATTGCGCCTCGGGCCCCAAGCCTAGTGCCAGCATCGTCTGTGCTGCTGCCTTGCGTGCGCTCAACCGGGATTGTGGAGCGGCCTGTCCGGCTTCCTGCACTTGGGACTGGAGGCGGCGCAGCAATACGGGGACGGGATCCGTCGGTAGGTCGAACCGCCGGGTCAGAAGGGCGGCACTCGCCAAAGCGGCCCCGTTTTCGAGCAGCAGCGACAGTTCCGAGCCGGTCTCGATAGCGAAACCCTCTGGCGTCGCGTGCATGACAGTACGGTCTGACGCGGGTTCCACGACGACCCCTTGCCAACTCGGCCCTACCATGAACTCCGGAACCTTGAACGTGACGGGCACACCGGGCCCGGCCGCTTTCAGCGTACCGACGAGTAGGTTTCGGCCTGTATCCGTATTCGGCACGACCACCACCTGATCCGGCGAGGCAACCGGGAAGAGCAACCGCGTTGAACGAACCGCCGGCATCACAACAGGGTCGCCGACAGTGCCTTCCTTGCCGATCAAGGACCAGCCGTCAGCACGGCGATGCAAGAGCACTGCGTAGCCTGCGGGGATTTTGAATCGCAACAACGTCGCCGAGGGCAGAAGCTCGACGGCCGCGCCGGCGAAGACCGGGTCTTCAGCGACCTCGTGCAGATCCAGCGGCCGCCTGTCGTCGAAAACGATCCAGGCTTCTTGACCATGCCGGAACGACGCCGCTGCCACATCGGGGCCGAAAGGCAAGACGACCATGCGATCCTTGGCACCCGGGACGGCCGGGGTGGTCGTCACAGCAAGTGCGAGTGTCGTCTGCGGCGGCGAATTTGGTGGAGGAGGCGTATCGGGCGCAGCCGTGGCAGGCGCGGGTGCTGCCGGAATGGAGGAAGCCGGAGCTGCCGCTCTCGGCACGCCTGGTGCAGCCACGGTCGACGGCGGCGCGGCCAACGGGCTGCCGGGCGCGGGCACTGCGGGTGGTGGCGGGCTGACGGCGCTGCTTGTCGTAGTCGGCGGCACCGCAGACACTGACGGACCCGGCGAACCATGTGCGGTAGGAGGTGCTGCTTCGGGCCTGCTCGGGGCTGCGCGGCTAGGTGATGATCTAGCATCGGGATCAGACACGTCGATCACGACACGACTGCCGATGCGTAGCGTCCGAAGCCTCGCTCCTGGTGCTATCGTGATCGTCGCCATGTCTCCACCGCCGGTGACGGCGGCAATGTTCCGCGCCGAGCCAGGTGCGTCCGGCACGTCGCCGGCTCCTGGGAAGTGCAGCACAATCGTCTTGCCAGACCGTTCGATCGAGTAGGTCGGCGTGGTCGGAAATTCGAAGACGACCCGTCCAAAACCCTCATGCGTGCCAAGCCTTACGATCACGGGCTGCGCTGCCGCCGAGACGCTGGCGAGCAGCGGCAGAGCGGTTAAGGCGAGCCTCACCCGCGTGCTGCCATAAGGTCATCAATCGCCTGCTGATTCATCGCGGCGGATGGGCGCTGTGGGCCGTTGACCAGCGTCATCGGCTGTATAGGAAGGTCCCGAACTCGGCCTGTCTCTCCGAAAACCATCAAGATCGCTGCAACCCTCTCCTCCACGAGTTGCAAGGTCCGGACGACTTTAGCCACGCGTTGTCCGGTGATGTCCTGGAAAGAACAAGCTTCGTAGATACGTGCAGTCGCCGCACTGATTACAGTCCGGTCGACGGAGGTCCCGTGCGCTTGCTCCAAAGACTCGCACACGTCCAGGATGGTGCCTGTCGCGGCAGCGGTATGTGTCACGATCGCATCGAGTTCGTCGGCGGCAGCCGGAACATGACGCGCCACGATTTCGTCCGCACCGAGGACCGCAAGTTCCCGCCTCACGTAATCGATGTAATCGGCAAGTGCCCTTACCTCAGATAACAGCGCCGCGTACTCCTCTGCTGTCGATTGCCTCATGGTGGTGAGAGTGCAACGGCGTTGGACGGCAGCAAGATAGCCTTCAAGGCCGTTACCGCTAACCACGGTCGAGCACCATCTCGATCTTGGCCTGCAGTATTTCGGAGTTGAATGGCTTGACGATGTAGTTGCTGACCCCGGCCTGCTTAGCCGCGATCACGTTTTCCGTCTTGCTCTCGGCCGTGATCATGATGAACGGAGTTTTGTGCAAGCGAGTATCCGCTCGGACTTCCTGTAGGAGTTCCAGGCCGGTCATCGGGGCCATGTTCCAGTCGCTGATGACTAGCCCGAAGTCACCGGAGCGCAACGTCTCGAGTGCTTGGACCCCGTCACTCGCTTCCTGGACATTGTGGAAGTTGATCTGCTTCAGGAGATTGCGGACGATCCGCAGCATCGTCTTGTAGTCATCGACGATCAGGACACCTGTCGATGTATCGATCATGGGCGGGGCGATCCTTCGTCTGTCGTTTCAGGATGATCAAGCGTTGTGGCTCGGCTACGTTTGGCGGCCAGTTGTGCCGTGATCAGGCGTGCGCGGTCCGGCGGCATAGCTCCGAAGATGGGGGCCATTTTGGCTTCACGCATACGGTCAGTGATCTGGAGCAGCACCGCCATGTCCATGTCGGCGAAGATCGCAGCGGCATCGCGCGGCTTCATCGTCTCGTAGACTTTCACGAGACCGGCCCAGTTGGCGTCATCCCGTTGGACGCGGTTCTTCTCCAATTGCTCGAGCTTCGTCTGCAACGCGCCGAGTTCGGCGGCCCGGGCGACGATGCGTTGCTCGGCGGCGTTCAGCACGCCTTCCCGTTCGACCAGCGTCCGCTCCCGCGCTTCTAGCTCGTTGCGCCGGGCTCGCAGGTCCTGCAGTAGCTGGCGTTCCTCATCGCTGATGACGGGGGGTGGCGGATCACTTGGCTTAGAGGCAATCGCTGACGCGGGTGCGGGACTTGGCGGCCGTGAAGCTGAGGGGGGCGGAGCCGGATGGCTCGTCTCTGTGGCTGCAGCCAGTGGGACGACCACCTCATAGACGGCCGGGTTCCCCGGGAGGTAGGGCGCTATCAAGGCCACCGACTTGCTGACGAGCAGAAGCCCGCCGACTCCGATCGTGATCGGCAGTAAGCGAAGGCGCATCACCGGGTGACCTTGAGTGCACGGAGCAGATCACGCTCGGCTTGGCTGCGGACGCGGATTGCGGCCGTGGCGGCGAGATCGGGCTCAGCCGAGACTTGACGGCGGAGCGGCATCTCGGGTTCGCGATTGGTCCGAACAAGATCGTCCATCCGGTCTGCAAGCCTCTCGCCGCGGTCGATCAGAGCGACAAGGTCGTCCTTCAGGGTGGCCGCTGCCTCAATCTGCCGGGTGACGTGCCGACCAGCGCCTTCCGCCGCGCCACGTAGGCGTTCGGTGGCGTGTTCCGCTTGGCGCGTGCTGTCGTTGAAGCCTTGCAGCAAGATCTGTAGCTCCACACGGTCGCGGCGGATGACACCTAGAGCCCGTTCGAGCCGCAGCGCATGGAACAACGTCGCCCCGAGAAGCCCAATCAACCCGAGTTCAAGAAGGACTTGCCAGCCGCCCATGCCTTGCGCTCCTTCAAGCCTGCCGCGGCAATTGCGCGACCTCTTGCTCGATCCGCACAGCGACCCGGTTCTTGCGGCGACCTACACGTCCCTCGAACAAGGTCACGGCGCCGCAGCGCAACTGGACGGGGCTACCCGGGCTACTGCCCAGTACGATTTGGCTACCCGGCTGCAATGCCATCACGTCCGCCAAGCTCATCACTTGCTCGTCCAGGACGACATCGATATCGACGTCCGTGGCCCATAGCTCCTCGGCCAGGTGGGTCTCCCAAATGCTGTCGCGGCCGAATTTCTCGCCCATGAATTGCTGGAGCAGCAACTCGCGCACCGGCTCGAGCGTGGCGTAAGGAAGCAGCAGCTCCATCCGGCCGCCACGGTCTTCCATGTCCACCCGTAGCCGGGCGAGCACCGCGGCGTTGGATAGGCGGCTGATCGTGGCGAAGCGCGGATTGACCTCGAGCCGCTCAAATTTGAACGTCACCGGGCAAAGCGGATCGAAGCTGGCCGAGAGGTCTGCCAGCACGACTTGGATCAGCCGTTCGACCAGAGTGCGCTCGATCGTGGTGTAGGGCCGTCCTTCGATCCGCATGGCTGCCGTCCCGCGGCGGCCACCGAGCAGCACGTCCACGATCGAATAGATCATCGCCGAGTCCACGACCATGAGGCCGTAATTGTCCCATTCCTCAGCCTTGAACACGGCGAGCATGGCCGGCAGGGGGATCGAGTTCAGGTAGTCGCCGAACCGCAACGACAAGATGTTGTCTATCGAGACGTCTACGTTGTCGGACGTGAAGTTGCGCAGGCTGGTGGACATGATGCGGACCAGCCGGTCGAACACGATCTCCAGCATCGGCAGGCGTTCGTAGGAGACGAGGCCGGAGGAGATGATGCGGTGGATGCCGGACCGGCTATCCTCAGAGGCGGGGCCGTCATCGAAGCCTAGGAGGCTGTCGATTTCCGCTTGGTTCAACACCCTCGCAGGTGAAGCAGATTCGCCAGTGGCCCCAGTGTCGGCGGCCCACGCAGACGCCAGCGCCTCGTCACTACCGCTCATTGGACAAGAAGCTCAGTGAACAGCACATCCACGACCCGAGCCGGGGCGACGGCGATGTTGGCGCGGGTGATCAACTCCTCCCGCAGGCGATACGTCCCGGCCGAGCCGCGCAGTTCTTCAGGCCGCATCTCCCGCAGGTAGGTTTGGAACAGGTCGATCACGCGGGGTTGGGCGGCAGTGAAAGCTGCCTGGTCCTCCGCTTTGGCCAGCTCTACCCTCGCCTGGATCTTGACGAAGGACGCGCGGCGGCCAGGTGCGTTCAGGTTGGCAACCATCTCCGGCAGTTCGACGAAGACGGGCACGTGGGGCCCCGCCTCCTTCGCCCCATGCTCGTCGGCCGCGGCGGCCGGGGGGTGAGACATGCCCAGTAGGCCGGGCAGGATCCCGGTGAACCAGAGCCCGGCGCCGATCGCGATCAGCAGGAGCGGCACGGCGAGCAGAATCAGCTTTTTCTTGCCGCCCTTCTTGCCTGCCGAGCCGTCCTTGGCGGGGTCCGCCTTCCCCGCGGTCGCTGCAGCAGCACTCATGGAACCTACCCCGATTTCGCTTAGGGGAGTGTGGGCCAGAAGGGTTAACAAGAGGGAAACGGCTTCGGCAGGCTCAGTAGGCCACCAGCAGGAAAGCCATCGCGCAAGGCAGCAGCAATCCGGTGATGCCGAGCAGACCCGACAACCCGAAGCCGAACCAAACGAGCGTAAGCGCCGCGCAGAGCAGGTATGATGCGGCTACCAACCCAACCGCCTTGGCCCTGCCGAGCCGAAGGATGGCGCGCCCCAGATAGGCGGCTCCCAGCATGATCGCCCAAGCCGCAGCAATCGCGACTGCCAAAACCACCATGGCTGCCTCCACAGGTATTACCGTGCGCACGTAACTCGCACCTTATCCGGAAGATCGAACGCGCTTCACCCGGCACTCGCGGGTTGGCGGGGCAGCGCTGGACGTGTTGACCCGGCAGGATCTGCCGGAGGGCATGTTGCGCCCCTAGCTGCTCCGGCGCTTTCAGGCCGGAAACCAATGCGGACACGCTGGCACATGGCTTGCGGAAGGCCGTAGCGAACGGACTGGATGCCACCCCAATGCAGAACGCCTCGACCGTCGCGCTTTCCCGCCTCGTGGCCCAACAACGGGCGATGGACGTCACCGCGACCAACATCGCCAACGCCGACACGCCCGGCTTCAAGACCCAGCGCACGCTGTTCGCCGACTGGCTGAGCCGTCAGTCCGGCACCGACTCCGTGCGGGGCGGGCGCGTGCTGGCCTACACCCAGGACCGCGCCACCTACCGGGACCAAGCGGCCGGGGCACTCAGCCACACCGCCAACCCGCTGGACCTGGCGATCACCGGCCCAGGTTTCTTCACCGTGCAGAGCAAGGCCGGCCCGATGCTGACCCGTGCCGGCCGGTTCGAGCTGCAGGCGGACGGCACGGTGGCGGACGCTGACGGCAACGCGCTGCTGGACACGACGGGCAAGCCGGTGCGGGTCGCGGCGGCGGACACGGCGCTGCAGGTCGCGGGGGACGGCACGCTTTCCAGCGAGAACGGGAGACTGGGCAAGATCGGCGTGGTACAGCCGGCCGATGCGAACCGCATGCACCTGCTCGGGGACCGGCTGCTCAACGCCGACACGCCGACCACGCCGGTGACGCAGCCCAAGGTCGTTGCCGGGGCACTGGAGGAGAGCAACGTTCAACCCGTGGCCGAAACGACACGTATGATGAACGATCTGCGCGAGTTCCAGTTCATCAGCCAGTTCGTGGAGGCCGAGGGCCAGCGCGAACAATCCGCCATCGACAAGCTGACCCAGCACCAGGGCTAAGGACCACTTCACATGCGCTCGCTCGACATCGCTTCCACCGGAATGCAGGCCCAGCAAACCAATGTGGACGTCATTTCCAACAACCTGGCCAACATGACGACGACGGGGTTCAAGCGCCGCCGGGCGGAGTTCCAGGATTTGATCTACGAGAACCTGCGCCGGGTCGGGTCCAACACATCGGATACCGGAACGGTTGTGCCAGCGGGTGCGCAGATCGGGCTCGGCGTGCGCACGGCCGCGATCTACCGCATCAGCGAACAGGGCACGCTGCAGCAAACGTCCAATAGCCTGGACCTCGCGATCCAGGGCAACGGATACTTCCCGGTCACCCTGCCCTCCGGCGAGACGGCTTACACGCGGGACGGCACGTTCGGCCTGGCGCCGGACGGCACGATCGTGACGGCGGACGGCTACCCGATCGCGGGGGGGATCGTGGTGCCGACCAACGCGACCTCGGTCACCATCAGCTCGAACGGCGCGGTGCAGGCGAGCCAGGCCGGACAGGCGGCGCCGACCACGGTGGGCACGATCCAACTCGCGGTGTTTCCGAACGAGGCCGGGCTCGACGCACAGGGCGACAACCTGTTCCTGCAGAGTGCGGCCAGCGGCAACCCGGTGACCGGAAACCCGACATCGGCCGGGTTCGGCAGCGTGATGCAGGGTTTCGTCGAGGGCTCGAACGTGAACGTGGTGACGGAGATATCCAACCTGATCACCGCGCAACGCGCCTACGAGATGAACAGCAAGGTCATCACGACGTCCGATCAGATGCTCTCCACCCTGACGAACCTGCGGTGACCGCCATGCGCGTTCCCCCGCCGCTGCTGGTCGTTCTCGCCCTGCCCTGCCTGCTCGCCCTGCCCTGCCTGGTCGCGCAGCCGGTCGATGCCGCCACATTGCGCGGCGGCACGACCCTGTCCGACCCGACGGTGCGGTTATCGGACATGTGGGACGGCGTGGAACAGGATCGTGCGATCGGCCCCGGTCCGGAACCCGGCGGGCGCATCGTGGTCGAGTCGGCGCAATTGGCCGCCATCGCACGGCAGTTCAACGTGGACTGGCGCCCGGCGAGCACGGCGGAGCGCATCGTGCTGGAGCGCCCAGGACGAGCCTTTCCGCGGGACGAAGCCGTCACCGCCTTGCGCGCAGCCCTGCGAACAGCGGGCGTGTCCGCGGATGCGGATGTCGACATGCCCGGCTACTTGGCGCCGACGGTGCCGGCCGACGCGACGGCGCGGGGCGAGGTCGGGCAGTTGGACTACAATCCGGCAGAGGGCCGTTTCACCGCCGTACTGTCCGTGACGGCGGCGGGGATGGCGCCGGCGCATGCCCGACTATCCGGCCGGGTGGTGGAGATGGTGGAGTTGCCGGTCGCAGCGCACCGTATGATGCCGGGGGACGTGATCGCTGCCGGAGACATCCAGCAAGCACGGCTCCGTGCGACGGCGATCCGGGGCGAAGTGGCACAAGTGGCTGCGCAGGCGGTCGGTATGGCGCTGCGCCACCCTGTCGGGCCAGGCGCGCCGCTGCTGCTGGCCGATCTGAGCCGGCCGTTCATGGTCCAGAAAGGTGAAGCGGTTCAGATGCAGTTGGAAGCGCCGGGCATTTCGCTTTCGGCCCAGGGCATTGCGATGGATAGCGGCGCATTGGGCGAGCATGTGCGGGTGCTGAACACCCAGTCCCGCGCAATCGTGGACGCGGAGGTGGCCGGCACGGGCCGGGTGCGGGTGAGCGGGACGGTGCCGGTGTTGCTGCCGCCGGGTGCGCCGGTCCCGGCAGCCCTGCGGGTGGCCGCGCGATGAGGGCTTGGTGGCTGTTGGGACCGCTGCTGGCGGTATCCGGCTGCGGCACGCTGTCCAAACTCGCGGAGGTGGGCCGGCCGCCGGAGCTATCGCCGATCACCAACCCGGTGAAGGACCCGAACTGGCGGCCGGTGTCGATGCCGATGCCGCGGGTGGACGTGGCGCCCACCCAGGTGAACAGCCTGTGGCGGTCCGGCAGCCGCGCGTTCTTCAAGGACCAGCGGGCGGCCCAGGTGGGGGACGTGCTGACGGTGCTCGTGAACATCGCGGACACGGCAAACCTCGCCAACGCGACAGGCGCGACCAGGGCCGGGTCGGAACAGGCGGGCGTGCCCAATTTCCTCGGCTTGGAGAGCCAGTTGCCGAAGCTGATATCGAAGAACCTCAACGTGAACAATCTGGTGAACACCAACAGCACGAACAACAACACCGGCACCGGCACGATCAAGCGGGCCGAGACGGTGACATTGCGGCTGGCGGGCGAGGTCACGCAGGTGCTGCCGAACGGCAACCTGGTGGTTGCCGCGCGCCAGGAGGTGCGGGTGAACAGCGAGCTGCGCGAACTGACGGTGAGCGGGGTGGTGCGGCCGCAGGATATCGCGAGCGACAACACGGTGAGCCACGACCGGATGGCGGAGGCGCGGATCGCGTATGGCGGCCGTGGGACGCTGACGGATCTGCAGCAACCGCGCTACGGGCAGCAGGCGCTGGACGTGCTGCTGCCGTTCTGACGCGGTTCGGCTCGGGCGGCTATTCGGGTCGCCGATCGGACATGCCGCGGAGAGCCGGACGATCTGGGAGAAGCCGGCGAACTGCCCGGCCAATATGTCGCCCAGAACGCTTCAGCGAGGCTGCGAATTGCTGGAGCCTAACGCTCGGTCCAGGGACTTGGTCCAGAGAGCGGCATCCTCTCCGTTGCGACCACGCGCATGCGTCACCGCCTCCGCGGCCGAGGTTGCCGCGTCAATCGTCGCGGTGCACGCGCTCCATGCGCTCGTGGCGTTCCTGGGCTTCGATGGACAGCGTCGCGATCGGGCGGGCTTCGAGGCGCTTGAGGCCGATCGGCTCGCCTGTCTCCTCACAAAAGCCGTATGTGCCGCCCTCGATCCGCTGCAATGCCTGGTCGATCTTACTGATCAGCTTGCGGGCGCGGTCCCGGGTCCGCAGTTCGAGCGCCCGGTCCGTCTCGACACTGGCGCGGTCGGTGATGTCGGCTTCGTGGATGCCGCCCTCGGACAGGCTGGCCAGGGTGCCGTCTGCCTCACGGAGCAATTCGTTACGCCAGCGCAGGAGCTTCTGCCGGAAATATTCGGCTTGGCGGGGTTCCATGAACTCCTCGGCCTCGCCCGGGCGATAATCAGGAGGCAGGGTGAGCATCATAAGCGTCATCCTTCGCACTGCAACGCCGTCTGGTCGCATTTGCGGGCTGTATAGCGGCGCATGTTCGTGTCGCCAAGAGCACAAAGGGGTGCTTTTACGTGGTTAATCACGCACGGGTCGTAACTTTATACTGCCGCCGCCGGGTCACATGCCGGCCCGCGCCAGCTCTACCTCCGCCCTTAGCGCGATGGCGCCCAGCATGGTCCGTAGCGCCGGGTCATCGGCTGCGGGCGCTTGTTCGATCAGGGCCGCAAGGGTGCGCAACGCCGTCGAGTCGGGGTCCCCACCGAGCAAGGCCAGTTGCAGCCGGGCGAGCGCATCCAGCACGGCCCGCCCATGCTTGCGCGCCCGCCGGTCACGGTCCGGCGCATCTTCGGCCTCCTGAAGCAGCAGCAAGCCATCCAGCGGAGCAGCGGCGGACAGAGCCGCCGTCGCGGCCGCGCTGCCGGCCGCGACGGTGAAACCGCTGGTTCCGGTACGGCCTTTCGATGAGGCCGGTGGGGCCACGTTACCCATACCCTTGATCACCATCGGCGCGGCTCCTTTTGCCTAGACCGGCAGATCGTGCCGGGTCGGTGCTTATCCGAAAGCGCGGTGAAGCGGGGGTTACCGGGCTGGCACAGCGCTTGCGCTTTGGACGGCGGCAGTCTTGCCCTGGAAAGCTGAACGAGATGGAAAGATCCCTATTATTGGCCCGCCTGCTCGCCCTCCTGCTCCTCGCCATCATCGCGGCGCCCTCCATCGTCTTGGCCCAAGTGCGCATCAAGGACATTGCGGACATCGAGGGCATCCGTGAGAACCAGCTCGTCGGCTACGGCCTCGTGGTCGGGCTGAACGGCACCGGGGACAAGCTGGACACCTCCGTTTTCACCCGGCAGTCGCTGATCGGCATGCTGGAGCGGTTGGGCGTGAACACACGCGACCAGGAGACCAAGCTCTCGACCAAGAACGTGGCCGCCGTGATGGTCACCGCCAGCCTGCCCGCCTTCGCCCGTGGCGGCAGCCGGATCGACGTCGGCGTCTCCGCCCTGGGCGACGCCAAGGACCTGACGGGCGGCACGCTGCTGGTGACGCCGCTGCTGGGCGCAGACGGCGAGGTGTACGGCGTGGCGCAGGGGGCGCTGTCCACGGGGGCGATCTCGGCGCGCGGGGCGGCCAGCTCGGTCACGCGCAACGTGCCCACCGCGGCGCGCATCGCCAACGGGGCCACGGTGGAGAAGGAGCTGCCTTACCAACTCGGCGCGCATCCGGACCTCAGGCTGGGCCTGCGCAACCCCGACCTCACGACGGCGCGCCGCATCGCCATCGCGATCAACGCCGCCCTTGGCGCGGGCGTGGCCGCTGCGAAGGATCCGCGGACGGTGGCGCTGGTGCTGGAGGGGCGGGACGTGATCGACGCGCTTGGCCAGATCGAGAATCTGCGCGTGGAACCGGACAACGCCGCCGTGGTCGTGATCGATGAGGCGAGCGGCACGATCGTCATGGGGGCGAACGTGCGGGTCAGCACCGTCGCCATCGCGCAAGGCAACCTCACCATCCGCGTTACGGAGACGCCGCAAGTGTCGCAGCCGGGTCCGCTTTCCAACGGCACCACGACCACGGTCCCGCGGACGAACATACAGGTGGACGATTCGGGGGACAAAAAACTCGGCATCATCCACGGCAGCCCGACCTTGCGGGATCTCGTGGCCAGCCTGAACTCGCTGGGCGTCGGGCCGCGGGACATGATCAGCATCCTGCAATCGATCAAGGCGGCCGGCGCGCTGCAAGCCGACCTGCAGGTGCGCTGATGCAAGCCGTGACGAACGCCCCGGCGGTCACCACCACCCTGCCCCCGGTCCAGGTCCAGAAGGCGTGGTCCGCGGCGCAGGATTTCGAAGCCATGGCGCTCAACCAGTTCCTGGCGCCGATGTTCGACACGGTGGACCTCTCGTCCGGCCCGTTCGGCGGCGGCGACGGCGAGCAGCAATGGAAACCCATGTTGATCGACGCCATGGCCAAGAAGATCGCCCATGCCGGCGGGCTCGGCATCGCTCAGCCCGTGTTCCGCCAGATGATCCAGATGCAGGAAGCCAGGAGCCACACGCCGTGACCGATCTGCTGAACGCGACGGTAGACCTCGCCAGCGCACTCGCTGAGGAGAACGCGGCATTGCGGGTGATGAACTTGCCCGCCGCGGTCGCGCTGCTGGAAAGGAAACAGGCCGCCACTGCCGCCTTCGATGCCGCGCGCAAGCAGGCGCCGGCTGCTGCGTCGGCTAGGCTGCGCGAAGCTGCCTCCAAGCTGGCTGACCAGGCAGCCGAGAACCGCCGGCTGCTCGAGCGGGCGATCCATGTGCAGACGCGCGTGCTGGGCGTGATCGCCGGGGCGGCCCGCGCCGCCAATCCGGCGCCGCGTTACGGCCGCTCCGGCGCCTACGCCAACCGTCCTGCGAACGGCTGGGCGCTTTCCGCCCGCGCTTGACCGGTTTCGCGCTTGACCGGCCTGGCACTTGACCAGCCTGGCGCTTGCCGCCCGGCGATTGAGCATGCGCGCCCCGATCGTGGTAGCTTGCCGCCATGGCCGAATTCAGCTTCCTGCTTCCATCCGGACCGCTCTCGCTCGAAGGCGGCGGCGCCTATGTCCGCAGCCTTTCCGCCGCGCTCAAGGCAGCCGGCCACGCGGTGGAACACGCCCCAAGCGGCAACGGTGTGCGCGTGATCGACGGCGCGATGCTGGCCATCCTGCCGCCTGAGCAGGTGCAGGGCGCGGTGGCCCTGATCCATCACAGCACGCCCCTGGCTGACCCGGCGGAGCGGGACGCATTGCGGGCTGCCGAACGCGAGCGGTTGCCGCTGCTGCGCCGCTTGATCGCAACCAGCGACCCGGTGCGGGACCGGTTGGTCGGCGAATGCGGCGCCGATCCTGCACGCGTGACGGTCGTTCGCCCGGGCGTGCCGGACGCGCCCCGCAGCGCTGGCAGCGGCGGGCCGGGCTGCACCGTGCTCTCGGTCGGCGCGCTGGTCCCGCGGAAGGGGCACGCCGTGCTGCTGCGCGCGCTGGCCCGGCTGTTCGACCTACCCTGGCGTTTGGTGGTTGTGGGCGACGCCACGCGGGACCCGGCCTGCGCCGAAGCGTTGCGGAGCCAAGCGGAGGCGGCGGGGATCGCCGGCCAGGTCCGGTTCGCTGGTACGCTCGACGACACGGCGCTCGAGGCGGAGTGGCGGCGGGCGGACATGTTCGCGCTGATCACGGAATGGGAAGGCTACAGCGCGCCGGTTGCCGAAGCGCTGCGCCGCGGATTGCCGGTGGCGGTGACCAATGGCGGCGCGGCAGCGGACCTGGTGACCCCCGATGTCGGCGTCGTGGTGCAACCCGGCGAGGACGAGCAACTGTCCAAGGCCATGCGCCGCCTCATCTTCGACAAAACCTTGCGTGCGGATATGGCTGAAGCGGCGTGGCGCGTGGGCCAGTCGCTGCCCGGCTGGCCGGCTCAGGCCGCGATTTTCGTGGAGGCGGCTCTCGCATGACGGTCATCCTGGGTTGCATCGCCGATGACTTCACCGGCGCTACCGACCTCGCCTCCACCCTGGTGCGCGGCGGCATGCGCACGGTGCAGTTGATCGGCATTCCGGACGGCGAGCCGCCGGATGCGGACGCAATCGTGGTGGCGCTGAAATCCCGCACGACTCCGGCGGCCGAGGCCGTGGCCGAGAGCCTCGCTGCGTTCCGGTGGCTGCAAACGGCGGGATGCCGGCAGTTCTTCCAGAAATACTGCTCGACCTTCGACAGTACGGAGGCCGGCAACATCGGCCCGGTGGCGGATGCCTTGCTGCAGGCGTTGGGCGCCGGGTTCGCGCTTGCATGCCCCGCCTTCCCGGCCAACAACCGCTCGGTTTTCCAGGGCCACCTTTTCGTGGGCCAGGCGCTGCTGAGCGAGAGCGGGATGGAGCACCACCCGCTGACGCCGATGCGCGATCCGAACCTGGTGCGCGTGCTGTCGCGGCAAACGGATGGCACGGTGGGCCTCGTGCCGTGGGCGGTGGTGAGCCAGGGTGCGCAGGCGATCCGCCGCGCGATGGGCACGCTGAAGGAGCAGGGCCGCCGCTACGCGATCGTGGACGCGATCACCGAAGCCGACCTGATCGCGATCGGCGAGGCAGCGTCCGCACATGCGCTCATCACCGGTGGGTCGGGCGTGGCGATGGGCCTGCCGGCGACGTACCGAGCCGCTGGGCTGCTGCCCGAGCGCACCGACGTCGCAGCATTGCCGGACGTGCAGGGCCATGCCGCGGTGCTTGCCGGGTCGTGCTCGCGGGCGACGCTGTATCAGCTTGGCGCGGCGCGGGACCGGGTTCCCGTGCTCGAACTGGACCCGCTTGACACTCCGGACGCCGCCGCCTTGGCGCAGGCTGCCTTGCAGTGGGCGGACGGAAAGCTGGGCGACACCCCCATCGTCATCGCGGCGTCCGCTCCGCCGGACCGGGTGGCCGCGCTGCAGGCCAAGCTCGGGCGGGAGGCGGCGGGCGCGCTGATCGAGGACGCGCTCGCCACCGTCGCCGCCGGGCTGGTGGACCGCGGCGTGCGGCGCATGGTGGTGGCCGGGGGCGAGACCTCCGGCGCCGTGGTCTCCCGCCTGGGCGTGCGCCGGTTGCGTATCGGGGCGGAGATCGATCCCGGCGTGCCCTGGACGTATGCCGAGGGCGCTGGCCCGGCCCTGAAGCTGGCGTTGAAAAGCGGCAATTTCGGTGGGCGCGACTTCTTCACCGGCGCGTTCGAGACAGCATGACCGAGGACGAGATCCGCGCGCTCCTGGTCGAGCTTGGGGCCAGCTTGTTCGCCCGCGGCTTCAGTGTGGGCAGTGCCGGCAACATCAGCGTGCGGCTGCCGGACGGTGGCTACCTGATCACGCCCACCAACTCGTCGCTTGGCCGGCTGCATCCGGCGCGTCTGGCCCGGCTGGATGGCGGGTTCACGCCGATCGGCGGTGACAAGCCCTCCAAGGAAGTCTTCATGCACCGTGCGTTCTACCGGGCCCGGCCGGATGCCGGGGCGGTGGTGCACTTGCATTCCACGATGGCGACGGCACTGGCCTGCTTGCCGGGTGGTGAGGCGATGGCGCCGCTTACGCCGTATTTCGTCATGCGGATTGGGCGCGTGCTGCCGCTGGTGCCGTATTTCCGCCCCGGTGACCCGGCGATGGAGCCGGCCATCACGCAAGCCGCCGAGGGCGCGAAGGCCGTGCTGCTGGCCAATCACGGACCGGTCGTGTCCGGGCCGACGCTGACGGACGCGGTCTATGCGGCGGAGGAGTTGGAGGAGGCGGCCAAGCTTGCCATGGTTCTGCGTGGCGCGTCGCCGAGAACACTGACCACGGCACAAGTCGACGATCTGTTGGCTAAGTTCGGCTAGTGGAGCGGTTTTGTGGAGATGCTTCGATTGCTGGGTGGGCTTCGGCGCGCCACTTCGCCGGGTTGGTGGGCTGAAGCCCACCCCACGATTACTTATGCCTGAAGGCGGCGTTTAGGCTCGGCCTGAGCACCACCCTCTCCGTTGGGAGAGGGTGGTGGTGACAGTGGGCAATCCCGCCGGAAACAAACGGCTCGATGTCGTTGCGCAGGGCTAGTTGATCGAGTCGCTGGTGTTCGTGGTGGTCGGCTCGGGTGCCGGCGACGCGGTCTTGCGGCGACGGGTCTTGGGCGTGGAGCTGAGTTCGGATGCTGCGGCAGAACGCTCGGCGGGCGAACTGGCAGTGCGCATCTTCTTCGAGGCTTCGCTTTTCGCCGCAGCCGGCTTGTCCGCACTCTTCTTGGGTGCAGCCTTCGTGGCCTTGGTCGCGACCTTTGCAGGTTCGGCCTTGGCTGCCTTGGCCGGAGCTTTGTCCGTGGCTGCTTTCTTTGCCGGCGCGGCCTTGGCCGACTTGGCGGAGCTCAGCGCCTTGGCCGCTGCGGACCGCGCTGCCGAGGTCTTGCCGGTTCGCATCGTGGTGGCAGCCTCGGTCTTGGCCTCCGGGGCTGCCGCGGCGCTGGCCTTGCTCTTCGCCGGGCCCTTCGCCGTCTTCGGCTGAGCCTTTGCCGTCTTTGCAGGCGCAGCTTTCGCGGGCGCTGCCTTCTTGGCCGCAGCCTTCGGAGCCGCAGCCTTCGGGGCCGCAGCCTTGGCAGCAGCGGGCTTCGGGGCAGCGGCGG
>CAXTVQ010000007.1:0-38673 GCA_964247705.1 uncultured Acetobacteraceae bacterium | reverse complement strand
GCCGCAGCCTTCGGGGCCGCAGCCTTGGCAGCAGCGGGCTTCGGGGCAGCGGCGGGCTTCGGGGCAGCGGCCTTGGGCGCCGGCGCCTTGGTTGCCGCCGCTTTCGGAGCACTCTTCGTAGCCGCACGGACGGCCATCGCCTGTGCGCGCGGTGGTGTCTTGATCTCGTCGTTGCTCATGTCTTGGGTTCCTTCGGGGCCGTTTCGAGTCTGGTCTAAAACGAACGGCCGCACATGCAGCCAGTTCTTCCGAGCCGCAGCCGGGCTCCGGCTACGCCGCGCGGAGTGCGTAGCCGGGTCATGCGCTGAATTCCGCATGAATGAGGGCAGGTCTGCGCCGTGGCGTAAGGTTGCCACGCGTTGCTGCGTTCGGGACTGGCGCCGATGCCGTGACGTCGGTGCAAGTGACGTGTCTCCCCTGCCATCCTGCATGTGCGGGCGATTCCACGCGAATCGCCCGCAGCGCATGCCATTCCGCTATCTCGCGTGCACCGACGGCATGTCAAACAAAAAACGTGTCTTTACTTGCTGTATTCAACAATAGGCAGGTTTTCAGGCCGTCCGCTCCGCCAAGGGGACGAAGGTACGATCCTCCGGGCCGGTGTAGTTCGCCGCCGGACGGATGATTTTGTTGTCGATCCGCTGCTCGATCACGTGCGCCGCCCAGCCGGACGTGCGCGCGATGACGAATAGCGGCGTGAACATCGCCGTCGGCACGCCCATCGTGTGGTAGGAGACGGCGCTGAACCAATCGAGGTTGGCGAACATCTTCTTGGTATCGGCCATCACCGCCTCGAGCCGGTCGGCGATCGCGAAGATCGCGGTGTTGCCCGCGTGCTCCGAAAGCCGCTTGGCGACGGCTTTGATCACCACGTTGCGCGGATCGGACACAGTGTAGACGGGGTGGCCGAAGCCGATCACGACCTCCTTGTTGGCCACCCGGCGGCGGATGTCGGCCTCCGCCTCGTCCGGGGTCGAATATCGTTGCTGCACCTCGAGCGCTACCTCGTTGGCGCCGCCGTGCTTGGGGCCGCGCAGCGCACCGATGCCGCCCACGATCGCCGAATACATGTCGGACCCGGTGCCCGCGACGACACGCGCGGCGAAGGTGGAGGCGTTGAACTCGTGCTCGGCGTAGAGGTTGAGCGAGGTGTGCATCGCCCGCACCCAATCGGCCGATGGCGGCACGCCGTGCAGCAGGTGCAGGAAATGGCCGCCGATGCTGTCGTCGTCGGTCTCGACCTTGATGCGCTTGCCGTTCACCGCGAAGTGGAACCAGTACAGCAGCATCGAGCCAAGGCTCGCCATCAGCCGGTCCGCGATGTCCTTCGCACCCGGCTGGTTGTGGTCGTCGCGCTCCGGCAACGTGCAGCCCAGCGCGGAGACGGCGGTGCGCATCACGTCCATCGGGTGCGTGTTGGCGGGCAGCGCTTCGAGCACCTGGCGCACGGCGTAGGGGATGCCCCGCATCGCGTGCAGCTTGGCTTTGTAGCTGCGGAGCTGCGACTCGGTCGGCAGCGTGCCGTGGACGAGCAGGTGGGCGATCTCCTCGAACTGGCAGGTCTCGGCGATCTCGAGGATGTCGTAGCCGCGGTAATGCAGGTCGTTGCCGGTGCGGCCGACGGTGCACAGGGCCGTGTTGCCCGCGGTGACGCCGGAGAGGGCGACGGACTTCTTGGGCTTGTTCACGAGGGTCTCGGACATGGTCGGTGCTCCTTGGGGTCCGGAGATGAAGTCGTTAGGTACGTCAGAAGATGCCGGGCTTGGCCTCTGCAAGGGCGCCGGCTGGCATGGCCACGTTCAGTTGGTCCAACTCGCCTTCGGTCAGCTCGGGCAGCGACTGCACCGCCTGCAGGAAGCGCGCGGCCTCCTTCGGCGCAATCAGGCCCTCCGTCATCACGTTGAACTTGCCGATGTAATCCTCGCGCCCCCACGGCGTGGCGCCCAGCGGGTGCGCGTTGGCGATCGCCAGCTCGTCGGTGATCACCTGGCCGCCCTTCATGGTGATCTCCACGCGGGCGCCGAACGCGAGTTCGTTCGGGTCACGCGAGTGGTAGCGTTCGGTCCACGCCGGGTCCTCCCGCGTCTCGATCTTGTGCCACAGATCGACCGTGTCCTTGCGGCGGGCGCGGATCGGCGCGTAGCTGTCCACGTGGTGCCAGCGCCCGTCCTGCAGGGCCACCGCGAAGATGTACATGATCGAGTGGTCGAGCGTCTCGCGGCTGGCCTTCGGGTCCATCTTCTGCGGATCGTTGGCGCCGGTGCCGATCACGTAGTGCGTGTGGTGGCTGGTGTGGATGGTGATCTTCTCGATCTTCTTCAGGTCCCCCACCTGCTCGCGCATGCGGAAGGCGAGGTCGATCAGCGCCTGGCTCTGGTACTCGGCCGAGTGCTCCTTGGTGTAGCTGTCCATGATGGCGCGCTTCGGCTCCTTCGGGCCCGGCAGCGGCACCATGTACTCCGCGTCCTTCCCGTCCAGCATCCAGGCGATCACGCTGTCCTCGCCCTCGTACACCGGGCTCGGCGCCCCTTCGCCGCGCATCGCCCGGTCCACCGCCTCGATGGCGAGCTTGCCGGCATGCGACGGTGCGTAGGCCTTCCACGAGCTGATCTCGCCCTTGCGGGACTGGCGCGTGGTGAAGCTGACATGCACGGCCTGCTGCACCGCCTGGTAGATCACGTCCGCCTTGAGGCCGAGCAGCGTGCCGATGCCGGCCGCCTGCGCCGGGCAGAGATGGGCGATGTGGTCGATCTTGTGCTCGTGCAGGCAGATCGCGCGCACCAGGTCGATCTGGATCTCGTAGCCGGTGGCCAGGCCGCGGATCAGGTCCGCACCGGATTTGCCGACCGTCTGCGCCACCGCCAGGATCGGCGGGATGTTGTCGCCGGGATGGGAGTAGTCGGCGGCCAGGAAGGTGTCGTGCATGTCCAGCTCGCGCACCGCCGTCCCGTTGGCCCAGGCGGCCCATTCCGGGCTGACCCGGGTCTTGGACGGCACGCCGAACACGGTCGCGCCGCCCTTGCGCGGATGGCCGAGCGCCATGCCGCGGGCGCTGGTCGGGGCGGAGCGGTTGACCGAGGCGATCGCGACGGCCGCGTTGTCGATGATGCGGTTGATGATCATGTCGGCGACATCGGGCTGCACGCGCACCTTGTCGGCGGCGACGGCGGCGATCTTCCAGGCAAGCTGGTCCTCGCGCTTGAGCACGTCCTTGGACGGATGGACCCGGACGTCATGGCTGATCATGCAAACACTCCCGTATTGATTGGCGCGAAAACGTTACCTTCGCTTCCTAGGAGCGGCGGTAGCCCCCTGCAAGCGCCGTCGACGGCCGCGATGTCTGCGGCGCCGCCGACCTCGACCGAGCCAGACCTCAGCCGGCGCGATCGAGTTCTCGGCAGCTTTCGCCGTTTTTCAGACGTTGTTCCGGCAGATCGTGTTGCTGGAGGCAGGCCGGGGCTGGTTGATCGCCGCCATCGCCGCCACGACATAGAGTGGGCGTGTTTCGCAATGCAGCAAAACGCGATATACTCCGCCCTGCCCGCCCCGAGGTTCCGCAGATGCCCGACACCAATCTCCCGATCCGGTGGCAGCCCGACCGGACGCCGCAGCCCACGCCGTGGCCCGTTCCGTCGCTGCCCGTGGCCCTACTCCGCGGCGCACTGGGGAAATGCCCCGCTTGCGGGCTGACCCGGTGTTTCAACGGCTACCTGCGTGTGTCGCCGGCCTGCGCTGCGTGCGGGGCGCCGCTCGGCGAATACCGGGCGGACGACGCGCCGCCGTATTTCACGGTGTTCATCGTGGCGCATGTCGTGGTCGGGCTGATGTTCGCGACCTACCAGGCTTACGACCCTCCCTTCTGGGTGCAGGCGGCGATCTGGTTGCCGTTCACCGCAATCCTGTCGGCAGTGCTGCTCCGCCCGATCAAAGGGGCTACGCTCGGGCTGATGCTCAAGCTCGGCATGATGAAACCCGACGACGAGTGAGCGGCTCCGACGTAAGCAGCGTGGGCCTGACCGGCTTCGGCCCTGCACCGCTCGAGCGGATCGAGCGCGTGGTGCTCGACGGCGAGGCGCTGACCCGGCTCTCGCCGATCCAGGAGGCCGACCGCACACAGGCGACCAACGATCTGGCGGCGGAGAACCGCTTCGCGCTGCCCCGGCATCCGGGCCCGTACGCGCTGCATCTGTCGGTGCAGGAAGGCCGGCTGGTGTTCGACGTGCGCGGGCTGGACGACGCGCCGTTGCAGGCGGTCGTGCTGGCGCTCGGGCCGTTCCGCGGGTTGATCAAGGACTACCAGATGCTGGTGGACAGCCACGTGATGGCGATGGAGGAAGGCCGCGCCGAACGCATACAAGCGATCGACATGGGCCGCCGCGGGCTGCACAACGAGGGCGCGGCCCTGATGGTCGAGCGGTTGGACGGCAAGATCGCGATCGACTTCCCGACCGCGCGGCGCTTGTTCACCCTCGTTTGCGTCCTGCATCAAAGGATTTGACTTAGGTTGAAGATCGACGGCACGCCTTACCGCTGCATCTGGCTCGAGAGTTCGGACGGCTGGTCCGTGCGCATCATCGACCAAACCAAGCTGCCCTGGTCGCTCGAGTTCCTGCGCCTCACCACTGTCGGCGAAGCGGCGCATGCCATCCGCACGATGCAGGTTCGGGGTGCGCCGCTGATCGGTGCGACGGCTGCCTACGGGATGGCGCTCGCCTTGCGCCAAGACTGCAGCACAGAGGCCATGGAGCGCGCCGCGGCCCAGCTCAACGCCACGCGCCCGACGGCGGTGAACCTGCGCTGGGCCACCAACCGCATGCTGACCCGGCTGCGCAACACGGCGTCCGGCGACCGCGTCCGCACCGCCTACGCGGAGGCGGCGTTGATCGCCGAGGAGGACGTGGCGCAGAACCAGGCGATCGGCCAGCACGGCGCCGGATTGATCCGTGACGCACATGAGAAGACCGGGCGGCCGGCCCGCGTGCTGACCCACTGCAACGCCGGGTGGCTGGCCACGGTCGATTGGGGCACCGCCCTCGCCCCGATCTACGCCGCGTTCGAGGACAAGGTGCCGGTGGAAGTCTGGGTGGACGAGACCCGGCCGCGCAACCAGGGCGCCTTCCTCACGGCTTGGGAACTCGGCCGCCACGGGGTGCCGCACACGGTCATCGCGGACAACGCCGGCGGCCACCTGATGCAGCGCGGCGAGGTGGACCTCGTCATCGTCGGCACCGACCGGGTGACGAGCAGCGGCGACGTGGCCAACAAGATCGGCACCTACCTCAAGGCGCTGGCGGCGAAGGACAACGGCGTGCCGTTCTGGGTTGCCTGCCCGTCCTCCACCATCGACTGGGATGTGAGCGACGGTCTGACCGGGATCGAGATCGAGCAGCGCGACGCAAGCGAGGTCACCACCGTCACCGGCCGCGGGCTGGATGGCAAAGTGACGACGGTGCGCACCGCCCCCA
Source organism: uncultured Acetobacteraceae bacterium (assembly GCA_964247705.1). GTDB lineage: Bacteria > Pseudomonadota > Alphaproteobacteria > Acetobacterales > Acetobacteraceae > LMUY01. The sequence continues at coordinate 33,208 of CAXTVQ010000007.1, read as the reverse complement.
CCAGCAGCCCCGCCGCGAACCCGGCGTTCGACGTGACGCCGGCGCGGCTGGTGACGGGCCTGATCACCGAACGTGGGCGTTGCGCGGCAACTGCGGACGGACTTGCGGCGCTGTTCCCCGGCCATTAGCTGAGTTCCCCACCCGTGATCTTTCGACCGCTCGTGCCCCTGCTGGCCGTCTTCGGCCTTGCCGCTTGCGCCACCTCGCACCCACCTGCTGCAGCGACCACGCCAACGCCCGCCGCGCCGGAGCTTCTGTCCGCCGGAACCGGACAGGTGCCGCCGTTCAGCCGGCTGCACTACGCGCCGTTCGCCCGGGCGGACGCGGTTGCCATCGCCAAGCGGGAGTGGCGGCTGTGGGGCACGCCGGTCGATGACGACCCGCCGGGCACCCGCCCGCCAACCGGCGACAACAAGCCCGAGCGCTACCCCGGCCTGTGGGAGCGGGTGGGCGAGTATTGGTGGGAAAGCCAGGACGCCAGTTCCGTCACGGCCTATTGGACGGGCAAGCACGACGCGAACGGGACCGTGTTCCCGGCCAGCCAGGATGGCCACTACCCGTGGTCGGCGGCATTCATCTCCTACATCATGCGCATCGCCGGCGCGGGAGACCGCTTCCCTTATGCGCCGGCCCATGCCGAGTACATCAATGCGGCGAAGGCACAGGCCGATGCTGGCGGCGGCAGCCTGGTGGTCACTGCCGAGCGCCCGGACCGCTATGCACCGCAAGTTGGGGACCTGATCTGCCTCGGCCGGGGTGGCAGCCACGTGTTGACGTATGACGACCTGCCCACGAGTTCCTTCCCCGGGCACTGCGATTTCGTGATCGAGGCGGCGCCGGGCCAGCTTTCCGTCGTGGGCGGCAACGTCGACGACTCAGTGACGGAGAAGCACATCCCGACCACGCCGGACGGGTTGCTGACCGATCCCGCGACCGGCGTCGTGGTGGACACGCGTTACCCGTGGTTCGTGGTTCTGCGCGTGTCCTACGACGCCTGAGCTCAGCCTCGCGGGCGTGCCGTGCGGACCAGCATCCGCCCGAGCACGCCGTCGTGCCAGAGGAAGCGGTGCACCAGGGCCGCCGCGGCATGCAGACCCGCGAGATAGAGGATCAGCGTCCCCAACAGCGGGTGCCAGTCGTCGAAGAACGCGGCGAGCGGCTTGTTCGCCGGGTCGAGCTTCGGCACGCTGAACACGAAGAACCACGTATCGCCGCGCACCCACCACAGCATCAGGCCGAACGCCAGCGTCGTGGCGACCAGCGCGTAGAGCCCCCAATGCGTGGCCTTTGCCACCACGTGCAGCGCGCCCCGGTCCGCGGCAGGCAGGCGCCTGCCCTCGGTGGCCCGCCAGACGATGCGGGCCGCGATCAGCACGACCAGGATCACGCCCACACTCAGGTGCAGCGAGCGCATGGGAACCCGGGGATCACCCCGCGGCGCCCAATCGATCATCTTGGCGATGCACCACTGCGCGACGATCAGCAGCGCGGTCACCCAGTGGAACAGGATCGTCGTGCGGTCATATCGCGTGGCCGCCCGATCGACAGCTTGCACCCGGTCAGTCCTTCGTCCACGGCAAGCCGTCCGCCTGCCAGCCGGCGACGCGGCCCCGCATGCCACGCCCGTCGGGCGGCCCTTCGAAACCGTCGGCGATGTTGTAGGTGTGCTTGAAGCCGGCAGCCCGCGCCGCTTCGGCCGCCGCCGTCGAGCGCACACCGCTGCGGCAGAGGAAGTACACGTGGTCCTCCTCGCGCACCCCGGCTGCGCGCAGGTCGTCGATGAACCCGGCGTTCACCTGCATGGTGGGTGCAACCTGCCAGGAGATCAGCGCCGGCTGCTTGCCCGATGTCGTCAGGTCCGGAACGCCGATCTGCGCCCATTCGAAGTCGGTGCGAACATCGACCAGCCGCGCATCGGGATGGCTGACCAGCGCCTCCCACACCTGTTTCGGAGCGACGTTCTCGACCATGTGCCTATCCTCGAAATTGGCGCGGAAGGTGCCTCAGCACGATGCAAAGCACAAACCTGGCCGAGGCGCCCAGCCTTATTGGGCAACGCCTCGATGGCATGAGCGCCGCGATCGGCAACACGCCGCTGATCCGCCTGCGCCTGGCGTCGGAGGCGACTGGCTGCACCATCCTGGGGAAAGCCGAATTCATGAACCCGGGCGGCTCGGTGAAGGACCGCGCCGGGCTCGCCATCATCGCGGACGCGGAGGCGCGCGGCCTGTTGCGGCCCGGCGGCACGATCGTGGAGGGGACGGCCGGAAACACCGGCATCGGCCTCACGCTGGTCGCCCACGCCCGGGGTTACCGCAGCGTGATCGTGATGCCTGACACCCAGAGCCGGGAGAAGATCGACTTCCTGCGCATGATCGGCGCCGACCTGCGCCTGGTTCCGGCCAAGCCGTACAGCGACCCTGGCAACTATGTCCGCACGTCCGAACGGCTGGCGCGCGAGCTGGGCGCGGTCTGGGCCAACCAGTTCGACAACCTTGCCAACCGCGAAGGTCACCGCATCGGCACCGGCGCAGAGATCTGGCAGCAGACGGATGGCCAGGTGGACGCGTTCACCTGCTCCTGCGGCACCGGCGGCACCCTGGCCGGCGTGTCCCTGTTCCTCAAGGCGCAGCGGCCGGACGTTCGGATCGTGCTTGCCGATCCAGACGGCAGCGGACTGTACGGATGGGTCAAGACCGGGGACCTGACCCCGCATGGCAGCTCGATCACGGAGGGCATCGGCCAGTCCCGCGTGACAGCCAATCTCAGGGACGCGGTCATCGACGACGCCGTGCGCATTCCCGACGCGGAGGCGCTCGAGCAGGTGTTCGACCTGCTGCAGCACGAGGGATTATCCGTCGGCGGGTCGGCGGGCGTGAACGTGGCGGCGGCGATCCGGGTCGCGCGGGCGATCGGGCCCGGCCATACCGTCGTGACGATCCTGTGCGACAGCGGCGCGCGGTATCAATCCAAGCTGTTCAATCCGGCGTTCCTGCGCGGCAAGGGCCTGCCGGTCCCCGCCTGGCTGGCCTGAGATGCCTGGCTGGCGTGAGGTGCCTGGCTGGCGTGACGTGCCTGGCTGGCGTGACCGAACTACGCGGGCTCACCGGACTGGGCGTGTGCGGAACACCACCGGCCAGTCGCCGGCCTCGCCGCCGCAACGGTCCTGCGACGTGAATCTCGAGGGCTGGAAACTTTGCCCGTCGAAGGTCCATTCGCCCGTCTGACCGCAATCGGTCAGGCCACGCCCCTTGTCGAATTCCGAGAGCACCGATCTTTTCGGTTCGTAGACAGCCCCGACCAACTGGCCGCCGTCCTGTCCGTTGCTCGCCGAGCCGGGACGTGGCGGAACGTTGACCAGTCTGGCACGGGCCGGGTCGCTCCGTGGCGCGCGGAACACCAGACTGGCTTCCTGGTAGGCGGCGCGGGTGCACACCAGAAGGACGATGGCCTCGTTCGCATCGAGCGGCTCGGCGTCGTCGTCGTCCGCGACGTCCTGATCGCAGTCGCGCGCCTTCAGCACCTCTGCTTGGGCTCGCCGCACTGCGGCGGCCACGGCTTTCGGGTCGCGCAACGGCGGTGGTACCGGGGCAACCCGCACGATCGGCAGCGGCGGCGCCGGCGGCACGTCCGTGGCCGGCCGTGGGCCGGGGCGGACGAGGGCGGTCACGGTGCCGATGCGCCCCTGCACGTCGTCGAACAGCAGCAGCGTCGCAGCCAGGCCCGTGAGGGATGTGGCGACCGGGCGCCCGTTCTGCGTGACGGTCAGAACCTTGCCGTTGCGTAGTTGCCCGAACAGCGCCTGCGCCGCCGCGCCCGACACGGTGAGCACGGCGTCGCTGCCTTCCTGCCTTGCTGCCCACGGCATCGAGGCGCCCTGGTCCTGGCCGTCTATGGAGAGGCTGGGCGGGTTCGGCAGATGTTCGCCGGACAGCTCCAAGCGCGGTGCCGCGTCGCCGCCCGCGTCGCGCCTGATCCAGATTCCCAGATCGGCAAGATTGTTGGCCGACGCAGCGGCGGGCGACTTCGAGTCGTCACTGAGTACGGCGCGGGCGCTGCAGGTGCGCACGTTGTCGCACGCAGCAACCCAGTCGCCGAGTTCCTTGTAGACCGGCACGCTCGGCGCGCCCGCCCCCGAGACGGCGAGCGCCACCAGCAGCAAGCCGGGCCGTGCCACCCGCACGATGCTAGCGTGCCGAGGCCAGCCCACGCCGACGACGCCGCACCATCTTCACCATGCGCCGCCACCCGGCGCTCTGCTGCTGCCACCACGTGCCGGTTGCGAGCGCCTCCTCGCCCGAGGGGTCGCCGGTGCGGACGTATTCGCGGCCAAAATCGGCGGTCCCGAACAGCATATCCCATACCGGCAGGATGGCGCCGTAGTTGCAGCTTTTTTGCCCTGCCGCCAACACCCCGTGATGGGCGCGGTGGAAGCGCGGCGAGATCAGCACCCGGTCCCCCACGGTGCCGAACGACACCCGCGCATTGGCGTGGCTCAGGCTTTCCAGAAAGCGCAGCACCAGCACCAGAAGCGGGAACTGCAGCGGCGGGATGCCGATCAGCAGCGCGATCGCGGCCGACCACAGGAACGAGATCACCTCGTCCACCACGTGGTTGCGGTCGTCGGACCAGAACGTCATCTGGCGCTGGGCGTGGTGCAGCGAGTGCAGCGCCCACCACCAGCCGAAGCTGTGGCTCAGCCGGTGGCGCCAGTATTCGCCGCAATCCAGGATCAGCACATACAGCGCAAAGGTCAGGATCTGGTGGCCGAGCAGCCCGGGTATCAGCATCTCGAGCGTTGGCGGCACGATCCCGTGGTCGGTCAGCCAGCCGTTCATGCCCACCTGGATCTGGTAGAACAGCACGAACGTCACCAGCGGCAGCACGCCGATGCGGTTCAGCAGGGTGTAGAATACGTCCACCGTCACGGCCTTGGCGTCCGGCCAGGTCTCCACCGGGCGCCACCGCTCGAGCGGCAGGCAGACGGCCAGGGTGAACAGCACCTGGGCCACGCCATACACGGCGAACAGCGCCCAGCCGTAGCCGATGTCCTCCCACTGCATCAGGTCGAACTGGTACAGCATCGGGATGACCAGGTGTTCCTGCAGCCAGCCGGCCGCGGTGTCGAACGGATCCATGGTCAGCGCGCGCTCACCTTGGTGGGGGCGGAGGGATGGGTGTTGAGCCAGATGCCGTGCGGCGAGCGGCCGGTCTCGATCGTGGTGAACTGGCCGCTCACCGGGTCGAGCAGCGCCACGGTGTGGGCCCAGCGCCGGGTCACCCAGATCTTGCCGTCGGGTGCGAAATCCATGTCGTCCGGGCCACCCGGCATCGCGATGCGGCTACGGACCGCAAGCGTCTTGGGGTCCAGCAGAGAGATGCTGCCGTCCACCCGGTTACAGACATAGAGGGTGCGGCCGTCTGGTGAGACGAAGAGGTTGTGCGCGCCCTTGGCCGTCTGCACCCGGCGCTCGACCGTGCCGTTCGCTGGGTCCACCACGGCCACGTAGTCCGCGCCCATGATCCCCACCAGCAGCTTGCCGTTGAGCCACAGCACGCCGGCGGGCGTCTTGCCGACCGGGGCCTTCCACAGCACCGCGCCCGACTTCACGTCGATGGCCATCAGCGCGTCCGTGCCCTGCAGGCTGACATAGGTGACGGCGCTGTCGGGCGAGTAGTTGATGTGGCTGGGCATCGAGGCCGCCGGGATCCGGTGCGCCAAGGTGAGCGTCGCGGCGTCGTAGATGTCGATCTGGTTGCGGGCGAGCCCGGCCACGGTCAGCCACTTGCCGTCCGGGCTGTATTGCAACTGATACGGGTCGCTCATCACCGCGCGGCGCTGCACGTCACCGGTGTTCGGATCGAGCATGAAGACGGCATTGCCCGCGGTGTCGCCGATCAGCAGCGAGGCGCCATCCGGCGAGAGCGCCATGTGGTGCGGCTCGCGCAACACGGGGATGCGCTTGATCTCGGCATGGGTGTCCATGTCGATCAAGCTGACGGACGCTTCCGACGAGTTGATCACGAATGCGAGCGGCCGGGCACTGGCCGCGGCAGGCAGCAACAGCAGGGCGAGGAGAAGCTTCTTCATGTTCCGTCCATGACTTCGGCGGCGTTCCTACCACGCTTTCTCGAGCCATTGGCAAGCAATCCGCGACCCTGGTGCGACGCAGCATACGGGGCATGCGGAGCAACGGACCGCTTGCGTTCCGAGTTTCGGCTGCGTCAATATCGACCAAAACGGAGGAGCAAGATGGGTGTCCTCGTTCTCGTCGTCACTGGCGCCATCCTGCTGCTGTTCGGCAGCAAGATCCTTTCCCTGCTGGGGTTTTTCGCCGCCTGCGTGATGTTCTCCTTCCCGATCGGGCTCATCGGAATGGTGGCGATCGGGGTCTCGCTCACGTTGCTGCTCGCGCCGCGGAATTTCACCGACTAGTGCACGGTCTTCGTGGTGTCCGCCTCGGTCTGCTGCACGCGGCTGCCTTCGCCGTGTATGGTGGCGGCCGGCGCGTGGCCCTTCCCTTGCAGCGACCACGTTACGATGCTGCCCCGCCCGGTGACGGCGATCCGCGCGCCGGATGCGACCTCCACCTCGACGGTGAGAAGGTCGCCCCGCGCCTCGAGCGAACGGCACGCTCCGCGGATCGTGTAGGCGCTTCGGTTGCCGGTGACACTCACGTCCCGCCCGTTGCAATCCTCCAGCCGGTGCTCGTCGTCGCCGGTCAGGCTGAGCGGGCCCGCTAGCGACTGGACGGCGGGCTGAGGCGGTTTCGCCGCGGGCGGAACCGGCGGCACGGGGGCTGCAGGCGGGCGTGGTCCGGGTGTCACCGGGTTCGGCAAAACGACTGGAGAGACGACCGTTGGGGGCGCGACAGGCAGGCTCGCGACAGGCGGGCTCGCGACAGGTGGGGGCGCGATAGGTGGGGGCGCGACAGGCGGGGGCGCGATAGGTAGGGGGCCAGCCGTGACGTCGTTGTCCGGCCCGAGCGCCTCGATCACCGGCGGAGCGCCATCGACGGCAAAGCTCACCCGGTTGGCGCTGCCCTCGACGTGGATCGACCCGCCGGGCACGATCCCCATCCGGACGCTATTGGCCACGCCCTTCAGCAGCAACGACCCGCACACGCCGGTCAGCGTCACGGTGTTGTGGTTGCCCTCCAACCGGACTGGCTGGCCGGTGCACGTCCCGGTCAGCACCTGCGCTTCGGCTTGCAGCAGCAGCTCCGGCTGACCCTGCGCACCTGCCGGCGCCGCCGCCAGCACACTCAACGCGACCACCAAACCTATCCTCGACATCGGCCCTCTTCTCGACAACACCCTCTCCATGCGCTGTCCTTGCGGCTGGAGCTATCGCCGAAAACAACAATTGCGGGAAGGATACGTGATGGACGACGTGACGGGCGACATGGCGGGCGAGGTGGGCGGGCTGACCATGGTGGCCACGGGGCTGCGCTTCCCCGAGGGGCCCGTCGCCTACGCCGACGGCTCGGTGATCCTGGTGGAGATCGCGCGCGGCGCCATCACCCGCGTGGCGGCGGACGGCGCCGTGAGCACGCTGGCCGAGCCCGGCGGCGGGCCCAACGGCCTGGCGGTCGGCCCGGACGGCGCGCTGTACTGCTGCAACAATGGCGGGTTCCAATGGGTCGAGGCGGACGGCCACCTGCGCCCGACCGGCACGCCCGACGACTATGGCGGCGGCCGCATCGAGCGCATCGACCCGGCGACGGGCGCCACGACCGTGCTCTACACCGCATGCGGCGGCCATGCCCTGCGCGGCCCGAACGACATCGTCTTCGACACGGATGGCGGGTTCTACTTCACCGACCTCGGCAAACCACGCCCGCGCGACCGCGACCTCGGCGGCATCTACTACGCCCGTCCCGACGGCTCCCACATCGTGGAGATCGCGCATCCCATCATGACGCCGAACGGCTGCGGCCTCTCGCCCGATGGCAGCGTGCTGTATTTTGCCGAAACGGAAACGTCGCGCCTCTGGGCGCTCGACATCGCGGCACCCGGCGTGGTGCGCAAACAAGGCTGGCCGTCCCCGCATGGCGGCCGGTTGATCTGCGGCCTGCCGGGGTTCCAGCGCTTCGACAGCCTGGCGGTGACGGCGGAGGGCAATATCTGCGTGGCGACGCTGATGACGGGGTACATCACCGAGATCGCGCCGTCCGGCGAGGTCGTGAGGGCGGTGAAGATGCCGGAGCGCTACCCCACCAACATCTGCTTCGGCGGCCCGGGCGAGCGCACCGCCTACATCACCCTGTCCGGGACGGGGAAGCTGGCGCGGATGGACTGGCCGACGCCGGGTCTGCGGCTGAACTTTGCGCGCTGACCCCGGGTTGGCGACGGCCGTCACGGTGCCTCGCCATCTCAGCCCCCAGCCGCTCGCCACCATGCCCGTATAGCCAATTGGCGGCGGCTTCGCGGTTGCGCACTATGCCGCCATGGATTCGCGCGAAGGAAGGCACCCGCAACAACACCGGCAGGCTGGCGGAGCAAACCCAGAGCGCCAGCAGCACGGCGAGCAGTTTGGTTGCGGCGTAGCAGGCGAGCGCACGCCACGGTTCGCCATGCAAGACCAGCCAGGCCGAGATCACCCAGCCCGACCGGCTGCACGTCTCGGGGACGATGAACAGGAGCAGCGCCCCGACGGGCGGCAACCGGCCAACCCGGTCACGCAGCCGCACGAGCGGCGGCCACATCGTCACCCTGCCGAGGGGCGCGGCCAGGCTGGGCCAAACGATATCGGCCAGCACCACGGCCAGACGTGCGATAGGCACCAGGATCACGCGCATGAGCTTGATGTCGTGTCGGCGATGCTGAACACAAAGAGCGGGATCGCAGGCAAAACGAATGTGTCGATCAGGCGTTGGGGCAAACATGTTACCTGAAAAGAGTGGCTCTACGGAGCGATCCACCGCTTATTCCCCTCGCATCATGATCGTGGAAGACGAATTCTTGATCCGCCTGACCCTTGCCGAGGTTCTGGCCGACGAAGGCTATGAGGTGCTCGAGGCCGAATCGGGCGACGAAGCCGTCGCGTTGCTGGACGACGGCGGTGAGATCGCGGTTCTGCTGACGGACATCCAGCTTCCAGGATCTTTGGACGGGCTCGCCTTGGTCGAGCACGCGCGGCAGGGCCGTCCGGACCTGCCGGTGATCTTCATGACCGGCCGCCCCGACACCATGGCGGCGCAGCAGAGCCACTCTCGCGAGATGTTCGTGGCCAAGCCCTACCTGCCGTCGGAAATCTGCCTGGCGGTCAAGCGGATGCTCGCCGCGTCCTGACCGGAGTGGGCGCTAGAAGTCCAAATCCGCGTAATGCGCCGGTGGCATGACGCCGGGAACGCGGTCCGCCAGGATCGGCCGGAAAGACGGGCGGGACTTGATCCGGGCGTACCAGTCATGCGCCGCCGGGACCGCGGACCAGTCCACGTCGCCGCAGAAATCGAGGGTGGACAGGTGCGCCGCGGCTGCGAGGTCGGCCACCGTCATCGCGTTGCCCGCCAGCCATTTCCGGCTTTCCGCGAGCCAGCCGATATAGTGCAGGTGGGTCTTGAGGTTCAGAAACCCGACCCGCAGTGCGGCCGCATCCGGCTGGCCGGTGGCTGACAGCCGCTTGATGATCTTCTCGCCGTAGAGCCAGCGGGTGACCTCCTGCGAGAACTTCCCGTCCAGCCAGGCGACCAGGCGCCGCACCTCCACGCGCTCGGCCAGGGTGTGGCCCATCAGCGGGGTGTCGGGATACGCCTCGTCCAGGTACTCACATATGACGTTGGAGTCGGGCACGGCGAGGCCGTTCTCCTCCACCAGCGTCGGCACCGAGCCGGACGGATTCAACTCCAGGTATTCCGGCCGGCGATCCCAGGGCTTCTCGAGCCGGAGATCGAAGCCGAGCTTCTTCTCCGCCAGCACGAGCCGGACCTTGCGGGCGTAGGGGGAGAGCGGGAGGTGGTAGAGCAGTCGCATGCCGGGCGCTTATGGCATCCGGGCCGGGTTGCGCCAACACACGAACCACGGGTCCAGACCGCTGCTACGGTGCTTGCGGATGCTCGTACCGGTCCCACCCGGCCGCCCGGAGCTCGCAAGCCGGGCACGTTCCACAGCCGTATCCCCAGTCATGGCGGTGCGACCGGTCACCCATGTAGCAGCTATGGGTGCCCTCCACGATCAGCCGTACCAGCGCCTTGCCCCCCAGCGCCTCTGCAAGCGCCCACGTCGCCGCCTTGTCCCGCCACATCAGCGGCGTGTGCAGCACCACGCGCTGGTCCATTCCCAGGCTGAGCGCTACCTGCAGCGCCTTCAGCGTGTCGTCGCGGCAGTCGGGATAGCCGGAGTAGTCCGTCTCGCACATTCCGCCGACGATGTGCCGCAACCCGCGGCGATATCCCAGCGCCGCCGCATACGTGAAGAACAGCAGGTTGCGCCCTGGCACGAACGTCGAGGGCAAGCCGCTCGCCGCCACCGTGATCGCCCGCTCCCGCGTGAGCGACGTTTCGGACAGCGCCCCCAGTGTCGCCAACGGCAGCACATGGTCCTCGCCGAGCCGCGAACGCCACGCCGGGTTCAGCGCGCGCATCCCGTCCAGCACCGCCCCGCGAACCGACAACTCCACGACATGCCTCTGGCCGTAGTCGTAGCCCAATGTCTCCACCCGGCCGAACCGTTCCAGCGCCCAGGCCAGGCACGTCGCACTATCCTGCCCGCCGCTGAACAGAACCAGCGCTGCTTCGTCCGTTAATCCCATCTTAATTCGCCCGACATTACACTCCGAACGCATACCATCACTTTGCCGCCGTGTGGGCGCGTGGCATGGTCCGGGTCGTCGGGGGGCGATGAATGCGCAGTTGGTTGGCCGTGGTGGTGCTCGCCTGCCTTGCTTTCCTGCCGGGTCATGGCCGCGCCCAGGGCATCGATTGCAGCCGCGCCCGCTCCGCCACCGAACACGCCATCTGTGCCTCCCCCACCCTGCTGGCGCTGGATCACCAGGTCGCCGTCGCCTACGCGGATGCGCTCGCCCGCCAGCCGGATCGGCGTGATGCCCTGCGCACCGAGTTGCTGGCATGGCTGCGGTCGCGGGACGCCACTTGCAACGTCCCGGCTGCCGCGATCGAGCGTTGCCTTTCCACGCAGTTGACCGCGCGCCTGGCCGCGCTCACCCCGCCGGCTGCGACCCAACCCGCCCCTGCTGCCCGTCCCGATACGGCCGCCAACGCGCCACCGGCCAATGTCGCGCCGCTCCCGCCCGCCAGCACGCCACCGCTGCCCGACCCGGCCATCCCGGATGCAAGCCACAACCAGCCAGCGCCCGCCGCGACGCTGGACGCGGCCGGCCTCCCTGCCGCGCCTGAGGCGGACACTCTGCTGCACGTGACGTCGCCCGGCCGCTTCACCATCGCCGCGCACAGCCCATCCGGCGCCGCCCTGCAACTGGTCGACATGCTTACCGGCCCGTCCGACCTCGCGGGCGCCGCGGGCGCGCAGGACGGCCGGCTCGACCGGTTGCTGGACATCGGCACCTACAAGATCCGCGCCTTTTCCGCCGAGGGCGCCTCGGGGACCGTCCGCCTGACCGTCACCCCGTTCCACGACGCCGCACCTCCGGCCGCATTGCCCAGCGCCAACCGGCCGCTCGCCGCCACGCTGAAGGATGGGGAGCAGCGTGCCTACTGGCTGCTCGTCCCGCCCGCCAACGGTCCCAATATCCGCATCGAGGCCGCTGGCCGCTCGCTTGCCGACCTGCGTATCTGGCGCGACGGCCGGGAGCTGACGGCGCTCGACCCGGCGTCCAGCATCGTCACGCCGGCGACCGGCCACCCGCTGACCGACCTGCACCTGAACGGCACGCTCGAACCCGGCACCTACCTTGTCGTGGCCTATGGCGGCCCGGCGCAACCCTGGACCGACAACAGCGCCGACCAGCCTTTCCTGCTGCGCAGCGGCCTGCGCGACGATCTGGCCGAAGGTTGGGCCGGCGGCAGCGTCGGCCCGTTCGGCAGCGAAACATTCGCCGTCCCGTCTTTCGCCCGCTCCGTCCGCCTCGACTTGCCGGCCCCGGCCCACGTGGAGCTGGCGGCCGGCGACGCCACGGCGGCGATCGAGAAGACCAGCCGCGAACCCACCGCCTCGCTCGGGGTCACGCCGGGCCGCGCAGACGGGGTCGAGATACGCGCCGCGGCCGGGCAAGCCTTCACATTGCGCGCGGTGGACTCCACCATGCAGACGATTTGGTACCGCTCCGGCACCTGGTGGGTCTCGGCGGCGACCACGGGCATGGGCGGCGACGAGGTTCCGCCCACGTACTTGCTGGAGCGCCAGGAAAGCGACGGCAGCCCGCCTCGCATCGTCGGCGGCAACGCCCCCGTGATCACGCCAGGCAACGCGTATCATGCACGGTTCAACGTCCGCGGCCGCACCGAACTGTTGTTCCAGACACCCGGCGGCGGGGACGTGGCATTCAGCACGACGGGGGTCGATATCCGCGGCGGACGCAGCGCACGGACGGCTCTGCCGCCTGGCTACTTCATGCTGGCCCTGGAACCCAAGCCGGGTGCGGTTGGCAGCCTGGACGCGATCGTGGGCACGCCCGGCGCCACGCCGCCGCCCTTGGCCACGCCGCTTCCGCCAGACCCGGTGCTGCCACTCGGGCTGCAGACCTTGTCCCCGGGCCAGTCGCTCATCCTCGACCCGGGCAGCGCGTCCAACGCCACGATCGGCCTTGTGGTCCGTGCGGCACCCGTGCGGCTGGTGGAAGGACCGCTGATCCAGACCGTCGCCGCGGGAAGTAGCCTCGCGGTGCCGGTGGAGATCGCACCGGGCGGCACCCTCAGCGTCACCGAACTCGGCGCCGGCCCGATCGCTGCGGGCCAAGGGGACAACACACAACCCGGGCGCACCACCGTCGTCATCCCCGTCTCCGACCGGCCGCGCACCATCGCCCTCGCGTGGCACCGGACGCAACGTGCGCCGCCGCCGATCCCTGCCCCGCTGCCGCCTGGCCAGTTGGCTGCCGTCACGGCCAACACGCCGCGCTTCCTGGACCTTGCGCGCGGCGAGGAGCGCGGCTTCGAGTTGTCGGTGCCGGACGGCGGGCTGTTCCGGGTGGAGACGCTGGGCCGCCTTCATACCACGGGGCGGATGGCGACGGCGTTCATCCCCTCGCTCGCCCAGGCGGACGGCAACGGACCCGGCCAGAACTTCCTCATCCAGTCCCCACTGCGCGCCGGCCACTACCGGGTGGACGTGAAAGCGGTGGATTCGGCCGGCCATCTCGGCCTGCTCGCCAGCCCCGCACCCTTGCTGGATGGTGCGACGCTGGTGCCTGGCGGCAGCGTGCGCGCCAGCCTTCCGGGCGGCAGCGGCGCCGCCTTCCCGATCGACGTCGCCGAGCCGCCGGGTGGCCGATACCATCTCGACGTGCTGTCCCTGGGCGCGCCGTGGGCCGGCCGGCTCGAAGACGACGAGGGTTGGCCGATCATCCGGCCCGGCGTGCTGGACGGCACCGAAACCGCTTTGCGCCCGGGCCACTATCGCATGGTGGTCGCGCCGGACGTGGTCGGCCGCGACGTCGTGGCGCGCCTTGCCGCCATCGCCAAACCGGTCGCGATCACCGGCCACGGCCCCCACGCGCTGCCGTTCGAAGCGCCGCAGTCTGCAACCTGGCGCGAGCCGGACGCGGGCGGGCAGACGCGCACGCCCGACACCTGGACGTTCAGCCTGGCCGGTCCGGCCGAGGTCACCCTCACGATCGCGGACGGCATGGTTGGGGAGCTGCACCGCGCCGGCGAGGATGGGACAGTCGCCAAGATCGTCACCTCGTGGACGGGCCAGCTCGAGGCCGGTGACTACCAGGTGCTCGCCACCAGCCTGGGCCGCAACGACCGGCTGGGCTACACGCTCGGCCTCAGCAGCCCGGCGCTGCAGCCGGATACGCCGCGCAGCGTGTCCCTTCCCGCCAGCCTGCCGTTCACCTTGGCCGACGCTCGGGTGGTGAGCTTGACCAGTTGGGGCGGGATCCCGGTCAAGGCCGTGCTGCGGGAGGACGGCGGCGCGGTGATCGCCCGCTACAACAGCCGGGCCGACGACTGGAACATCGCCGCCTCCCGCTTGCTTCCGGCCGGAAGCTACGTGCTGGACCTGCAGTCGGCCGCTCCGCCTGACCTGCCGAGCGGGGCGTCTGCGTCCAGCGCCGACGACTCGACCGATCAGGTTCCGGACTCGCAGGACGGCGACCAAACGAATGGGGACGACCAAGCAGCGCAGACGAAGGCGACCCAGGCTGCCACGCCATCCCCGGCCAGCGTGCAGCAGCAAAGCACCGACTCCGGCGATGACAATGACCAGACCGGGCCAACGGTGCAGGTCCGCCTCGCATTGCCGGCCGTCCTGCCACCCGCACCGGCCCCGGCGCAAACGGCGCAGCTTGCCGGCCGAGGCGTGCATGTTCTCACCCTGTCCCAACCCGACGCCGGCACCCTGCTCACCGCCGCCGCATCCTCCACCGCACCGCTGGTGCTGACGCTCGAGCGCGCCGGGACGGGCGGTTGGCAGACTGTGGCGCTGGCCACGGGACGGTCCCCCGTCGTCGCCGTTCCCGCGGATGCCGACCCGGCTGCGTGGCGCGTCGAGACCTGGACGATCGATGGCGGCGCCGAGCCTATCCGCTTGGCTGCCCGCGCGCTCGCCGTACCGCCGCAACCCGGCTCCGCCACGCTCGCGGCCATTCCGGATATGCCCGTCAGCCTGGCGGTTGCCCACGTGCAGCTTGCGGACGCCGGTATCGCAAGCATCGCCGGCGCGCCCGCGGACCTGCTTGCCGGCGGCTGGACCGGCCACGCGCTGGACCGTGCAGGCGCCAACGTCGTCGCGGCCGGGGACGATTTATGGCTGCTGGCGTCGCACCCAGGCACGGCCGCGGTCACGAAGCTGCCATTCGCGCCGGGTCAGGAAACGGTTGTGCAGCTTCCTGCCGGCCTTGCCGCCAGCTTGTCGGCCCCGCCGGCCGAGAGCGGCCAGGTTGCCGTGTGGCGAGTAGCGAGTGGATCCGGCCAGCCCAATCTCGGCCTCGCCTCCGGGATCGCCGCCTCAAGTGCCGTTGCCCTCGCCAGCAACCATGTCAGCGTTCGCGCTGCCACGGATGCGATGCGGCTGCGCATTGTGCGCGACACGGTGAAGCTGCTCCCGCAGCGGATCCTGGACGCCTCGATGCAAACGACGGTGCCGCCCGGCGCCGCCCTGCCGCTCACCTTGCCGCTCGGCGACAAGACGCTGCGACTGGATCTCGCCCCCGGCCTGGCCGCCTTCGCCGACTGGCACGATGCGGCGCCGCTCGCCGTCTGGACCGGTGCCGGTGCCGTCAGCCGAAGTGTGGACGGCGCCTGGCCCGACCTGCTGCTGGTCAACACCGGGTCTGCGCCTGCGCCGGCCAGCGTGGCCATCCAACCGGCTCCGGCCGCGGCGCCGCTCGAGCCGGGTGCGATGCTGAAGCGCTTCTACGGCGCGGCCGGCTCCTTCGCCGTCGCGTTCGACGCGCCGCCCGGGTCCAAATTGATGACCGCCGGGGACGCCCAACTCACAGCCGTGACCGATACCAGCGTCGGCACGGGCACCGCCGCGCCGGTTGCCGGGCACGGCCGGGCCGTGATCCAGCATGGCGCCGGCCCAATTGCCCTCTGGCTGGAGGCGCCCGGCGCCCCCGTCTGGCCGACGCCGGCCGCCAACACCGTCTCGCTGCCAGTCCGCATGCCGCTGGCCGGCAACGACGCGGCGCTGACCTTCACCGCGGCCACACCGGTGCTGCTGCACGTGAGCACCACCGCCCCCGTTTACGCGGGCCTCGCCCAGGGTGGCCAAACCGAGCCGCCGGCATTGTTCGCTGCCGGCGCCGAACTGCACCGCGCGGTCGCAGCCGGGCCGGTGACGGTGACGTTCTTTTCGCCGAGTGACGGGCCGCTCAGCGGCAGCGTGTCGGTGTGGGCGGAACCGCTGATTCCAACGGGCGAAGGCCTTGGCGAAAGCGTGGCCCTCGCACCTGGCGGCACCGCCGCTTTCAGCTTCACCCTGGCCAAGGCCGACACGATCGGCGTCGGCCTGCGCGCCGAGCCCGACCAGGCCACGGCCCGGCTGTTGGACGCCACCGGCGCCGTCGTCGGCGAGGGCGTGGCCCAGCTACGTGACCTCAAAGCCGGCGCCTACGTGCTGGAGGCGCGTGTGCCCCCCACCGCCCCGCCGACGGTGCTGCGCCCGGCCCTGGTGGGCATCACCCCCCGCGGCAACGGCCCGCCGCCGGACGTGGTGCAGAACTACCTCGAACTCGTCGGCATGAAGCCGCAGAAGGCACCTTGATGCGCCGCCTCCTCCTCGCCGCCCTTATTCTTCTCCCAGGCCTGGCGTGTGCCCAGGTTCCGCCGCAGCTCGACCGCCTGCAGCGCGCGGATGGCGCCCGGGTCGTGCCCGACCGCTTCCTCCGCCGTTGGGATCCGGTGACGCTCCTGTTCCCCACCGCCACCGGCCCCGCGCAAGGCGGCCCCGAGGACAACCCGCAGCGCTACGCCACACTCAGCCCGCCCAAGCCCGGCGCATGGACCTGGCTTACCCCCACGACGCTGCAATTCCGCCCCACCGAGCCGTGGGAGCCGCTGCGGCGCGAGACGGTCAGCATCGGCGGCGCTGAGACCATGCTCGTCCCCCTGCTGCCCGTTCCGTCTGCGACCGGCCCCACCACCGACAGCAACGGCACCCCCAACCTCGACACCGTGGCGCTGCGCTTCGACCAGCCGGTGGACCTGGCCGCACTCGCCCGCCTGATCACCATCGACATCGCCCCGCAACCCGGCGTCACCGGCCCGGCCGAGATCCTGCGCGCGGACGATTTCGACGTCCGCGCCACCGAGCGTTCCGCCCGCGGCGACAGCCAGACCGTGCTCGTGGTCCTGCACCAACCCGTGCCGGACGGCCGTATCGCCACGCTCCACTTGCGCCTCTCGGACCAAACCGGGCTCGACGACCCGATCTTCGACCTCGCCCTACGCTCCGCGGCGCCATTCAAGCTGTCCGACACCTATTGCGGCGACAGCTACAACCACTCGACGACGGACGGTGTGACGGTCTGTGATCCGGACAGCAGCTCGACCGCCCGCCAGCGCAGCATGGTGCTGCAGTTCACCTCGGCGCCGGCGGACATCGACATCGTCAAGGCACGGGACGCCATCCGCTTCACCCCGCCGCTCGATGGCCTGACCGTCAATACGGGCGGCGACAACGAACTGACGCTCGGCGGCAAGTTTGCGTCCGGCCAGGTGTATGACGTGACGATCGCGGCCGGGGCCATCGAGGACGCGAACGGCCGCAGCCTGGCCGACGCCGTGCATGCCCGGGTGTCGTTCAACGCCGGGTCGCCTGCGCTGGCCTGGGACGTGCCGCAGGGCATCGTGGAGCGCCTCGGTCCGCAATACGTGCCGCTGGACGGCCACGGTTACGACCGGGCCGACGTCCGGGTTTACGCGATCGACCCGCTCAGCCGCGACTTCTGGCCGTTCCCCGCCGCCGGCCTCACAACCAGCGACAACCGCGCGCCGCCGCTGCCGGGCAACGAGCCGCGCCACTACGTGCAGGTCGGGCCGATCAGCGGCGACGCGATGGCGAACCGCGTCAACGCGCTCGGCTCCCCTGCCGCCAGCGAGCTGATGGACCTGCCGATCCACCGCGGCGGCGTGGACGCGAAGTTCGGCCTCGACCTCGGCCCCGTGCTGGCCAAGATCGCCGGTCCGCGTGCGCCCGGCACCTACCTCGTCGGCTTGCGCACCGTGGACAGCGATCAGCGTAAATGGGCCAGGCTGCAGGTGACGGACCTGACGCTTACGGGCGTGGAAGAGGCTGACCGGGTGCGGTTTGCCGTCACCTCGCTGTCCACCGCGCAACCGGTTGCCGGCGCCGAGATCCACCTGGACGGCATGCGGGATGGACGCTTCATCACCCTGGCGCAGGGCACCACGGCGGCGGACGGAAGCTGGACGATGCCCGCCCCGCTCGCCCGCGGCAGCAACGGCGACGACCCCAGCATCCGCCGGATCACCGTCACCAAGGCCACCGACACGCTGGTGATCGAACCCGGCCGTGGCCCCCAGGTCTACGCCGACGGCCGCTGGAGCAAGCCCGAGACGCCGTGGCTGGACTGGACGGTCAGCGACGTCAGCGACCGCCGTCCTGCGCCGCAGACGCTGTGCCGCGTGTTCACCGAGCGCCCGATCTACCGTCCGGAAGAGCCGATGCTGATTGCCGGCATGATCCGACGGTATGACCGCGGCGCTCTCGCCTACGCCAGCGGCACCGGCCAGGTGAGCGTGACCGCACCCGGCGGACAGAGCTGGAACCTGCCGGTCACGCTCGACGAGATCGGCGGCTTCCACGTGAAGTTCGACGCCAAGACCGAGGCGACCGGCGACTACGCGATCCAGTATCAGCCGAAGGACGGCGACCCCTGCGGCGCGCTGACCGTCAAGAAGGAAGCCTACCGCCTGCCCACCTTCGAGGTGGTGCTGCATGGGCCGGACCGCACGCCGCTGGATGCGCCGTTCTCGGTGGACCTGCTCGCCCGTTTCTTCGCCGGCGGTTTGCTGTCCGACCGCCCGATCACCTGGCGCGTGACGCAGACGCCTTACGTGTGGACCCCGCCCGGCTCTAAAGATGGGGGCCGTGACGGCTTCCTGTTTTCCTCGGACAGCCGATTTTCTGGCGATAGCACCTTCCGCTCCACGCCCGTGCTGAACCGTGAGGCCAAGACCGATGCCGGCGGCTCCGCGCAACTGACGCTGGATCCGACGATCGAGCCGACCGCCCAGCCCCGGCAATATCTGGTGGAAGGCACCGTGACGGGTGACGACGACCAGCAGGTCCGCGGCGTGCAGCGCATTACCGCCCTCCCGCCGTTCGTGCTCGGCGTGAAGGTGCCGCGCTACGTGGACAAGCTGGGCGCGCTCGATCCGGAGGTGGTGGCGCTGGACGGCGAGGGTCACGAGGTCAGCGGGCTGGCCATGACTGTCCGGCTGATCCACCGACAGTGGAACTCGGTGCTCGAGGCCAGCGACTTCGCCCAGGGGTCCGCGAAATATCAAACCCAGGTGCTGGACGAGACAGTGGCCGAGCGCCAGGTCACCAGCGCAAGCGCGTCGCAGCCGGTGCATTTCGGGGTCGATCAAGCCGGCGTCTACCTCGTGGAGGTGACTGCCGCGGACAAGGTCGGCCGCACGCAGACCGTGCGCGTGGACCTGTTCATGGCCGGCGACACGCCTGTGACGTGGCAGCGCCCGCCCGCCGATACCGTCACCGTCAGCACCGACAAGGAAAAATACGATCCGGGCGAGACCGCGACGCTGGTGATCCAGAGCCCGTTCCAGACCGCCCGCGCACTCGCCATCGTCGAGCAACCGGAGGGCCGCTTCACCTACGATTGGGTGGACATCGCCAATGGCTTCGGCCGCTACACCGTGCCGATCCGCAAGCAGCAGATGCCGCGTCTGGCCGTGCATTTCCTGGTCATGCGCGGGCGGCTCGCGGTGCCGGTCGCGCCGAATGCGCCGTTCGACCAGGGCAAGCCCACCACGCTGGCGGCGACCAAGTGGGTCACCGTCAACCCGACCGATAACCGCGTGACCGTGAGCTTCGACGCCCCCGCCGAAGCGCGTCCGGCGCAGGAGTTCGATCTCGTGCTCCACATGACCGACGCGCACGGCCGGCCGGCCGCCGGGGAAGCCACGGTGTGGATGGTGGACCAGGCCGTGCTGTCCCTGGCCAAGGAGGCGCCGCTCGACCCGCTGCCTGCGTTCATCGTCAACCGCGCGAGCACCATGGCCGCGCGTGACACCCGCAACATGGCGTTCGGCGTGATCCCGCTGCAGGAAACGCCGGGTGGCGACGAGGCGGGCGATTTCGGCATGGAGAACATCTCCGTGCGCAAGAACTTCACCCCCGTCCCGCTGTATGTCCCGCGCGTGAAGATCGGGGCGGACGGGACCGCCCGGGTGCACGTGAAGCTGCCGGACTCGCTCACCGTGTTCATGCTGCGCGCCGAGGCGGTGAGCGGCCCGGACCGGTTCGGCTTCGGTACCGGTCAGATGCGCGTCCGGCAACCGATCGTGGCGCAGCCCGCCCTGCCGCGCTTCGTTCGTTCCGGTGACACGTTCGACGCCGGGTTGATCGGCCGCGTGGTGGAGGGGCCGGGCGGCGCCGGCCAGGCTGCGATCTCCGTCGACAACCTGGCGGTTCCCGGCGCCAAGCAGGTGGCCGTGAACTGGGACGGCCAGCATCCGGCCCGCACCGACTTCCAGGTCAGCGTTCCCGAGCCGAAAGCCGGCGCCGATGTCGCCCATGTGCGTTACCTGTTGCAACGCACGTCGGACCGCGCCAGTGACGCCGTGCAGATCGACCTGCCGATCAAGCCGGACCGCCCCGTGCTGCACAGGCGCGACCTGCTGGCCACCGGCCCGGATGGTGCCGCCGACATTCCCGCGCTGACCGATGCGGCGCGCCCCGCCAGCTACCGCCGCCAGGTCACCATCGCGACCGACCCGGCCGTGGTGCGGCTGGTCGGCGCCGCCGGGTTCCTCGCCCGGTTCCCGGTGGACGGCCCGATCCAGCGGCTCAACCTGGCCCGGGGTGAGATCGCCCTGCTGCCGTTCACCTCCCTGCTGGACGCCGCCGGCTTGCGCGACCGCGTGGCCAGCGACGTTGCGGCGGCAATCGCCGGGATCAAGCTTGCCACCGACGATGACGGCCTGGTCGCCTTCTTCCCCCACACCGAAGGCTCGGTGTGGCTGACGGCGCAGGCCTACCGCGTGCTGGTCGCGGCCGGGCGCGCCGGGCTGCCGGTGGACAAGGCGATGTCCGACCGCATGGCCAAGATCCTGCAGGCGGCGCTGCGCAGCGACTACCCGCACTTCATCTTCGGCTTCGAGTTGTATGAGCGCGTCGTGGCTTTGCTTGCCTTGGCCGATGGCGGGCAGATCCCGGCCGACTACGCCCTGGAACTCGCCCGCCGCGCGACGCAATTGCGCACCGGCGGCGTGGCGGAGATCGCCACCGTGCTGGCCCGCCTGCCCGAAGGCAGTACCTTGCTGCCCAATGTGGTTGCGACGATGTGGAGCCGGGTCAACCTGCTCGCCCGCGACGGCAAGCCGGTCTACGCCGGCCTGACCGACGCATCTGCCACCCCCCTGATCCTGCCGTCCGAGGCGCGCAGCCTGGCGGAGGTCACCCGCGCCGCCGCCACTGCCGCACCCGACGACCCGCGCGGCGCAGTGGTTCGCACCGCCCTGGTGCAGATGGGCACCGGCCAGGGTTGGGGCAGTGCCGACGCGACCGCCAACGCGCTCGAGGCGCTTGCCGCCGCGTGGCAGGCACCCGCCACGCCCGTTCCCGCCAGCGTCACCCTGCCGGACGGCAAGCCGACCGGTACGCTGGACCGCACGCATCCGATCTTCCAGGCCAGCACCGGCGCCCCCGGGCCGATGCGTGTGCAGGCTGGGCCGGGGATGGCGGTGTTGGCGTCGACCGACTACGTCCCCGTGCAACCCGGCGCCCAGGCCCGCGCCGACCAGCACGGCTTCGTCCTGACCCGCAGCCTGTTCAAGGTGCCGCCGCCGCAGGGCGCCGTGCAGCCGCCGATGACCAAGCTGGAGCCGGACACGGATGGCGCCATCCACCTCGCAGTCGGCGACGTGGTGGAGGAGCTGGACGAGGTCGTGAACCCGGAGGACCGCCCGCAGGTGGCGCTGCGCCTGCCGCTTGCCGCCGGGCTCGAGCCGTTGAACCCGGCGCTCGCGACCGCAACGGCTGACGCGCAGCCTTCGGCCGGGCCGACCCTGGTTCCGTCCTATGCGTCCTACGGGGATGACGAGGTCGTTGCGGTGTGGATGGACCTTCCGTCCGGAACGTTCTCGCTGCGCACCCGGATGCGCGCGACCACGGCCGGCAGTTTCACGGAGCCGCCCGCGACTGCCGAGATGCTGTACCAGCTCGGCGTCACCGGCAGCACGGCGGGTGCGCGCGTGACCGTCACGCGCTGAGGGGGTGCGCGCCTGGCGGACGTTGTCCGCCCGACGGCGCTGAAGGGTTGGGGCGGGCATCGTCCGCCGTATCCGCGTGGTGGCGGCACGCGGTGTGCATCCCGGACTTGCCATAGGCGCCGCGCCGCCCACGATGGGCGTGGCGCGACCGTGTCGAGCAGAGGGTGAAGCGGAATGAGCATCGGACGTAGGCTGGTCCTGCAAGGGGCGGCGGGCGCCGCTTGGCTGGCAAGCTGGCCGCAGATCGGTTTCGGCCAGACCCGCGCCGAGACGCTGCGCTACGTCACCGGCAACACCATCAACACGCTCGACCCGTCCACGCCGGGCTCCACCCGCGAATCGTTCGGGCTCAGCATGAACGTCTACGACCGGCTGTACAGCTTCGGCCGCAAGACGTTCGGCGACTACTGGGTGTTCGACCCGGACACGATCCGCGGCGAACTGGCCGAGGGTTACGCGATCAGCGACGACAAGCTCACCATCACCATCAAGCTGCGTCCGGATGCCACGTGGCATGACGGTTCGCCCGTGACCGCCGAGGACATCAAGTGGTCGCTGGACCGGGCAGTGAGTGCGAAGTCCCTGGCGCCGCCGCAGCTCAGCACCGGGTCCCTGACCAGTGCGGACCAGTTCCGGATCGCCGACCCGCATACCGTCACGGTGTCGCTGGCCAAGCCGGACCGGCTGGCGCTGGCCAATCTGTGCGTGCCGTACGCGATCATGATCAACAGCAAGCTTGCCCGCCAGCACGCGACCGATGCCGACCCGTGGGCGCAGGACTGGCTGAAGACCAACACCGCGGCGAGCGGCGCCTATATCGTCGAGAGCTACAAGGCCGGCGAGAGCGCCATCATCCGCCGCAACGAGGCCTGGAAAGGCGGACCCGGCGGCAAGCTGCCCATGTTCCGCCGCGTCATCATCCAGACCGTGCCGGAACCCGCCACCCGCGCCAACCTGGTCGAGCGCGGGGATGCCGACCTCGCCATCGACCTCGCGGCGAGTGATATCCCGACCATCGAGCAATCGGCCAAGGCCAAGGTCGCCTCTATCCCGCAGACCAACGGCTTCACGCACATCACCATGAATACGGCCACCGCGCCGTTCGACAATGTGAAGGTGCGGCAGGCGATCGCCGCCGCCCTGCCCTACGACGACATGTTCAAGGCCGCCCTGTTTGGCCGCGGCGCCAAGCTGTATGACGCGAGTTGGGCCGAGCCGCCCAACACCAGCTTTCCGCAGCCGATGCCGCTGAAAACGGATCTGGTGCGTGCCAGGCAGCTCCTGGCCGATGCGGGCATGCCCACCGGCTTCAGCACCAGCTTCGCCTTCAGCGCGGGGCAGTCTGCGACCGCCGAACCCATGGCGGCCCTGGTGAAGGAGTCGCTCGGCAAGATCGGCATCCAGGTGGACATCCAGAAGAAGCCGGACGCCGAGTTCAACACGCTCGAGGCGGACAAGAAGCTGCCGTTCTACACCGATGGCGCCACCGCCTGGCTGCCCTACACCTACTACTACTTCTACCTGTATTTCACCCGGGACCAGCGTTGGAACTTCGCGAGCTGGAAGAGCCCGACGATGGAGGAGCTCACCGCCGACGCCCGCTTCCAGACCGACCCGGCGAAATACGAGGGCGAATGCAAGCAGATGATCGAGCTGTTCCAGGGGCAGGTGCCGCTGATCATGCTGTGGCAGCCGAACCAGGACGCGGCGATGGCGAAGTCGGTGGACGGCTACACGTACCAGTTCTACCGCCAGGCGGACTTCAGGGACCTGCAACGGACGTAGAGATGCGCATGCTCGCCGGGATCGCGCGCCGGGTCGGGCGGCGGCTGGTGTCTTCGGCGCCGGCCCTGCTCGGTGTGGTGATCGTGACGTTCATCCTGATGCGCGTGCTGCCCGGCGATCCGGCGGTGTTCTTCGCCTCCGGCCCCAGCGCCGGCCAGGCGGAGATCGAGGAGTTGCGCCACCAGATGGGCCTGGACGCGCCGGTGCCGGTGCAGCTCGTGCGCTATTTGCGGGACGTCGCCACCGGCAATCTCGGCCGCTCCCTGACCACCGGGCAGCCGGTGGTGCAGGACATGCGGCGCCGCCTGCCCGCCTCGCTCGAGCTGACGTTCACGGCGCTGTTCATGGCGCTGCTGCTGTCGGTGCCGCTCGGCGTGCTGGCGGCGTTGCGGCCCGGCTCGCTGGTGGACCATGGGGTGCGGATGATGTGCACGCTCGGCGTCTGCGTGCCGACCTTCGTGTCCGGGCTGCTGCTGATCTACGTGTTCTACTACCTGCTCGGCTGGGCGCCCGATCCGACGGCGCGGCTCGACATCTTCGCCTCCACGCCGCCCGACATCACCGGGTTCTACCTGGTGGATTTCGCACTGACCGGCGACTGGGACGGCTGGTGGGCGGCCTTCACCCAGTTGCTGCTGCCCGCCTGCACGATGGCCCTGTTCGTGCTCGCGCCGCTGGCCCGGATGACGCGGGCGTCCATGCTGGCCGTGCTGGGCAGCGATTTCATCCGCACGGCGCACTCGCTCGGGCTGCCGGGCTGGAAGGTCGTTGCCGGTTATGCGCTGCGCAACGCGCTGTTGCCGGTGCTGACGATCACGGGGATCGTGTTCTCCACCATGCTGGGCGCCAACGTGCTGGTGGAGAAGGTGTTCTCGTGGCCGGGTGTCGCATCGTACGCGCTCGACGCGTTGCTCGCCGCCGATTACGCGCCGGTGCAGGCGTTCGTGCTGTTGATGGCCATGATCTTCGTGTTGGTGAACGTGCTGATCGACGTGCTGTACGGGCTGGCCGACCCGAGGGTGTCGGTGGAATGAGGCGGTCCACCTGCCCGCTTCTCCTTCTCCCGTCCTTCACGGAAGGGGACCTGGTTGAGGATCGTTCAGGCGATCAGCACCCGCGTGGCGGAACCCTCGCACCCTCACCCCGACCCTTTCCCGCAAGCGGGAGAGGGGGACGATCATGAGCCTCGTCCTAAGCCGGCCCAACCCGTTCGGCCACGTCGCCTATATCCTTCGCGGCAATCCGGTGACCGCGGTCGCCGCCTTGGCGACACTGGTGCTGATCCTCGTCGCCGCGTCCGCACCCTTGCTGCTGCCCTACGACCCGATCGCCTCCGACGTCGCGCACGCGCTGCAACCGCCGAGCGCCGCGCACTGGGCCGGCACCGACCAGCTCGGGCGCGACATCTTCAGCCGCATCGTGGCCGCTACCCGGCTGGACCTGTTCATCGCCGTGTCCGCCGTCGGCATCTCCTTCGTCATCGGCGCGGTGATCGGCGGCTTCTGCGGCTATCGCGGCGGGCGGCTGGACCGCTGGGTCGGCCGGTTCGTGGACGTGCTGATGGCCTTTCCGCTGTTCGTGCTGGCCATGGCGCTGGTGGCCGCCCTCGGCAACCGGATGGAAAACATCATCATCGCCACGGCGGTGATTAACCTGCCATTCTACATCCGCTTCGCTCGCGCCGAGGTGAACGTGCGCCGCAACGCCGGGTGGGTGGAGGCGGCGCGGGCGTGCGGCGACAGCCACCTTTCGGTGGTGCTGCGCTTCCTGTTGCCGAACGTGCTGCCGGCGATGTCGGTGCAGATCTCGCTCAACCTCGGCTGGGCAATCCTGAACGCGGCCGGGTTGTCGTTCATCGGCCTGGGCGTGCAGGCGCCGACGCCGGAATGGGGGATCATGGTGGCCGAGGGCGCCCGCTTCATCACGACGGGCAAGTGGTGGCTGGTCGCGTTCCCGGGCCTGGCGCTGATGCTGACGGTGCTGTGCTTCAACCTGCTCGGCGACGGCTTGCGCGACGTGCTCGACCCGCGGATGCGCACATGACCCTGCTGGACGTGTCCGACCTGCGCGTGAGTTTCGCCACCAGGCATGGCACGGTGCCGGCCTTGCGCGGCGTCGGCTTCGCGCTGGAGGCCGGCCAGACGCTCGGCATCGTGGGGGAGAGCGGGTCCGGCAAGTCCGTGACCTCGCTGGCGATCATGCGCCTGCTGGACCGCGCCGGCCGGGTGGAGGGCGGGCGCGTGCTGTTCCGCGGGCGGGACATCGCCCGGGCGGGCCCGGGCGAGATGCGGGGGCTGCGCGGTGCGGCGATGTCCATGATCTTCCAGAACCCGCGGCTGGCGTTGAACCCGATCCGCACCGTGGGCCAGCAGATCACGGACGTGCTGCACGCCCACCGCCGGGTTTCCGCCCCCGCGGCCCGGTCGCAGGCGTTGTCCCTGCTGCAGGCGGTGCAGATCCGCGACCCGGAGGCCCGGTTGCGCGCCTACCCGGCGGAGCTGTCCGGCGGAATGTGCCAGCGGGTGATGATCGCCATGGCCATGGCCTGCGAGCCGGACCTGCTGATCGCGGACGAGCCGACCACGGGGCTCGACGTGACCACGCAGCGGACGGTGATGGACCTGCTCTCGGGCCTCGTCACCGAGCGCGGCATGGCGATGATCCTGATCACCCACGATCTCGGCCTGGCCGCACGGTATTGCGGCGCCATCGCGGTCATGGAGCACGGCCTGGTCGTGGAACGGGGGCCGACGGAGGCGCTGTTCCGCGCGCCCGTTCACCCCTACACGCAACGGCTGATCGCCGCCTCCCCCACCCGGCACTCGACACTGGCCGACCTTGCGCACGGCGAACGGGCGGCCGCGGTGCCGCCCCGCGTACGCCCGCCCGGCACCGGCGTCCTGCTGGATCTGCGGCACGTGACCAAGACCTTTCCGGGCCCGGTGCACGCGGTGGCGGACGTGTCATTCGCCCTGCCACAAGGCGGCAGCCTCGGCCTGGTGGGCGAGTCTGGTTCGGGCAAGAGCACCCTCTCCCGCCTGGCCTGCCGGCTGATCGACGCCGATGCGGGAGACATCATCTTTGCCGGCGAGGATATCGGCGCCATTCCCGCCCGCGAGTTCCACCGCTCGCCGCACCGCCGGGACATCCAGATCGTGTTCCAGGATCCGCACGAGAGCCTGAACCCGCGCTTCACCGCGTTCGACTGCATCGCCCATCCGCTGCGCCGGCTGGAACGGATGCGGGATGGGGGCGCCCTGCGCGCCCGGGTTATGGAAGCGGCCACCCGCGCCGGGTTGCCCGCGGACCTGCTTGGCCGCTATCCGCACCAGCTCTCGGGCGGGCAGAAGGCGCGCGTCGGGATCGCCCGCGCCATCGCCCCCCGTCCCCGGCTGCTGATACTGGACGAGCCGACGGCGGCGCTGGACGTGTCCATCCAGGCGGTGATCCTGCAACTGCTGGACCGGTTGCGGCGGGAGGACGACATCGCCTTGCTGTTCGTCAGCCACGACCTCAACGTGGTGCGCATGATGTGCGACAGCCTGGTGGTGCTGCAGGGGGGCCGGGTGGTGGAGGCGGGGCCGAGCCGCGCCGTGTTCGAGGCGCCGCGGGCGGACTACACGCGCACCCTGCTGGACGCGGTGCCGCATTTCGATCCGCACCGCAGCGGCGCGCCGGCCGGGATGGCGGTGGCATGAGGCTGGCGGGCCGGGTGGCGGTGATCACCGGCGGCGGTTCGGGCATCGGCCGGGCCACGGCGCTGCTGTTCGCGCGGGAGGGCGCCCGTGTCGCCATCATCGACCGGGACCCGGCGGCCGCCGGGTCCGTCGCGGCTGAGACAGGCGGGTTGGCGCTCGTGGGCGATGTGGGCGACCCGGCCACCGTCGACGCGCACGCGGCCGCCGTGCTGAGTGCGTACGGTCGCACCGATGTCCTGGTCACGGCCGCCGGGTTCTCCAGCGGCGGTACGGTGACGACGATCGGGCTGGCCGATTGGGACGCGGTGCTTCGCACTAACCTCACCGGCACGTTCCTGTGGATGCGTGCCGTTCTGCCGGGAATGCAGGCGGCAGGGTGCGGCAGCATCGTCACTATCGCGTCGCAACTTGCCCGGGCCGGCGGGCGCAACAATGCCGCGTACATCGCATCCAAGGGCGCGATCCTCAGCCTGACCAAGACGACGGCGCTGGACGTCGCGGGGGATGGGGTGCGGGTGAACGCGATCCTACCGGGCGCGATCGACACGCCTTTGCTCGCCCGCAGCTTCGCCCGTTCGGCGACGCCGGAGGCGACCCGCGAAGCTTCGCGCCTGCGCCACCCGATGGCACGTTTCGGGCGGGCGGAGGAGGTGGCGGAGGCGGCACTCTATTTGGCCAGCGATGCGTCCAGCTTCTCGACCGGGACCGAGCTGGTGGTGGATGGAGGCTGGCTTGCCGGATAGCGGGATGATGCCGGACGCGCTGGCGAGCCTCGCCGCCAGGGTGCAGGACGATCTGGAACGGATCGCGCATCCGCGGCTGCCGTGGCTGGAGCCGCGCATCGGACCGGACGGGGAGCCCGCGCTCGACGTGCTGGTGGTGGGGGCCGGGCAGTCGGGTTTGGCGACCGGCGTTGGGCTGCTGCGGGCGCATGTGGACAACATCCTGCTGGTCGACCGCGCCGGGCGGGGCCAGGAAGGCCCGTGGCTGACCTTCGCCCGCATGCCGACGCTGCGCTCGCCCAAGGACTATTCCGGGCCAGACCTCGACCTGCCGAGCCTCGGCTATCGCGCCTGGCACGAGGCACGCTACGGCGCGGCGCACTGGGCGGCGCTGCATCTGATCGCGCGGGAGGACTGGGCCGCCTACCTGCTCTGGGTGCGCGACACCGTGGGCGTGCCGGTGCGCAACGGCGTTGGCGTGACCGCGATCGGCCCGGTGCCGGATGGCCTGCTCGCCGTGACGTTGTGCGAGGACGGGGTCGAGACCGTTCGCTACGCCCGCAAGGTGGTGCTGGCGACGGGGCAGGACGGCGCCGGCCAGTGGTGGATGCCGGATTTCGTGGCAGCGCTGCCGCCGCGGTTCCGGGCGCACACTGCGGACGCGATCGATTTTGCCGCCCTCGCTGGCCGGCGCGTGGCGGTGCTGGGCGCTGGGGCTTCGGCGCTCGATAACGCCGCCATGGCGCTGGAGGCGGGGGCGGCGGAGGTGAGCGTGTTCTGCCGCCGTGCCGTGCCGCAGCTCGTGCAGCCGTATCGCTGGATGAACTTCGCCGGGTTCCTGCGGCATCTGTCGGACCTGGACGATGCGTGGCGGTGGCGGTTCATGAGCACGATCCTCGGCCTGCGCGAGGGCTTTCCGCAGCCGACCTACGACCGCTGCGCCGCGCATGCCGGGTTTCGGCTCCGCACCGGGTCGCCGTGGACGGATGCGCGCGTGGTGGGTGACGGGGTGGAGCTGCAGACGCCGAGCGGGGCGTACCGGGCGGATTTCCTGATTTGCGGCACGGGCGTCGAGATGGATTTCGGCCTTCGCCCGGAGCTGCGTGGGATCGCGGGCAGCATCGCCCGCTGGTCGGACCGCTACACGCCGCCGCCGGAGCTAAGGGACGACCGGCTGGCCCGCTTCCCGTATCTCGCGCCGGATTACGCCCTGATGCCGCGCGAACCCGGCGTGGATGCCTGGATGCGCGACATCCACCTGTTCAACATCGCCAGCACGATGAGCTTCGGGCCGTCCGGCTCCTCCATCAATGCGATGACGATTGCGGTGCCGAAGCTTGTGTCGGGCCTGACACGGGGGTTGTTCGAGGCCGACCTGGACCGCCACTGGCAGTCGTTGCTGGACTACAACGTGCCGCAGGCGGTGGTGTGGCGGGAGACATCCGGATGAACCTTGAGGGTCGCGTTGCGCTGGTGACCGGCGCGCAGCAGGGGATCGGCGCGGCTTCGGCGGTCGCCCTGGCGGTTGCCGGCGCGGATGTCGCGGTGAACTGGCTGGACGACGAGGCCGCCGCGCAGGAGGTCGCCGCCGCCGTGCAGCGCGCGGGCCGGCAGGCGATGCTGGTCCGGGCCGACGTGGCGGATTTGGGCGCGTCCGCAGCCATGGTGCAGGCGGTGATGGAGCGGTTCGGGCGGCTCGATATCCTGGTGAACAATGCCGGGATCTATCCGCGCATGGCCTTCCTCGACCTGACCGCAGCGGTGTGGGACGGGGTGCACGGGGTGAACCTGCGCGGCGCCGCGTTCTGCGCCCAGGCGGCGGCGAAGGCGATGATCGCGGGCGGGGCCGGCGGGGCGATCATCAACCTGTCGTCGCAGTCCATCCGGGGAGCGGTGCTCGGCGTGCATTACAGCGCCAGCAAGTCCGGGCTGATCGGGCTGACCCGGTCGATGGCGCTGGAACTCGCGCCGCACCGCATCCGGGTCAACGCGATCGCACCCGGCTTGATCGACACGGCCCAGCCGCGCGGCGGCAACACCGACGAGGAGATCGCGGCGATCGGCGCGTCCCTGCCGTTGGGCCGTGTTGGGCAGGCTTCCGACATTGCGAACGCGGTGGTGTTCCTGGCGTCGGAGGCGTCGGGGTTCATGACGGGGGAGGTGATGCAGGTGAACGGGGGCGGGTACATGGCGTAGGAGCGCCCTCACCTTCCTTCTTAGAATTCCAGCAGGTTGTCCCGGAAGTGGTTGGATCCGTACGCCTTGCGCGTGAGGCCGCGCCGCTGCAGCGCGGGGACCAGACCGTCCTCGATCTCGGCGATCGTGCGACGGCTGACGTTGGTCATCGAGAACAGGAAGCCGTCGCCGCCCACCTCCTCCATGGCTTCGGCCATCTGCGCCGCCACGCTGTCCGGGGTGCCGACCAACTGCACGGAGCCGCCGTCGCTGTTGTACGCTGCCGCCGCCTGCCGCAGCGTCTTGTCGCCGGCGCGGCGCTTGAAGTCGTCCAGCGTTTGCTGGTGGCCGTTGGTGGTGAGCGAGCCCACCGGCGCGTCCAGGTCGAACTGCGCGAAATCGATGTTGGTGAGCTTGCCGAGGAAGGCGAGCTTGCGGTCCACCTGCGCCGCGACCTGCGCCGCCCGCCTTGCCCGCAATGCCTGCGCATCCTCCTCCGTTTCCGCCACGATCGGGGCAACCAGGAACAGCACCTTGACCGTGTCCGGATCCAGTCCCTGCTCCGCCCGGCGCGCCCGCACGTCCTGGCGGTAGGCGCGCATTGCGGCCAGGCCCTTGACGCTGGAGACGATCGTGTCGGCGTGGCGCGCGGCGAACTGGCGGCCGCGCGGCGAGCCGCCGGCCTGGGCGATCACCGGACGGCCCTGCACGCACGGGCCGGAGTTGAGCGGGCCGCGCGAGCTGTACCAGCGCCCCTTGAAGTCGATCTGCCGCACCTTGGTGTGGTCCACCAGCATGCCGCTATCCGTGTCGGCCACCAGCGCGCCCGGCTCCCACGAATCCCAGAGCTGGCCCACCAGGTCCATGTACTCGTCGGCCATGTCGTAGCGCAGATCGTGCTCCGGCAAGCCGTCCAGGCCGAAATTGCGCGCGGCGTAATCGGAACTGCCGGTGACCATGTTCCAGCCGGCGCGCCCGTCCGACACCTGGTCCAGCGTGGCCATCAGCCGGGCCAGGAGGTACGGCGGGTAGGCGAAGGTCGCGAAGGTGGGGACGATGCCGATCCGGCTGGTCACGGCGGTCATCAGGCTTGCGACGACCGACGGGTCCTGCCGCGGCACTGCGATCGCGTTGCGGAGGTAGATCTCGCGGGAGGCGGCGTAGCTTTCGCCTATGTAGGACGAGTCCTCGAGCAGGATGTAGTCGAAGCATGCGCGCTCGAGCGCCTGGGCGACGTCGGTGAACAGCTTGGGCTGCCGCCAGGTCTCGCCGATGCGGCCGGTCCAGGGTTCGCCCCAGGCCTGCACGCTGGAGCCCTGCAGGAACAGGCCGAGATGGAACGGCTTGGGCATCGTCAGTAGGTCTCGAACATGCGGGCGATCTCCGCCGGGTCGCTGGTGCGGGTGAGGGCCAACGCCAGCAGCAGGCGCGCCTTTTGCGGGTTGAGGTTGTCGGCGATCAGGAAGCCGCTCTCCCGCGCGCGCTTGCCGCGGAACGTGCGTCCGCTGCCGGCGCGGGTGGATTGCACGACGATCACGCCCTGCTGCACCGCCTGCTTCAGCATCTCGGCATCGTCGGTGCCCGGGAACCCCGGCGCGAACCCGGCGGACACGATGCCCTTCGCCCCCGCCGCCAGGAACGCGCGCACCGCCGTGCCGTCCGACCCGACATAGGCGTAGGTTATGTCCACCCGGGGCAGTTCGGCGAGGTCGCGTATGTCGAACTCGGTGTCCGGCATGTGGCGGCGCAGCGGTGCGCGGTAGAACACCACGCGGTCGCCGTCGGCGTGGCCGAGCACGCCGAAATCCGGGGTGCGGAAGGTCTGCAGGCGGAACGTGGACGTTTTGGTGACCTCGCGCGCCGCGTGGATCTCGTCATTCAGCATCAGCAGCACGCCCATCCCGCGCGCCTGCGGCGAGGCGGCGGTGCGCACCGCGTTCACCAGGTTCATGGCGGCGTCGGTGGACAAGCCGCTTGCCGGGCGCTGGCTGCCGGTGATCACGACGGGCACGTCGACCTTGAGCACCAGGTTCAGGAAATACGCCGTCTCCTCCATCGAGGCGGTGCCGTGGCCGATGACGATCCCGGCCAGGCCGGGCGTGTCCGCCACCACGCGCTCGCACAGCGCCGACAGCTTCTTCCACGCCGGAAAGTAGATGTTGTGGCTGGGGATGTTGTCGAACGGGACGGCGATCACCTCCGCGACCTCCGCCCATTCGGGGAAGCGGGCCAGGATCGCATCGGCCTGCATGCGGTTTTCGGACGCGCCGTAATCCAGGATGTCCAGCGGGCCGCTGCCGAGGGACGAGATGGTGCCGCCCGTGCCGATGAAGGCGACGACCGGTTTCGTGCTGCTCATTGCGATGCCTCTCCTATGCCGCCAGACGGCGCTCGTCGGCCGGCGACCATACCAGCCGGGCGGACGTGCCGGCCGCCACCGGAGCGGCGTCGTATTCGTCGTCCGGAAGCAGCACGGATGCGCCCTCCCCCGTCTCGGTCACCATGAGGGCGACCCGGACCGTCCCGCCCTGATATTCCACCGCTTCCACCCGCGCCGCCAGCCCTGCGCTGTTGTGGCCGGCGCCATCGGGCTTGAGCCGGCAGCGGTCGGCGCGCACCGCAATGGGGCCGGCCGCACCCGGCAGCACGTTGTGGCCGCCGATGAAGCGCGCGACGAAGCTGCTGGCCGGGTTGCCGAACACGTCGCGCGGGGTGCCGGACTGGCGGATGTGCCCGTCCTGCATCACCACCATCATGTCGG
>CAXTVQ010000006.1:37827-114830 GCA_964247705.1 uncultured Acetobacteraceae bacterium | reverse complement strand
GGTTATTCGGTGATGTCGAGCACCATCCCGTCGAAGCCCGGTTCCATGCCCGCTGGAAGTCGGCGCTTCAGCCAGGACCAGTCCAGATCGTTGCCCATGTGGGTCAGGATGGTGCGGCGGGCGCCGATGCGGGCGGCCCAGTCGATCACGCGCTCGACATGGGCGTGCGTGGTGTGCTGGGCGCGTTGGAAGCAGCCGAGCAGCCAGGTGTCGATGCCGTGCAAGGTCTCGAAGGCGGCGTCGTCCAGGGCCACGACGTCGGTTGAGTAGCCGAAGCGGCCGAGGCGCAGGCCGGCGGTTTGCATGACGCCGTGGTCCTGCTCGAATACCTGGATGTCCATTCCAGCGGCCATGATGGTCGTGCCGAAGGTGAAGGGGTGCGGCACCATGACGGGGCGGAAGAAGCCGGGCGGCTTCCAGGGGCGGAAGGCGTACTCGAAGCGGCGGGCAAGGTCGGCCAAGCTGAATTCCGTGCCGTGAGTCGGCATCGGGGCACCCAGGATGCGGTTGAGGATACGGACCTCGTCGAGCCCGGTGATGTGGTCGGCGTGGGTGTGGGTGTAGAGCACGGCGTCGATGCGCGGGATGGCGCAGGCGAGGAGTTGGGTGCGCAGGTCGGGCCCCGTATCCACCAGGAGGCGCTGGCCGGCGTCGCTTTCGACGACGATGGAGGAGCGCGTGCGGCGGTTGCGGGGCTCCGCCGGGTCACAGGCGCCCCAGTCGCCGGTGCCGTCGGGGCCACCCACGTGGGGCACGCCGGCGGAGCCGCCGCAGCCGAGCACGGTGACGCGCATCAGGCGGCGCGGCGGAATAGGCGGCGGAAGTTGGCCGTGGTGAGTTCGGCGAGAGAGGCCGGGTCGAGGCCGCGCACCTCGGCGAGCACGGCGGCGGTCTTGGCGACGTAGGAGGGTTCGTTGCGCTTGCCGCGGTAGGGCACGGGGGCGAGGTAGGGCGAGTCGGTTTCGACCAGGATGCGGTCGGCGGGAACATCGGCGGCGATGGCGCGGTTCTCGGTGGATTTCGGGAAGGTGAGGATGCCGGAGAAGCTGAGATAGCCGTCCATGGCGATAGCGGCTTCGGCGAGGCCGCGGCCGGAGGAGAAGCAATGCAGCAGGAAATCGTAATGACCCCCCTCCTCCCGCTCCTCGCGCAGGATGGCGGCAATGTCGGCGTCGGCGTCGCGGGCGTGGATGCACAGGGGGATGCCGGCGAGGCGGGCGGCGCGGATATGGGCGCGGAAGGAGGCTTGCTGCACGTCCTTGGGCGCCGTGTCGTAGAAGTAGTCGAGGCCGGACTCGCCGATGCCAATCACCTTCGGGTGGTCCGCGAGGGCGGCAATGGCTTCCGGCGTGGGCACCGGGGCCTTGTCCGCGTTCTGCGGGTGGACGCCCACGGTGCACCAGACGGTCGGGTGCGCTTCGGCCACGGCTTGGATCGCGCGGGACTGGTCCATCGTCGTTCCGATGGTGACCAGCTCGCCCACGCCTGCTTCGGCGGCGCGGGTGAGCAGCGCGTCGAGTTCGTCCGGGAAGTAGTCGAGGTGGCAGTGCGAGTCGATCAGCATGGCCAATAGCTAGGCCGCTTCCCCGGTGTAGCGCGGAAAAATGCCTTGGGGTGGCGGCAGTGTGATCCCGCCCGGGACCGGCGTGGCCAGGGCGGCGAAGTCGCGGGCGTCCGCGGGCACGCCGAGCTGGTCGAGCATCGCGGCCATACTGCCGGGCATGAAGGGCTGCAGCACCGTCGCGATCGGGCGCAGCACGTCCACCAGAACGCGCAGGACGGCTGCCATACGTGGCGGGTCGGTGCGGCGGAGTGCCCAGGGCGCCTGGCGGTCGATGTAGCCGTTGGCGGCGCGGATCACGCGCCAAGCTTCATCCAGCGCCTCGCCGTAGGATTGGCGGAGCAGCTTGGGAGCCATGGCGGCGGGCAAGGCAGCGGCTTGGGCGAGCAGTTCGGCGTCGTCCTCGGTGGCCGGCGCACGCTCGGGCAGCACGCCGGCGAGGTTCTTGGCAACCAGGGAAAGCGAGCGCTGCGCCAGATTGCCGAGGTCGTTGGCCAGCTCGCTGTTCATGCGGCTGATCAGGGCGCGCCGGTTGAAGTCACCGTCGTTGCCGAACGGCATCTCGCGCAGCAGGAAGTAGCGCAGCACGTCGAGACCGAACTCCTGCACCAGGTCGCGCGGGTCCACGACGTTGCCGACGGACTTGCTCATCTTCTCGCCCTCGACCGTCCACCAGCCGTTGGCGTAGACGCGTTTCGGCGGTTCGAGGCCGGCGGCCATCAGGAGGGCGGGCCAGATCACGGCGTGGAAGCGGGCGATATCCTTGCCGACGAAATGGATGTCGGCCGGCCAATACGCCCAGCGCCCGGCCGCCGTGTCGGGATAGCCGAGGGCGGTGAGGTAGTTGGCCAGGGCATCCACCCACACGTACATCACCTGCACCGGGTCACCCGGCACGGGCACGCCCCAGGTAAGGCTGGCGCGGCTGACGGAGAGGTCGGTCATCCCGCCGCGGACGAAGCTCAGGACTTCCTGGCGGGTGGAGTGCGGGCCGAGGAAGTCCGGGTTGGCCTCGTAGAAGGCGAGCAGGCGGTCGCCCCATTGCGACATGCGGAACAGGTAGTTGGGTTCGCGCACCCACTCC
This sequence comes from uncultured Acetobacteraceae bacterium, assembly GCA_964247705.1. Lineage (GTDB taxonomy): Bacteria > Pseudomonadota > Alphaproteobacteria > Acetobacterales > Acetobacteraceae > LMUY01. The sequence goes on along the minus strand of CAXTVQ010000006.1, from coordinate 112,185 downwards.
ACGGGGGCGCCGAACGGGGAGACGCGGGTGCCGTCCGGGCGGGTGAGCAGTTCGTCATCGTTGAAAAACGTCTCGTCGCGGAGCGAGTACCAGCCTTCGTAGTGGCCGAGATAGATCTCACCCCGGTCGGCCAGGATCTTCCACAGGGCGGCGCAGCCGTCGCGGTGGCGCTGCTCGGTGGTGCGGATGAAGTCATCGTTGCTGATGTTCATCGCGGCAGCCATGGCCTGGAACTCGGCGGCCAGGCCGTCCACGAAGCTCTGCGGGTCCTTTCCGGCGGCAGCCGCGGCTTGGGCGACCTTCTGGCCGTGCTCGTCCGTTCCGGTGAGGAAGAAAACGTCCCTGCCCTCCAGCCGCATCCAGCGCGCCAGCACGTCGGCAGCGACCGAGGTGTAGGCGTGGCCGATATGGGGGGCGCCGTTCACGTAGTAGATCGGCGTGGTGATGTAGCAGCGTTCGGTCATGACCCGTTCAGCAGCGCGATGGAAGAGAGCAGCGCCTGGCGCCGATCCAGGTTCAGCCGCTCGGTCTCATCCTGGATGTGGGTGAGGGATTGCCACATCTGAGCCCACTCCGCGAGCGGGCGCAATGTCGCGAGACGTTCGGGGGCGCCGCGGGCGGCACGGCGGATGGTGTCGGACAGGGCGTCGCGCAGCAGGGTCATGAACGGGGTGAAGCGGTCTTCGGCGCGTCCGCCCAATTGCTCGGCGATGGCGAAGGCGCGCAGCTTGGGCAGACGTGGGACGGTGTCGAGCACTTCGGCGGCGAGGGCGGCGAGCTGCAGGCCTTTCTCCTCGGCCAGCAGCAGGGCGCGGCCGGGCGACCCGGCGGCGAGCGCGGCGAGATGGGCGCGTTCGGCCGCTGGGGTGTCGGGGAGGTATTCGCCGAGGGCTGCGTCCATCTCGGCAGCGTCCAGCGGGGTCAGCGCCAGGCGGCGGCAGCGGCTGCGGATGGTGGGGAGCAACCGCCCGGGTGCGGCGCAGGTGAGCAGCAGGACGGCGCGGGGCGGCGGCTCCTCCAGCATCTTGAGCACGGCGTTGGCGGCGTTGCGGTTGAGGTGTTCGGCGCCGTCGATGATCACCACGCGCCAGCCGCCTTCGGCCGGGGTGAGGCGCAGGAAGGCGGAGATGGCGCGGGCGTCGTCCACCACGATCTCGCCGCGGAGCCGGGACTTCTTGTCGTCCCACTCGCGCTCGACGGTGAGCAGGTCGGCGTGGCTGCCGACGGCGACCCGGCGGAACACGGGGTTCGCCGGGTCGAGGGCGAGGCTGTCGCCGGGGTGGACGCCTGCGAGCAGGCGGCGGGCGAAACGGTACGCCAGGGTCGCCTTGCCGACGCCGGGTGCGCCGGTGATCAGCCAGGCATGGTGCATGCGGCCGCCGAGCATGGCCTCGAGGATCTGCGCTTGTGCGGCGGTGTGGCCGTAGAGGCGGGGGTTCTCGCGGGGGTCGGATGGGGTCATGCGGATGTGCGAACTTCTAGCTGCTTGAGCCGGTATTGGAAGCTGCTTGGCCGGTTGACCTCGAACATGCCTCAGCGCTCAGGTCCGATGGAGGGTTTGGCGTTCGTCTGCTCGTTGCTCGCGGCAATCTTTCTCACCTTGGCTCGGCTTCCGCAGTCCTACACGAGCGCTTTCAGTGCGGTGAAAACCGCATCGGCCGGCCCGCTCGCGTCTAGCAGCCGGCATCGCGCCGGGTCGGCGGCGGCGATGGCGCGGAACCCTTCGGCAACGCGGGCGTGGAAACCGGGGCCGAGGCGGTCGTAGCGGTCGGGAGGCAGGCCGCGGCCGGCCGTGCGGGCGGCAGCGAGGTGTTCCGGCACGTCCAACACCAACGTCAGGTCCGGCACGCTGCCGAGCAGGCCGATGAGGGTCGCGATCTGTGCCCGGTCGGCACCCTGGCCGTAGCCCTGGTAAGCCATGGTGGAATCGTAGAACCGGTCGCACACGACGACGATGCCAGCGGCCAGTGCCGGACGGATGGTGCGGGCCACATGCTCGGCACGGGCGGCGAAATGGAGCAGCATCTCGGCCTGCGCGGACCAGTCGTGACGGCCGCAGAGCAGCAACGACCGCAAGGTTTCGGCACCGGGTGCGCCGCCGGGTTCACGGGTGAGGAGGACGGGACGGCCCTGCCCCGCCAGCCAGGCAGCAAGGCGGCGGGCCTGGGTGGACTTGCCCGCCCCCTCGCCGCCTTCCAGCGTGATGAACAGGCTAGCTGCCGAGCACGTAGTGGCTCAGCACGGAGACGGCGCGGCCGGGCAGGCTCTGGCGGGCGACGTCCTCGCCCGCCAGCAACGGGACCTGCATGTCCGGCACGCCCTTGCCGCTGACCACCAGCTTGCCAATGACGTCGCCCTTGCCGACGGGGGCGGTGACCGGGGCGGCGTATTGCACCTCGATCTTGGCGGTGTTGCGCCACTGCTTGGGCATGGTGATCACCAGGTCCCGCCCGCCGACCAGGGGGACCGTGGGCTGCTTGCCGAGCCAGACCTTCACCGTCTCAACGGTGTCGCCGGCGCCGAACAGCTCGATGTTTTCGAACTGGCTGAAGCTCCATTCCAGCAAGCGCTCGCTCTCCTCGGCGCGGGCGTGCATGGAGGTGAGGCCGTTCACGACGATGATCGTGCGCCGGCCGCCGCGGTCCGCACTGCCGACCAGGCCGTAGCCGCCGGCGTCGGTGTGGCCGGTCTTGAGGCCATCGGCGAGGCCTTTTTGCACGAGCGAGTTGCGGTTCGGCTGGTCGATGCCGTTGTATTTGAACGAGGTCATCCGGTCGTATTTGTAGTACTCCGGGAAGTCCCGGATGATGCAGGACGCGAGTGTCGCAATATCGCGGCAGCTCATATACTGGGTTGCGTCCGGCCAGCCGGTGCAGTTGGCGTAGTGCGTGTTGGTAAGGCCGAGTTCCTTGGCCTTGGCGTTCATCAGCTCGACGAACTGGTCTTCGGAGCCGCCGATGAATTCGGCCAGCACGATGCAGGCGTCATTGCCGGACTGGACGATCATGCCCTTGATCAGGTCCTCGACCGCCACGCTGCCCCCCTGGGGGACGAACATCTTGGAGCCCTGCATGCGCCACGCTTTGTCGCTGACCGGCAGTTCCTGGGCGAGTTGCAACTGCCCGGCCTTGAGCTTGCCGTAGACGATGTAGGCGGTCATCAGCTTGGTCATGGAGGATGGCGGCTGCTGCACGTCCGCGTCCTTGTCCAGCAGCGAGGCGCCGGTGTTGTAGTCCATGATGTAGGCATACTTGGCCGCCGTCTCGAACGGGCCGAGCGGCGTGTTGGCCGGAACGCCGGCGGGCGCTGCCGGGTCAGCGGGCTTGCCGCGCGCGCCGCGGGCTGGGCGGCGCTGGGCCAGAGCGGGTGTGGCCGCGAGCGTGGCGGCGCTGCCGAGCAGGAACCGCCGCGAGAGAATGTCGGTCATTACGGGGACGCTCCTATTCCACCACCAGGTGGGAGTCGATTACGCCAGCGCGCCGGGCCTGGTCCAGCGCCGCGTCGGCCGCGGCCACGGTCGGGAACGGGCCGGCGCGGACGCGGTAGCGGGTGCTGCGTCCGTCGTGCACGCGCTCCACGGTCGGGTTGAGGCCGGTGAGCTGGGCGGCGACCCGGTTGGCGTAGGTCGCCTGTTGGAACTCACTGGCGCGCAGGACGATGCTGCCGGGTGCGGGGGAGGTCTGGGCCACTTGGTCGGGCAGCCGGTCGGGCACGGTGGCGGTGGCCGTGACGGCGGCGGTTTGGGTCGGAGCGGAAAAGACGGTGCGGCCGCGGTTGGATTGGCCGATGCCGGGGGGCGGCGGGAGGTTTTCCGCGGTGACGCCGGCGACGGGGGCGGTGGCAACGTCGAGCTTGGGGCCGCCGCCCACTTGGTCGGTGAGGGCGCGGGTCATCGCCGGGTCCAACTCGACGCGGATCTCGGTGCCGTCCTGGGCGCCAAGCAGGTCGGCGGCGTGCCGGGTGAGGCCGAGGAGGCGGCCCGCGTTCTCGGGCCCGCGGTCATTCAGGCGGAGGAGGATCTGGCGGCCGTTCTCGAGGTTGGTCACCCGGGCAACCGCGGGGAGCTGCAATGTCTGGTGGGACGCGGCGAGCGCCGTCGCGTCGAAGCGTTCGCCGTCGGCAGTGAGGCCGGTATGGGCCGGGATGATGGCTGCCAGGCCGGAGGCGTCGTACTCCGACTGATCCTTCGGGTAGTACCAGGCGCCGCCCATCTGATAGGCGGCGCCCAGCGTGTAGTGGGCCGGAGTGGGCGGCAGCGGCTTGCGGCTGGGAAACAAGCCGCAACCGGTCAGCACCAGGCCGGGCAGTGCCAGCACGGTGGCGAGCGCCGCCGCCGTGCGGAGCTTCACGTCACTTGGTCGCCGAGCAGGCCCACGGCGAGCGCGTAAAAGTCGGACGGGTTGTAGTGGCGTATCGCGCTGAAGTTGGCGTACACCATGAAGGCGGGGCCGCCGCCGCCATCCGGCATGACCACGGCGCCGAGCGGGTCCGGCCGGCTGAAGGCGCTGCCATCTTCGCGGCGGACGCCCATGCGCTGCCACTCGCCGAGCGGGTGGCGCACGTCGCGGCCCACCGAACCGGCGTCGAAACCAGGCGGCACCTGCACCGGTTGGACGGAGGGCTCGCCGTAGCGCCAGCCGGATTTAGCCAGGTAGTTGGCGATCGAGCCGAGCACGTCGCCCTGGCTGTCCCAGATGTCGCGGCGGCCGTTGCCCTCGAAGTCAACGGCGTAGCGCAGGTAGGAGTCGGGCATGAACTGCGGCTGGCCCATGGCGCCTGCGTACGAGCCGAGCATGCGGCTGGGCTGCACGTCGCCATGGTCCAGGATTTTCAGCGCGCTGATCAGTTGGGAGCGGAAGAAAGACGCGCGGCGGCCCTCCCAGGCGAGGGTGGCAAGCGCCTCGATCACGTTGTAGCTGCCGGTATCGGTGCCGAAATTGCTTTCCAGCCCCCAGATGCCGGCGATCGGTTGCACGTCCACCCGGTAGCGCTCCGCGACGGCGGCGAACAGCGGACGGTTGGCGGCGTAGGAGCCGCGTCCGCGTGCAACGCGCTTGTCCGACATGGTGAAGGAGCTGTAGCGCGCCCAGGTCATGGTGAACTCGGGCTGCTTGCGGTCGGCGTCGATCACCTTCTGGTTGGGGGCGATGTTGGCGAAGGCGGCATCGATCGTGGAGTCGCGGATGCCGGCACGGCGGGCCTCCGCGCGCACGCTGGCCAGGAAGCCGGAGAAGCTGTCCTGCGCGTGTGCGGCGAGGGGTGTTGCGGCCAAGCCCGCGAGAAGAAGCCGGCGACGCATCAGAAGCGCACGGAGGCAGCGAGCGAACCGAAGTTGAACAGCCCGGCCTTCTGGGTGCGGAACTCCTGCGTCTGCCAAGTTTGACTGTAGGTGACGCGCACGCCGTAAAGCATGATGGCGGCACCCGCCTCGAGCTCGCCCACGTCCCACTTGGTTGCGACATGGCGGCTGGAGCGGAAGTTGTTGCCGTCCAGCGTCACGTCCGTGCCGACCGCCTGGCCATCGGCGCCGGCGAACACGTACCAGGCGAACGGCCGGGTCGGGGTGTAGGCGTCCGTGCCGCTCATGCCCGGCTGGATGCGGGAGACCCCGTAGTCGCTGTCCAGCCCCTGCCCCATCCGGAAAACCACGCCGCCGAGCACATAGTTGCGGAGCAGGCCGACGCCGACCTGGACCTCGGGCAGCGCATCGAACGAGAGCTGCTGGCCGATGCCGAAGGGGAGTTGCACGTCGGCGATAGGAACACGCCAGACCCGCTGCGGCGCGATCTCGAAGATCGGCTCGTTCTTCAGGCCGGTGCCCCAGCCTTTGTTGGTGGTGTCGCCGATGATGTTGTGGAAGCCGTTTTGGATCGTCTTGCCGCCGGCGGCCGGGCCGATCACGCCCAGTTCCACGCCGAGCACGGTGCGGGCGTTGCCGGTGTCGTGGATGATGGAACCGGTCACGCCGAGGACCGCCGAGTAAGGCCGGTCGGTCGGCGGCGGGTTGTAGGATTGAGTGTTGCGCGGCGTGAAGATCGACTGCGTAAGGTCCAGGCTGACGCGCTGCACGCCGTCGCCCCAGATCTCGTTGGCAGCGGTTTGCAGGAAGCTGGGCACTTCGTTGGTGCCCGAGGTCCAGCCGAGGCGCAGGCCGCTGGTGTAGTATTGGTCCGAAGTGCCGCGCAGGGTGGAGACGGCGTCGTTCTCGACCTGCAGGGTGACGATGTTGGCCGTGTCCTGCTGCGGGACCGCGGCGAGAGCGGCCGTCGCGGCTGGCATGCCGAGCAGGCTGGTGGCGGCAGCGAGGGCGAGATGTCTACGCGGCATGGGGACCTGTTCGGACGTGGCTGGGAGCTGAATAAAGGGTTGCACGTCGGCGCGAAACCCTTTCAATCGCCATCGGAAGGACAGGTGGCCGAGCGGTTTAAGGCAGCGGTCTTGAAAACCGCCGAGGTGCAAGCCTCCGTGGGTTCGAATCCCACCCTGTCCGCCCCAACGTGTCGTCAGTTCGGCAGCGCGCAGGTGGCCTCACACGGTAGAGTACGCGATCGCAGCGGCACTCTCCCCCTCCGTGCCTCACCGGAGAGGGAGAACGGCGCGGCCGGTCGGCTCACGCCCAGCTACTACTCGGCGGCTTTCTGCTGGGCGAAGAAGTGGTTTTCCGGGCGGGGTAGCCCAAGGTTTTCGCGCAGGGTGGCGCCTTCGTACTCGCGGCGGAACAGGCCGCGGCGCTGTAGTTCGGGTACGACCTTGTCCACGAAATCCTCCAGCCCGGCGGGAAGGAACGGGAACATGACGTTGAAGCCGTCGCAGGCATTGCTCATCAGCCAGGCTTCCATCTGATCGGCGATCATGGCGGGCGTGCCGGTCATGGTCAGGCCGCCGTAGCCGCCGACACGCTGGGCGAGTTGGCGCACGGTGAGGTTCTCGCGCGCGGCAAGGTCGACCATGGCCTGGCGGCCGCTTTGGCCGGCGTTGGTGGGCGGGATCGGCGGCAAAGGCGCGTCCAGCTCGAACTTGGACGCGTCGGTGCCGAGACGCATGGACAGGTTCGGCAGCGCGCTGTCCGTATGGACGAGGCTGTCGAGCGCCGCGTGCTTGGCCTCCGCCTCCGCCGCGGTGTCGCCGACGATGACGAGCACGCCGGGCAGCACCTTCAGGTGGTCGGGGTTGCGGCCGAGCTTGGCCATGCGGCCCTTGACGTCGGCGTAGTAGCGCTGGCCGTCGGCCATGGTGAGTGCGCTGGCGAACACGACTTCGGCGGTTTCGGCGGCGAGCTGGCGGCCGGCCTCCGACGCGCCGGCCTGGACGATCACCGGCCAGCCTTGGGGGGAGCGGGCGACGTTGAGCGGGCCGCGGACGGAAAGATACTTGCCCTTGTGGTTCAGCACGTGGAGCTTCGCCGGGTCGAAGAACACACCGTTGGCCACATCCATGGTGAAAGCGTCGTCGGCCCAGCTATCCCATAGGCCGGTGACGACGTCGTAGAACTCGCGGGCGCGGTGGTAGCGCTCGTCGTGTTCCATCTGGTCGTCCATGCCGAAATTGAGCGCCGCGTCCGGGTTGGCGGTGGTGACGATGTTCCAGCCGGCGCGCCCGTTGCTGAGGTGGTCGAGCGAGGCGAACTTGCGGGCGATGATGTAGGGCTGCTCGAACGTGGTCGACGCAGTGGCGACCAGGCCCAGCCGTTCGGTCACGACAGCGAGCGCCGGCAGCAGGGTCAGCGGGTCGAACGAGGTGACGGTGGCGCTGCGCTTGAGGGCGTCCATCGACATGTTCAGCACGGCCAGGTGGTCGGCCATGAAGAACGCGTCGAACTTGCCGCGCTCGAGGGTCTGGGCGAAGTACTTCAGGTGGGCGAAGTTGAAGTTGGCATCCGGCCAGCCGCCGGGGTAGCGCCACCAGGCAGTGTGGATGCTGACAGGGCGCATGAACGCGCCAAGACGAAGCTGCCGGGCCATAGCGGGTCCCCTCGTAGTGAGCCGTGTAGATCGGTATGGCGGAGCGCTGTTTCAAACCATTGCTGCAGGTGCGTTGGTGCCCGCGGTGGCGGATGTCAAAAGTTTGGTCTTGGCGGGGCCGGTTGGTTGCGCCACATCAACGGTCATGGAAACGTCCGTGGTCGAGAGTTGCGCGTCGTTCGTGGCCGCGGCCGCCGCTGGTTTGGGCATCGTTCAGGCGGTGGCTGGCGGCCAGCTCGTGCGGCGGTTCGCCCGGCGGCCGGCCGGAACGCTCGAGCGCTATCCGCCGGTGACCGTGCTGAAGCCGCTGCATGGCGACGAGCCGCTGCTGATGGACGCGTTGATGACGTTCTGCCGCCAGGATTACCCGCACGTGCAGTTGGTGTTCGGCGTATCCCACCCGCATGACCCGGCGGTGGCGATGGTGGGAGCGCTGCGCCGGCAATTCCCGCTGGTCGATATGGACCTGGTGGTGTGCGACCGGCAGCACGGCAGCAACCGCAAGGTTTCGAACCTGATCAACATGTCGGCTGCAGCCCGGCACGACGTGCTGGTGATCGCAGACAGCGACCTGCATGTGGCGCCCGACTATTTGCGCTGCGTGGTCGCGGCGTTGGCAGCGCCGGGTGTCGGGCTGGTGACCACCCTGTCCGTCGGGCTGCCGGCCACGAACCGGTTGCCGGAGCGCTTGGCGGCGGCGCAGATCACCTACGCTTTCCTGCCCGGGGTGCTGCTGGCCCGCGGCTTGGGGCGGCAGGACTGCCTGGGGGTGACGATGGCGATCCGGCGCGACACGCTGGCCCGGGTTGGCGGCTTGCCAGCGCTGGCCGACCACCTGGCGGACGATGCACGGCTCGGAGGGCTGGTGCGGGCGCAGGGGTTGACGGTGGGCTTGGCCGCGACGCTGCCGGCGACGACGGTGGCCGAAGCAACGCTTGCGGCCGGGTTCGAGCACGAGCTGCGTTGGGCGCGCACGATTCGGGCCCAGGCGCCGGTCGGGTATGCGGCGTCCGTGCTGCAGTTCCCGATCGTGCTGGCCGGGGTCGCCTGTATATTAGCCGGGTTCGCGCAATGGGCGGAGTTGCTGGTGATGCTGGCCTGGACGACCCGTGCGGCGACTGCGCTTGGAATGGACCGGAGCCTGCGGCCGATGGTGGGCGGCTGCCAGCACGGCCGGGCGTTGCGGGCGCCGGTGCTGCTGCTGCCCCTGCGCGAGGCGATGGCGGCGGCGGTGATGGCCGCGAGCTACCGGACCCGGCGGGTCGTTTGGCGTGGGCACACCATGTACGCCAGCCGCGTCTCGGTGAATCGCCGCATGGTGGCTGGGCCCGTCGTGACCGTGTCCCGGGCGCGGCCCAGGCGTTAACCGGGCCGACTGCATCACGACCCACTGAGCCGGAGAATCCTGCGGCTGGCAGATACATTTCCGACATCAATGGGGCGTTGACTGGGGACAGATCCTGGAGGTGCCGGCCTTGGTGAAGGTTTTCCGTTCCGTGCTGACAGCGGCCTTGGTGGCGTCGCTGGCCATGGCGTCCGCGCCCCCGGCGCAGGCTCGCGCGGGGTTTGGCGGTGGGGGTTTCGGCGGTGGGCATTTTGGGGGTGGCCAGTTTCGCGGTGGGCCGCACTTCGGCGGAGGGTTCGGCGGCGGCCCACGATTCGGGGGCGGTTTCGGTGGTCCCCGCTTCGGCGGCGGCGCTCGTTTCGGAGGACCTGGGTTTGCCGGCCCACGCGGGTTCGGTCCCCGCTTCGGCGGCGGATACGCCCACGGACCTGGACGGTTCGCCGGTCCGGCCTTCGCCGGGGGCGTGCGTGGGTTCGGGCCGGGAGTGTACGGCGCGCGCGGGTACGGCTCCCGCGACTACGACTAGGGGCGTGCGTGGGGCTGGGGTGGGCCGGGTGTCTTCGGCAGTGCCCTGGTGTTCGGCGCCTTCGCGGCGGTGGGGTTCGAGGCGGTCTATGCGCCGCCGCTCTACGTGGTGCCGCCGCCGATCTACGTCCTGCCGCCGCCGATCATCGTGGGATTGCCGCTGATCGCGCCGGCGCCGCCATTCGCCGTCGGCGCCGACGTGGCGCCGGTGGTGGAGGCTGGGCCGCTGATCGCCGCCGCGTCACCGCCACCCTTGGTCGTGCTTCCGCCGCCCGCGATCGTTGCGGCTGCATCGCCGCCGATCGTCGTGGCACCGCCCGCCTGCGGATTGCCGATCGCACCGCCGGAACTGGCGGCAATCGCAATACCGCAGGGTTGGCGCGAGGATGGATATATCACCGGCGCATACCTTACGGCGACGGTGGCGATACGGCGGGCGGCCGCCGTGTTGCCCCTGGTGCCTTACGCAGTTCGGCCGCCGGTGTTGGCCTATGCGGTGCCTGGCTATGGCGTACCGGTATACGGCGGCTGGCGTCATGGCGGGTACTACGGCGGCGGATGGCGCGGTGGCCCTTGGCGGGGCGGGGACTTCCGGGGCGGCGGTTACCGCGGCGGCGGCTGGCACGGTGACTGGCGGCGTTGATGCACAACACCCTCCACGACGGAGCACGATGATGACGAACCAATGTCTGCGAACCACACTGGCGACCCTGCTGCTTTGCAGCGGCCTGGCCGGCGCAGCTTCCGCCCAGACGGCCGCGACGGCCACCAATACGGCCCCGGCCAACGCCGCCGTGGAGCAACGGATCACGGCGCTTCATTCGGCGCTAGGGATCACGGCCGAGCAAACACCGCTATGGGACGCGTTCGCGGTGGCGATGCGCGAGGACGCGGCCAGCACGGAGCAACTGTTCCAGCAGCGAGCCAGCGGTGCCGCGACGATGACGGCGGTGGACAACATGCACTCCTACGCTTCGCTGGCCCGCGCCTACGCGGACGACACGGGCAAGCTTTCTACGGCGTTCGACAGCCTGTACGCGAGCTTGTCGCCGACCCAGAAGCAGGCCGCGGATACGCTGTTCCGGCAGCAGGCGACCCCGCCGGCTGCAGCGAAGCGGCGTTGACCCGAGAACGGCGCCCTATTGCATGAACCACTGGAAACGGGTCGCGCGGTAGGGTGCCGGGTCGACCACGGGGGTCGTGCCAAGGACGAGATCGGCGACCAGTCGGCCGGTGAGCGGACCCGACGCGAGCCCGATATGGCCGTGTCCGAACGCGTGCACGATGTCTGCGCAGGCCGTGGCCGGACCGATCACCGGCAAGCCGTCGGCGATCGACGGGCGGTGGCCCATCCAAACCGAAATGCGGTCTTCCGGCAGATCGCGCGGCAGCCCTGGGTAGGTGCGGAGCGCAAAGTCCCGCAGGATCCCGGCACGGCGCCAGTCGGGTGGCGCGTCCAGGCTCGCCAACTCGATCTGGCCGGCGATCCGCAGCGCGCCGCCGGTGACGGTATGGGCCATCTTGCCGTCGCTGGGCATGACGGGGTGGCGTGGGACCGCTTCGGGCGACGCGATAGCGACGTGGTAGCCGCGTTCGGTTTCGAGCGGCACCCGGTCGCCCGCGGCGGCAGCGAGCGGGCCGGACCGTGCGCCAGCGGCAATGACGGCCTTCGTGGCAGCGAGGTCACCGGCGCGGGTGCGGACGGCGTGCAAGCGGCCAGCCCGGATAGCGAAGCCGGTCGCGTTGCCACGCCGGTGCTGCATGCCGAGCGAGTGGGCATGGGCGGCCAAGGCGGCGAGGTAGGCGCCGGGATCGAGGCAGTGCGCTCCCTCCTCCACCAGCACGCCGAACGTATAACGGCGGTCGAGCGAGGGTTCCTGTTGCCGGAGCTCGTCCTCGGACAGCTCGATCCAGCGGACGCCGTTGTCGCGGCGCAAGCGCCAGGCCAAGGTTTCGGCCTCGAAGGCGGCGCGCGATGGATAGATGTACAGCAGGCCTTGGCGAGCGACGAGGCCGGGCACGCCAGCCTCGTCGGCAAGGCGGCGGTGACGGTCCGGTGCGTCTGCAATCAGGGCGCGGAGGGCGCGGGCGGTGGCTTCCACCCGCGGGACGGTGCTGCCGGCGCGCAAGTAGCGGAGCAGCCAGGGCAATAGCTGCGGGAGATAGCGCCAACGGATCGCAAGGGGTCCGAGCGGATCTCGGAGATAACCCGGCACGTTGCGCCAGGCTCCCGGCAGGGATGTTGGGACGACGGAGGCAGGACTGAACCACGCGCCGTTGCCGTAGCTGGCCTGGTGCTGGCCGCCCGGACTTTCGGGTTCAAGCAGGGTTACGGCGTGGCCGTCCCGGAGCAGTTCGATCGCGCAGCAGAGGCCGACGATGCCCCCGCCGATGACGACAACCCCTGCTCCGCGACCAGCCTCCGGCTGCTGCGTCACTCGACCGGGTTGAGCATCGCCATCTTGAACTCGCCGTCGATCAGATCCTTCGACTCGGCGACGAGCGTCTTGAAGTGCGGCTGCGCCATATGCTGCTTCAGCGCGTCCCGGCTGGCATACAGCTCGACGAAGAAGAAGTGGCCCGCTTGCTTGGTATCCTCGTGCAGCATGTAGGACTGCACGCCCGCATCACGCCGCGACGGTTCGACCGCGGCGTGGAGGACGCGGCGCAACGCGTCCTCCTGACCCGGCTTGGCCCGGCACTCGGCCACAAGGTGGACGGGTTGGGCGTCCGACACTGCTCAGCAGCCCGCTACGGCGCGCTTGGCCATCACGCCGATGAGGTGGGCGCGGTACTCGGCCGAGGCGTGGATGTCGCTGTTGAGGCCGTCGGCGGGAGTCTTAATGTCCTTGACCGCGTCGGCCGACCAGTTGGAGGTCAGCGCCTGCTCCATCGCGGTGTGGCGGAACACGCCGTCCTGTGCGGCGCCGGTGATGGCGACGCGCACGCCCGCCGGGCCACGGGCGACGAACACGCCGACCATGGCGTAGCGGGATGCCGGGTTGCGGAACTTCTCGTAGTTGCTTTTTTCCGGGATCGGAAACTCGACCGAGGTGATCAGCTCGTCCGGCGCCAGGGCGGTGGTGAACATCCCCTGGAAGTATTCATCGATCGGAATCCGGCGCTTGTCCGTGACGATGGTCGCACCCAGCGCCAGGGCGGCGGCCGGGTAGCAGGAGGACGGGTCGTTGTTGGCAAGCGAGCCGCCCATCGTGCCGCGGTGGCGGACTTGGGTATCGCCGATCCAGCCTGCCATCTTGGCGAGCCCCGGGATCTTCTCCTGAATCGCCTTGTCCGCGGTGATCGCGCCGTGGGTGGTCATGGCGCCGATCGTGATCTTGTCGGCCGTTGCCGTGATGCCGACGAGGTCCAGCGCGTGGAGGTCGATGATGGCGGACGGCTTGTTCAGCCGCTGCTTCAGGACGGGGATGAAGGTTTGCCCCCCGGCAAGCACCTTGGCCTCCATATCGTCGCCCATCATCTTGACGACCTCGGCAACCGAACCCGGCTTGCTGTATGTAAAATCGTACATCGTTTGCTTCCCCTACTCGGCCGCGATCGCCATCGGCTGCATGATTTTCTGCGCCGCGTCGATCGCCTTGACGATGTTGTGGTAGCCGGTGCAACGGCAGAGATTGCCCTCGAGACCGTGGCGGATCTCATCTTCCGTCATGCCCTGGGGGTGCATCTTCACCAAGTCTATCGCGCTCATGACCATCCCTGGCGTGCAGAAGCCGCATTGCAGGGCATGGTGTTCGCGAAACATCTCCTGCATCGGGTGCAGCGTGCCATCGGCGGCGGCCAGGCCTTCGATGGTGAGCACGTCGGTGCCCTGGGCCTGGATCGCCAGCATGGTGCAGGATTTCACGCTGTCGCCGTCCACATGCACGACGCAGGCGCCGCACTGGCTGGTGTCGCAGCCGACATGGGTGCCGGTAAGGCCCAATTTCTCGCGCAGCAGTTCTACGAGAAGGGTTCGGCCTTCGACGTCGACCGTGTGTGGCGTGCCGTTCACCGTCAGGCTGACCTGGGGCATGGCTGTTCTCCCGTGTTCTCGAATTAGGCCTTAGAGTGTGGCGGGGAAGGCCGATCGGTCAAGAGTGAGGCGTTCGAACCACGCCGGCGAGCGCTGGCATGGCGATTGCTGCCCCTGCCTGGACAACTGAGAGCAAACGATGACGATCCTGCGCCGCCTCCCTGCCTTTCTCCTCGCGGCCGGCTTGATGGCCGCTGGCGCCGCACAGGCCAAGGACGATCTGGTAATCGGCATCGCCGAGTTCCCCTCCTCGCTGCACCCCTCGATCGATCCGTTGCTGATCAAGAACTACATCATCGGGTTCACCATCCGAACCGTCACGACCTATGACGCGGACGGCAAGCTCATCTGCCTGCTGTGCACCGACGTGCCGACGCTGGAGAACGGGCTGGCCAAGCTCGAGGACCGGCCGGATGGCACGAAGGGCATGGCGGTTACGATCAAATTGAAAGCGGACCTGGCCTGGAGCGACGGCGTGCCCGTGACGGCGCAGGATCTGGCCTTCACCTGGCGCGTCAGCCGTGACCCGGCGGCCGGGTTCAGCAACTCCAACCCTTGGACGCGGGCGGACCGGGTGGAGGTGTTGGACCCGCATACCGCGGTGTTGCATTTGCCGAACATCCAGGTCTCGTTCGCGCAGTGGGACCAGATCATCCCCGAGCACATCGACGGCCCGGTGTATGACGCGGGCAAGGCGGCCGGCGACTACATCAACACCACGGTGTTCAACCGCGCGCCGACGACGCCGGGCCTGGCGGACGGGCCCTACATGATCAGCGACTACCAGTCGGGCAACCAGATCGTGCTGGTCCCGAACCCGCACTGGGCGGGCACCAAGCCCGGGTTCAAGCACATCATCTTCCGCTACATCGGCGACACGGCGGCGCTGCAGGCCAACTTGCTGTCGGGCGACATCGACATCGACAACAACATCACGCTGGACCAGGAGACGGCGCTGCAGAAGCAGTATCCGGACCGCTTCACCTACCTGTATTTCCCCAGCCTGACCTACCAGCATATCGACGCCGCGCACACCAACCCCATCCTGGCCGACCCGCGCATCCGCCGCGCGCTGCTGATGGCGATCGACCGGCCGACCATCAACCAGCGGCTGTTCGACGGGCGGTCCACCATCGCCACCAGCTTCGTCAGCCCGCAGAACCCGATGTTCGACCGAACTGTGCCGGCGGTGGCGTTCGATCTGCCGGGTGCGCGCAAGCTGATCGCGGAGGCGGGCTGGACGCCGGGTGCGGACGGGGTGTGCGTCAACAAGGACGGCCAGAAGCTGTCGTTCGAACTGCTGTCCGCCTCGGGCTTCCGGCTGAACCAGTTGGAGCTGGCGGTGATCCAGAGCGAGTGGAAACAGGCCTGCGTCGAGACGACGCTGCGCTTCGAGCCGTCGCGCACGCTGTTCGGCGAGACGACCAAGCACCTCAGCTTCTCGGGAATGGTGATGTACACCTGGACCAGCCTGGTGGGCGAGAGTGCCGACCGCACGCTGGGCACGGACGCGATCCCGACCGCGGCGAACAATTGGGGCGGATCCAACTTCACCGGATTCAGCGACCCGGCCTTCGACGCGCAGATCCGGGTGTCCGAGACGGAGCTGGACGCGGCGGCGCAGCGTGCGGCCTGGGCGAAGATGCAGGAGATCTACGCCGACCAGCTTCCGGCGCTGCCGCTGTTCATCATGGCGATCCCGGGCGTGATCCCGAAATGGCTCAAGGGGTATGGTCCGAGCGGGACGGGGCAGCCGTTCAGCCAGCGGGCGGAGGAGTGGCATCCGGAGTGAGGGTTCGGCCCATTCAACGGGCCAGCGTTTGGAGCGCCCGGTGGTTGGTCAGGGATAAGCTCGGCTGAGAACCCGGTCGGTCATGCACTTGGCACGGCGCACGATGTCAACGTCCAGCATGACCTGCAGGGACTGCTTCTGACCATGCATGGCGCGTCTTCCTCAAGACCAGGCTGATCGTAGCGGCCGCAGTATGCTCAAGCCACCGCCATCTCGCCCAGATACGCCTCGCGGATCACCGGGTTGACGCGCATCTCCGCCGCTGTGCCGCTCAGCACGACCTGCCCCGTCTGCAGGACGTAGGCCCGGTGGGCGATCTGCAGCGCCATGTTGGCGTTCTGCTCGACCATGAAGATCGTCATGCCCTGGCGGTTGATCGCCTGGATGATCTCGAACGTCTGCTCGACGAACAGGGGCGACAACCCCATCGAAGGCTCGTCCATGCAGATCAGCCGCGGGCGGGCCATCAGCGCGCGGCCGATCGCGACCATCTGCTGCTCGCCGCCGGAAAGCGTGCCGGCCAGTTGGGTGCGCCGCTCCTTCACGCGGGGGAACAGGTCATACACGCGGGACAGGTCCTGATCGAACTCCGGGCCGCGTTTGCGGGTATAGGCGCCCATCTCGAGGTTTTCGTAGACCGTCATGCGCGGGAACAGGCGGCGCGCCTCCAGCACGGGAGCGAGGCCGCGGCGCACGCGCTCGGCCGTGGATAGGCGCTCAATCGGCTGGCCGGCGAACAGGACGGTGCCGGTGGTGGGGCGGACGATGCCCATGATCGTCTTCATCGTGGTGGACTTGCCACAGGCATTGCCGCCCAGCAGGCAGACGATCTCCCCCTGCGCGATGTCGTAGTTCACGTCCTTCAGCACGTGCAGGTCGCCGTAATGGGTGTTGACCTGGCGGAACTCGAGCAGGGACGGGCTGGCAAACTTTGAATCAAGCATTGGCATGTCAGGCAACGGCGATGCTCTCCACGGCCGAGTGGCTGCGGCCGAGATAGGCGTCCAGCACGGCCTCGTTGCGGCGGACCTCGTCGGGGAGGCCCTCCGTCAGTTTCACGCCGTGATCCAGCACCACCACGGTGTCGGCCAGGCGGACCACCACGTCCAGCTTGTGCTCGATCACCAGGATGGTCAGGCCGAGCGTGTGAAGCTGCTTGAGCTGTTCGGCAAGCTCCATGGTTTCGGCCGGGTTCATGCCGGCGGTGGGCTCGTCCAGCATCAGCAGGCGGGGGCCCGAGGCAAGCGCTCGGGCGATCTCCACCCGGCGGCGGTTGGCGTAGGACAGTGCGCTGACGGGTTGGTCCACGCGGGGGAGCAGGCGGTTGCCGAACAGGGCGAGGATCTCCATCACCCGCTCGCGCGCCTCCCTCTCCTCACGCCGGGTGAGGGGGAGGCGGAGGATGGACCGGACCGGGCCGCTGCGCAGGCGGTGATGGGCGCCGACCAGGGCGTTGTCCATCACCGAGAGGTTCGGGAACAGGCGGATGTTCTGGAACGTGCGGGCGAGCCCGGCCTGCAGGATCTGATGGGGGGGTAGGCCGGTGAGTTCTTTGCCGCCGAAGCGGATGCTGCCGGAGGCGGCGGGGGTGAGCCCGGTGATGACGTTGAACAACGTGGATTTGCCGGAGCCGTTCGGACCGATCACCGCCAGCACGCCGCCGTCCGGAACGGTCAGCGTCATCTTGTTGAGCGCGACCAAGCCGCCGAAACGGACGGTGACGTCGCTGATCTCGAGCAAGGGGCGGCCGCGCAGGTCAGGGGGCGTGATGCCGGGCAGCGTGATGGTGGACACGCGCTGGACGGTCGCGTGCTGCTGCTCGAAGGTCAGGGCCGCGGTCTTGCGATGGGCGGGGATGAGGCCGTCACGGCGGTAAAGCATCATGACGACGAGGATGATGCCGAAGATCAGCTCGATGGATTGCGTCAGGTCCACCTGCTGCAAGGCGTTGTTGCCGATGAGCTCGCCGAACGCGTGAAGCCACTGGGTGAGGTCCTGCAGGAACCAGCTCTGCAGCAGTTGCAGGATCATGGCGCCCAGCACGACGCCCCAAACGCTGCCCATGCCGCCCAGCACGACCATGACCAGGATCATGACGGAGACGGGGAAGCCGAACATCTCGGGCGTCGCGGTCTGCAGCTTGGCCACGTAGAACGTGCCCGTCATGCCGGCGAAGGACGCGCCGATGGCGAAGGCCAGCAGCTTGTAGCGCACCAGGTTCACGCCCATCGCGCCGGCGGCGATCTCGTCCTCGCGGATGGCCATCCAGGCGCGGCCGATGCGGCTGTCGCGCAGCCGGGTGCTGATGAAGATCATCGCGGCGACCATGGCCACGATCACGTAGTAGTACGGCAGCGCGTCCACGCCGAAGCTGGTGCCGGCCAGGCTGGGCGGAGCGACGCCGTTCAGGCCCATGGCGCCGTTGGTGACGGACGTCCAGTTGCGGGCGACGATGGGAACGATCTCGCCGAACCCGAGCGTCACGATGGCAAGGTAGTCGCCGCGCAGTCGTAGGGTCGGCGCGCCGAACACGATGCCGCAGGCCGCCGCCAGCGCGCCCGAGAGCGGGATGCCGAGCCAGAAGGAGAGTGTCGTGTGCACCACGTCCACGGTGCCGGGCCCGGGAATGCGGGTGACCAGGCCGAGGGTCGCGAACGGCTCCCAGAAGCTGGACCATTCGGGCTGCAACTGGAACGACGACAGCACGCCGTAGCAGTAGGCGCCGATGGCGAAGAAGGCCGCGTAGCCGAGGTCCAGCAGCCCGGCCATGCCGACGACGATGTTCAGCCCGAGGGCGAGGGCCGCGTAGGACAGGGCGTTGGCAGCCGAGTCGATGTCCGCGTCGTCGCCGTTGATCAGCGGGAACGCCATGGCGAGCAGGGCCACGACGCAGACGAAGATGCTGCGCGTGCGGGGCGTGGGGTTCACGAACGGGCGACGCAGCGAGGCCACGAGTGCGCTCATGACTTGTTGGGCGCCATCCGCCCCAGCAGCCCGGCCGGCCGGAATACCAGCACCAGCACCAGCAGCGAGAAGATGATGACGTCGGTCCAGCGCACGGACACCACTTGCCCGCTCAGCGTTTCGATCAGGCCGATGATCATGCCCCCCAGCATTGCACCCGGCACGTTGCCGATGCCGCCCAGCACCGCGGCGGTGAAGGCGCGCAACCCGGCGCTGTAGCCGATGACGAAGCTCGTGAAATTGTAATAGAGGCCGAAGATCATGCCCCCTGCCCCGGCCAGCGCGGAGCCGATGAAGAAGGCGGTCATGATCACCCGGTCCACGTCCACGCCCATCATGCGGGCGGCCTCCGGGTCTTGCGCGGTGGCGCGCATCGCCTTGCCCATGCGGCTGCGCCGGGTGAACACCCAGAGTGCCGTCATGAGCACGAGGGAGAGGATCCAAATCAGGATCTCCCGCAGCCGCAGCACGGCGCCGCCGATGGCGAAGGTCACCGGCGGCAGCGGGTTCGGATAGTTCTTGGAGTCCGCCCCCAGGAACAGGAGCACCAGGTTGAACAGGATGTAGGACACGCCGATCGTGGTGATCATCGCGGAGGGCCCTTTGACCCCCCGCAACGGCCGCAGCGACAGCCGCTCGATCACAACGCCCAGTATGCCCGAGCCGATCATCGTCACGCCGAGTGCGGCCATAAGCACGCCGACCAGCGCCCAGCCGGACATGAGCGTGTCCTGCCCCTGCACGCCGAAGCCGTGCAGCACCCACATCGCGAGGAAGGAGCCCACCATGAAGACGTTGAAATGGGAGAAGTTGATGAGTTCGAGGATGCCGTAGACCAGGGTGAACCCCAGCGCGATGAGGGCATACATCGCGCCGAGGCTCACGCCATTGATGGTCTGCTGCACCAGCAGATCGAGTGACGTCATGCGGCGGGGCTCAGCTGGTCGGCGCCACGCCCACGTATTTGAACTGCGCGCTCACGTCGTCGAGCGGCAGGCTATCGTCCTTCTGGCACTGGAAGACGCTCACGATCTTGCTCTCGATGTCGCCGTTCGGGTCGAAGCTCACCGCGCCCTGGAGGGTGGTGAACTTGCCGCTCTGGATCGCGTCGCGCACGGAGTCGCGGTTGACGGGCTTGCCGGTCGCCGCGATCTTCTCGATGGCCTGCACGATGACCTGGGCCGCGTCGTACGAGGTGATGGTGTAGTCGTCGGGCGCGTAGTTGTATTTGGCCTTGAAGGCCTTGATCCAGGCCGCAAGCTTGGTATCGCCGACCAAATGCGGCGAGGCGATGGTCGCGTACCAGCCCTGCATTGCGGGGAAGCCGGCGCCTTTCAGCAGGTCTGCGCCGTACAGCCCGTCGCCACCGCCCTTCTTGATGTCGGGCAGGATCTCGTAGCTCTGCTTGATCAGCTTCACGCCGGCGGTGCCGACGCCGCCGTAATACAGGCTGTCCGCGTTCATCGACTTGATCTTGGTCAGGATCGACGAGTAGTCCGCGTTCTTCGGGTCGAGCTGGTCGCGGCCGAGGACCTTCACGCCCTTGTCGGCGATGCGCTTCTGGAAGGCGTCGGCCAGGCCCACGCCATAGGCGCCCTGGTCATCGAGGATGTAGATCGCCTTCACGCCCAGCTTCTCGGCGAAGAAATCCGCCATGTTGGGGCCCTGGAACGCGTCCGTGGTGACGGTGCGGAAGAAGATCGCCTTCCCCGCCGGCCGGTATTGCGCCGCGAACTTCGGATCCGTCAGGTCCGGGTTGGTGGCGGACGGCGTGATGATCGCGAGGTTGCCCTGGCTCAGGATCGGCGCCATCGCCTTGCCGGCGCCGCTCATCTGCGGGCCGACGGTGGCGACGACCGAGCGGTCCGAGACGAATTTGCGCGCGTTGGTCGCGGCCTGCGCCGGGTCATATTGGCCGGCTGTGGCCGTGGCGTCGTCCAGCACCAACGGCGAGAGCTTGTAGCCCTTGACGGTGCCCTTCTGGTTCGCCTCGTCGATGGCCATCAGCGCGCCATCGCGCATGTGGGTGGCGCTATCGGCGTCGCCGCCCGTCAAGGAAAAGTTAATGCCGATCTCGAGGGTCTTGTCGGCGGCCCATGCAGCGGTCCCGCCAAACGACGATGCGATAGCTGTGCCGGCCAGGAGTTGGGCGGCGGAACGGCGGGTAATCATGCGAGAGAACCTCCAGACACAAGGCTGTTATGCACAGACGGTATGAGACAGTGAAACAGGTGGGTTCCATGCGCCAGAAGATTTTTGCACCGCCGCAAATGCGTGCTGGATTGGAGCGCCTGGCGAATAGCCATCCCGCCTCCGTGCAAACCTATGCCCCGTCATCGGATCGCGTTAAAGCGACCGGACTTTCGTGAAAGACAGGTTCCATGAGGATCAGCGCCCGCAACGTGCTTTCTGGCAAGATCGTGTCCGTCCAGCGCGGGGCCACGACAGCCCACGTGCGGATCGACGTCGGCGGCACGATCGTGACGGCGGCGATCACCAACGAGGCGGTGGATGAACTCGGCCTGAAGGACGGCATGGCGGCCAGCGCCGTCGTCAAGGCGAGCGACGTGATGGTCGCCGTCGACTGACCCCGTTTACCGGGGTGTATAGCGCCAGACGCTGGCGGGCGGGATATTCAGCGGCGTCCAGGCTTCGCGCGTTGCGATCAACCCATGCTTGCGCCACGGCAGCGGCGACGTGACGCAATAGCTGTAGTGCAGAAATCCACGGCCGGGCGCGACTGCCTCGATGGCATCGATGAAACGCCGTTGCTCGGCCAGCGGCAGCAGCACTAGCGGGATTCCGCAAACGACGGTCCCGACCCTACCGTGCCACATTTGCGGCAGCAGCGACGCAATCAGCCGCGCGTCGCCGGTCAGCACGTTTGCCCCGGGAAGCAGATGCTGCAGATGCCGTGCCATGGAGGGCACGATTTCCAGCGTGAACAGCCGGCTGGCCGGGACGCCGCCTTCGATCAGCGCGCGCGAGATCACGCCCGTGCCCGCACCAAGCTCCAAGACGATCTCGTCCGGAGCACGCCGTATCTGGGCGGCGACCCGGCGGCACAAAGCTGGCGAGGACGGCACGACCGAACCCATTTGCAGCGGATTTGCGACCCAACGCTTCAAGAACAACCTGAAACCTTCGCCATCTTTCGCGGGCCGGGATGCCTGTACTACTGCGCGGTTCGAAGCGTGTTGAAACATTTGCTTCATCGATCTGTCACTTTGCTTCATCAACACTGTAGCCTGCGTGTTGAATTAGCTTAGCCGTGATCGTGATGAAAGGTCCCTCACGGCTGCTTCCCGCAACCCTCTGCTCCCTATATCATGGTGAGCCGACGCCGAGCGGCGCGCCGGGCACCTGGAAGCGATGCCGAATGACTGCCCGAATTCTCATTGTCGATGACGTGCCGGCGAACACCAAGCTGCTTCAGGCAAAGCTGGTGGCGGAGTACTATCAGGTCGAAACGGCGCAGGATGGTTTCGAGGCGCTCCGCCTGGCCCACTCGTGGCAGCCCGACCTGATCCTGCTTGACGTGATGATGCCCGGGCTGGACGGCTACCAGACCTGCCGCCGGCTGAAGGCGGACAACATGACGACGCACATCCCCGTCGTGATGGTCACCGCCCTCGGGGACGCCACAGAGCGCCTGCATGGGCTCGAGGTGGGCGCGGACGATTTCCTCACCAAGCCGCTCGAGTACGACACGTTGCTGGCCCGGGTGCGCGGCCTGGTCCGGCTGAAGCGGCTGCTGGACGAATGGCAGGTGCGTGGCGATACGGCGCAGGCGCTCGGGCTGTCGAACGGCCCGCGGCAGGAGTTTTCCGTGGCGGGCGCGCGGGCGTTGGTGGTGGACGATTGGGATCTGGGAGCGCTGAACGCGCAGGAGGCGCTGTCGCGCGAAGGCATCATCCCGGCGCGGGCCCGGTCCGAGAGCGAGGCGCTCTCGATGTCGGACGCCATCAGCTTCGACCTCATCGTGCTCAGCCTGTCCATCGCCGGGGATGACCCGCTGCGCCTGGCCTCACGGCTCCGCGCCGAACGGGCGACGATGGAGATCCCGCTCCTGCTGGTCGCCGAACCCGAGCAGCACGACCGGCTGCTGCGCGGCTTCGACCTCGGCGCTAACGACTGGGTGCTGCGTCCGGTGGACGAGAACGAATTGCGGGTGCGGGCGCGCAACCAGATCCGGCGCAAGTTCTACCAGGACCGGCTCCGCGCCGATCTGGGCCACGCGCTCGAACTGGCGCTGACCGACCCGCTGACCGGGTTGTACAATCACCGCTACCTGATGCGCCACCTCGGCGGGTTGCTGTCGGCCGGACAACCGGCCGGGATCGTCGTGATGATGATCGACATCGACCACTTCAAGATGGTGAACGACCGCTGGGGCCACGCCACCGGGGACCAGGTGCTCAAGCAAGTGGCTGACATGCTGCGCAACCGCACCCGGGTGTTCGACAGCCTGGCCCGCTACGGCGGCGAGGAGTTCGTCGTCGTCATGTCGGGCGCATCCGCGAGCGATGCGGTGCGCGCGGCCGAGCGGCTGCGGGTCGCGATCCAGGGCATGAACTTCATGCCGGAGGCGGACACGGCACACCGCCTCACGGTCAGCGTGGGCGTTTCGCGCAGCACGCGGCTGGACGTCACGTCCGAAGCGCTGCTCGGCGCCGCGGATCGTGCGCTGTACCGCGCGAAGCACCAGGGACGGAACCGGATCGAGGTCGAGCTGTCGGAGGACTAGCTTGCGTCCTCACCCTGGTACAGACGGGTGATGCCGTTCAGGACAGCGTCGTCAGGTCCTGAAACCAATGCTGGGCCTGCGTGTAGCCGGCGACACGCGTGGACAGCGCGTGCGGATTGGTGTCGTGCACCACCCAGACCTGCACCGCATCGTTCACCACCCGCTCGTGGATCTGCGCGCACAGCCGGTCCTGCTCCGCCGGGTCGAAGCTGGCGCTCACCTGGTCGCACAACGCGTCCACCTCCACGTTCTTGTAGCCGCTCCAGTTCACCCCTACCGGAGCCATCTGCTTGCTGCTGTAGAACCGGATCAGTGCGTAGAACGGGTCCGACGTGACATAGGCGATGTTGCTTGCCGTGACGCCCTTCAGCGACGGATCGGCGGCCCCCTTGCGCCAGGCCGTGTAGGCGACCTCGAGCTCCACCGGCTCGAACTCGACCTGCAGCCCGATCTCGGTCCACCCCTGCTGGATGAACTCGTTGATCGGCATGGACAGCATCTGGCCGCTGCCGCCGGTGGGCACGAGGAACTTGGTGCGCACCGGGTTGGATTTGCTGAACCCGGCATCCGACATCAGCTTGCGCGCCGCATCCATGTCCGTCGTGATCTTGAACGCCGGGTTGCCGAACCACGGGCTCGCCGGGTCCACCTGCCCCACCGCCGGCTTGGCCAGCCCGCCCATCAGCTCGACCACGCCGTCCCGGTCCACGGCCAGGTTCGCGGCCCGGCGCAGCCGGAGGTCGCGCCAGGGGGAGCCCTCCGCCAGCGACAGGTGGTAGTTCCATACGTGCGGCGTCACGTTGCCGACGATGCGCGCGCCCCCGGCCTTGAGCTGCGGGACGGCATCGGGCGCCGGCGTCTCGATCAGGTCCACCTGCCCGGACAGCAGCGCATTGGCCCGGGTCAGATCCTCCGGCACGCAGGTCAGCGTCAGCCGGTCGAGCTTGGCAAGGCGCGTGCGGTCCCAGTAGCCCTCGTTGCGCACCAGTTCCACCCGCGCGCGCGGCACCAGCGTCGCGAGCTTGAACGGCCCCGTGCCGGAGGGGGCGAAGGCGAACTTCTCCCAACTGCCGCCGAGCTTGGCGTACTGCGCCGGCGACGAGATCAGGAACCATAGCATCTGGTAGGGGAACAGCGCGTCCACCGCCTTCGTGGTGATCTGTACCGTGCCCGCGTCGAGCTTGCGCCAGGATGCGACCGAGGGGAGCCGCGGCTTCACCTGTGCCGCCTGCCGGTTGTCGAACTGCGGCGCTTGCGGGTTCAGCACCTTGTCCAGGTTCCACACCACGGCGTCGGCATCGAACGCGGACCCATCGTGGAACGTGACACCCTGCCGCAAGGTGAAGGTCCATTGGCGAGGGTCCGCCGGGTCGGTCTGCCAGCGTGTGGCCAGACCCGGGATCAGCTTGCCAGGCCGGTCCGCGATGTCGAGTTGCCAGGCGACCAGCGGGTCGTAGAGGGTGAGCCCGGTGAACTGGTAGGCGCCGGCGCCGCGATCGGGCTGCCCCGTCGTCAGCGGGATGTCGGCCATCGAGATCCCGTAGTTGAGCGATTTGGCTGTCCCTGGCTTACCGGGCGAGGGCTGGGCGCGGCTGGGGGCTGGCCCGGCGGCAGCCATCCCGGCGGCGCCGGCGAGGACAAGGCGGCGAGGAAGTAGAACGGTCAAAGGATGCGAACTCCGCGAGGGATTACCCGGCACGCAAGTCTTACGCCATCGGCTCGACGCCCTTATCCGGCACCCGGCTTGACGCTCCGATGACTGCTCGCTAACGCCGCCTGCATGCGCCGGAGCGATAGGGACTTGCACCACGAGATCGACCGCATCCCAGGCATAGCCGACGCGTTCGCCCTCACAGCGCCGTCCGTCATCTTCGAGCGCCATCCCGCCGCCATCGAGCTCCATCTGGTTGGGCCTACCACGGCGGATGCACCCGCCTGGGTTGCCGTAACGTGGTTCCCGCACTGGGATGCCGAGCCGGCTCACCCCGCGGATTTGCCAGTCGAAGCAGCGCCCGAACCCATAGTGATCCATGACCTGGCGTCGCCGTTCCTTCCGCCAGAAATGCCGGAGCACCCGGTTTCCGACCAAGCGCCCGTGGCCGGTTTCAATGAACCGTCCGAACTGCTGGACCAGGACTCGCCGCAGGGTATGACCGACGTGGCGCCGGCCTATGAGCACCGGCTGCTCGAACCACCGGCTCGGCGTCCGGTCCGCCGGTTCGGCGTACCGGCATTACCACGCTTGCCGCGGGTGCGGCTGGGCAGGCGCGCGGCACTCGGTGGATTGGGTGTGATCCTGGCCGTGGCTGCCGTGACTGCCCTGGTGCAGCTCGTTTCGGGCGACGGCAGCGGCGTCTCGGCCGTGTTCAACGCCCCGATGTTGGTGGTCCGTGCCAAGGTCGCCGGCCGGGTGATGACGGTCCCCGCCACCGCGGGCCAGATCGTCAGGCCAGACTCCCCCTTGCTGACCCTCCATGTAGACCAAGCTGACGGGCCGGACCGGACCATCCAGGCGGGCGTCCACGGCGTGATCCGTTCGGTGGAAACGGTGCCGGGCGCCGACCTCGCCGCCGGTGCCGCGCTGGTGCGCCTGCA
Organism: uncultured Acetobacteraceae bacterium; assembly: GCA_964247705.1. Classification (GTDB taxonomy): domain Bacteria; phylum Pseudomonadota; class Alphaproteobacteria; order Acetobacterales; family Acetobacteraceae; genus LMUY01. Next base: position 86,220 of record CAXTVQ010000006.1, on the reverse strand, counting down.
GGATTGCGACCGCGCGTTCCTGACCGTTGGACACGCTACCGCGCTGCAGGCTGGTCAGACGGTGCGTGTCGTGATGCCGAACCTGCCCCCGATGACCGGAACCGTACGCGCGTCCGCAGGCGTGATGGAGCCGCCGGACACCCTAGTCGTCGCCTTGCCGGCTGGTTCGCTGGCCACTTCCTGCCCGGTCGGCACGGAGGGATCCGTCACGGCGGCCCCGGATGCAACAGGATCACGGGCAGGCTAGCTGCTCCATCCCACGCTGAGCCCTAGCACGCCGACATGAACCGCAACCGACCGCTCCAGGCCGGCTACGTCCGGTTCGGCAACCAGCGGGGGATTGCCCGGCATGAGCCTCCTACCGCATCCGGCCGATCGCGTCCGCCGTCGCTGCCGCGATGCGTCCGTTCGCGATCGTCGCCGCTACGCGCGGTTGCGGGCCTGGCTCCACCAGCACCACGTCCGCCCGCGTTCCTGCCGCCAGGGTGCCGCGGTCGGTGAGCCCGGCCGCCTCCGCCGGGTTGGTGGAGACCAGCGCCCAGCTTGCAGCCAAACTCAATACGCCGCGGCCGGCCAGGACGAACGGCGCCTGGGCCAGGGCCGGATAGAAATAGTCGCTCGTCAGCACCCGGCAGAGCCCAGCCTCCGCCATCGCCGCGGCCGATGCCCAGCCGAGATGCGACCCGCCCCGCAGCACGTTCGGGCTCCCCATGGCCACCCAGTCCCCGGCGTGGATGGCAGCACGCGCCACATCCTCGCCCACTGGGAACTCGCAGATGCGCGCTCCCAGCGCGCGGAACGCGTCGCGGGTGGCTGGGGTCGCGTCGTCGTGGCTGGCCATCGGCAACCCGGCCTCCCGCGCCGCCGCGGCGATACGCTGCGCCGCTTCGGGCACGCGCGCCTCGGCAGCCCCTACCCGCTCCGCCACATCGCGGAACGCGGCGACGCTCATACCCGCCCTCTCGCTGAACTTCACGGCGGACGCCGGGTCGCCCACCTTGCGGAGGATGCCTGGCGTATGGTCGTTGAATGCCAGCAGATGAACGCGGCCGGCGGCGATGTCGGCCAGCGCCATGTCCAGTGCGTCCAGGTTGAACGCCTCCCACCGCATGTGCACCCGCATGTCGCAGACGCTGCGCGGACGGGCCACGTCCAGTGCGTCGAGCAGGGCCGTCCAGGTGGCGGCGCTGCGCAGTCCGGGCTCCCACGACAGGGTGACACCGTGGAATGCGGTGGTGATGCCGTTGGCCAGCAACTGCGCCTCCGTCTCGGCGACGGCGACCCCCATCGGGAAGTTCACCCCCGGGCGCGGCTGGATCTGCCGCTCGAACGCGTCGCCGTGCAGGTCCACGATGCCGGGCAGCACGAGCAAGCCGCGTGCGTCGATGCTGCGGGCGGCGGGGCCGGGTTGGGTGATGTGGCCGTCCGCGATGCCCAGAGCGCCTTCCCGCAACTCGCCGCCCAGCAGGATCTGGCCGCCGTCGATTCGTAAGTCCACGCGAAACCTCCGCAGGTCCGGCCCCCGGGCGTGGAGGCCTGCTGCTAGCGGCTTACACCGTTTTGCGCGGGCGTATAGGCTGCTTGCCGCGTCAAGGGGTGGATCCATGGACAGCTACGACGTCATCATCATCGGGGCCGGCATCGCGGGCGCCTCCGCGGCCTACGAGGTCGCGGCGGGCCGCTCGGTACTGATCCTGGAGGGGGAGAGCCATCCCGGCTACCACACCAGCGGGCGGTCGGCCGCCGTGTTCACCGAGACCTACGGCAACGCCACCATCCAGGGCCTCACCACCGGCAGCCGCGCGTTCTTCGAGGCGCCGCCCGCCGGGTTCAGCGCCAACCCACTGCTGAGCCCGCGCGGGGTGGCCTATGTGGCGCGGGCGGACCAGATGGACCGGTTGGAGGCCACTGTCGCCCGGGTCAGGCACCTGGCGCCGGACACCACGATGCTGTCCAAGGCGGACCTGCTCGCCCGCGTGCCGATCCTGCGGCCGGACTACGTGGCGGGGGGCGCCATCGAGCCGGCGGCCATGGATATCGACATCGCCTCCTTGCATGACGGCTTCCTGCGCGGCGCCCGCAACCGCGGCGCGCAGTTGATGTGCGACGCGAGCCTCGTGGCGCTCGAACCGGCCGGCGGTGCTTGGATCGTCCGAACGGCACAGGGCGCGTGGCAGGCACGGACCGTCATCAACGCCGCGGGCGCCTGGGCGGACGTCGTGGCCGGAATGGCCGGCGTGGCGCCGGTCGGGCTGGTGCCCAAGCGCCGCACGGCGATGATCCTGTCCCTGCCCGACGGCGTGGATGCGGCGGGCTGGCCGATGCTCAACGACACCGACGAGGCGTTCTACTTCAAGCCCGACGCCGGCCGCCTGCTCGCCTCGCCCGGCGACGAGACGCCGATGGACCCGCACGACGTGCAGCCGGACGAGCTGGACGTCGCGATCTGCATCGACCGGATCCAGCAGGCTGCCGAACTGCCGGTTCGCCGGGTGGTGCGGTCCTGGGCCGGGCTGCGCAGCTTCGTCGCCGACAAGACGATCGTGGCCGGGTTCGACCCGGCGGCGCCCGGCTTCTTCTGGCTGGCCGGCCAGGGCGGCTACGGGTTCCAGACGTCGCCGGCGATGGGGCGCATCGTGGCGGCGCTGGTCGCCGGGCGGGATATCCCGGCCGACCTCGCGGACCGTGGGGTTACGCGGACGCATCTTGCCCCGGAGCGCCTCAGCCGGCGTTCAGCTCTCGAACCGCTGTCACCAGTTGAGACATTGCGAACGGCTTGAGCAGGGCGCGCTCGCGGGCCCCCAGGGTGCGGCGGCGGACGGCGATGTGCGTGCCGGAGATATAAACGACACGCAGGTCGGCGAACCGTTCCATTGCCTCTGCGGCAAACTGGAAGCCGTTCGGTCCGCCGGCATCGATGGATCGGTCGGCGACCAGAATTGCGCGTCCGCCTGCTGCGTTCAGCGCGTCCTCGGCAAGCTGCCACGTTGCGGCTTCCTTGACCTGTAACTTGGCCTCGGTCAGCGCTTCGGCCATCAACCCGCGCAGGACTGCGTCGTCTTCGAGCAGTATGATCGTCCGGTGCGTTCCACTCATGCCGGGCAGCATAGAGCAGGGGTGCTAACTTGCTGCAATCCGGCCCTGCCCGATCGCGTTGCAAAACCCCCGCCAGTCCCGCTCGGTCTGGTCGGCATAGGCGCATGCAAAGTCCGCCACCGCCTCATCGAACGCCGGTCCCTGGCCCAGGTAACGGCTGATCGGGGCCGCATCCCCGCCGCGCGCATGCGCCCGCGCCAATGTGCGGCCGCACAGCCGCGCGTAGAACGGCAACACCTCCTCTGCCAATGCGCCGATATCGGCCAGCCGCGAATCCTTCAGACGGCGAACGTAAAAGAAACGCCCATCGATCGGCTTGCGCGTCCAACCGAGGAACACGTCGCTTGCCGCCTGCATCATGCGCTGCCCGGTTACCACCCGCTCACCATGGTTCGCATAGGCGGACGCACCCGCATAGGGCGCCAGCACGGACTCCATTGCCTGCTTGATCTGCAGCAGGAGCGGCGCACCATCCTCCGACACCAGCAGCCCGATCGCGCAGAACGTCCCGACGCTGCCGACGCCCACGACCTTGAACGCCACATCCCGCAGCGTGTAGCGCGCCAGCAGTACCCGGCGGTCCTCCTGCAGCGTCTTGGCGTAGGATGCAAATGCCGCGCGCGCGTGCAGCGACTGCGAATCCACGTGGTTGACCAGGGGCAACTTGTCGCGGACGCGCCACGAGCCGCCGCGCTGCTCCACCAACCCGAACTGCGAGGCCCCGCTCGCCAGCACCTTGTCCAGCCGTCTCTCGATGCGGCTGCGGACGCGGCTGCTGTCGATCCCGGCGATCGCCGCCTTCAGCGGGGTCGAGCTGGCCCAGGCATCCACCGGCGCCATCCCAGCCAGATGCGCCATGTGCTTGCGATAGGCTTCGGTCGCGGCCTGGGCCAGCTTGCGGCAGGCGCGCGGGCCCATCGACTGCACCCGGGCCGTGACCACGAGGCTAGTGGCCAAACGCTTCACATCCCATTCGAATGGCGCCGGTAGCGTTTCGTCGAAATCGTTGACGTCGAACACCGGCATGCCGTCAGGCGCCGCATAGCTGCCGAAATTGTTGAGGTGCGCGTCACCGCAGGATTGCGTGCGCAGCCCCGTGGTGGGCGTGTGCGCTAGGTCGGCCGCCATAATCGCCGCCGCGCCGCGCAGGAAGGCGAACGGGTCCGCGCGCATCCTCCCATAGCGTACCGGCAGCAGGCTCTGGATGCGCCCGCGGCCCTGGTCGATGAGGATCTGCACCGGGTCGCGGCGGCCCTTGGGCGCAACCCATTCGGCATGGGCACTGCGCGGGACCGCCTTTCGGAGTTCGGGCTCCTGCTTGATTGCGACGGAGATGGCGCGCCCTCGACCGGGTTTATGACATTTCAGTAACGGCTAGCAGGCCGCTCTGGGTCAACCCCCGCCGGGTTTGACCAGCAGCAGCATGTGCCCGTCCGGATCCTTCGTCAGCATGGCAGGCTCCGGCAGGCCGGACACTTCCAGGACCAACCGTGTCGCCGCGGCGTCGCACGGCCGCATCGCCGGCAAAGCGCGACCCGGCGGCGACCGGTAGCCCAGCAACTCGACATGCGGCGCGGCCTGCTCCGGCAACAGCGCCACGACGTCCACCACCGCACCCCGCAGCCCGTCCAGCCGGTCCTGCTCTATGCCCGTGTTCACTTGGCGGGCGCCGACCCGGAGCCCCAGATCGCCATAGAACGCGATGCTGCGGTCGGCGTCGGCCACGGCAAGCGCCGAGTGATCGATGCCGCCCTCCGTGCAATCCGCAAATTGGATCAGTTCCAGCGGGTGCCCATCCGGGTCGCGGAATTTATAAGCCGTTGAGCCGCCCGAGCGCTGCGGCAAGTGCTGCGGCCCCGCGCTGCTGATCGGTGCGGCGCCGAACGGGGCCAGCCGGGAGAACGCCGCCGCCATGTCCGCCACCGGTAGGGCAAAATGCTGGAACACCAAGTCGGAGGCGGTGGACCTGGCGGGATAGGGTGCGCCTGCGGGCTCGAACGCCTGCAGCACCAGGGTCTGCCCACCGCGCCGTAGCACGCTCTGGCAGATCCGGTCCGCGCCGAGCATCCCTGCCAATGTCGCCGACGCATCCTCCTGCCGCTCCAAGCTGAAGCCGAGCGCCTCCGCGTAGAACCGCTCGCTGCGTGCGAGATCCGCCACCACCAGCTCGATCCGGAGCAGCCGGCGGGTCGTCATCATGGGCGCTGCGCTCCGCGGACATTGGTGTAGATGGCCATCAAGCGGTGCGACACGCAGAGGAACAGCCGTGCCCGATGCCGCCCGCCGAAGCAGAGATTGGAGACGGTGTCCCCGGTTAGGATCGTCCCAAGATGCGTTCCGTCGGGATCGATGCAGTGCACGCCATCCCCCGCACTGCTCCAAACCCGCCCACCCTCGTCGCATCGCATCCCGTCGCAAAAACCGGGGGAGACCGTGTGGAACACCCGCCCGTTCCGCAATGCACCGCTATCGACGTCGAAGGCGCGGATGTGCCGCGCCGGGTCCTCCCCGAACTGCTTTCCCGTCTCGGCGACATACAGCGTCCGCTCGTCCGGCGAGAAGCACAGCCCGTTCGGCCCGTCGAAATCGTCCGCCGCAATGGTCAGCGTGCCGTCCAGGTCCAGCCGGTAGAGCGTGGGCGGCAGTTCGGGTGCGTGCTTGCCACCCTCGTAATCGGTGTTGCAGCTATAATGCGGGTCGCTGAACCAAACTGCGCCGTCGCTGGCCACCACCACGTCGTTTGGCCCATTGAGCCGCTTGCCGCCATAATGGCTGGCCAACACGGTCTCACTTCCGTCCAGTTCGGTGCGCGTGACGCAGCGGCCGGTGTGGGAGCACCCGATCAAGCGCCCTTCGCGGTCGCGCGTGTGACCGTTGGCGAAATTCGACGGTTGGCGAAATACCGACACCCCACCCGACTCCGTCCAACGTAGGATCCGGTCATTCGGAAGGTCACTGACCAGGAGTTGGTCGGCGTCGCCGAACCAGACGGGCCCTTCTAGCCAGGCATAGTCCTCACCTAAGGTGAGCAGTCGCGCGTTCGGCAGCACCAGGGGCGCGAACCGCTCATCGTGTTGTTGCAGCCAGGGCGGCATCGCTCAAACGATATGGCAAGGCCGGCGCACCGGCGGGACATGCAGCCGCACTGTCATCAGCACGGCCGGCTCGTCGCCGATCGTACCGGAGCGGTGCCCCTTGCGCCCCTGCCCGTCCGCCGTGCAGTTCTGATCCTCCCCCAGGGAGAACTCGCCCGGCCCCATCTCCACCCGCGTGCCGTCCATAGCCTCGACCCACCATCGCCCTGACAGCGGCACGATCCATTGCGGCGCGGGGTTCTCGTGCCACTCGCCGACCCAACCGACCGGTTGCACGGTGAACACCGTCGTGGCCTCGCTGCGGGCTTGCTGGTTGTTCCACTGGGGGTCGGCGCCGCCAACCCCTTTCAACTCCCATTCGGTCAGCTCGCAGCGGGTCTGGTGGCTGACTCCGTGGTCGTCGGTCCAGATATGCCAGTATGGGATGCGTGGCTTAGGCCCTGACTCACTCATGATTGCCCTGCGTGTACGGATGGGAGGATGCGAGCGGGTTGGCGAAGAACCCGGGTGCAGTCGCGTTGCTCAGCCCGAACGTCAGCAACAGGAAGCCGCCAGCAAGCGAGAAATTCTTGAGGAAATCCCAGAACAGGTCCCGCGCCTTGCTCTCGCCCCGGCGCCAGAAGTCACCCGGCGCCCAGAATTGCTTCCACAGCAGTGCCGTTACACAGCAGTAACCGGCTAGGATGAACGCAGCCAAACGGTCCGCCACACCGGTCAGAATGGCAATCGGCATCAAGATCTCGACCGACACGCCAACCAATATCAGGGCTGTCGCAACCCCGTTGGAACTGAACATCTGCTTGGCCTGCGCAACCGCGCCGTTGAAGTTCAGGATTTTGTCGAGCGCCGAGAACGGGAAGAACAGCATCACCAGCAGGTAGCGCACACCGAGCGCCACTGCCGTCGGGAAGATCATGCGCCGAGCCGCTGGCGCAGATGGTCGGCCACACGCAGGGCGTTGGCGATGATGGTCAAGGTAGGGTTCACCGCTCCGATCGAGGGGAAGAAGCTCGCATCCGTGACGTACAGATTGTCCAGCTCGTGCGCCTTGCAGTTCAGGTCCAATACCGAGCTCGCCGGGTCCGTGCCGAACCGCAACGTACCGGCTTGATGCGCGGTGCCGCTGATCGGGATGTCCTTGCCGAGGTAAAGATTGCGCTCCAGCAACAGCGGGTGCGACCCGGCTTTGGTCATGTGGTGCTCCAGCTTCTTCTTCAGCCGGTGGTGCGCCTCCATGTTGTTCTCGGTCACGTCCAGCATCACGCGCTCACCGTCGTAGAAGATACGGTTCTCCGGACGCGGCAGATCCTCCGACGAGAGCCAGAAATCCATTGAGTGCCGCGCCATTTGGTCGAACGGCATCTTGGGCATCCAGTCCAGCCAGGACGGCAACGCCTCGCCCCGTATCTGGTCGGCGTGCGAGGTCGCGCACATCTGAATTAGTCCGAGCGGATACTCCCAATCCGGCGCCCCGAAATAGTAGTCGCTGACGGCCAGCGTCTTCTGGAAGATGGTCTCGTTGGGTTTGCGCATCAGCGCCATCAGCACGGACTGGTTGTGCCGCATGTAGTTGCGCCCGACCTGGCCCGAGCCGTTCGCCAGGCCGTCCGGATGCGCGTCGTTGCCCGAGCGCAGCAGCAGCAGTGCCGAGGACAGCGCGCCGCATGCCACCACGACGACATCGGCGGTGTAGACCTCCTCCGCCCCGTCGCGCTGCACGTGGACGCCGGTGATGCTGCGCCCGGCCGCATCCGTCTGCAGGCGGGAGACGTAGGCGCCGGTGAGCAGCGTGAAGTTGGGGTGGGCGGCCAGCGTCGGGTCCACACACATCACCTGCGCGTCCGCCTTGCCGTTCAGCAGGCAGGGGAAGCCGTCGAACGCGTCGCAGCGGATACAGATGGAGGTCGGGGTCGGCTGGCCGTTCTTCTCCTCGAGCTTGATGCCCAGCGGCAGGTGGAACGGGTGCAATCCCTCCTCGGCGAAGCTGTCGTTGAGCTGCTGGATCCGCGGCTCGTGCGACACGGGCGGGAACGGGTACGGGCTGGACGTGGGCGGCTCCAGCGGGTCCTCGCCGCGCTGCCCGTGCACGGCAAACAGTGCTTCCGCGTCGTCGTAGAACGGCTTGAACGTGTCGTATTTCAGCGGCCATTCCGGGGAGATCCCGTCCTTATGCTGGACGGCCTCGAAATCGCGCTCCCGCAGCCGGAACAACGCGGCGCCGTAGACCTTGGAGTTGCCGCCGACGAAGTAATGCAGCCCGGGATGGAAATCCTTGCCGTCCGCGCCGTACCAGGTTTCGGGCGCCTGATACCTGCCGTCCACGAATACGGTTTGCGAATCCCAGTTGGCCTGGCTGCGCGGCAGGTAGCCGCCCCGCTCGAGCATCAAAATTTTCTTGCCGGTCGGCGCCAGACGATGCGCGAGCGATGCGCCGCCGGGTCCGCTGCCGATGACGATCAGGTCGTAGTGGTCCAAGTGTCGGCCTCCGTCGTGGCGCCGCACCGGTCCGTGCGGGCACCCTGTCAACCACCCATGGGCCGGGTAGTTGCCGGGTGGCCGCCCCAAGACACGCTTAAGCCGCTTGCCGCTGCGTCTCCGCCGCCAGCAGGAACTCCAGATCATCGGCGTCCAGCCCGGCCGCCTCCACCTCCGCGTCGAACGCGAGGCCGGCCAGCTCCGCCTTGCGCTGCTGCAACTGGATGATCCGCTCCTCCACCGTGTCGGCCGCGATCAGCTTGTAGATGAACACCGAACGCTTCTGGCCAATGCGGTGCGCGCGGTCGGACGCTTGGTCCTCCACCGCCGGGTTCCACCATGGGTCGTAATGGATGACCGTATCGGCCGCCGTCAGGTTCAGCCCGCGCCCGCCTGCCTTGAGGCTGATGAGGAACAGCGGCACCTCCTCCGCCTGGAACGCGCGCACCGGCTCCGCACGGTCACGCGTGTCGCCCCGCAGTTCGACGAAGGCGTGGCCGGCCTCCTGCAGCCGCGGCTTGATCAGGTCCAGCATCGAGGTGAACTGGCTGAAGATCAGGATGCGGCGGCCCTCCGGCAGCATGCCGCCGATCATCTCCATCAGCGTGTCGAGCTTGGCCGACGCCGCCTCGCTCTGCCCGCTCGCCAGCTTCACCAGGCGCGGATCGCAGCAGGCCTGGCGCAATTTCAGCAGCGCGTTCAGCACCACGAAGCGGCCCTGGTTCGGGCCCAGTTCCGAGAGCTGGTCGCGCACGCTGTCGTGCAGCGTGGCGCGGATGGTGTCGTACAGCTCGCGCTGCTCCGGGCCCATGTTGATATGCCGCAGGATCGTCTCCTTCGGCGGCAGCTCGGTCGCGACCTCGGCCTTGGTCCGGCGCAGGATGAACGGGCGGATGCGCCGGCTGAGCTGGGAGCGGCGCAGCGGGTCGCCCTCCTTCTCGATCGGCGAGCGGAAGCGCTTGGTGAAACTCCGCCGGTCCCCCAGCAGGCCCGGCTGCAGGAACGCGAACTGAGACCACAGTTCATCGAGGTTGTTCTCGATCGGCGTGCCCGACAGGCAGACCCGGTGCCGGGCCTCCAACTGGCAGACGGCGCGGGTCGCTTTGGCGTCCGGACTCTTGATAGCCTGCGCCTCGTCCAGCACGATCATGTGCCAGGCGATCTCGCGCATTGGCTCGGCGTCGCGGGCGAGCACGGCGTAAGTCGTGAGCACGACGGCGATCCCGTCGAGCTGGGCGCGGCGCGCCTCCCGCCCCTGCCCATGCAGCACCGCGACCGATAAATGGGGGGCGAACCGCTCCAGCTCCGCCTGCCAGTTCGCAACCAGGCTGGTCGGCATCACCACCAGCACCGGGCGGTCCAGCCGGCCAGCCTCGTGCTCGGTGCAGATATGGGCGATGGTCTGCGCCGTCTTGCCCAGGCCCATTTCGTCGGCCAGGAAGCCGCCCAGTCCGTGGCCGCGCAGATGCTGCAGCCAGTTCAGCCCGTGCTGCTGATAAGGGCGCAGGCTGACGGTGAAGCCCGGCGGCGCCGGCATCTCCACCATGTCCGGCAGGTCGCGGAAGCGCTCGACCGTCGCCGCGACCTCGGCCGCGTCCTGCCACCGGGTCGTGAGCAGCTCCTCGAGGTCCAGCATCGCCGGCGCCTCGCCCGAGGGCAGCACCAGGGCGGAGTCGGTCCGGTTTGCCGCGGCCTCCATCAGGTCCCCCACCACGGCCATGAGCCGGCGCACCCGGTCGGCCGGCAACCGCACCACGCGGCCGTCCTCCAGGCTGGTCACCAGTTCGTCGCCCAGCGTGCGCAACGCTTCGGGGCCGCGCTCCATCAACCGGGTCAGGATCGGCAGCAGGGCCACGCGCACCCCGTCCACCTCGATCCCCAGGTCCAGCGAGAAGCTGCCGCGCTCGGCGTCGCTCACCCGCGCATCGAACCCGCCGACCGATTTCGCGACGCGCGGGCCGAACCCGGCGTCCACCGCGCAGTGCCAGCCCTGCTCTTGCAACTCCGGCATGCGTTGGGCCAGGAAGCGGTGCCACTGCTCGGCCGCGTCCAGCCCGCGCAGCACATGCACCCGGCGTCCCTTGCCGGCGGCGCCCTCCGCCACGCGCAACTGAACGAAGCCGTAATCCGCCAAAACCTGCGCGGCCGCCGCTTCGGCCACCGGGTCGCGCCGCACGAACTCCGGCGCGCGTGGGCCGGCGATGCGCACGAACTGCTTCTCGTCGCCACCCTCCGCGAGGCCGCTGCCGCCCTTCTCGCCCGCGTAGTCGAAATCGAGCGTCAGCGTGTCCAGCATCGCGATGGTGCCCGCCTCGTCCGGGCCGTAACGCTTGGACAGTTTCAGCACGGGGGTGGCGGTGCGCTCCACGATGACCGAGTCGCTTTGCAGCGCCGGCAGCGGGATCGGCTCGCGCTTGCGGCCGCGGACCGGCTTTACGGGCGCGGTGGCAGCGCGGAAGCGGGCTTGGCCCACAGCGCCGGTGGAGGCGTCCACATACCAATTGCCCTCCGTGCCGAGCAGCACGGCGGAGCGGGGCGGCAACGCGGGCGGCTTGCCCTGCTCGAAGGAACGCGGCGGCCCCGGCAGCAGCCGGCGGCGCGTGGCCCCCCAGCGTCCCTGCCCCGACTGCAGCAATGCGTTGATGACGGCGTCGAGCTGCTCCGGCGCCAAGGTGGTCACGGGCTTGCTGAGCAACGCCGCCACGGCGCGGGCGTCGGCCGGGATGCTTTCGTCTGCCTGGACGGCCTCCGGCGTGGCGCCTTCCGTCCGGCTGGTCTGCTCGTCCAGCAACAGGATCGTCACGGTGCAAGCATCCGGCGGGCTCGCCGCGGACAGCTCGTAGACCAGCGTGCGCGGGCGCAGCTCGCCGGCGGGTAGCTCCAGCCCCGCCTTCGGGGGAACCCGGCGCAGTGCCGGAAACCGGTCCAGCGCCGCCAGTCCGGCCGCCGCCAAATGCGCGCAGGCCGGCTGGCGGCAGGTGCAGTGCGTGCCGAACCCCACCCGGCTGCCGCGAGCGCTCGGCGTCAGCGTCGCGGTCCGCCGCAGCCCGCCATCTGCCACCGCCGCCGTCACCGACGCGCCGGACATCGCCACCTCCACCGCGCCCAGCAAGACGAGGCTGCGCGCGCGGGTCAGGGTCCGCGGCTCGAACACGGCGCGGAGGTCTTCGGTCGAATAGGGCGTCGGCATACGGCGCTGAACCTCGAGTCGGTCAGTGGTGGCCACGGGGATTACCGGGACCGGCCGTGCAGTATAGCGCGGCCATTGCCGCCAGCGCACCCCTCCTGCAGCACAGGACTGGTTACGACGGCGCGAGCAGGTTGCAGCCTCCGCCCGAGTCACTGCCCAGACGCCCCATTGCCCAGACTCCCTGGCGTGCTACAGCGGGCGTATGCAAACGCCACCAGCCACCGGCATCGCCGTTCCGGAAGGACTGATCGACGCGGCCACGTTCCGCGCCTGCATGCGTGGGGTTCCAGGACCGGTCTGCGTCATCACGACCGAGCACGAGGGCGTCCGCAGCGGCTTGACCGCCACCGCCGTTTGCTCGGTCAGTGCCGATCCGCCGCAGTTGCTGGTCTGCGTCAACCGCTCGGCCAGCGCCCAGCCGGTGATCGCGGCGTCCGGCCGCTTCGCCGTGAACTATCTCGCCCACCACCAGCAAGCCGTGGCCGACGCGTTCGCCTCCTCGCTGGACGACCGGTTCGATTACGCGGAATGGACCGAACTCGGGTCCGGCATCCCGATCCTGCAGGAGGCGATCGTCTCGTTCGACTGCGTCGTCGTCCAGGCGGTAGAGGCCGGCACCCACACCATCTTCATCGGCGCAATCGTGGGCGCCGTCGTGCGGGACGCGCCGAACCTCATCTACAAGCAAGGCGCCTACGCCGCACTCTGACGCCGCCACGCCGGTCACCCGGGGCGGCGGCGACAGATCCTCAAGCTTCGAAGCGGCCTTCCATCGCGACCTTCGCCAGCGGCAAGCGCTCGCTCGGGCCTTCGCGTTGCGCCATCGCCTCGGGCAGCGTGGATTTGTCGCCCTTACGCCCGATGGCGAACATCTGCTCCACGCGGTAGCCCTCGTTCAGGCCGATCTCGGCGAACGCCCGCTCCTTGTCGAAGCCGACCATGCCGTGGGTGCTCAAGCCCATCATCGTCGCCTGGAGCGCCAGGCTGGCCCAGGCGGCACCCGCGTCCATCGAGTGGCTGTAGGACGGCACCGGCACGTCCTTGCCCGGCGGGATCATGGTCGAGGCCGAGCAGAGCACCACCAGGGCCGAGGCGTTCTTGGCCCAGGACTGGTTGAACTCCACCAGCAAACTCAGGAACTTGTCGAAATGCGGCGTGCCGCGGCGGGCGTAGACGAAGCGCCACGGCTGCGAGTTGTAGGAGGACGGCGCCCAGCGGGCTGCCTCGAACAGAGTCATCAGGTCCGTCTCGCTGATGTCCTCGCCGGTGAAGGCGCGCGGCGACCAGCGCTCCAGGAACACCTTGTCGATCGGATAGTCGGAATGCCGGCTGTTGGTTTCGGACACGAGAGACCCTCCTGGTTGGAACTGCCGCAGTTCTATCAGAATGCCGCGGCGGCGTTAACGCCACGTTCATCTCCCGGCGGTAACGTTCCTGCGGGTCGCAGAAGGCGGCTCGGTCTCGACCGCAGGTAAAACACCATGTCGCTGAACTCGATCAACACCAACACCAACGCCTACGTCGCGCTCCAGTCGCTCAACTCGACGAACACCTCGCTTGCGCAGACGCAAAAGGAGATTGCGACCGGTTACCGCGTTTCGGACGCGACCGACGATGGCGGCGCCTTCGCCGTCGCGCAAACGGTGCGGTCGGACGTCAATGCCCTCACGAGCGTGAACCAGCAGCTCGGCAACGCTCAAGGTCTGGTGACGACCGCCGTGACGTCGCTTACCAGCATCTCGGACGCGGTGGGCAACGCCAAGGCGACTTTGGTCAAGATCGCCGACCAGAGCATCTCTGCGACCCAGCGGGACCAATATATCGCCAGTTTCCAGGAGCTGGTCTCGCAGGTCGCCGACAACGTGGACGGCTCGACCTATAACGGGCAGACCTTGCTCGGTGCCGCCTCCGGCACAGTGGCCGGCACGGCCAAGACCATCATCAACAACGAGGCCGGATCGACCTCCACGCTCAGTGCGGAGAACGCCAGCACGTTCCCGAACACCCTGGCGGCGTTGATCGGCGGCACCTTCAGCCGCAGCGCAGCGGGGGTGGACACGTTCACCACACCGACGGCCGCGACGGCGCAGACGACGGCGCTCGCTGCCCTGCAAACGGGGGCCGGCTACGATACCGCGCAGACGACCTTGAACGACCAGCTAAACCAGGCGAGTTCGGACTCGAACTTCCTCAATGCACAGATCACGTTCAACAGCAGCAAGATCGACAGCCTGAACACGGGGCTGGGCGCGCTGGTGGATGCGGACCTGTCGCAGGAATCGGCCCTGCTGCAGTCCGAACAGATCAAGCAGCAGCTCGGCACGCAGGCGCTTTCCATTGCCAACCAATCGCCACAAGCGCTTCTCAGCTTGTTCAAGGGTTAGCGGGACCTACGCCGTGGTAAGGAAACCCGCGACCGTCGCGTTGAACGCCGCCGGTTGCTCCGCATGAAGCCAGTGCCCGGCATCCTTGATGGCGACGAACCGCGCGGCCGGAAACAAGCGGAGGATTGCTGGACGGTGCTCCGGCAACACGTAGTCGGACCGCGCTCCCGTTACGAACAACGTCGGCCCGTCGAACTGCCCGATCGTCACATCCCAGTCTTCCACCCGGGGCAGAGCGCCTGCGATCTGGTTCAGCCCGATCCGCCAGCCCGTGCCAGGCCGGAAATTGTGCATCAGGAAACCGCGGATCGCCGGGTCGGGGATCTCCGGTGCGAGCATCCCATCCGCCTCGGCACGGCTGGCACTCGGCGGCACCGCCAGCATCGCGCGCGTGAAAGCGCCGAAATGCGACGGGTACGGCACGGGGGCGATGTCGGCCACCACGAGCCGTCTCACGCGTGCCGGTTGCCGCAGGGCGAGGCGCATGGCCACCTTGCCTCCCATCGAATGACCGGCGACATGCGCCGCCTCGACCCCCAGCGCGGACATTGTCTCGGCCACGTCGGCCGCCATGGTGTCGTAATCCATCGCCGGGTCGTGCGCGCTGTCGCCGTGGTTGCGCAGATCCATCGCGATGGCCCGGTGCGACGCGGAGAGGGCGCGGGTGAGCGCAGTGAGGTTGCGGGCGGAGCCGAACAGGCCGTGCAGCACTACGACGGGGCTGCCCTCCCCCACGATGCGGGTGGCAAGGATCATCGTTGCGACGAACGGCTAAACCGTCAGCATGATCTTGCCGATGTGGTCGCTGCTCTCCATCAGGCGGTGCGCGGCCGCCGCCTCGGCGAGCGGGAAGCTGGCGTGGATCACCGGTGCGATGCTGCCGTCCTCGAGCTTGGGCCACACCTTGGTCAGCAGGGACTGCGCGATCGTCCCCTTCTGTGCCGCCGTGCGCGGCCGCATGGTGGAGCCAGTCACGGTCAACCGGCGCACCATGATCGTGGTGAGGTCAAAATGCTCCACCTTGGCGCCGCCGAGGAAGGCGATGATCACCAGCCGCCCGTCCATGGCCAGGCAGCGCAGGTTGCGTTGGGCATAGGGCGCGCCGACCATGTCCAGCACCACGTCCACCCCGGCGCCGTTGGTGAACTGCTTGATGCTGTCGGCGAAATCCACCTCCTTGTAGTTGATCGCGGCATTTGCCCCGAGCTTCACGCAGGCCTCGCATTTATCGGGAGAGCCGGCCGTGACGTATACCCGGGCGCCGAAGGCTCGCGCCAACTGGATGGCGGTGGTCCCGATGCCGCTGCTGCCGCCATGCACGAGCACCGACTCGCCCTCGCTCAACCGCCCGATGTCGAACAGGTTGGCCCAGACCGTGAAGAAGGTCTCCGGCAATGCGCCAGCCCGGACAGCGTCGTAGCCTTTCGGCCAGGGCAGGCACTGGGTCGCCGGCACCACGCAGTACTCGGCATACCCGCCGCCGTTCGCCAGGCCGCACATCTGCGCGCCGACCTGGATCGCGACGCCCGGCCCGACCGCAACCACCTCGCCGGCCACCTCCAGCCCAAGATGCGGGCTGGCGCCGGGCGGCGGCGGATAGGCGCCCATCCGCTGCGCCACGTCCGGCCGGTTCACGCCGGCTGCCGCCACGCGGATCAGCACCTCGCCCTCGCGCGGCTGCGGCACCGGCCCGGTCGCCGGCCGCAGAACGTCGGGGCCGCCCGGCTGTGCCACCTCGATGTAGGTCATGGTGTCTGGCAGGGTCATCGCGTCGGCCTCCTCGGGGTGCCTGCACAACTCGGACAGCTTACCGGTGCCGTCAACCAGCCCCGCCCTCATCGCCTGCCAGGCGCACCGTCTCGTCCCACAGCCGGCGGACGAACGCCTGGTCCAACGCCTGCGGGTTCGGCCGCGCTTGCTGCCGGCGTTTCCAGTAGGACCCTGTGATCCCCTCCACTTCCGGCGAGACGGCGAGATGCAGCGGCGTATCCGCGCCGCGTTCCGGTGAGATCATGAACGGCTTGCCGAGCGACCACGCCCAGCCGATCGGCCCCGGAACGGAGGCCAGCGTCGTCGCGACCACGCCTGGATGCACCACGTTCGCCGTGATGCCGCTGCCCGCCAGCCGCCGCGCCCGCTCAAAGCTCGCCATCATCAGCGCGAGCTTGGAGCGGCCATACGCCTTCATGAGCGACCACGACCGGGTGGTCTCGAGATCGGACAGGTCCAGCGTCGCCCGGTCGGACGCGGTGGACCCGACATCCACGATCCGCGCCGGCGACCCGGCAGCGAGCACGCGTTCCAGCCCGTTGCTCAGCGTGAACGGCGCCAGGTGGTTGACCGCGAGGATCATCTCGTGGCCCTCCGCCGTGACCTGCCGGCGCGGCGTCACGAGCCCGGCGTTGTTCACCAGCACGTTGACACGGGGATGCGCGGCCGAGATCGCCGCCGCCGCCTCCCGCACTTGCCGCAGCGAGGCGAGGTCGGCGAGCACCGTCTCGGTACTGGCGCCGCGAGCCCGCTCGGCGATGAACCGCCGCGTCGCCTCGGCGCGCCCGCCATCCCGCGCGATAAGAACGGTGTGGTAGCCCGCCCGCGCCAAACCAAGCGCCACCCATTGGCCGAGTCCTGCAGTGGCGCCTGTGATCACGGCAACTTTCTGGTCTGCCACGCAGTCTCTCCCCCATGCCGGCGGTCGTCGCCTTCGGCTGTGCCGGAAACTGACACATGTCAGCAAATTAAGTGAGAAATGGCCCGCAGCGGATTGAAAGCAACGAGGCATGGTTCCATGAAGGGTGCGACAGCCCGGAGCGATGCCGGGCCGTGCCTATTTCGGCAGAGGAGCGATTTAAGCCCGATGTTCTCGCGATCTGCGAGCCCCGGCGCCGTCCCGGTCATGCCGCGCAGCGAGCACTGGTCCGACCGGGTTCGCCGCGGCCTGGGCGATGCCGTGCTGCACGCACCGCAAGCCTTGCGCGCCCTCGTCCGGGCGGACGAGATCTGGCTCGTCGTGCTCGCAACCGTCGTTGGCGTGGCTTCCGGGCTATGCGTGCACGCGATGACCGTGGTGACCCAGTGGTGCCACGAAGTCCTGTTCAACCTGGAACGGGGGGACCGGCTGTCGGGCTCGGTCGGGCTGGAGCGGGTCCGCACGGTCGCCGTGCTCGGCGTGGGCGGCTTGGCGGTCGGGCTCACCGCCTACGCCATCGCGCGCTGGTGGAACCGGCGGACAGTGGACCCGATCGAAGCCAATGCGCTCTACGGCGGGCGCATGTCGCTGAGCGATAGCCTGTTCGTGACGCTGCAGACGGTGCTGTCGAACGGCGTCGGCGCGTCGGTGGGCCTGGAAGCCGGCTACACGCAGGTCAGCTCCGCCCTGGCATCCCGGCTGGGCCGCTCGTTCCGTTTGCGCCGGAACGACCTGCGGTTGCTCGTCGGGTGCGGGGCGGCCGGGGGCATTGCGGCCGCGTTCCAGGCGCCGCTCACCGGATCGTTCTACGCCTTCGAACTCGTCATCGGCACGTACTCGCTGGCAACGCTGGCCCCCGTCGTCGTCTCGGCGATCGCGGCGGTGATCGTCACGCGCGTGCTCAATACCGCCACCGCCGGGTTCGATATCCGGGTGCCGTCCGTGCTGGAACCGGTGGACTACCTGCCGGTGCTCGCGCTTGGGATGCTGTGCGCCCTGGGTGGTATCGCAATCATGCGAGGCGTCACCTTGGTCGAGTCGTGGTTCCGCCGCAGCCGCGTGCCGGTTTGGCTGCGGCCGGCGGCTGGCGGCGTGATCGTCGGCTCTCTCGCGTTATGGTCGCCGCAGGTGCTGTCGTCCGGACACGAGGCGCTGCGTCTCGCGCTCGATACCCCCTACCCGGCCATGCATATCGCGCTGCTGATCCTGGCCAAGGCGGCGGCGTCCGCGGTGTCGATCGGGTCCGGCTTCCGCGGCGGCTTGTTCTTCGCCTCGTTGTTCCTGGGCGCGCTGTTCGGCAAGCTGTTCGACGCCGGTCTGGTCGCGGTCAGCTCGACCCAGGCGCTGCCGGCCGTGGTGTGCGCCCTGGTGGGCATGAGCGCGCTGGCCGTCGCCGTCGTCGGCGGCCCGCTGACGATGACGTTCCTGGCGCTCGAGAGCACGGGCAGCTTGCCGTTGACCATCGCCGTGCTCGCCGCCTGCGTGGTCTCGGCGCTGACGGTACGGCGCACGTTCGGCTACTCCTTCGCGACCTGGCGCTTCCACCTGCGGGGCGAGGCGATCCGCTCGGCGGTGGACATCGGCTGGGTGCGCAACCTGACGGTGGGCCGGATGATGCGGCGGGACATGCGCACGATCCGCTCGGACACGACGATCAGCGCCTTCAAGCGCCAGGTCCCGCTCGGCTCGGCCGACCGCGTCGTGGTGACGGACGAGGCTGGCCGCTACGCCGGCGTGGTGCTCACGCCGGAAGCGCACGGCGCGGAGGAGCCCGTCACCCGCGTCGCCGAGATCCTGCACTACCCCAAGAACGTCCTGCTACCGCAGATGACGATCAAGGAAGCGGTGCAGATGTTCGAGTCGACCGAGTCCGACGCCTTGGCCGTGGTCGATGCAGCCGACACGCGGACGGTCATCGGGTTGCTCACCGAGCAATACGCCTTGCGGCGATATACCGAGGAGCTGGACCGGCAGCGGCGGGATTTGTCGGGCGAATAGCGGGTGAGCGGGCATGGTGCCTGGAAAGGCCACGACTGGGATGCTCGGCCGCCGTTACGCCAAGGGCATGATCGGCGATCCGGTCGGCACGACCAAGTCTGTTCAACTCACCCAAGACGGGCTTGCCGAGAGTGAGAGGCTGCTCCGCAAGCGGTTCGGAAAAGCTTGGAAACAGGCGTGCGCAGGCGCCGTCACGATCGGTGCTCAGTGTCCGGCAGCAGCTTGCCCGGATTCATGATCCCCGCCGGGTCGAGCGCCCGCTTGATCGCCCACATCACCTCGGACCCGGCGCCATGCTCCCGTGCCGCCAGCCCGCGCTTGTGCAGCCCGATGCCGTGCTCGCCCGAGCAGGTGCCGCCCATGCGGATCGCCCGCTCCCCGGTGCGGTAAGCGAGCGCTTCCGCCCTCGCCCGCTCATCCGCATTTGCCGGGTCGTAGATGATGCCCAGATGGAAATTGCCGTCGCCGACATGGCCGACGAGCGGCGCCAGCAACCCGCTCGCCGCGACGTCCGCTTCCGTCTCAGCGATGCACTCGACCAGGGCCGAGATCGGCACGCAGGCATCGGTGCCCATGGCCACGCGGCCCGGCAGGTAGTGCACCGTCGCGTAATACGCGTTGTGGCGCGCCTTCCACAGCCGGGAGCGCTCCTCCGCCCGTGAGGCGAAGGCAAAGCGCGCGCCGCCCATCTCCGCCGCGATCTCCTGCACCGAAGCGGCCTGCTCCTGCGTACCCGCCTCGCTGCCGTGGAACTCGAAGAACAGCGTCGGCACCTCTTCGAAGGCTTCGAGCCCATCCGAATACCGTTTGCTCATGTGCATCTGCAGCGCATTGAGCAACTCCATCCGGGCGACCGGAATGCCAGCCTGCAGCACCGCGATCACGGTGGCCATCGCCGCCCGTACCGTCGCGAACTGGCACACCGCGGCCACCGTCGCCTCCGGCAGGCCATAGAGTTTGAGCTGCACCTCCGTGATCAGGCCGAGCACGCCCTCGCTGCCGACATACAGCCGGGTGAGGTCCAGGCCGGACGCCGATTTCCGCGCCCGCCCGCCCGTGTGGATGATCTGTCCGCCCGGCGTGACCACGGTTAGGCCAAGCACGTTCTCCCGCATGGTGCCGTAGCGCACGGCGGCGGTGCCGGATGCACGGGTCGCCGCCATGCCTCCTAGGGACGCATCCGCGCCGGGATCGACGGGGAAGAACAGGCCGCTCGACCGCAGCTCTGCATTGAGCGCGTTACGGGTGACGCCTGCCTGCACCCGGCAATCCATCGCCTCCGCCGAAACCGTCAGGACCTTGTCCATGCGCGAGAGGTCCACGCACACGCCGCCCTGCAGCGCCGCGACCTGGCCCTCGAGCGAGGTCCCGGTGCCCCAGGGCACGAGCGGCATGGCACAGTCGGTGCAGGCGGCGGCGATGGCGGCAACCTCCCCGTTGGTCAGCGGAAAGGCGACGAGATCCGGCTGGCCCATCGCCGGCACGCCTTCGCCGCGCGCATGCTGGTCACGCAGCGCGGCGGCCCGGGTCAGCCGGTCGCCCAGCACCGGTTGCAGCCGGGCGAAGACGGCGTCGGCCGTGATGGTGGATTTGGTCGCGTCCTGGAGCATCCTTGCTCCCTCCTGTCGTGCCATGGTTGCAGACTGGTCTGCCGGCTTGCCGGGTGGAAGTCACGCACCCCATCGCGGACGGCACGAGGCGGGTCGGCGCGGCTTGCACGCGAACGGCTGTTCGTCGCATATCGCCGACTATTCTTGCTTTTGGCATGGCTGCGCGTGGGAGTCGGTCGGATGGGCGGCGAGGCGGTGTACGACGGGGCCGGCACGTATGTCTCAGGGCCGGACGAACGCTACCGGGTTCCGGACGACCTTTCCGTCACACCGTTCAGCTTGCGCAACGTCTTGATCGTCGGCTCTTGTTTCGGCGAGGCGCTCGGCCCGCACATCGAGAACATGGTCCCGGGGGCCAAGGCCGACGTCATTCTGTTCAACCACGCGGCGGCGCTGCCCCCTGCCCCTCCCCAGCCAGCCGCCAGCTATGACTGCCAAGTGCTGCTGCTGCCGCTGCGCGAGATGATGCACGAGCACCGGATGATGCGGCTGCCGGGGGACGACGCGGCGAGCTACGAGGCCGCCTTCGCCGAGTCCGCCCGCCGCTTGCATGTCATGCTGGACGGGGCGCTCGGCTATTACCGCGATCACCACATGCTGACCTTCGTCGGCACGTTCATGACGGCGCAGCAGAACGGGCTGGGCCGTCTGATGCCGCGGCGCGACCTGCGCAACCCGACCTTTTACGTCGAGGAGTTGAACCGGCTGATCGCCGAGCGGATCGACCCGCTGCCCAACGCCTACGTGCTCGACCTGGACGCGATTTCCGCCAATTTCGGCCGCCGCCACATGCAGGACGACGCTAGCTGGCTGTATGGCCATGGCACGGTGATGGACGACTGGGACCACCAGCACGACCAGAACCGGATCGAGCCGCCGGTGCGCGCCTCGGCGCTGGACCGCACCCAGCCGCGGTTGTTCGCGCGCGCGCTGTGGCAGGAAGTGACGGCCATGGTCAAAACCGTCCGGCAGGTCGATCAGGTCAAACTGGTCGCGGTCGACCTGGACGATACACTGTGGCGCGGCGTGATCGCCGAGGTCGGCGTGGGCGACCCGGCGTTGACCGAGGGTTGGCCGATCGCCCTGGCCGAGGCGCTGATCTACCTCAAGCGGCGCGGCATCCTCCTCGCACTCGTCAGCAAGAACACGCAGGCCGTGGTCGAAGCCGCCTGGGACAGCATCTTCCAGGGCCGGCTCACGCTCGACGATTTCGCCGTCCGCCAGATCAACTGGCAGAGCAAGGCGGAGAACATCGGCATCATATGCCGCCAGGTGAACCTGCTGCCGCGCAGCGTGGTGTTCATCGACGACAACCCGGCCGAGCGCGCAGCGGTCCAGGCCGCCTATCCAGACGTGCGCGTCCTGGGCGCCAACCCGTTGCTTACCCGGCGCATCCTGCTCTGGGCGCCGGAGACCCAGGTGGCGACGCTAACTGCCGAATCCGGCCGACGTACCGAGTCGGTCCGCGCGTTGGTGGCCCGGGAGAGCACGCGGGAGGCACTCTCGCGCGCGGATTTCCTGGCTTCGCTGCAGATGAGCGTCGAGGGCACGCGGGTCACCGGCGTGGCGGACGCCGCCTTCGCGCGGGCGATCGAACTCGTGAACAAGTCCAACCAGTTCAACACCACCGGGCAGCGCTGGACGCGCGAGCAGGCCGCCGCCCTGTTCGCGGAGGGTGGCTGCTGGCACACATTCCAGGTCGCCGACCGGTTCAGCCGGTACGGCTTGGTCGGCGTGGCCATCGTGCGCGGGGCGGTGATCGAGCAGTTCGTGATGAGCTGCCGGGTCGTCGGCATGGAAGCCGAGATCGCGATGTTGGCGCAGGTGACGGCCGCGATCGACGCGCCGGAGATCCGCGGCGTCCTGGTGGTGACCGACGCCAACCTGCTGGCCCGAGACCTGTATGAGCGCGCGGGCTTCACCGCCGACGAGACCGGTTACGTGCTCAAGCGCCGGAGCCTGCCGGCCGCTGTCGTGCAACCAGAGGTCGCGCCGGTGAAAGCAGCGAACGAGGATGCAAGCCCATGGCGGCGGTTGGCGTCCCGGGTCACGCAGAGGGTCGTCCCGAACCGCGGCTGACCGCGCCCGCCGCGGGTCACGCGCGCCGGATGCCCGTGAACAGCACCAACCCTTTCGGTACCCCCGTGAGATCCGCCTTGTAGGCGGCTGGCTGCTGATACGACCCGAGCGGCAGGTAGGGCACGTCCTGCATGGCTTGCGCCTGGAACGCCTGGGCAAGCTGCTGCTGGGTCGCGAGGTCGGGCGCCGCGAGCCACTGGTCGCGGATCGCCTCCAGCTTCGGCAGGTCCGGCCAGCCGTTATAGGCCCCGGCGCCATTGCCGCGGGCGAGCTGATGCGTGCCGAGCGAACTCATATCGACCCCGCCGGAGAACGCGGCGAACATGTGCCAGCCGCCCTTGTCTGGCGGCTGGCGGCTGACGCTGCGCTGCACGGTCGTGCCCCAATCCGTTGCAATCACGTCGACGTTCATGCCGATCTTGCGCAGCATGTCCGCGCCGACTTCGGCGATGGCGTTGATGCGCGGTACGTCCGTCGGCTCGAGATAGACGATCTTCTCCCCCGCATAGCCGGAAGCCTTCAGCTCCGCCCGCAGCGACTCCACCGAGTGCTTGCCGCTCAGCATCTCCATGCCGGAGGCATTGGCCATCGGCGTTCCGGTCGTGAAGATGCCGCATTGGTCGTCGTAAGGTGCCGCTCCGCCGACCACCGCCTCCATGAACTCGCGCTGGTTGACCGCCTTCAGCGCCACCCGGCGAACCGCCGCGCTGTCGAACGGCGGAAACAGGAAGTTGAACCGGAGAAAGCCGATCAGCCCCTTCGTCTCGACCACGTTGACCGTCAGGCGGCGGTCGCTCCTCAGCGAGGGCACCAGGTCCATCAGCGGCTGCTCGACGTAATCGACCTCGCCGGCGCGCAGGGCCGACACCTGGGTCGCCGGGTCTGGCGTGGTGATCCACTCCACCCGGTCGAAGTAGGCGACTCGCGGGCCGGCGGTGAAGCTGGGCGTACCCTGGCGGGGTTGGTAGCCTTCAAACCGTGCGTAATGGTTGCGCGCACCGGCCACCCGCTCGGCCGCGAGATAGCGGAACGGGCCGCTGCCGACCATCTCCACGATCCGCGCGCTGGCCGGCGTTTTGGCCAACCGCTCCGGCATGATCGCGCACATCGTGTTGGTCGGATGCGCCAGCGCGTCCGGCAGCAGGTGGAAGGGCGCCTTCAGCCGGAAGCGGATCGTGCGGTCATCCGGCGCGGACACCTCGTTCGTTGCAGCGGCGAGCGCCTGGCCGAAGGCGTCCCCCACCCACCAGCGCTGGATGCTAGCGACGCAGTCCCGCGCCAGCACGGGGGTGCCGTCGTGGAACAGCAGCCCGGCGCGCAAGGTGAGCGTCCAGGTCAGCCCGTCCGACTCGGCGGCGGCGCTTTCCACCATTTGCGGCTGCACGACACCCTGCTCGTCCACCCCGAACAGCGTGTCGAACACCATCAGGACGTGGTTGCGGGTGATGAAGGCGGAGACGGCCGGGTCCAGCAAGGCGAGGTCGGCGTAGGGGATCACCTTCAGGGTGGTCGCACCCGCGGCGCGCACGATCGCGGGCCGGGCCAGGGTGGCGGCGGCAAGGCTGGAGGCAAGCAGGGTGCGGCGGCGCATCGGTTGGCTTCCTCGGGTTGCAGCGAACATTCCGCGCTGCAAGGGCCGTGCCTATCGCGACCGAGTCGTTCTCCCGGGCGTTGCCTTTATCTCAATCGGCCGCCTCAAGGTGAGCGGATCGCCCACAAGCCCACGCCGAGCGACACCGTGGTGAGTGCGGCCATGGGGATGGCGAGGGCCACCGGACCGTAAAGCGGCAGCAGTGCCGACACGAGCGCGCTCGCAAGTGCAGCCGAGAGGAGCTGGGACACGCCAACAGCGGCCGATGCGGCCCCGGCGCGGTCGCGGTGCCGCTCGATGGCAAGGTGCTGCAGGTTCGGCGAGATGACGCCCCGGGCAAACAGCATCACCATCATCACGGGGATCGAAATCAACAGCACCGTCGGCACGGTGGATGTGCTGATCAGCGTCAAAACGACGGCCGAGACCGCCATCACAATGAAGCTGACCGTCAACAGCGCACGCACGCTCACGCCGCGGCGGACGAACCGGCTGCTGCTGAAGGCGCCGAAGGTGAGCGAAAGAGCTGTGACGGCGAAGATCGCGGCGTAGATTTCGGATGGAAGCCCGAACTCCGCCATGATGACGACGGGGGAGCCGGCGACGTAGGCGAACACCGCCCCGTAACTGAGCGCGTTGGCCGTGGCGAGCGCTACGAATCGTATGTCGCTCAGGAGCCGCCGTGTGCCTCCGGGCGTTGCCTGCTTGCGCACGGCTGCCGGCCGGCTTTCCGCCATGCCGAGCCACGTGATGCCGAGCAGGAGCACGCCGGCAAGCGCCAGCAGGACGTGGACCAGCCGCCATCCTGCCACGTCGGACGCCAACGCGCCGAGTGACGGGGCGAAGATCGGGACGACGCCGAACACCACGGTCACCAGGACGCGCTTGCTGCGGGCGGCCTCCCCCTGGAACAGGTCCTGCACGATGGCGAAGGACAACACCGAACAGGCGCCGGCGGCGGCGCCCTGGACGAAGCGGGCGATCACCAGGTCGATCCCTGATGCAGCCAGCGCACAGGCCAACCCGGCTGCGGCATAAACCGCCAACCCCGTCAGCAATACCGGTCTGCGGCCACGTAAGTCGGATAAATTGCCGCCGCCGACCTGCCCGAGCGCGAAACCGCCCATGAACAAGGACAACGTCAACCCGGCCATCGCCGATGTGGTTTGGAGCGCCTTGGGCAGGAGTACCAGGGTCGGTGCGCTGATATCGATCGAGAGCACCGGCAACCCGGCCAGGATGCCGAGCAGGATCGTGAAAGCCACTGAATTCGGGGCGATTGCCGAGCGAGCGGCATAGGACGACATGGTCTTGGAGCTCAGCATGGTTATCCTGGCATGGCGGCGTGTCCGCGTTTGATTTTTAAGTGCAGGCTTACGCCGGCTTGCTAAACACGATCGTACTGCTGAGAGTACGACGACAGGCTCCTGCGTTGAAGTGTCCGAATTAACCTCGAATAGCCGATTGAGACGCAGAAATGCGTTATAATGCCGTTAAAACCAGCATGATTCTCTGTCATCTGCCGCACCGGCACTCCTGAGGGTGTTTATAGTTGCCAGGAAAATTGAAGTGCGATGTTTTTAGCGTAGCGCGGCTTGGTTTGCCTCCGCTATGCTAAAGCATTATTTACTAAATGAATGGCTATCTGTTAACGAGCAGACCGTCTCGACACGCTCGCGGTTGACTCCCGCTACTTACTCGTTTGGTAGGCATGCGTTGGTTAAGTAAGGCATTGGTCTGTTCGTTAATGGCACAGGGTTAGGGCAGTATGGAAAAGCGTGCGGAACGTCCCGTAGTGTCAGCCCTCGGTGACGCAAGCATCGAGATGCTCGACCGGTTTCCGAAAATCTTTTCGTATTCGTCCGAGATCGCCAAGCATCAATTAGGATGGCGAATGGCCATTCTGCCGTTCCGGGCTGTCGGCGCGCCTGACGGCCATGGCATTGCGTTTGGCTTGGCCGAGGAAATTTCCGCGGCCGTTTCACGGTTCCGCTCACCACGCTTGATGGCGACTGCGACGTTCTGGGATGGAACGGGTCCTGCTGCCGATGTACTCGGCCGATGCCGCATGTATGGGCTAGACTACATCCTCGACGGGACGGTCGAGGTCGTCGGAGCGGAGGTTCGCCTGACTGTCGTGCTCCTCGACGTCGTCCTGGATTTCGAGGTTATTTGGACCGCGACTTTTAACGGAACGACTCGAGATATCTTCTCATTGCAAGATGAGATTGCTGCTGAGACTGTCCGCCAGATTGATCCCGACCTGTTCTCGCGCGGGCCGGTTTCCGACAGGCCGGTCCGGACACCGATCGGAACCGCTCACAGGCTGGTTCTTGGTGCGATCCAAAGCATTTTCCGACTCGACAAGGCGAGCTTCATGCGTGCGCGCCAGAGCCTGGAAGAGGCCATCGAGCAGGATCCGAACTACGCTTCTGCTCACACCTGGCTCGCATACTGGAGTATCATGGCCGTTGGGCAAGGCTGGGTTACAAACCCCCGCGACTTGACTGCGCTTGCTGGCGCGTCCGCCGACCGGGCTGTCCGCCTTGACGGTTCAGATGCGCGCGCGTTGACGATTGCCGGGCACGTAAAAAGCTACTTTCTGCATGATGTTCAAAGCGCTCTTCAACTGCATGCTCAGGCAATCAAGCTGAATCCAAATCTTCCGATTGCTTGGACGCTAAGTAGTTTCACCAAAAGCTACAATGGTGAACATGCTACAGCGATAAAACATGCGACCGTATCCCACTCGCTTTCCCCCCGCGATCCACACATCTTTCTGACTGAGAATGCACTGCTCGTCGCACATTTCTTTAATCGTGACTTAGAGAATGCTGATATTTTGGCAGATGTTGTGCTCGCTCGTAACCCGAGTCATGTATCTGGTTTGAACATTAGACTTGGTGTTCTTGGCCACCTCCACAGGCGTGAGGACGCAGCAGACAGCCTGCTAGCATTACGCGCAATAGATCCGACGGTAACGATAACTAAGATAGTTAATCGCATACCGACAACGGCTGCGGATCGCGAATATTATGCCGAGGGTCTCCGGCGAGCCGGCGTTCCGGATTGAAATTGGGTTATGCGCTCTGGCGCCCAGTTACTGAATTGGCTTGTCTTGGACAGTCATAGCTGAAAAGTTCTGGCTACTGCTAAGTCCATACCAGAAGGACGGCACGTTACATAAACGCTGCGGACATTAAACCCGGCCGCTAGATTTGCTCCCTAGTCTTTACCCGCAAGAAGCAAGCTTGGATCGACCGGGCAGAGCCGCCGCTTCCGTACTGTCACCGCGTAAGCCCCTTGGCGGACCTCCATGTCTGGATGGGGAAGAAGCACGCGGGCAAGCTGATCCCAATCGCTTGCGTCAAGATGCTCGTGATCGACGCAGGAGAATGCGGCGAGCGTCTCCTCCCGGTAGGCGACTTGGGGGATCGGTTGCACCTGAATGATCGGGGTGTCAGCTCGGATAATAACCGGAAGGTCAGTTTTCGTGATCCTCAGGTTGGTGAAAAGAGGTCCAAGCCATATGTCCGTTTCAACAATCCCCTCCCATGCCGACAGGCCGGGGGTGTTTGGCAGGTTCGCTGGTAAACGGATGGAGAGGCTCCATCCAGGTCGGGTCCTGGCAAGCAAGCCGGTCCAAAGCTGCACACCGCCCAACTCTGGCAATGCAGTCAGAAACGGCGGCGAGTAGCCGCGCAATGGCGAGGGAGCCTGGTCGTCGAAAACGCCAGCGTAGTCCGGAAACTGCACCGAGCCACTGTCCGTGCCAGACAGTGGCATCCACGTTTCGTCCTCGCCATACGACCAAAAAACCTGTTCGCCATCCCAAATCAGCCGAACGTCCATGGGTGGGAAAACCCAATAACCGTATCCGGTTGCAGACGTCAGAGCGTCACAGTATCTCATGGCGCGGCTAGGCACGTAACCGGCCCCTGACCGTTCCGCGCGCTTGGGCTGTCGAGCATGCGGTATCATCCGAACAAACTCGACGACCGATCCGTCTTTCATTCTAATTACACCTGAGGGGCGGCATCCTGCAGGAGTGCAGGATGCCAAGCAACAGTCGTCTTAGTAACGGATAGCACCGCCGCCGATCTTGACCCGGCCGGCATCCTTCGTGTTCGTGGCATAACGAATCGCGCCGC
This sequence comes from uncultured Acetobacteraceae bacterium, assembly GCA_964247705.1. Classification (GTDB taxonomy): domain Bacteria; phylum Pseudomonadota; class Alphaproteobacteria; order Acetobacterales; family Acetobacteraceae; genus LMUY01. The sequence continues at coordinate 57,862 of CAXTVQ010000006.1, read as the reverse complement.
CACCGATCTTGACCCGGCCGGCGTCCTTCGTGTTCGCAGCGTAGCGGATCGCGCCACCACCGATTTTCACTCGGCCTGCATCCTTGGTGCTCGCGGCAGCAACAATCGTCTTGGTCTCGACAACAGTGGCTACAGTGGCAGTCTGGGCTACGATTTCATCATTCAGGTGAGACATGTTCGCTACTCCATGACATAATTGTCACTCACATGTCTAACATAATAATTTTGAGGTCAAAGATAAATACACGTCATTATTTCATCAATATTTCTAAGTTATAACTGCTAAAGCTGCGTTTTGCGTCAGTAAACCTCAAGGAGTCACCAAAGTAACATAGTTTATATCCTGCAACCTGCGCCTGCGTAGGTCGCGTTTGGAAGCCGCATTTCGAAGATGCCTCTAATGTAATACTTCTCTCAATAACCGTATTACACTCGTTTCTTCAGATCAGCCTTAAGTTTAGGTGACCACAAAGTTTGTAATCGCCACCTCTCTTGGGACGGGCGGCAAAATCATACCGTTTGCATCGTCCCGAAATGTTGTAGGTTGTAACCAACAACGGAGTTCGATCGCTCCCGAGGACATGCTCAGTACGTGTGGATCGCAAATGGCCGAGGTTACCTTGCCTGATTACAACGCGCGCGCCGCTGCGGCCGCGGTTTGCCGGCTCAAGCTCATCGGCCACATGGAAGCGTGGGCCGCGAACGGCGAAAGCGTGTTGCCAATCGGACGCAAGACACGGGCCTTGTTCGCGATCATCGCCATCTCGGCGCCGCGCCCCGTGTTGCGGACCCGTTTGGCAGACCTGCTCTGGTCCCGCCGGCACGAGGAACAAGCGCGGGCCTCGTTGCGGCAGGAGCTGCACCGCTTGCTGGAGGCGCTGCAGCCGCTCGGCACGAAAATTCTCGATGTCACTCGTGACCATATAGTACTGCGTCCGGACTGCGTGTGGATCGACGCGCAGCAGGTCCTCGGCGCTACCACGGTCAATCCGTCCGCGCTCACACTTTTCGAGGGTGAACTCCTGGAGGAGTTCGACGACGTGGACCCGGCGCTCGATCAGTGGCTGGCCAGCGAGCGCCATCGCCTGCGGGACCAAGCCCGCACGGTTGCCGAAGCCGTCCTGGTCGAACAGGACGAAGTGCAACATTCGATTCCCGCCGCGCAGCGTCTGCTCAGCATCGACCGGTCGCACGAGGGAGCATGGCGCGCGTTGATGCACGGCTACGCCGCCCGCGGTGAACGCGGGAAAGCTATCCAAGCCTACGAACAGTGCCGTACTGTCCTGACCGATTTGCTGAATGCGGCTCCCCTGCCCGACACGCAACGGCTCGCGGCCGAGATCCGTGCGGGCCACGTTCCAATGGCCGCCGCCGCTGGCCCGGCCGAGTCGCCGCCCCCGCTGCTGGTCCGCACGCACACCGCCGTCCGCGTCGGCGTACTAACGCCGGTGGTGATTTCGGCCGGAGTCGACGAGCAACAGTTCTCTCTCGGGTTGACCGAGGAGTTGACGGTCGCGCTCAGCCGCTTCAACTGGATGATGGTCGTTTCTTCGTCGTCGCTCGCCCAGTTTGGCCAGCGGAGCGAGACCGCGTTGCGGGCGGCGTTCGGGATCGACTTCCTGCTCGATGGCAGCATCCAACGCGTTGGCGTGCGCTTGCGCATCACCTTGCGGTTGCTCGACCTGCGTGACTCAAGCCAAGTGATCTGGACCTATCGCTCGGATCAGCAGATCAAGGACTTGCTCGTTTTGCAGGACGAGGTCGCGGCCGAGGTCGCGTCGCAGGTCGATCTCGAGATGCTCCGCGTCGAAGGCCGGCTGGTTACGAAACAGGCACCGCAGAACTCAGCCTATGACCTCGTGGTCGGCGCCCTGCCGTTGCTGGCGAAGTTGAACCGGGACGAGTTCGCCCAGGCTGGCGACATGCTCGAGAACGCCTTGCGGATAGACCCGGACAACGCGCCGGCACATTCCTGGCGCGCCTGGTGGCTGTCGCTCGGGATCGGGCAAGGCTGGCCACAGCCAGGCGGCCGCGCGGTTGCCGAGGCCATTGTCCACGCAGAGCGGGCAATCGCCCTGCAGTCGCAGGATGCGCGGGCTTTGACCATCGCGGGACATATCCGGGCGACTTTGCAACATCGTCCGGCCGAAGGGCTCGAGTTGCTTGCACGCGCCCGCGTTCTGAACCCAAGTCTGGCGATGGCGTGGGGCTTGTCCGCGGTGGCCCATCTTTGCATCGGCAATCCGGCGGCGGCCGACATGGAACTGGCTCATTTCAGGCGGCTGTCGCCCTCCGATCCCAACGCGGCTTTCTTCGATGCCGTCCAGAGCCTGACCCACCTGCTCAACCACGACTTCGAAGCCGCGATCATGGCGGGCCGCCGTGCGACCGAACTCAGCCCGAACCATCTCGATGCGCAGAAGCACTATCTCGCGGCGCTCGGCCACGCCCGGCGCCGTGATGAAGCCGAGACCGTCCTGGACAAAGTTCTGGCGGCGGAGCCCGGCTTCTCGGTGCAACGTTTCCTGTCGACGACGTCCCTTGGGCGACGGGCCGACCGGGACGTTTACGCACGGGGATTGGAGCTGGCTGGAGTGCCGGAAGGGCAGCTTTCCATGGCAGAGCGCGAAACCGTCTAGCGGCGGCGCGCTACTCCACGGTCACCGACTTGGCGAGGTTGCGCGGCTGGTCGACGTCCGTGCCCTTCAACACCGCCACCTGGTAGGCCAGCATCTGCACCGGGATCGCGTACAGGATCGGCGCCACGAACGGGTGCACCGCCGGTAGCACCACGATCTCGGCCGCGATGCCGCGCAGCTTGGCAGCCCCGGCTTGGTCGCTGAACACGATCAGCTTGCCGCCCCGCGCCGCCGCTTCCTGGAGGTTGGAGGCGGTCTTCTCGAACAGCGGCCCGCTCGGGGCGGCGGCAACCACCGGCACGTCGCGGTCGATCAATGCGATCGGGCCGTGCTTCATCTCGCCAGCCGCGTAGCCCTCGGCGTGGATGTAGGTGATCTCCTTCAGCTTGAGCGCCCCCTCCATCGCGATCGGGAAGCAGCCGCCCCGCCCCAGAAATAGCACGTCCCGCGCGGCCGCGACCCGCTCGGCGACGGGGGCCAGTTCGAGCGCCAGCGCGTCCATGGCCCGGCTCGGCAGCTCAAGCAATGCGTCCACCAGCTCTGCTTCGCGCGCTGCCGTGATCGTTCCGCGCAGCCGGGCAGCCGCAATGGCGAAGCAGGCGAGCGTGGTGAGCTGGGCGGTGAACGCCTTGGTGCTGGCAACCCCCACTTCCTGGCCGGCCAGCGTCTCCAGCACTGCGTCGCTCTCCCGCGCCATAGTGCTTTCCGGCACGTTGAGGATGCTGAGAACGTGCTGCCCGGCGCCGCGAAGGGACCGCAGCGCCGCCAACGTATCGGCGGTCTCACCCGATTGGCTGACCAGCAACGCCAGGCCGCCCGGCTGCAGCGGCGGTTCGCGGTAACGCAGCTCGCTCGCGACATCGGCGTCCGTGGGCAGGCGCGCCTCCGCCTCGAGCCAATGCCTCGCCACCAACCCGGCGTAGTAGGCGCTGCCGCAGGCCGTCACGGTCGCACGCGGGACAACGGCCAGGTCGAACGGCAACTCGGGCATCACGATGGTGCGGCTCGCCGGGTCGACCATGCGCTGCAGCACTTGGCCGATGACGCTCGGGTGCTCGTGCAGCTCCTTCTCCATGTAGTGGCGGAAGCCGTCCTTGCCGATCGCAACCCCGGTGTGGACCGTGCGCCGCACCTCGCGCTGCACATCCTGGCCGGAGCCGTCGAAGAACCGTGCGCCGCCGCGGGAGAGCACGGCCCAGTCGCCATCACGCAGAAAGGCGATGCGTTGCGTGAGCGGCGCCAGGGCCAGGCTGTCGGAGCCGAGGAACATCTCGTCCTCGCCGTAGCCCACGGCCAGCGGTGCGCCGTGCTGCGCGCCCACCATCAACCCGTGATGCCCGGCGAACACGACGGCCAGCGCGTAGGCGCCTTCCAGCCGGGCGAAGGTCGCCTGGGCTGCGTCCACCGGGGCCATGCCGCGGCTCAGATGGAGGTCCAGCATCTGGGCCACCGTCTCGGTATCGGTTTCGGTCTCGAAAACCTGGCCGGCTTCTTCGAGTTCGTGGCGGAGGGCGGCGTGGTTCTCGATGATGCCGTTGTGCACGACGGAGACGCGGGCGGTGCCGTGCGGGTGCGCGTTGGTCTCGGTGGGTGCGCCGTGCGTGGCCCAGCGGGTGTGGCCGACGCCGGTGGTGCCGGCCATGGGGGAGGCGTCCAGCACGGCGGCAAGGTTGTGCAGCTTGCCGGGTGCGCGGCGCCGCTCGATATGGCCGTTGCTGAGTGTGGCGATGCCGGCGCTGTCGTAGCCGCGGTATTCCAGGCGTTGCAGCGCGCCGAGCAGCAACGGGGCGGCGGGCCGGCCGCCAAGCATTCCAACGATGCCGCACATCAGCGCGTATCCTTCTTTTGACTGCGGAACGCGGCGGCGCGGCCGGGCTTGTTGGTCTGGCGCGCGCGGCCGAATGCCATCGCGTCTGCCGGGACGTCCTCGGTGACGGTGCTCCCGGCCACCACCATCGCGCCGTCGCCGATGCCGATGGGAGCGACGAGCGAGGTGTTGGAGCCGATGAAGGCGCCGGCCCCGATCGTGGTGCGGTGTTTGCCGAATCCGTCATAGTTCACGGTGATAGTTCCGGCGCCGATATTCGTGCGGGGGCCGACCGAGGCGTCACCGATATAGGACAGGTGGTTGGCTTTCGCGCCGTCGCCCAGCACCGCTGCCTTCAGCTCGACGAAGTTGCCGACATGCGCGCCCGGCCCGATGACCGTGCCGGGCCGGAGGCGGGCGAACGGCCCGATCAACGCGCCGGGTCCCACGGTGCAGCCCTCGAGGTGGCAGAAGGCGCGGATCTCGGCGCCGCTCTCCACGGTGACGCCGGGTCCGAACACCACGTTGGGACCGACGGTCACGTCCGGTGCGAGCCGGGTGTCGGCGCAGAGGAAGACGGTTTCGGGCGCCGTCAGGGTGGCGCCGCCGTCCATCGCCGCGTGGCGCAACCAGGTTTGCACGGTGGTTTCGGCGGCGGCCAATTCGGCGCGGGAGTTGATGCCGCGCAACTCCACCTCCGGCGCCTCGACCGCGTTGACGCGGATGCCCTCGGCCCTGGCGATCGCGACCACGTCCGTCAGGTAGTATTCACCCTTGCTGTTGTCGTTGCGCACCGCGGTGAGCCAGCGCCGGAGGTCGGCGGCGGCGGCACAGATCACGCCGGCATTGCACAGCGTGACCGCCCGCTCGGCCTCGGTCGCGTCCGCCCACTCCACGATCCGTTCGACCGCATCGCCAGTGGTGAGCACCCGGCCATAGCGTGCCGGGTCAGCGGGGCGCATGGCGAGCAGCACTAGCCCCGCCTCAGCCCGGGCGGCCAGTAGGCGGCGCATCGTATCGGGGCGGATCAGGGGGTTGTCGGCGTACAGAATGGCCACGTCGCCGGTTCCGAACAGCGCCGCCGCCTGCAGCGCCGCATGCGCCGTGCCGAGCCGTTCGTGCTGGATGACGGCCGGGTGGGGTGCGGCCGCAGCGGCCAGCGCCTCCATGCCGGGTCCGATCACGACGACGGTGCGGTTGAACACGCCGGCGCAGGACTCGAGCAGGCCGTGGAGCAAGGGCCGTCCAGCGAGGGGATGCAGCGCTTTGGGCAGGGCGGATTTCATCCGGGTGCCCATTCCGGCGGCGAGCAGGATGGCGGTTGCGTTCATGCTGTGGGGTAACGTCGCAAACGCCACCGTGTCAAAGTGCCGCGGAACAACATTGATTTCGGACAATGACAGCGCGTCGGGCTACGGTTGAAACATTGCCTTACAACAAGGGTCGTTGCCTGGACTTGCCGCGACCCGGTTGCAGCAGATCTTATGCCTGACGCTCAAAACACGAGAAAACAGATGGCAAAAATGAAGCTTACGGCTCTCGCATTGGCAAGCGCGTTCGTGTTGGAGGGCTGCGTGCAGACGCCGTTGGGTCCGACGGTGCAGGTGATCCCGGCGCAGGGTAAGCCGTTCGAGGCGTTCGCGGCGGACCAGAGTGCCTGCACCCAATATGCGACGGCGCAGGTGCAGGGACAGGCCGAACGGGCGAACCAGACGGCGGTGGGTAGCGCGGTGCTGGGCACGGTGCTGGGCGCCGGGCTGGGCGCTGCGGTCGGGCGCGGCTATGGGGCAGGCATCGGCGCGGCAAGCGGTGCGGTGGTTGGCACCGGCGTCGGCGGCGGGATCAGCGGCCAAGCCCAGGGCGGCATCCAGTTCCAGTATAACAACGCCTACGTGCAATGCATGATCTCGAAGGGGAACCGGTTGCCGCCGCCGCCGCCGGTCGTGGTGCAGCCGGCACCCTACTTCGTGCAGCCGGCGCCCTACGTTGTGGCACCGGGGCCGGGTAATCCTTACTAGGATCGGGTAGCTCAGCAGCAGGGCTCTGCCCTGCACCCGGAAGGGGACGGTCGTCCCCTTCACCCCTTTGTAAATCTTTGGTTGGCGCTCTCTGTCAGAGGGGTTTCAGCCCGGCCTCGATCGCGGCCCGCTTCGGCTCCAAGAACGGCGGCAGTGCCAATGTCGTGCCCAGTGTCTCCCGTGGTTCGTCCGCGGCAAATCCTGGGCCTTCGGTCGCAATCTCGCAGAGGATGCCGCCCGGTTCGCGGATATACAGGCTGCGGAAGTAAAATCGGTCCACGGGTCCGCTCGAGCGCAGCCCCAGCCGCGCCAGACGGTCCACCCAGCCGCCATACGCCTCGTCCGGGATACGGAACGCGACATGGTGCACCGCGCCGGCACCCTGCCGCGCCGGAGGCAAGTGCGGCTCGGTCCGCAGATGCAGTTCGGCCGAGGGTCCCCCGTCTCCCATGGCGAACACCACTGTTTCGCCACCATCCTCCGAGGTGAATAGCCGTTCGCGGCGCATGCCGAACACCTCGGTCAGAAATGCCTCGGTCGGCGCCGGCGAGTGCACGCTGAGCGTTACGGGCCCTAAACCACGTATCTGATGGGCTGAAGGCACCGGGCTTGCAGGCCATGGCTTGGCCGTGCCGTGCCCGCCGTCATCCATCAGCAGCAATCGCTGTCCCTCGCCATCCTCCAGTTCCAGCCCGTCGCGGCCATCCTCCGTGACGGGCCGGCAAGCAACGCCGGCTTGCTCCAGGTGCTGTGCCCACCAAGCGACTGCGTCCGCACCCGCAACCCGCAAGGCGATGCGCACGACACTGCCGGTGCCGCGGCGCTCCGGTGGCGTGGGCCAGTCGAAGAACGTGACGTCGGTGCCAGGGCTTCCCTCGCCGTCGGCGTAGAACAGGTGATAGGCGGTGGTGTCGTCCTGGTTCACCGTCTTTTTCACCAGGCGCAGGCCAAGTGTCTGGGTGTAGAAGCGGTGGTTGGCTGTGGCGTCGGCGGTGATTGCCGTCACATGATGAAGCCCGTGCAACTGCATCTTCGAGCCCTTTTGCATACGGCTAGGGGTCGAACCTCGCACGCCGGCCGCTCCGTCGCAAATCGGCCGCTTCGTTCATCATTTATCAAGGCAACTGCGCCAGCCTGCGGCACCCATCAGGCGAGCAGAATGTCAGCCCTCGTAGCAGAACGTCCCTCCGGCCTGAGCCAGACGGACAGGTTCCTGGCCTTCGCCTTTGCCGCGTCGGACCTGCTGGTCGAGGTGTCGCCCGATGGCGCGATCAAGTATGCGACCGGCGCCTTCAAGGCGCTGTTCGGCACGTTGCCGGATGAATTCGTGGGCCGCAACATCGCCCGCCTGTTCAACGCCGGTGACGGTTCGGCATTGGGCCTGGCGCTGTCCGCCACTGCGCTCCAGGGCCGGCTGTCGCCGCTCGTGCTCCGCTTGGCCGATGCCGCTGCGACGCCGATGGTGCTTTCCGGCCTGGTGAACCCATCCGCACCCGGCCGGCTGTGCTTCACGATCGGCCGCCTGCCATCCCTGCCCGCTCCGGGCGCCGCCGAACCGCCCGGAACCGCTACCTTCGTACGCCTGGCGGAACAGCGGATGCAGGCTGGCGAGCCGGGAGCGATGAGCATGCTGGAGGTCGCGGGCTGGTCTGCCGCCCAGGCCAGCATGCCGGCGGACGCGCAACGTTTGCTGCAGGTCGAGATCATGGAGATCCTCGGCCGCCTGGGTGGTCCGGGCAGCATCGCCGGGCAGATCGCGAGTGGGCGCTACGGCGTGCTCGCGGACACACCACCTGACCTGGGCGCGGTCGCGGCCGAACTCGAGGCGCTGCTGCGGGCCAATCCGGCGACCGCGCGCGCCCACGTGCAAAGCGCCAACATGCCGCTCGATTGCGAGGGCCTCACCGGTCCGCAAGCTGCGCGCGCCTTGCGGTTCGCGCTGGCCCGCTTCGCCGACGGCGGCACCAAGGCCACCGCCGCGGCCGGCCTGAGCCAAGGCCTTGCGGAGTTCATCGCCAGCGCTCAGGGGCGGGCGCGTTCAGTCCGTACCGCCTTGGCCGAGAACCGCTTCCGCCTGGCGTATCAGCCGGTCGTGCAGCTCGACGGGCGCAAGGTGCACCACTACGAAGCGCTGATGCGCCCCGTGTTCACGCCGGGCAGCCCGATCCAGACCACGCAGGATTTCGTGACCTTCGCCGAGATGGTCGGCCTCTCGGAGGAGCTGGACTGGGCGGTCATGCAGCAGGCCGTGGCGGCAGTGCGGGCCTCACCCAGCGCATTCATCGCCGTCAACGTCTCGGGCTTGTCGATGCAGAGCAAGCAGTTCTGTGAACGCGCGACGACCCTATTGGCCGAGCAGGTGCCGGCCGGCCATATTCTGATCGAGCTGACCGAGACTGCGGATATCGACGATGTGGCGACTGCGGCGGCAACGATCGGGGAGCTTCGTGCGCTCCAGGCGCCGGTGTGCATCGACGATTTCGGGGCCGGCGCCGCCGCGTTCCGCTACCTTCGGGAATTCAGGGTCGATTACGTCAAGCTGGACGGCGCCTATGTCCGCGGCGCGCTGCAGAACGCGCGGGAGCACGGATTCTTGCTCTCGATGATCGAGTTGGCGAATTTCGTGGGCGCCAAGGTGATCGCCGAGATGATCGAACAGGAAGATCAGGCCCGGATGATGCGTGAACTGGGCGTGGAGTACGGTCAGGGCTGGCTGTTCGGCAAGCCCGGATCCCTGCCGGGAAGCATCGGCGGGTGAGTGCCGATGTGCTGCGCCAGGCATCGTGCTGATGGTGCGATGCAAAGGCGAACCGCATACGGCGTCAGTGCGCCAGCAACGGCCGGATCACCTCCGTCAGCCCGGTGATCAGGATTTGCACCCCGATGCAAAGCTGGAAGAACGCCGACAGCCGGGTGATCGCACGGCTCGCCACCTGCCCCAGCAAGCGCGAGAGCGCGTCGGTCGCGCTGTAGAGCAGCCACACCAGGACGGCGACCGCGATCGCCGCGACCGACATGCCGGCGAAGAACGGCAGGATCGCGAGCCCGGTCGCCGGGTGCGCGGAGCCGAGCGCCACCGCGACCGAAATGGTGCCGGGCCCGGTCGTGAACGGCAGGGTGAGCGGGTAGAACGCCACGTCCTCCACGCCGACGGCGGCGTCCATCTGCTCGTTCTTGCGTACTTCTCGCCGCTCGGGCGCATTCAGTGACGTCCAGGCATACAGCGCCAACACCGTTCCACCCGCACAGCGCAGCGCCGGGAGCGTAATGCCGAAGAACGCCAGCACGTAGGAGCCGGCCCAGAGGGCCACCATCATGACCAGCGCCGAGTAGATCCCGACCAGCCGGGCCAGCCGCACCCGGTCGCCGTGGGAGCGGTCGACGGTACGCGTGCGGAAGATGAAGGCGCCGCTGACCGGGTTCACGATCGCGAACAAAGCGGGAAAGCCAAGCAGGAAGGCGGCTAGGGCGGCGCTCACGCGGTGCTCATGGCAATGATCGCAAGGGGACGGCAGCTACCGCTCCGCGAACGCCTTCTCGATTACGAACTCGCCCGGCTCGCTGCTGCTGCCCTCGGTGAAGCCGTGTGCCAGCAGGAGCGCCTTCACATCGTCCAGCATATGCTGGCTGCCGCAGATCATCGCCCGGTCATGCGCCGGGTCGAGCGGCGGTAGGCCGATATCGGCGAACAACTTGCCCGATTGGAGCAGGTCCGTGATGCGGCCCATGTGCCGCGACGGCTCGCGTGTGGTCGTGGGATAGTAGATCAGCTTGGCGCTGACATCCTCGCCGAGATATTCGTGGTTCGGCAAGTGCTCGGTGAGGTGCTCGGCATAGGCCAACTCGGCCGCGCGCCGCGTCGTGTGGGTCAGCACGATGTGGTCGAACCGTATATACAGTTCCGGATCGGCGACCAGGCTCAGGAACGGGGCGAGTCCGGTGCCGGTCGCGAACATGTACAGCGTCCGCCCGGGCTTGAGGTTGTCGAGCAGGAGGGTGCCCGTTGGCTTGCGGCCAACCAGGACCTTGTCGCCCACCTGCACGTGCTGCAGCCGCGAGGTCAGCGGGCCGTCCGGGACCTTGATGCTGAGGAACTCGAGCGTGTCGTGATGGTTCGGGCTGGCCATGCTGTAGGCGCGCAGCATCGGCTTGCCGTTCACCATCAGGCCGATCATGGCGAACTGGCCGTTCTCGAAGCGGAAGCTCGGGTCCCGGGTCAGCGTCAGGCTGAACAGGCGCTCGGTCCAATGCTGCACGGCGAGCACCGTCTGCTCGCTGAGGTTGGCCGGCAGCTTCGGCACCGAGGTTTGGTCCAGCGTGTCGCTTGCCTGAGGCGCTGTAACCCGCACGGCATCCTGCATCGTGATCTCCTTGCTCGCCAGTCATCTCAAACGCGAGCCTGTAACGCGAGCCCGTGATGGCGGCAAATGGGGCAGCAAACGGTGTTCGTCCAGCGTCGGATGGCTGCGCTGGGCGGGGTTGCGGTCTGCGCGCGCTTGATAGGTTATTCGCTGGGCAGCTTGTCCGCCACACGCGGCGCCGCCGGCTCGGGGCGGCGGAGCCATTTGCGGACGAACAGGCCCGCGGGGAGCAGCAGCGTCGTCCAGAACCAGCCGATGTATTCGACGCCGTTCTTGAACCACTCCGCCCACTCGCCGGGCGTCTCCGGCCAGCCCACCACGACCTTGATGGCCTTGCGGAACGTCCCGATCGTGTGGGTGCCCGCTACGCCATCCACGTCGATCAGGGCATCGAAGGTCAGCACCAGCTCCTGTGCGCCCTCAAGGCTTGGAGTCACCGTCCATTCCCAAGTGTTGACGTCGCGATCGCCGATGAATTGGGGTTGCGGTCCAGCCGGTGTGATGTCGAACGCCGAGCCGCCGGAGAGCGTGGCCTGCATCCGGTTGCCGATCTTGAGGGTCGCGGTCGTCACTGTGCCATTGGCGGTGATCGAACGGACGAGCGTGTCGGCGGGGATCTTCACGCCAAGGCTGGCCTGGATGCTCTGGCTGTGGGCGAGCCGCATCTGGTCCGGCGTGTTGAACGCCACCGTGCCGTTCGCGAGCCGGCCCAGCACGTCGTCGACTGTCTCGGAGGGGGCGGCCGGCGCGGGTTCGCTGTGAGACTCCAAACGGCGCACGGCCACATCGGGGGCGAGAGCTGCGGTTGTCGGTCTTGGCGGGGGGATCGCTGCCTCCTCCCGGGACGCGCCGCCAGATGCGAGAGACCTCACATGAGTGCGTTGCGGCCTACCGACAAAAACGGCCAGCAACACGGCCACGATTACGGCGACGGCGGCCCATGAAACGATGCGGGAAACACGAACACGCATGGCGGCGAGACCGGTGCAGGTTTGCAACAAGTTGGTGCACGGTTCCGCAGCGGCCGCAAGTGTCTTATTGGTGGCCCTGTTGGTCCGATCCTGACGCTCACGACCTGAGCGGCAGCTAAGTCGGCCGACCAGTCAAGGGTTCCTAGCCCCTTAGCAGCGCCGCATACGACGACCCCGCCGCATCCCATCCGAAATCCGCCGCCATTGCCGCCTTCTGCGCCTGCCCCCAGGCCGGGCGGTCAGCCCAAAGCGTCGCAGCCCGCGTCAGGCCGTGTGCTAGACCAGACGCCGAAGCCTCCGTCACGATCCCGGTCGCCACCCCGGACCGCAGCGCCGCCTCGTTCGCGTCGATCACCGTGTCCGCCAGGCCGCCGACCCGAGTCACTACGGGCAGCGCGCCGTAGCCCATCGCCGACATCTGGGTCAGGCCGCAGGGCTCGAACCGGCTCGGCACCAGAATCGCATCCGCCCCCGCCATCACTTGGTGGGACAGCGCCTCGTCATACCCGATCACTGCCGCAACCTGCCCGCGATGTGCCCCCGCCGCCGCGCGGAACCCGGCTTCCAGCCCCGGGTCGCCGGAGCCGAGCACGGCGAGTTGCGCAGCGGACGCGAGCAATGGGGGAAGCGCCTCGAGCACCAGGTCCATCCCCTTCTGCCCGGTCAGCCGGCTCACGATGCCGAACAGCAGGGCCGCCGGGTCTGCCGCCAGGCCAAGCCCGGCCTGCAGCGCCGCCTTGCATTTCGCCTTGTTGCGGAGGTGCCCGCGACGGAACCGGGCGGGCAGATGCGGATCGGTCCAGGGATTCCATACCGTCTCGTCCAGCCCGTTGAGGATGCCGTGCAGGTCCGCCGCACGGGCCCGCAGCAAGCCGTCGAAGCCGCAGCCGAACGCCGGCGTCTGGATCTCGGCCGCGTAGGTCGGGCTCACCGTGGTGATCGCGTCGGCGTAGTACAGCCCGGCCTTCATGAAGCCGATCGACTGGTAAAACTCGACCCCCTCGGTGCCGAGCGACTCCGGCGGGAGGCCGAGTTCGCGCCACAGCGCCATTGGCACCTGGCCGGTGAAGGCGAGGTTGTGGATCGTCATCACCGCCCGCGGCCGTGCGCCGCCGGCCAGCGCGAGGTAAGCCGGCGCCAGACCCGTTTGCCAGTCGTGGCAATGCACCGCGCCCGGCACCCAGCCCGGGATCGCGCCCAGCCCGATATCGGCCGCGACCCGCGCCAGGGCGGCGAAGCGCTGCGGATTGTCCGGCCAGTCGGCGCGGTCGGGCCCGACATACGGGTTGCCGGGGCGGTCGAAGAGATGCGGCGCATCGAGAACGAACAGGTCGAGCCCGGCTGCCTGCCCAGCCAGCACCCGCGCCGCCCCGCCATGCAGCGCCGGCACGGCGTGCACCGCTTCTGCCTCACCCCCTCCGTGCGCACCGAGCGCCGCCAGCACTGCCGGGTAGCCCGGCACCAGCGTGCGCACCTCCATGCCGTGCTTGCCGAGCGCCGCCGGCAACGCACCCATGACGTCGGCCAGTCCCCCCGTCTTCACCAGGGGGAAAACCTCGCTCGCGACCTGTAGAACCTTCATCCAGGTAGTTGGTCGATCATCGCCTGTGTGATCAAGCACACGCCCTTGGGGGTGCGGCGGAACCGCTGGGCGTCGAGCGCCGGGTCCTCCCCTACCACCAGCCTGTCCGGGATGATGACGCCACGGTCCACCACCACGTTGGTCAGCCGTGCGCCGCGCCCGACCGAGACGTACGGCATCACCACCGCATTATCCAGGCAGCCATAGCTGTGGACATGCACCCCGGTGAACAGCAGCGAGCGGTTCACCCGCGATCCGGAGATGATGCAGCCGCCCGACACCAGCGAGTCCACGGCCATGCCGCGCCGTCCGTCGTCGTTATGGACGAACTTGGCGGGCGGCGTGATCTCGCCGTAGGTCCAGATCGGCCAGTCCTGGTCATACAGGTCGAGTGCCGGCACCACATCGGTGAGGTCGATATTCGCGGCCCAGTATGCGTCCACCGTGCCCACGTCGCGCCAATAGGCCTCCGATTCGTAGTTGGACCGCACGCAGGAGCGGGAAAAGCGGTGTGCTACGGCACTCCCGTGCTTGACGATGTACGGGATTATGTCGCGCCCGAAATCGCGCGCCGAATGCGGGTCTGCGGCATCCCGGCGGAGTTGACTGAACAGGAACCCGGTCTCGAACACGTAGATGCCCATCGAGGCCAGCGCCATGTCCGGCCGGTCCGGGATTCCAGGGGGATCGGCCGGCTTCTCCAGGAAGTCGATCAACCGGTCCTCCGCGTCCACGTGCATCACGCCGAATGCCGTCGCCTCCATACGCGGGACTTCGAGGCAGCCGATGGTGACGTCGGCACCTTGCTGCACGTGCTGCTGCAGCATCGGCTCGTAATCCATTTTGTAGACGTGGTCGCCGGCGAGCAGGACGATGTATTGCGGGGCATAGCTCTCGATGATGTCGATGTTCTGATACACGGCGTCGGCCGTGCCGGCATACCAGGCGGTTTCGCTGATGCGCTGGCTGGCGGGCAGGATGTCGAAGCTCTCGTTGCGCTCGGGGCGGAAGAAATTCCAACCGCGCTGCAGGTGGCGGATCAGCGAGTGCGCCTTGTATTGCGTGGCCACGCCGATGCGCCTGATGCCCGAGTTGAGGGCATTGGAGAGGGCGAAGTCGATGATCCGGCTCTTGCCGCCGAAATATACGGCGGGCTTGGCGCGGGCATCCGTCATCTCGTGCAGGCGCGAGCCGCGGCCGCCGGCCAGGACGTAGGCCATCGCATGTCGTGACAGGGGTGCGTTGCTTGTGGGGATGGCGGGCATTTCGGCTCTTTCCCGGGCGTTGTCGCGGGGGCACCCCGACTCGTTGTCCTGTAACGTATGGCGCGCCGCGCGCCGCGGCAATGGGAGCGCCTGCATGCGAGCCGGCCGAGCCCATACGGGCGTTGCCGCAGGTCGGTCAGCTCAACTCGACGACCTGCTCGCGCTCGACGGATCGATGGCCTGCGAAATGGCACAGCGTGAACCCGATGAGCCAAGTCAGGCACAAGACGCACGAGTAGTACCACAGCACGTCGACCATGGTCACAGCCCCATTCAACTCCCGTGCGACACCGAGGAAGAGGGCGGAAACCCAAGACGTGAACGACACTGCGGCAATCAAGGCGCACAGCAGCCGGGTGCCATACTGCCGCCGTTCGAACAATGTCTGCCCGACTCTTGCCCGTACGAGTGGAAGGGCAAGCTTGTGCAAGACGATCGCATTCGCCGTCAGCACCGTGACGATGAGCAGCTTGGCCCAGAGCTTCTCGTTGCCGAGTGTCGCCGGCGTCCTGACTGCATTGTCGAACACCAGCACGATGCCGCTGCACCAGAGCATTCCCAATCCGATCGACACGGCCGCAGACAAATCCTGGAGCTGGGTGGCCGCCCGCTCGGACAGCCGTCCGAACAGGATCCGGGTCACGGCGATCCAGTCCGCCAACAGGGCCGCACCCAGGCCGACGGCGAGAGCGGTGAGGTGGAGTGTCAGCAGAAGGGTGTGGAATTGAATGACCACTGCGTACTCCGGACAGATGCTCCCGTCGTCGAAAAGAAACGGTATCGAGACGTTAATGAGCGTTATAACACCCGCGTGAGCCCGTGCAATGCAAACGTGCCGGGGTTCAGCCACTAAGGTCGGATGCAGGAACAGTGCGGTGCAAGCCTGCACATCGGGCTGCTTCGGTCCGTGAGTGCAGGGCCGTTCCCGCCGCTGTCGCTTTCCGGTCGGCGTCAAGGAACATGCAACTCCCGGTCGCAGCGTTGCTTCATGCCCCAAGCGACCCTCTCACCGCTGCGGAGTGCCTCCATGCCTGCCTCGACCACGCAAGTGACGCTGACCGTCAACGGCCAGACCCATAGCTTGACACTGGATACGCGCACGACGTTGCTGGACACCCTGCGCGAACATCTCGGCCTCACCGGCACCAAGGTCGGCTGCAACCACGGGACGTGCGGCGCCTGCACGGTGCTTCTCGACGGACGCCGGCAACTATCCTGCCTCGTGCTGGCCGCCGCCGCCTCCGGCGCCAGCGTCACGACGATCGAGGGCTTGGCCGAGGCCGACGGCACGCCGCATCCGATGCAGGCGGCCTTCGCCGCGCACGACGCGCTGCAGTGCGGCTACTGCACGCCGGGTCAGATCATCTCGGCGGTCGCCTGTATCGAGGAGGGCCACGCGCACTCGGACACGGACATCCGCGAGTACATGTCGGGCAATCTCTGCCGCTGCGGCGCCTACCCCAATATCGTCGCCGCGATCCGCGACGTCGCGCAAGCCGGTTCCATTCCAGCACGGGCGGCCTGACATGCAGCCATTCAGCTATGCCCGCCCGGACTCGCTCGAGGCCGCGCTGCACGACGCCGCCCAGCCCGGCGCCGCAATCATGGCCGGCGGCACCACGATGGTCGACCTCATGCGTGGGGATCTGACGGCGCCCGACCACCTTGTCGATATCGGCCACCTTCCTGGACTGGATGGGGTCGAGACGTCGGGGCCGGTGATCCGCTTCGGCGCGCTCGCCCGCATGGCGGACACGGCGGAAAACGCGACGTTGCTGCGGGATTATCCGGCGCTGACCGAGAGCCTGGCGCTGGCCTCGTCCCAGCAGTTGCGCATCGCGGCCACGCTCGGCGGCAACATCCTGCAGCGCACCCGCTGCCCGTATTTCCGCAACGGCGTGTCCGCCTGCAACAAGCGCGTGCCGGGTTCGGGCTGCAGTGCGCTGAACGGCGAGGACCGCGAGATGGCGCTGTTCGGCATCTCCGAGCGCTGCGTCGCCAACTACCCGGGCGACTGGGGCACGGCGCTGGCCGCCTTCGACACGGCGGTCGAGATCCGCTCCGCCGCCAGTACCCGGACCGTGCCATTTGCCGACTTCCACACCGCATACGGCGATGACCCGGCGGTCGAGACCGTGCTGCAACCTGGCGAGATCGTGACCGCCATCACCGTGCAGGCAACGCCGCTCGGCCGCCGCTCGACCTATGTGAAGGTGCGGGACCGGCAGAGCTATGCCTACGCCCTCGTCTCCGCCGCCGTCGCCCTGGAGATGGATGGCGAAATGGTGACCGATGCCCGCGTGTCGCTGGGCGGCGTCGCTTCCAAACCGTGGCGCTCGCACGAAGCGGAGGCGGCGCTCAGGGGCTGCCGTTTGACCGAGGCCACGGCACTCCAGGCCGGGGAGGCCGCGTTCACCGGGGCCAAGCCCGGCCGGCACAACGCATTCAAGATCGAGCTGGGCCGCCGCACCGTTGCGCGCGCCGCGCTCACTGCAAGCAAGAGGAGCTAGACTTATGGACGGAAGCATTGGTTTGCCCGTCGTCCGCCGAGACGCTGCCGCCAAGGCCGCCGGCGCCGCGCAATACGCCGCCGATTTCCCCCACGCCGGCGCCGCCTATGCCGCGCTGACCACCAGCGCCGTCGCCCGGGGACGCATCACCCGCATGGACACGTCCGAGGCGGAGGCGGTGCCGGGCGTGCAACTCGTGCTGACCCACCGCAGCTTCAACGGCTCGCTGGGGGAGGAGACGTTCGCCATGAAGGGCGGGCACATGCAGTCCTCCTTCCTGCCGCTGACGTCCGACGAGATCCACTACTCGGGGCAGATCGTGGCCCTGATCGTGGCGGATACGCAGGAGGCGGCCGAGGAGGCTTCCCGCAAGGTCCGCATCGACTATGCGCAGCAGCCCGCGTCGGCTGCGATGGACGATCCGGGCGTCGAGGAAGAGGACGACGAGGAGAAGGCCACCGACATCGGGGACGCCGTAGCCGCCTTCGGTTCGGCGCCGGTCAAGGTGGACTCCACGTATTACACCCCGGCGCAGCACCACAATCCGATCGAGCTGTGGTCCACGACGGCTGCCTGGCGCAATGGCAAGCTATTGATCAATGCGCCTAGCCAGTGGGTGGTGGGCAACCAGGCTGGGCTGGCGGCGATCTTCGGCATCCCGATGGAGGACGTCCACGTCGAGTGCCCGTATGTCGGCGGCGGTTTCGGCAGCAAGGCCACGATCCTGCCGCACACCGTGCTGGTCGCAATGGCGGCGCAGCGGCTGAAGCGGCCGGTGAAGCTGATGGTGCCGCGCGAGGCGATGTTCACCGTCGGCTCCTTCCGCCCGGCGACCAAGAGCCGCATCCGCCTGGCGGCCGAGCGCGACGGTACGCTCACGGCCGTGATGCACGAGCAGGCCGGCCAGAGTGCGAAGATCGACCACGTGGCGTTCGCCGTGACGGACGTGACCGGGCGGATGTACCAGTCGCCCAACATCCGCATTCGCGAGTCGGTGGTGTCCACGGACGTGAACACGCCGGGCTTCCAGCGCGCTCCCGCCGAGGCGCCCGGGTTCTTCGGCTTCGAGTGCGCGGTGGACGAGTTGGCAGTCGCCCTGGGCATGGACCCGGTGGAGCTGCGCATCAAGAACGAGCCGCCGCGCGACCCGATCGAGGGCCGGCCGTGGAGCAGCCGCTCGCTGGTGCAGTGCTATCGCCGCGGCGCCGAGCTGTTCGGCTGGAGCAAGCGCAGCCCGGCGGCCGGCTCGATGACGGCTCCGGACGGCACGCTGATCGGCTATGGGTGCGCCACCGCGTGCTACCCGTCGGCAATGGCGCCATCCTCGGCGCGGGTTCGGTTTTCCGCGGATGGCACCTGCGTGGTTTCGTGCGGCGCGCATGACCTCGGGACGGGCGCTTACACGGTGCTGGGCCAGGTTGCGGCGGACGTGCTGGGCGTGCCGAACGAGAAGGTGCGCGTCCATTTGGGCGACAGCACGCTGCCGTCCGGCCCGGTCGCTGGCGGGTCGATCACCACGGGATCTGCCGGATCGGCGATCCATGTCGCGGCCACGCAGGTGCGCGACAAGCTGCTGCAGGCGGCGGGTGGCGCGGGCTACACGCTGGTGGGCGGCCAAGTGATCGGCCCGGACGGCAAGGGTCGGCCGGCGACCGAGGTGCTGGCGACGATGACGGGCGGTGTGATCGAGGTGACGGCGGACTGGAAGCCGGAGTCGATGGACGACGACAAGATGCGGGCCGGCCTGGCCGGCGGCATGTCGTTCGCCGGGCCGGTGACGGAGAAAGCGGCGAGCTACTCGTTCGGCGCGCAGTTCGCCGAGGTGCGGGTGGACCCGTTGCTGCGCACGATCCGGGTGTCGCGGATGGTGGGCGTGTTCGCATGCGGGCGGATCATCAACCCGCGCACGGCGCGCAGCAACCTGATGGGCGGGATGGTCTGGGGGGCAAGCTTCGCGCTGCATGAGGAGAGCCAGATCGACCGGCCGCAGGCGCGTTTCGCGAACTCCGACCTAGCCGGGTACCACGTGTCCACCAGTGCGGATATCGGCGAGGTCGTGGTGGAGACGATCCACGAGGAGGACACGATCATCAACGCGATCGGCGCCAAGTGCGTGGGCGAGATCGGCATCGTGGGGATGAACGCCGCGATCGGGAATGCGGTGTATCACGCGACCGGGATCCGGGTTCGCAAGACGCCGATCCAGGTGCAGGATCTACTGCCGAACTGAGCTCCTCTCCTCCCTCTCCCGTGCTGGACGCGAGAGGGAGGAGCCACCGGAGATACCAGCATGCCCGGACTCGCCTCGACTCTCGGCTACGTGCTCCATGACATCCGCCCTGGGTTGAGCACGACGCTCACTGCGCGCCATGGCCTGCGCACCATGGCGCTGACTTCGGCCGCTTTCGACGATCACGCGGCCATGCCGGTGCGTTTCACGGCGGATGGCGCCGGGTTGTCGCCGCCGTTGCAATGGTCTCGCTTGCCGGAGGGCACGGCTTCACTCGCCTTGATCGTGGAGGATGTGGACGCGCCGTTCCCGCAACCGCTCGTGCATTTGCTGCTGAACCGGATCCCGCCGACGTTGAGTGGCGTTGCCGAGGCGGCGGTGCCGAAACAGATGGGGCCGAGCCGGATGTTCGCCGCGGGGCGCAACTCCTTTGGCCGGCGCGGCTGGTTGCCGCCCAGCCCGATCCCGGGCCACGGGCCGCACCGCTACGTGTTCCAAATCCTGGCTCTGTCCATGCCGTTTGCACCGCGCCGGGTCGTTGGGCGCGGAGCGTTGCGGCTGGCTGCCCGCTGGAGCCTGCTTGGGCACGGCCGGCTGGTGGGGATCTACGAGCGGCCCTGAGTTTACGAGCGGCCCTGAGTTTACGAGCGGC
>CAXTVQ010000006.1:13909-37727 GCA_964247705.1 uncultured Acetobacteraceae bacterium | reverse complement strand
GTGGGGATCTACGAGCGGCCCTGAGTTTACGAGCGGCCCTGAGTTTACGAGCGGCCCTGAGTTATAGCTGCCCGGATCGTTACCACTGCTTCGGTCACACTCATGGCTGCCGTGTCGATCACGGTCACCGGGCTGTCCCAGGGCTCATAGGGGCGCAGCACGACGTTCTCCCATCGGGGTAGCACCAGGCCTTCGATATCGGTCACCCTCTCCTCGATCCGGCGCCGATGCTCTGCCGGGTCGGAGCAGACAACCTCCACGTCCACCAGCGCGGCCCCGGCCCGCTCCGCTGCCCGGCGCCATGCCTGCCGTGTGGTCCGGAGCGGGTTCACGCTATCCGCGACCACGGTCCGGCCGATGGTCAGGTTCGCCTCGGCCAGGGCGTTGCCGACGAGGTAGCCGGCCGTACCGACGGTTTCGCCCGCCGCGCGGATCGCTTGTTCGATCACGTCGATCCGCAGGATGGTGGCGTCCAGCGCGCGGGCCAGCGCGCCGGCAAGCGTGCTCTTGCCCGTGCCCGGCAGCCCGCTGAACGCGACGAGGAGCGCCGTCAGTAGACCACCACGCTGCGGATGCTTTCCCCGCGCGTCATGAGGTCGAAGCCCTCGTTGATCTGGTCGAGCGGCAGGATGTGGGTGATCAGGTCGTCGATGTTGATCTTGCCCTCCATGTACCAGTCCACGATCCGCGGCACGTCCGTCCGGCCGCGCGCGCCGCCGAACGCGCTGCCCTGCCAGACCCGGCCGGTCACCAGTTGGAACGGCCGGGTGCTGATTTCCTGCCCGGCGCCGGCGACGCCGATGATGGTGGACTTACCCCAGCCCTTGTGGGCGCATTCCAGCGCCTGACGCATCAGGGTGGTGTTGCCGACGCATTCGAAGCTGTGGTCGGCACCGCCTTTGGTCAGGTTCACGAGATGGGGGACAATGTCGCCTTCGACCTCCTTCGGGTTGACGAAATGGGTCATGCCGAACTTCTCGGCCAGTTCGCGGCGGCCTGGGTTCACGTCCACGCCGACGATCATGTCGGCGCCGGCGAGGCGGGCACCCTGGACGACGTTGAGGCCGATGCCGCCCAGGCCGAAGACCACGACGTTGTCGCCGGTTTGGACCTTGGCGGTGAAGATGACGGCGCCGATGCCCGTGGTGACGCCGCAGCCGATGTAGCAGATCTTGTCGAACGGCGCGTCCGTGCGGACCTTTGCCAGCGCGATCTCGGGGACGACGGTGTAGTTGGCGAAGGTCGAGGTGCCCATGTAGTGCAGCACCGGTTTGCCCTGGAAGCTGAAGCGGCTGGTGCCGTCCGGCATCAGGCCTCGGCCCTGGGTGATGCGGATCTTCTGGCAGAGGTTGGTCTTGCGGCTGAGGCAGTAGTCGCACTCGCGGCATTCCGGCGTGTAGAGCGGGATGACGTGGTCGCCCTTGGCCAGGGTCCGGACGCCGGGCCCGACGTCGACCACGATGCCGGCGCCTTCGTGGCCGAGGATGGCGGGGAACAGGCCTTCCGGGTCGGCGCCGGAGAGGGTGAACTTGTCGGTGTGGCAGATGCCGGTGGCTTTGATCTCGACGAGGACTTCGCCTTCGCGGGGGCCCTCGAGTTGCACCGTTTCGATGGTGAGCGGTTGACCTGCCTCGAATGCGACGGCTGCGCGTACGTCCATGTCCTGTAACTCCCCGGCTGCGAAGCAGCTTGCGGCTTTGCGCCAAACCTCACCAGAGGACGCAGGTCCTCTGGATACCTGTTTATAAAGGGGTGAAGGAGATGACTATCCCCTTCCGGAGAGCGGGGCCGAGGCCCGCAAAGGTGTCGACGCAACGACCATCTCCACCAAGGCCGCGGTGATGATGGCCGCGAGCGCGGCCACGAACAGAGCGCCGTAGCCCGCGCGCCCATACAGCCAGGCCATGCCGTACGTTCCCGCGGCCTGCCCGATCGCCCACGCCACCGTCGCCTGCGTCCAGCCGCGCTGCCGGGCCGCCGGGTCGGCGCCGGCGCGCAGCCCGATGCGGCCCAGCATGGCGGCGGTGACGCCCGACACGACCAGCCCGCCGACCAGCGCGGACACGCCGAGCCCGGCCAGCCCCGACGGCAGCAGCAGCAGGGCCACCGCCACCGCCTCGGCCGCCAGGACCACGCGGAAGGCGGGCTCCGGCCCGAACCGGTCCACCATCCGCCCGGCCGTGATCGGTCCGCACAACGCGCCCAGGCCGAACCCGACCCAGGCCAGCGACCCGGCGTCCAGTCCCCGCCCCTGCCCTCGCGCCACGTAGTCCACCAGGAACACCATGTGCGGCGACAACCCGACCGCGCACAGCCCGTAGCTGAGGCACACCGCGCCGAACCGCTGGGACGAGTTCGCTGCGACCGCCGTGGGCGCCGCGCTGGGCCAGGCGGTCCAGGCGAACGCGGTCAGCAGCAAGCCGGCCAGCGCCAGGCCGAGCCAGGCCTCGGTCAAGCCCCAGTGGATCAGCAGCGGGACCAACGTGCCCGATGCGGCGATGCCGAGACCCACACCGGTCACGATCAGCCCGCCGGCCAGGCCTCGCCGCTGGGCCGGGACCTGCGCGAGCGCCGTGGAGGGGGCGAGGATCATCAGCAAGCCGCCCGCCATGCCGGACACCAGGCGCCAGACGAAGAACCAGGCGAACGGCAGCGCCACGCAGCAGGCGGCGAGCGAGACGGAGGCGGCCAGCATCGCCCCGCGCAGCACCGGGCGGGCGCCGGCGCGGCGGGCGGCCTCGCGCGCGGCCAGTGCGCCGGCGAGGTAGCCCAGCAGGTTGGCCGCCCCGAGATAGGCGGCAGCGCCGGGTGCGAACCAGCCCTGGCCGATGACGGCCGGCAGCAGCGGCGCGTAAGCGAAGCGTGCGATACCGATACCGACCAACAACGCGGCCGTTGCTGCCGTCACCACACGCCAGGGCATCCTGTCCGCAGTGTTCATTGCGGCGAAGTGTGCTCGATCTGGCCGGTTTGTGGCCGGCGATCTTGGCAGGGCTGCTCCTCGCCCGCCATGTTGCCTAGATCGCGAACCGGGACGCCGGCCTGTCCGAGCTGACGAGGCTGCGACGCCGCCGGAACTCCAGGCTTACGTAGATATCGCTCAGCTTGAGGTCGATTTGGACGATCGGGAGCGCGACAGCCGCCTCCAGACCGGTCGACCGCTCGCTAACCCGGGATCGGCCGGCATCCCGTCGATCGAGTCGGACCTGCGGGTGGTCCGGCTCGATCCAGGCGTAGAACCCGTCCCGGGTAAGCTGGGTGCGCGCTGCTTCCGCCACGTCAGGCCGATTGCGACGCCTGCTTGAACGCGGCCTGCTGCTCCGGCGTGGCTGCGCCCTGGTGCTTCGCCTGCCACTCCTTGTAGGGCATGCCGTAGACGATCTCCCGCGCCTCCGGGTCGGACAGAATCACGTCGCGCGACTCGCCCGCCTCGCGATACCAGCGGCTCAGGCAGTTACGGCAGAACCCGGCCAGGTTCATCAAGTCGATGTTCTGCACGTCGGTCCGCTCACGCAGGTGCTCCACCAGGCGGCGGAACGCGGCGGCTTCCAACTCGGTGCGGGTGGCGGGATCGATCGGGGTCATGGCGGCCTCCTCCTCCTCAACCGGGCGCATATGGCGGCCCGGACGTGCCTCCGCCATAGTGCCGGCCATGGGATGGAACGACAACACGGCCCGGCAGCTTCTGACCGGGCTGTTCACCGCCGCCGTGCGCGCGGCGGACCCGGCGAGCGTGCTGGCCGCCCACCTGCCGCCCAAACCCGCCGGCCGGTGCGTGGTGGTCGGCGCCGGCAAGTCCGCCGCGACCATGGCCGCGGCGCTCGAGGAAGCCTGGCCGGACGTGCCCCTGCGCGGCGCCGTTGTCACCCGATACGGCCATGCCGTGCCTACCCGCCGTATCCGCGTGATAGAGGCGAGCCACCCGGTCCCGGACGCCAACAGCGAAGCCGGCGCCCGCGCGTTGCTGGCCGAGGTCGCCGGGCTCGGCCCGCAGGATCTGGTGCTGGCGCTGATTTCGGGGGGTGGCTCGGCGCTGGCGGCATTGCCTGGGCCTGGGCTTACGCTGGCGGACAAGCAGGCGGTGAACGCCTCGCTGCTCGCCTGCGGGGCGCCGATCGGGGTGATGAACGCGGTCCGCAAGCACCTCTCGGCCATCAAGGGGGGCCGCCTCGCCGCCGCGGCGCACCCGGCGCAGGTGGTGACCCTGGTCATCAGCGACGTGCCGGGCGACGACCCCGGCACCATCGCCAGCGGGCCGACCGTGCCGGGCACGCCCTCCCGCGAGGCCGTGCGGGCGATGGTGATGGATTACGGCGTCCGCCTGCCCCCCGCTGCCGCCGCGCTGCTGGCGGGCGAGGACAACCTGCCGCCGGCCTTCGCGGCCGTGGACGTGCGCATGATCGCCACCCCCGCCATGGCGCTCGCCGCCGCCGCTGCTGCGGCCTCGGGCGCCGGGGTCACGCCGCTGATCCTGGGCGACGCGCTAGAGGGCGAGAGCCGCGAGCTCGGCACCGTGCTGGCCGGCATCGCCCGCAGTGTGCGCAGCCACGGCCAGCCGCTGCCGGCACCCTGCGTGCTGCTCTCGGGGGGTGAGACGACCGTTACCATCGGCACCGGACCGGCGGGGCGCGGCGGGCGCAACACGGAAACGCTGCTCGGCCTTGCCATTGCCCTGCGCGGCGCCGAAGACATCTGGGCCGTCGCCGGCGACACCGATGGCATCGACGGCACGGAGGACGCGGCGGGCGCGCTCGTCACCCCCACGACGCTTGCTCGCGCGCTTGCTGCCGGGTGCGACCCGGCCGCCTGCCTGCGCGCGCATGATAGCTACACCCTGTTCGATGCGGTGGGGGACCTGCTGCGTACCGGCCCCACGCTCACCAACGTGAACGATTTCCGCGCCATCCTGATCGCGTAAACCTCCGGAGCCCCCACTGCATGGCCCAAAGCAAACTGCGCCGCCGCCGGCGCACGAAGATCGTTGCCACCGTCGGCCCGTCCAGCAGCACGCCCGAGATGCTCGGCCGGCTGTTCCGCGGCGGCGTGGACGTATTTCGCCTCAACTTCAGCCATGGCGCCCACGAGGATCACGCCGACCGTATCCGGATCATCCGCGCGTTGGAGGAAGAGATGGGCCGCCCGATCGGCATCCTTGCCGACGTGCAGGGCCCCAAGCTGCGCGTCGGCCGCTTCCAGGCGGGGCGCGTGACGCTGCAGACCGGGCACGATTTCCGGCTGGATCTTTCCCCCGTGCCCGGCGACACGCGCCGGGTGCAACTGCCGCACCCCGAGATCATGGCCGCCGCCGGCATCGGCACCACCCTGCTGCTGGACGATGGCAAGCTGCGCCTGCGCGTGGCCCGCAAGCGCGACGACCACCTGGAATGCGAGGTGGTGACCGGCGGACCGCTTTCGGACCGCAAGGGCGTGAACGTGCCGGACGTCGTGCTGCCGATCCCGGCACTGACCAAGAAGGACCACGAGGATCTGCGGTTCGCGCTCGACCATGGCTGCGACTACATCGGGCTGTCGTTCGTGCAGCGCCCGGAGGACGTGGCGGAAGCGCGCGCGATCGCGGACGGCCGCGCCTGGATCATGACCAAGCTCGAGAAGCCGCAGGCGCTGGACAATCTGGACGGCATCCTGGCGCTGTCCGA
The DNA here is from genome assembly GCA_964247705.1 of uncultured Acetobacteraceae bacterium. Lineage (GTDB taxonomy): Bacteria > Pseudomonadota > Alphaproteobacteria > Acetobacterales > Acetobacteraceae > LMUY01. Next base: position 32,070 of record CAXTVQ010000006.1, on the reverse strand, counting down.
TTGCGTGATGGTGGCGCGCGGCGATCTGGGCGTGGAGCTGCCGCCCGAGGAAGTGCCAATGGCGCAGAAGCGGATCGTGCGCGAGGCGAGGCAGCGCGGCATCCCCGTGGTGGTGGCGACGCAGATGCTGGAGAGCATGATCAGCGCGCCCGCCCCCACCCGCGCCGAAGCCAGCGACGTAGCGACGGCGGTGTACGACGGTGCGGATGCGGTGATGCTGTCGGCGGAGACCGCCGCCGGGCAATATCCGTACGAAGCGGTGAACATGATGGACCGCATCATCGACCGGGTGGAGCAGGACCCGTTCTGGCGCTCGCTTTGCGAGACCGGACGCCCGGCCCCCGAGCAGACCATCGCCGACGCGATCGCGGACGCGGCCCGCCAGATCAGCAAGACGGTCGGCGCCCGCGCGATCGCCGCCTACACCACCTCCGGCTCGACCGCGCTGCGCATCGCCCGCACCCGCCCGGACTGTCCCGTGCTGGGCCTGACCACGGATCCGGTGACGGCGCGCCGCATGGCCGTGGTGTGGGGGGTGCACGCCGTGGTCACCGCCGAGACGCACACGATGACGGAGACGGTGAACCGTGCGTCCCGTATCGCGCGGACGGAAGGCTTTGCGGCGCATGGCGATACGGTGGTGGTGGCTGCGGGCGTGCCGTTCGGGCAAGCCGGGACGACGAACGCGCTGCGCGTGGCGAGCGTGCGGTAGAAGCGAGGCTTACGCCCTGTGCAGCACGGTCGGGGTAGCGCGCCCCAGCGCCACGGATCGAAGCGGGGCGCTTCACGGCGGCGGCTCGCGCGAACGATTCCGGCGCGAACAGCGATCCCGACTCGACTCGACGGATTTGTGCCTGTTATGTTCCTGCCATGCCTGATGACACATTGCGCCCCGCTGCTCGTGAGGACGTCCTTTTCGCCCTCGGTTACAGTCTTCGGTTCGGGTTGACAGGCAAACCGCATAAGCTCGTGGACCACCAACGGATGGCGGAGGTTCAGGCCGCCTATCTTGAGCGAAGCGGGTTCGTGCTCATGCGGAAAGCGGGGTTGCCGATGCCGGGTGTCGCGCCGCGACGGGACTAAAAGACAGTCCAAGCGCTTCCGCGATCCAAGGAAATTTGGTGGGTGATGTTGGGTTCGAACCAACGACCCGCTGATTAAGAGTCAGCTGCTCTACCAACTGAGCTAATCACCCGCCGCGCGCTGTATAGGCACACCACGGCGGGATGAAAAGCCCCTCGCACCCGTGCACGCCCGCCATGTCCCTTGCGCACGGCTCCGGACGTGTGTTTTCTCGGGTCTTCGACCGCCGGGGGGCATCCGTGGCTTACGCGCTGCAGCAACTGATCAACGGCGTGACGCTTGGGATGATCTACGGCTTGATCGCCGTGGGCTACACCATGGTCTACGGCATCATCGGCATGATCAACTTCGCCCATGGCGACGTGTTCATGGTCGGCGCCTTCCTGTCGCTGATCTCGCTGCTCGGCCTGGGCGTGCTCGGCATCACCGCCGTGCCGATTGCGTTGGTGCTCACGCTGGTGTTCGCCGCGGCCATCGCCGGGTTGTATGGCTGGACGATCGAGCGCGTCGCCTACCGGCCGTTGCGCGGCTCGTTCCGGCTGGCGCCGTTGATCAGCGCAATCGGCATGTCCTTGGTGCTGCAGAACTTCACCCAGATCGCGCAGGGCGCCAACGTGAAGCCGATCGCGCCGTTGGTGCCTGGCGGGCTGCAACTGTTCACCCAGGACGGGTTCGCGGTGCAGGTCACCTACATGCAGATCGCCATCGTGATCACCACGCTGGTGGTGCTGACCGTGTTCACCTGGCTCGTCACCCGCACGCCGCTCGGGCGGGCGATGCGGGCGTGCGAGCAGGACATCCGCATGGCCGGGCTGCTCGGCATCGACACCGACCGGACCATCAGCCTCACCTTCGTCATCGGCGCCGCACTGGCTGCGGTCGCCGGGCTGATGTTCCTGTTGTACTACGGGGTGATCGACTTCTACAGCGGCTTCATCCCCGGCGTGAAAGCCTTCACCGCGGCGGTGCTGGGGGGCATCGGCTCGCTGCCGGGGGCGGTGCTGGGCGGGCTGCTGATCGGGCTGATCGAGGTGTTCTGGTCCGCCTACGCATCCGGCCAGTATAAGGACGTGGCGGCGTTCTCCATCCTGATCATCGTGCTGATCTTCATGCCGACCGGGCTGCTCGGACGCGCCGACGTGGAGAAGGTATGAGCCGCGCGCTGCGCCAGGCCGGGCTCGCGGCCCTGGTGGCGCTGGGGCTGTTCTTCGCCATGGTCGGGCTGAAGATGGATCCGGGCGAGACGCACCTGATGCTGCGGCCGCGGCCGTGGCTGGTGGTGATCCTGGTCGTGGCCGTGTTCCTGCTGCGGCTGATCCAGGTGCTGTGGTCCGGGCGCAAGCGGGAGGCGGTGGCGGCCAACCGGCGGACGGCCGAGGCATTGACCCGGGCCGGTCGGGTCGTGGCCCCGTTGCTGCTGGTGTTCGCGGTCGTGCTGCCGTTCATCGCCGGGCGGTATTACGTGGATCTCGGCGTGCTGGTGCTGACCTACATCATGCTCGGCTGGGGGCTGAACATCGTGGTCGGGCTCGCCGGCTTGCTGGACCTGGGTTACGTCGCCTTCTACGCGGTCGGCGCCTATACCTACGCGCTGATGTCCACGGGGGTCGGCCTCGGTTTCTGGACCTGCCTGCCGCTGGCCGGGTTGTTCGCCGCCACCGCAGGCATGCTGCTGGGCTTTCCGGTGCTGCGCTTGCGTGGCGACTACCTGGCCATCGTGACGCTGGCGTTCGGCGAGATCATCCGCATCGTGCTGATCAACTGGACCCACCTGACCGGTGGCCCGAACGGCGTGAACGACATCCCGCGTCCGACGCTGTTCGGGCTGAAGTTCAACGCCTCGGGGGACCCGGACACGTTCGCCAGCGTGTTCCATCTGGACCCGAGCCCGGTGCAGCGGGTGATCTTCCTGTATTACGTGATCCTGGTGCTGGCGCTGCTGACCAACTGGGTGACGCTGCGCCTGCGCCGGCTGCCGCTCGGGCGTGCGTGGGAGGCGTTGCGGGAGGACGAGATCGCCTGCCGCTCGCTCGGCATCAATGTCACGGTGACGAAGCTGACCGCGTTCTCGATCGGCGCCATGTTCGGCGGGTTCGCGGGCGCGTTCTTCGCCACCCGCGAGGGGTTCGTCAGTCCGGAAAGTTTCACGTTCATCGAGTCGGCGATCGTGCTGGCGGTGGTCGTGCTGGGCGGGCTCGGCAGCCAGTTGGGCGTGGCGCTGGCGGCCGTGGTGATGATCGGCGGGCTCGAGATCCTGCGCGATTTCCTGAGCCAGTTGAACAATCAGCCCGGTTTCGCGTGGCTAGGGGCCGCGGTGGGCGATATCGGGCAATACCGGATGCTGATCTTCGGGTTGGCGCTGGTCATCATGATGGTGCTGCGGCCGCGGGGGCTGGTGTCGGGCCGGACGCCTTCGGTGGCGCTCGCCTCGAAGCGGGAAATCTCGGCCGAGCTGGTGGCGGAAGGCCGTGGTTAATCTTCTCGAGGTACAGCACCTGACGATGCGGTTCGGCGGGCTGACGGCCATCGGCGACTTGTCGTTCAGCGCGCATGCCGGGCAGATCACCTCCGTCATCGGGCCGAACGGCGCGGGCAAGACGACGGTGTTCAACTGCATCACCGGGTTCTACCGGCCGACATCGGGCGCGCTGGTGCTGACGCATGAGGGCGGGGCGGCGTTCCAGCTCCAGGGCATGCCGGGCCACCGGATCGCGCGGCGGGCCCAGGTCGCGCGGACGTTCCAGAACATCCGCCTGTTCGCCGGCATGACGGTTTTGGAGAACCTGCTGGTGGCGCAGCACAACATGCTGATGCCGAATGTGGGCCTGGGCCTGCTTGCCGTGTTCGGCCTGGGCGGCCATCGCCGGGCGGAGCGGACGGCGATCGACCGTGCCCGGCTGTGGCTGAACGCGATCGGGCTGCTGCGCCGTGCGGACGACCCGGCGGGCGCCCTGCCCTACGGCGACCAGCGCCGGCTGGAGATCGCGCGCGCCATGTGCACCGGGCCCGTGCTGCTGTGCCTGGACGAACCTGCTGCCGGGTTGAACCCGCGGGAAAGCGAGGAGCTCAGCACCCTGCTCCGCGCCATCCGCGACGGGCGGATCGACGCGGCCTGCTCCGTGCTGCTGATCGAGCACGACATGGGGGTCGTGATGCGGATCTCGGACCATGTGGTGGTGCTGGACCACGGCAAGAAGATCGCGGACGGCCCCCCCGCCGACGTGCGGGCAGACCCGGCGGTGATCGCGGCCTATCTCGGCGAAGGCGACGAGGACGAAGAACCGGTCGCGGCCGTCGCATGAGCATGCTGCAGCTCCAGGGCGTTACGGCGTTCTATGGCGCGATCCAAGCCCTGCGCGGGGTGGACCTGCACGTGGAACCCGGCGAGATCGTGACGCTGATCGGCGCCAACGGGGCGGGGAAATCCACCCTGATGATGACGATCTGCGGCAGTCCGCGCGCCCGCTCCGGCAGCATCGTGTACGACGGGCGGGAGATCAGCCGCGAGCCCACGCACCAGATCATGCGCAGCGGCATTGCGCAGTCGCCGGAGGGCCGCCGCATCTTCGGCCGCATGACGGTGAACGAGAACCTGATGATGGGCGGCCAGGTCGCCGGCATGGCGGAGTTCGACCGGCTGCGCGACCAGGCGTTCACCCTGTTCCCCCGGTTGAAGGAGCGCATGGGCCAGCGCGCCGGTACGCTCTCGGGCGGCGAGCAGCAGATGCTGGCCATCGCGCGGGCGCTGATGACGCGGCCCCGGCTGCTGCTGCTGGACGAACCCTCGCTCGGGCTGGCCCCGCTGGTCGTGCGGCAGATCTTCGGCGCCATCCGCGACCTCAACCGTGACACGGGGCTGACCGTGCTGCTGGTGGAACAGAACGCGTTCCAGGCGCTGCGCCTGGCCCATCGCGGCTACGTGCTGGTGAACGGCGCGATCACCATGGAAGGCGCCGGCCGCGACCTTCTGGCGCGCCCGGAGATCAAGGCGGCCTATCTGGAAGGCGGACACTGACCCGCCGTGGTCTTCGGCCGATGTCCGCCGCGCGACGCCCGCGTGGGATTACGGCGCGGGTAGCCGGATGGAGTGCGGCCATGACCGGTCCCTGGTTGGACCAATGCGGATGGTGCGGGACTCCGTCCCGTTTTGCTCGACGCGTGACGGCTAGCTGCACCGGAGTACAGCCCCTAATCTGAAGCGCGTTTTCTGGAGCCGAGCTTGACCATCGAGACGACCGGGTCACCCAGGCCCTCCGACCCTGACCACGGTGAAACCCACTCGTTCGACGATGGCAGTGCGGAGGGGATGCGCGGCATGGATGACGGGACCGGCCCGTTCGTCGCAGCCGTGCGTGCGACCCGTATGCCGATGGTGATCACGGATCCGCGGCTGGCAGACAACCCGGTCGTGTTCGCCAACGATGCGTTCTGCCGCCTGTCGGGGTACGAGCGCCACGAGATCATCGGCCGCAACTGCCGCTTTCTCCAAGGCCCCGACTCCGATCCGGAGGCCGTCCGGCGTATCCGCCATGCCGTCGCCGCCGTGCAGCCGCTCGAGATCGACCTGCGCAACCGGCGCAAGAACGGGGAGCCATTCTGGAACCGGCTGCTGATATCGCCGGTGTTCGATGCGAATGGCCGGCTGACCTACTTCATCGCCAGCCAGGTGGACCTCTCGTTCGACCGGGAGCGGCTCACGGGGCTGGAGTCGAACAATGCCGCCCTGATGGCGGAGTTGACGGGCCGCCTGCACGCGCAGCAGGAGCGCGAACGGGAGATGGCGTTCGCCATGCGTGCCGGAGGCTTCGGCACCTGGAGCCTCGAGCTCGCGACCCTCGAGTTCACCGCCTCGGAAACCTGCAAGGCGCTATTCGGGCGTCCGCTGGACGAGCCGTTCACCTACCAGGACCGTCTGCAAGCTATCCTGCCCGAGGATCGCGGCCGGGCAGAGGCCGCCACCCAGCGCATGATCGAGCGGCAGGCGGATTACGACGTGACCTACCGGATCCTGCGCCCGGACGGCACGGTGCGGTGGCTGACCTCCCGCGGCCAGGCGTTCACGGACGCGCATGGCCGCCCGTTGCGGATGGCCGGCGTGTCGCGTGACGTCACGTTCGAACGTTCGGCCGACCGCATGCGCGCCGCCCTGGTCGAACTGGGCGACATCTTCCGTACGCAGGACGATCCGGACGAGATCAGCTTCGCCGCCGCCGAGTTGATCGGCCGCACCCTGGGTGTCAGCCGCGCCGGCTACGGCCTGGTCGACCGTGCCGCCGAGACTATCACCATCACCCGGGACTGGAACGCACCCGGCGTCCACAGCCTGGCCGGGGTGCTGCGGTTCCGCGAGTTCGGCTCGTATATCGATGACCTGAAACGAGGCGAGACCGCCGTGGTGGCGGATGCCCGGGTGGACGCGCGCACCAGCTCCACGGCGGCGGCGCTGGAGGCGATCTCGGCCCGCGCCTTCGTCAACATGCCGGTGACCGAGCAGGAAGGCCTGGTCGCGTTGCTGTATCTCAACCATGCGGAGGCCCGGGCATGGCCCGAGGACGAGCTCGGCTTCATCCGGGAGATCGCCGAGCGCACCCGGGAGGCGACGGAGCGGCGACGGGCGGAAAAGGCGTTGGCCAATCTCGCCGCCTCGCTCGAAACCCAGGTGCAGCAGCGCACGCGCGAGCTGATGGCCGCGGAGGAGGCGCTGCGCCAGTCACAGAAGATGGAGGCGGTCGGGCAGCTCACGGGCGGTTTGGCGCATGATTTCAACAATTTGCTGACAGGGGTGACGGGGAGCCTGGAGCTGCTGCAGACTCGCATCGCGCAGGGCCGGATCAAGGACGTCGACCGTTACGTGAGGGCGGCCCAGGGGGCGGCGAAGCGGGCGGCGGCGCTCACCCACCGGCTGCTGGCGTTCTCACGCCGGCAGACGCTCGACCCGAAGCCCACGGACATGAACCGGCTGGTGGTCGGCATGGAGGAGCTGATCCGGCGCACGGTCGGCCCCGAGATCACCGTCGAGACGATTGCGGCGGGCGGGCTGTGGTCCACGCTGGTGGATGGCGGGCAACTCGAGAACGCGCTGCTGAACCTATGCATCAACGCGCGCGACGCGATGCCCGGGGGTGGCCGGATCACCATCGAGACCAGCAACCGCTGGCTGGACGCGCGCGCGGCGCACGACCGGGAACTGCCGCCGGGTCAGTACGTGTCGTTGTGCGTGTCGGACACGGGCACGGGCATGCCGCCCGAGGTGATCGCCAAGGCGTTCGACCCGTTCTTCACCACGAAGCCGATCGGCCGGGGCACCGGGCTCGGGTTGTCGATGATCTACGGGTTCACCAAGCAATCCGGCGGGCAGCCGCGCATCTATTCCGAGGTTGGCCAGGGGACGATGGTCTGCCTGTATCTGCCGCGGCATTTGGGCGAGGCGGAAACGTCGGAACTGGCGCCCGAACTGGCCGACGCACCGCGCGCCGAGCAGGGCGAGACGGTGCTGGTGGTGGACGACGAGCCGACCGTGCGGATGCTGGTGACGGAGGTGCTGGAGGACCTTGGCTATACGGCGATCGAGGCGGCGGACGGGGCTACTGGGTTGAAGGTGCTGCAATCCGATGTGCGGGTGGACTTGCTGGTGACGGACGTCGGGTTGCCAGGCGGGGTGAACGGGCGGCAGGTGGCGGACGCGGCGCGGGTGAACCGGCCGGATCTGAAGGTGCTGTTCATCACGGGCTACGCGGAGAACGCGGTGGTGAGCCACGGGCATCTCGATCCGGGGATGCACGTGCTGACGAAGCCGTTTGCGATGGAAGCGTTGGCGAGCCGGATCAAGGAATTGATCTCGGATTGAGGTCGTGGGGATCCGGCTAGCCTCGATCCCGACCTCATAGCTGATCTCGGGACGGTATCCGCTGCAGCAGGGTGGTATGACATCGCCACTTGGCTGAGTGGTAAGCGGATGCCCTAGATCTGCTCATTGCTGCACTGCAGTATCATTATGGGTGCCGGATGAGGCAATCTTGCCACTAAATTACACGTGGTAAGAGATAGATGGTTCTCAATTACAACTAATATGATTGAAAGCACACAATCGTATAGAGTGAACGCAGGCAAGTGTCGCTGCAACGGAGGGACATTTTTGTCCACGAGGGCTGAATGCTTATATGGCTTTACAGTCTTTTTGGACGCGGATGAAAATGCGGTATCTGGAGAGTGCGGCGGAGATTCTCGACAAGTTCGAGTGGTTTTTGTAAATCATTGCTAAACTGACGTGGCGCATCCTACGTTCTGCCATTCATTAGAGGGATTATATGTATGTTGAAACGATCCGCATTCGATGACAGTCCGGCTGACACAGACTTTTACCCAGCGCCGATCGAGCCCGGTTGGATCTTGTCCGGCAACCCGCAGGCCCGGAGCCGGACGATCGCCAATGGCGGCTTGTTCGATACGACGATGTGGGATTGCACCGCCGGAAGCTTCGTTTGGCACTACGTCACGGACGAAGCCGTCATTATCCTGGAGGGCGAGGCGGTGATCACGGACGCCGACGGCGTGGTACGGACGATGCGTCCCGGCGATGCCGCCGTGTTTGCGGCTGGCGACTCGCTGCACTGGACCGTCCCGCATTACGTCCGCAAGTTCGCCGTTTGGGGTAAGCCGACGCGGGCCGTCGCGCGCTATGTGGTATCCAAGGCCGGCACCGGCGCCCACCGCATGCTGGGGCGCTTGCAACCCGCTAAAGTACCCGACCCGGCAGCCGTTGGAGACTGATGGTATAAATCTGACGGAAAGCTCGTCAGATTTCTGCCACTAGCCTTGATCTCGTGGGCCGATACACCTGCCGCTCATGTCGTGAGCGTCAGGACCGGCCACCTAGAACGGCACTTCCGCCACGTGCCAAAGCACGCCAGAAGGGTCAAATACGAACCCCACCTTCATTCCCCAGGGCTGTACTACAGGGGCACGTGGCTCCTTGACCGCGAACTCGGCCACCAGCTTGGCTGGATTCACTTCTCTCCACCACGCGTCCACGTCACGTACCAGCAACTGCACCATGCAGTTCCCGGCGGACCCCTTCACGTCATAGTTCTGCAGGATGAAGCTGCCCGTCTTGAGGATTGCGACGTCAGCGTCCTCGTGGGTCAGGGTGAAGCCGAGTGCTGCGTAGTAGCGTATCGACAGCGCGAAATCCTGCGCGGGGACGAAGGGGCGGAGGGCAAGCACGTTGTCCATGAGCGCTCCTGCTGGCACGGTGGGTTGCCGTATCTACTTTGGTGCGGGTGGCGCCCCTCCCCCGGCCCCCTCCATCGAGAGGAGGGGGAGGAGGTGGTTACTCCGCCGCGCGGATTTGCGGGGCGCCGGCTAGTTGGGTGGCGACCAGTTGGGCGAAGCGGCCGCCACGTTGCACCAAGGCGTCGAAACGGCCGCGTTCCACGACTTCGCCGTTGTCGAACACCAGGATCTCGTCGGCGTCGCGCACCGTGCTCAGGCGGTGGGCGATGATGAAGGTCGTGCGGCCCTCCATCAGGGTCTGCATCGCGCGGGAGACGCGGGCTTCCGTAGCGGCGTCCAGCGCGCTGGTGGCTTCGTCCAGGATCAGGATGGGGGGGTTCTTGAGCAGTGCGCGGGCGATGGCCAGACGTTGGCGCTGGCCGCCGGAGAGAGTGGCGCCGCGTTCGCCGACGGTGGTGTCGTAGCCCTGCGGCTGGCGCATGATGAAATCGTGCGCGTCCGCGGCGCGGCAGGCTTGCTCGACCTCGGCGTCGGTCGCCTCCGGGCGGCCGATCTTGAGGTTGTCGCGGATCGAGCGGTTGAACAGCATGCTTTCCTGGAACACCACGCCGATGGAGCGGCGCAGGCTTTCCAGCGTCACGTGGCGGATGTCCTGGCCATCGATCGCCACACGGCCGGCGGTTGGGTCCCACAGGCGCTGCAGCAGGTTCATCGCCGTGCTTTTGCCGGCCCCGGTGGAGCCGACCAGGGCGATCACGCTGCCGGGCTGCGCCACGAAGGAGACGTCCGACAGGATGGACGGGCCGCCCGGGTAGGCGAAGGAGACGGCCTCGAACGCGACTTCGCCCTTCGGCACTTCGAGCTCCACCGAGTCGGGCTGCTCCGGGACCGAGGACTTGGCGTCCATCACGCCGAAGAACTCCTCGAGGCCCGGCATCTGCAGGAACAGGCGGGCAGCGAACTGCATCGCGGATTCGAGGCGGCTGATCAGCAGGTTTGCGAAGCCCATGAACGTCACGATCTGCGCGACCGAGGCCTGGCCGTTCACGTGCAGGATGGTGCCGATCAGCACGATCACGATCACGGCGATGGTGGAAGCGCCCCGGGTCATCACGTTGACCACGGCCCACCAGTTCAGCACGGGGAACTGGTGCGCGATCACGTCGTCGGCGATCTGGCCGAAGCGCCTTGTCTCGGCGGCGAGGCGGCTGAAGGACTGCACCACGATCACGTTGGCCAGCGCGTCCTGCACCGTGCCGGCGAGGCTCGACTGGAAATGCTCGGCTTGTTTCTGGCCGGCCTCGGTGCGGTTGATGACGAGGATGGTGACAGTGCAGAACACCACCACCAGCACGATCAGCACCAGGGACAGTTGCCAGTTCAGCAGCAGGGTCAGCGGCAGCAGCACCAGCAACGCCACGTAAGTTGCGAGTTGCTCGCGGAAGAAGGTGAGCCAGACGGCGAACATGGCGTCCGCGCCGCCGAGCATGACCTTCATGAGGCGGCCGGAATGCGCCTCGCCGTGAAAGGAGAGCGGCAGGGACAGCACGTGGCCGAAATAGCGGCTCATGACCTTGAGGCGGTTGCGGTGGGCCATGCGCTCGGCGTGTACGACCGTGGCGATGTTGGCGCCGATCGAGGTTGCGGCGACGCCGACCCAGATCGCGATCAGGGTGGCCGCCTGGATCCACAGCGCGTGGCGCGGGATGGAGTCCGACGCGGACAGCAGGCCGATGACGCGGCCGAACAACACCGGGTCCAGGAACTGCAGCCCGGCGAGCAGGATGTTTGCCACGCCGAGCACCAGCGCCAGACGCCGGTCACCGCCCAGCATGGTCAAAACACGGCGATAGGCGTGAAGGATTCGCATGCGACGTACACCGTGGGAGGGAGCGTTGACGTGCGACGTTTAGCCGCCGAGTTTGGCGGGATAAGGGCAGCGAATGACTTTTGTCGCGGAATCAGACGGTTTCGGCGGGGAACATTTTGCCCGGGCTGATGAACTCGTCCTGTGCCGCCACCGTCAGCAGCTCGCGTGACCCGGCGTCCAGCGTGCGCCGCAGCAGGCCGAAGGTGGCGCTGGCCGCGGCGGCAAGGGCGGTCGGCGTACTGCCCGAGCGCAACCGGTGCAGCAGGAAGAGCGCGGCGATCGTGTCGCCGGTGCCGTTGGCTGCGATCGGCAGCTTGGGGGTGCGCAGGCGCCACGTGCCGCCCGGCTCCGACGCGAGCAGGTCGATCGCATCGGCCGGCGTGTCGGCGACGGCAAGGCTGGTGACCAGGACGCAGGCGTTGGGCCGCATGATGGTCCGCAGGGCGGTCGTTGCCTGCTTTGCGTCGGCCAGGGTGCGGATGGCCCGGCCGGTGAGTTGCTCGAGTTCGAACTGGTTGGGCGTGGCGATGTCGGCCTGCGGCAGGCAGCGGTCGCGCAGAAGCGCGGGGATGGCCGGTTGCACGTAGATGCCGGGGCCGGAGTCGCCGATCACCGGGTCACAGCAATAGAGGGCGGCCGGGTTCGCCTGGCGGATCTCGGTGAGCGCGTGCAGCACTGCTTCACCCACGCCGGCGTCGCCGAGGTAGCCGCTGAGCACGGCCACGCAGCGTCCGAGCACGCCGCGGGCGGCGATGCCGTCGATCACGTCGCGGACCTGGCCGCCGGTGAAGACCTGCCCGGTGCGGTGGCCGTAGCCGGGGTGGTTGGAGAATTGCACGGTGTTGACCGGCCAGACCTCCATGCCGAGACGCTGCAGCGGGAAGACGGCGGCGCTGTTGCCGACATGGCCGTAGGCGACGGCGGACTGGATGGAGAGGATCGCGGCGCCGGGTGCCAAGGGTGGGTCTCCTTCATTTCGCCATGCCGCCGCCGCATCGCAGCCGCTTCGGCCAGCGATACGAACCGCATCCGGGATGCGGGCGTTGGTCCGGCATCCGGTTCAACAGTAGGACGAACCCCCATGTCCATCCCCACGAAGTTTGCTTCGACGTTCACGATCGCATTGCTGGCCAGCACGCCGGTCTGGGCCCAGGCGGCCCCGGCGGCCCCGGCGGCTTCGGCGACAGCCGCCAGCCCTGCGGCGACGGTGACCCATCGCAACGAGCAGGTGGAGCGGCGGATAGCCGACCTGCACAGCAAGCTGAAGATCACGGCGGCCGAGCAGAAGCCGTTCGACGACTTCGCGCAGGCGATGCGGGACGACGCGGCGCATACCGAGCAGGCGATGAGTGCGCAGCGCGCGAGTGTGCAGACGCAGAGTGCGGTTGACCAGCTCAAGGGCTACGCCGCCCTGGCGCAGGCGCATTCGGATGGGGTGAACGGGCTGGTCGGGCCGTTCACCACGCTGTATGGCGCGCTGTCGCCCGAGCAGCAGAAGATGGCGGACCAGAGCTTCCGGGACTTCGCGAACCAGATGCAACAGCGCGAGCGGGCAGTGCGCCCTGCCCGCGGCTAGCCTGTCGAGCAGACGTCAAGAGGACGCCCGCTTTCTTGCGGGGTGCGGGGCAGAACCCCGCATCGTCTTGCACCGGGCCCTGGCCACCCGTATACGCCGCACTTCGCCCCGCCGGTCGGTATCGGCGCGGGCCATCCCTTGGAGCATGCAGCGATGAAGACCGGCATTCACCCGGAGTATCACGAGGTCAAGATCATCATGACCGATGGAACGGAGTTCACCACCCGCTCCACCATGGGCAAAGCCGGCGACACGCTGCGGCTCGATATCGATCCGAAGTCCCATCCGGCGTGGACCGGCGTGCAACGCATGATGGACACAGGCGGCCAGGTCGCCAAATTCAACAAGCGCTTCGCGGGGCTCGGCTCGAAGAAGTAGCCTGGCTTCACAGACGCGTGAGTGAGACGGCCGCCCTTGAACCAGGGGCGGCCGTTTTCTATTTAAGCGTTGTTCGTGGTGCCCATTCGGGGCCGCGGAGGCGACCCAGGGCCGGCTCGTTCGGGCGGCCCATGACTGATAACCTTGCTCCTGTAGGAGGTTTTACGACCATGACGACGTTCGACCTGTCTCCCCTATTCCGCACCGCCATCGGCTTCGACCGGATGGCACGCCTGATCGACACGGCGCAGGACGCCGCGTCCGCTCCGGCCTACCCGCCCTACAACATTGCCAAGACTGGTGAGAACACCTACCGCCTGACCATGGCCGTCGCAGGTTTTGGCCAGGAGGACCTGGATATCACCGTCAAGGACAATCAGCTCGTCGTCTCCGGCAAGCTGAAGGACGAGGCGGCTGGTGAGCTGCTATACCGCGGCATCGCAGGGCGTGCTTTCGAGCGCCGGTTTGCGCTGGCCGACCATATCGTGGTTGACGGTGCGGATCTGCAGAACGGCCTGTTGCATGTCGCCCTGAACCGCGTCGTGCCCGAGGCGCTGAAGCCCCGCCGCATTTCGATCAGTGGCCAGCCGGCCGTGCAGCCGACCATCGCCAACGACAGCGCGACCCATAGCCAGGTAGCAGCCTGAGTTAAGGGCACGCTGCGCCAAGCGTGACTATGGAGGGGACCGGGTGACCGGCCCCCTCCTTCTACGTCTTGAAGAACCGTTCGGCTTCGCCCCGGTGACCTTCCTTGCGTGCAATTGCGGTTTCCGCGCGAGCGATCTCATCTTGCAGCTCGGCGATGTAGTCCCGCAGTTCCGCTACTCCGAGCGGGTCCAGCGGGATGGGTGTGACCCGGCGTAGTTTCGGCTTCGGTTCGTCCTCATCCCACATTTTCGCATCCTTTGCTTCGGGCCGCCGTTCGAAACATGTCGAAAAGGTGGCGTTCTTACTCTTGACCCGCAAGCGGCATGAACCCCATATCCTAGCATGTGTGTATGGGCCGCTCGAGCGCGCCTCCCTGATGGAGCCGCCGCGCCGCGGCCGGAGAGCGTCCGATGAGCCTACCCCTGATGCCGAAAGCCACTGCCGTGTGGCTGATCGACAAGACCGCACTGACTTTTACCCAGATCGCCGAGTTCTGCGGAATGCATCCCCTGGAGGTGCAGGCGATCGCGGATGGAGAAGTGGCGCAGGGCATCGTCGGTTACGATCCAGTGGCCAATTTCCAGGTCACGGCCGAGGAAATCAAGCGCTGCGAGGCAGACGCGGATGCGCGGATGAAGCTGCTGCCGCCGGCCAATCCACCGCCGAAGAAGGGCCGTGGCGCGCGCTACACGCCGGTTGCCAAGCGGAACGACCGGCCGGACGCGATTGCGTTTCTGTTGCGGAATTTCCCGCAGCTTTCGGAGGCGCAGGTCGTCAAACTATTGGGCACCACCAAGGACACGATCCAAAAAGTTCGCGAGCGCAGTCATTGGAACAGTTCGAACATCAAGCCGCGTGATCCGGTGATCCTGGGGTTGTGCAGCCAAACCGATCTGAACGCGATGGTAACGGCCGCGAACGACCGGCTCATTCGGGAAGGCAAGCAGGTTCCAGTACCGGTGCGGATCGAGGCTGACGAGGCGGCGTAAACAGTCGTTAGGAGCCGGTGCCGGGCTTCCGAGGAGCGACTTCATTCCGGAAGCTCTAGCCGGTCTTGTCTTTGAAGCTGGCGGGCTGACGCCCACCCTACGGGTTGGTCAGTTCCATGCCATCGTGCGCTGGTCGTTAGACGCCAGGTTTCAATCTGGCGTCTTCCGGTTGCTTCAGGCGCGTTGCGCCAGGCGTTCGATCTCTTCCTTCAGCCGCAGCTTCTCACCCTTGAGCTTCATGAGCGCATCGGGATCGGGACGGGGCCGGTGGTCCTCGTCCGAGATCCGCGCGTCCAACGCGTGGTGACGATCCTTCAGGCTGTCGATCCGGGATTGCAGGTTCATGTATCCTCCTCGAGTCGGAACAGAATAGGCGTCGGCACGGTATGGCGCTCGCTGCGCCACCCGGCAGCGTAACGCCACTGCCACGCGCAATGCCACAACCTTCGCAAGTTGCCGCATCGCAGCAAGTGGCCAGCCCAGGCGCAGTATGCTAAAGCGCCCGGATGCTGACCGACCGTGATTCGATGCTGCGGAAGCTCCATGAACTGCGCAGCGAGCATCGGGACCTCGATACCGTCATCGCCCGGCTATCCGATGGTGCGATCGATCAACTGCAACTGCAACGCCTCAAGAAACGCAAGTTGCTGCTGAAGGACGAGGTTGCCTGGTTGGAGAGCCGCCTGATCCCCGACAACATCGCCTGATGGGCGCCGCGCAGGGCAATCCCAAAGTCGGCGTGATCATGGGCAGCCAATCCGACTGGGCCACGCTGCGCCATGCCACGGACACTCTCGACCTGCTCGGCATTGCGTCCGAAACGCGCATCGTCTCCGCTCACCGCACGCCCGACCGGCTTGCCGCCTATGCGAAGGAGGCGGCGAGCCGCGGCCTGGCGGTGATCATCGCGGGGGCTGGCGGCGCCGCCCACCTACCAGGCATGTGCGCCGCCTGGACGGCGTTGCCGGTGCTCGGCGTGCCGGTCGAGAGCCACGCGCTCAGCGGCATGGACAGCCTGCTCTCCATCGTGCAGATGCCGGCCGGTGTCCCGGTTGGCACGCTCGCGATCGGCCGGGCGGGCGCCGTCAATGCGGCCCTGCTCGCCGGGTCGATCCTGGCCTTGTCGGACCCGGCGCTCGCCGCCCGCCTCGCTACCCACCGGGCGGCACAGACCGCCGCCGTCGCCGAATACCCGGCCGATTGACGATGGCGGATGGCCCGCTGCCGCCCAACAGCACCATCGGGATCGTCGGCGGCGGGCAGTTGGGGCGGATGTCCGCCATGGCCGCCGCCCGCCTCGGCTACCGATGTCACATCCTGACGCCCGAGGAGGACAGCCCCGCCTCCCAAGTCTCCGCCCGCACGTTCGGCGGCGACTACGAGGACCCGGCCTTGCTCCGCGCCTTCGCCGAGTCGGTGGACGTGATCACTTTCGAGTTCGAGAATGTCAGCGCCGAAGGGCTCGAACTGCTCGCCTCCATCCGTCCGGTCCGCCCGTCCCCCGCCGTGCTCCGGATCAGCCAGGACCGGTCGCTGGAGAAGACCTTCCTCAACGGCGTGGGGATCGCCACCGCCCCTTGGCTCGCCATCCGCAGCCGGGCGGATCTGCATGCCTCGGTGGCCAGGGTCGGCCTTCCCGGCCTGCTGAAGACCAATCGCGGCGGGTATGACGGCAAGGGCCAGGCCGCCCTGCGCAGCGTGGCCGACATCAACGCGACCTGGGAGGACCTCGAACCCAAGCCCTTGGTGTTCGAACGCTTCGTCGAGTTCGAGCGGGAGATCAGCGTCATCGTCGCCCGCGGACTGGACGGCAGCATGGCCGCCTTCGACGCCGTGGAGAACCATCACCGTGACGGAATCCTGTCCGAGACCCGGGCCCCGGCCCGCATCGCCGCGGACGTCGCGCAGAACGCGAACGCCATCGCGCTGCACGTCGCCGAGGCGCTGGATCTGGTGGGGCTGCTCGCGGTGGAGATGTTCGCCACCGCCGACGGCGCCGTGCTGGTGAACGAGATCGCGCCCCGGCCGCACAATTCCGGCCATTGGACGATCGACGCCTGCCCCGCCAGCCAGTTCGAGCAGCACGTCCGCGCCGTCGCCGGGTTGCCGCTGGCGCAGGCTGTGCGCCACTCGGACGCCGTTATGATCAACCTGATCGGTCCGGACGAGGTGGCAAGCTGGCCGCAGGTTTTGGCGACGCCGGGTCTGGTGCCGCATCTGTATGGCAAGGCCGAGGCGCGGCCTGGGCGCAAGATGGGCCACGTGACGAAGCTTTATGCGCTCGGATCGCTGGCGCGGTTGGATTGACCGGTCAGTGGAGTTTGGCCGGTGGTGAACGGATCTGCAGCCTCCTCCGCATCGCTCGAGCGCGGTACGGGCTATCGTGTGGGCGGGGAGGCGGTATGAACGTGGCGTTGAGGGTGGGCGCGATGGCTTTGGGTTTGCTGGCAACCACCGTGGCCGCGCAATCGCCGCGCCGGCTGGTCGTTGTGGTGGGGCAGCCGAATGACGCGCGCGTTTCACAGCAGCACGCGGCGTTGGAGCGCGACGCTGCTGCCCTGCGGGAGCGTGACGTGGTGGTTCAGAGCATGACGCCCGAAGCCGCGCGGCAGCAACGGCCCGAGTTGGGCGTGACCGTGCACGCAACATTCGAAGTCCTGCTTGTCGGGAAGGACGGCGGGGTCAAGTTGCGCCGGGAGACGCCGGTGACATTAGCCGAGATAACAGCCCTGATCGATACGATGCCGATGCGCCGAAGCGAGATGAGGCGTTAGCGCGACGGTGTGCCGAGCATGGCGCTCAGCTCGGCAAACGCCTGTTGAACGGACGCTTCGAACGGTTGCAGGTCCGCGTCGCTTTGCGGTTCGTCGTTCACGATCGCCTCGTTCGATACCGTAACGGCCGGCATGGTATCGACCGCCCGCAGCTTGAGCCCGCCGGCGACCTGTCGAAGCTGAGCGGCACATTTGTCGCCGCCATGCCCACCATAGGTCACGATGACCAGCGGCTTGCCGTTCCATTCCTTGTATACATGGTCCAGGGCGTTCTTGAGGGCGGCAGGGTAACCCCAGTTGTATTGGGGCGAGACAATGACGATGCCGTCCGCACTCGCCACCTTGACGCTCCACCGGCGTGTCGGCTCCTGCGTGTACTGCCCCTTCGCCGGGATGCCCGGCTCGTCATCGGCCGGAAGCGGCCAGTCCAGCAGATCGATCGTTTCGCAGGCAAGCTGGGCCGAACTCTCGGCGATGTTGCGTACCTATCCGGTGATCTGCGGGCAGCGCCGGCCCGGGCGGACGCTGCCCATGATCAGGAGGATCTTCGGTCGTTCAGGCGCACTCATGGAACATGCTCCGTGATTTCCGGTCGGCGCGATGCTGTTCTA
>CAXTVQ010000006.1:0-13809 GCA_964247705.1 uncultured Acetobacteraceae bacterium | reverse complement strand
CAGGCGCACTCATGGAACATGCTCCGTGATTTCCGGTCGGCGCGATGCTGTTCTAACCTGTCCGGCACAGGAGGTGCGATTTGGATTTCCGCTCGCTCTACCGCCACGGCCTTGCCCGGGTTGCCGCCGCCGTGCCCAACAGCGCGGTCGCCGACCCGGGGGCCAACGCCGACGCGATCCTGACCCTGGCGCGGGACTGCGACGCACAGGGGGTGGCGGTGGCGGTGTTCCCCGAACTCGGCGTCTCGGGCTACGCGATCGAGGATCTGCTGCAGCAGGACACGCTGCTCGCCGCCGTCGAGCGGGCCCTGGCCGATATCGCACGGGCGAGCGAGACGCTGCTGCCGCTGCTGATCGTGGGCGCCCCGCTGGTGCATCGCGGGCGGTTGTTCAACACCGCCGTGGCGATCCACCGGGGGCGCATCCTGGGCGTGGTGCCGAAGATCCATTTGCCCAACTACCGTGAGTTCTACGAACGCCGCCATTTCGTCTCCGGCGACGGCGTGACTGGCGAGAGCCTCATGCTGGCCGGGATCGCCGTGCCGTTCGGCACCGACCTGTTGTTCACCGCCGCGGATCTGCCGGACCTCACCGTCCATATCGAGGTGTGCGAGGACGTCTGGGTGCCCGTCCCGCCCAGTTCCGAGGGCGCCCTGGCCGGCGCCACCGTGCTCGCCAACCTCTCCGGCAGCCCGATCACCATCGGCCGCGCGGACTCCCGCAGCCTGCTCTGCCGTTCGCAATCCGCACGTTGCCTTGCGGCCTATGTCTACGCGGCGGCCGGCACCGGGGAGTCCACCACGGATTTGTCCTGGGACGGCCAGGCCAGCATCCATGAGAACGGCGCGCTGCTGGCCGAAACCGAGCGCTTCTCGCAGTCCGCCGTCGTTGCGGTGGCCGATGTCGATCTCGGCCTGCTGCGGCAGGAGCGGTTGCGCATGGGGAGCTACGACGACAACGCGCGCCGGGTGGCCCGCCCGTTCCGCCGCGTCCCGTTCACGCTCGGGGCACCCGGCGGCGATCTCGGGCTGCGGCGGCGGGTGGAGCGCTTCCCCTTCGTGCCGTCCGACCCGGCGCGGCTCGAGGCCGATTGCTACGAGGGCTACAACATCCAGGTCTCGGGGCTGGTGCAGCGGCTGCGCGCCAGCGGGATCAAGCGGGTGGTCATCGGCGTGTCGGGCGGGCTCGACTCCACCCACGCCCTGATCGTGGCGGCCAAGGCGATGGACCTGCTCGGCCGGCCGCGCGACGGCATCCTGGGCTACACCCTGCCCGGCTTCGCCACCAGCGACGCCACCAAGGCCAATGCGATCAGCCTGATGCAGTCGCTGGGGGTCGCGCACCATGAGCTGGATATCCGGCCCGCCGCCCGGCAGATGCTGGGCGACCTCGGCCATCCGTTCGCGCGCGGCGAGCCGGTGTACGACATCACGTTCGAGAACGTGCAAGCCGGGTTGCGCACCGACTACCTGTTCCGCCTGGCCAACTACCAGGACGCGATCGTGCTCGGCACGGGGGATCTTTCGGAGCTGGCGCTCGGCTGGTGCACCTATGGCGTGGGGGACCAGATGTCCCACTACAACGTCAACTCGGGCGTGCCCAAGACGCTGATCCAGCACCTGATCCGATGGGTGATCGCGTCCGGGCAGTTCAAGGCCGAGGCGAACAGCGTGCTGCAGCGCATTCTGGCGACGGAGATCTCTCCCGAACTCGTGCCAGGCGATGCGCCGCAGAGCACGGAGGCGAAGATCGGGCCCTACGAGCTGCAGGATTTCACCCTGTACCAGGTGCTGCGCTTCGGCTTCGTCCCGTCCAAGATCGCCTTCCTCGCCTGGCACGCGTGGCACGACGCGGAAGCGGGCGACTGGCCGGGTAATTTTCCAACGGACCGCCGCCGTGCCTACACGCTGGGTGAAATCCGCCACTGGCTGCGCGTGTTCCTGCAGCGTTTCTTCGCCTTCAGCCAGTTCAAGCGGTCCGCCATGCCCAACGGCCCGAAGGTCAGTGCCGGCGGGTCGTTGTCGCCGCGCGGCGACTGGCGGGCGCCTTCGGACGGCAATGCGCGGATCTGGCTTGCCGAGCTGGAGGAGAACGTGCCGAATGACCCGCCCGAGCGGTGAGTGGCGTCGCGACGCACTTGGCGGGCAGGTCAAGGTCGGCAGAGAGAGACTGATTCTACACACTTGACGACGTAGCCCTGGCCGAGACGCATGCGTATTGTTCCCGGCTTTTTCATGCGAATGTGGCGCTAAGTTTGCATGGTTCGCCATCGGATAGGAGCCGCATGACGTTCTCGGTTGCCGCTTTGTGCCCGCGTACGGGAGAGATCGGGTATGCCCTTGCCACGTCCAGCATGGCCGCGGGCGCTCGTGCCGCATTCCTGTCCCCGAGGTATGGCGTCGTGTTCGCCCAGGGGCGGTCAGACCCGCATCTCGGCGCACTTGGCTTGGCGATGCTCGAGATCGGCCGCACCGCCGAGCAAACGCTGGCGGAGATGCTTGCTGCCACGCCGCATGCCGCCTACCGGCAACTGGCCGTGCTGGACGCGGCTGGCCGTATCGCCCACGCCACCGGCAGCTACTGTCTGCCGCCCTGCGGGGCCATCGTGGAACACGCCAGCATCGCGATCGGCAACGCGGTCGCCAGCGAGGCCGTCATTTTCGCCATGCTGCCGCCGCTGCAGCGCCTGGACCGGCCGCTTGCCCATCGCTTGATTGCCGCCCTCGAGGCCGGGGTTGCGGCCGGGGGCGAGCCCTACCCGCTCCGCTCCGCCGCGGTGAAGGTCTCGCGGCCGGAGCTGCCCTACCCCGCCGTGGATTTGCGGGTGGACCTCGCCGAGCACCCTGTCGCCGCGCTGCGCCATCAGTGGCAGGTCTTCGAGCCGCTGCTCGAAGGCTACGCCCGGCGTGCGATGGACCCGGCGAATGCGCCGCTCGCCGCCAGCATCGAGGGCCATCTCCGGACCTGGCCGATCGTCATGCAAGGACAGACCTGATGCGCCGATTGATCGCCCTACTCCTTCTCGCCGCCGCATTGCCGGCCACGGCGCAACCCTTGCCGGCGCGCATCCAGGAGAACGGCGGCACCCTGCGCATCGCGGTCAGCCCCACGTATCCGCCGCTGGAGACCCGCGATCCGGTGGACAACGCATTGATGGGGTTCGACATCGACCTCGGCAACGCGCTGGCAAAGCAGCTCGGGGTCAAGGCGGCGTGGCAGGAGGGCACCTTCGCCCAGCTTATCCCCTCGCTGCAGACGGGGCGGGCGGACATGATCCTCTCCGGCATCAGCGACCTGCCGGCGCGGCGCGACAGCATGGATTTCGTGGATTACCTCAACACCGGCGCCCAGTTCTTCACGCTGGCCGGCAACGGCATCCAGACGATGGACGATCTCTGCGGCAAGACGGTCGGCACCGTCCGCAGCACCAACTTCCCGGCCTTCATCGCCGCCTGGAGCACCGAGCACTGCGAGAAGGCGGGCAAGCCGGCCATCGTGGTCGATGGGGTTGACCGCGGCCCGCTGGTCTGGACGGAGATGAAGCAGGACCGCGTGCAGGCCGGCGTGCAGGGCAGCGAGACGCTTCCGGCGCTGCTGCAGGCGGAACCCGGCATTTACCGGATCGTCGGCGCGCCGTTCACCAAGAACTTCCAGGGCATCGCGTTCGCCAAGACCGACCCGCACCTGCGTGACGCCGTGCTGGGCGCGCTCAAGGTGCTGTACGCCGATGGCAGCTACGCAGCGCTGATCAAGAAATACGACCTGGCGTCCAGCGCGGCGCCCGCCCCCACCATGAATGCCGAACCGTTGCAGTGAGCGGGTCGCCCGCCGGCCTGGACATCGCGCAGCTTCGGCACGCCAACCCGCCGCGCTGGGGGCAAATAGGGGCCGCGGCGGTGATCCTGGTCCTGCTGGTGCTGCTGGTCCGTGCGTTCGCCCTGGGCAAGATCGACTGGGTGGCGGCCGGGCATTTCCTGGTCTGGCCTACTATTCTCGCGGGCTTGCTCAACACCGTCGTCATGTCGGTCGCCGCCATGGCGATGGGGATCGTGCTCGGGGTGGCGGCGGCGATCGCCCGCACGTCCGGCAATGCGGTGCTGCGCGGGGTCGCGGTCGGGTACGCGTGGCTGTTCCGCGGCACGCCGGTGATCCTGCAGCTCCTGCTGTGGTTCAACCTGGCCCTGGTGTTCCCGACCATCGGCATACCGGGACTCTGGACCGCCCGGTCCGTGGTGGTGATGACGCCGTTCGTCGCCGCCCTGCTCGGGCTCAGCATCAACGAGGGCGCGTACGTGTCGGAGATCGTGCGGGCCGGGTTGCTGTCGGTCGATCCAGGGCAGGACGAGGCGGCGCGCTCGATCGGGATGCGGCGCGGGATGGCGCTGCGCCGGGTCATCCTGCCGCAGGCGATGCGCGTGGTGGTGCCGCCGCTCGGCAACCAGTTCATCGGCATGATCAAGACGACGTCGCTGGCCAGCGTGATCGAATACGCCGAGCTGCTGCACAACGCCGAAAACATCTACTACTCCAACGCCAAGGTCATGGAGCTGCTGTTCGTGGCGGCGTTCTGGTACCTGGCCGTGGTCACGGCGCTTTCGCTGGGCCAGGCCCGGCTGGAGCGGCGGTTCGCCCGGGGCGTGTTGCGCACCCGATGAGCGCGATCGTCCGGGCGGAGCGTGTCGGCAAGTCGTTCGGCCCGGTGCAGGCGCTGAGCGACGTGACGCTGGAGGTCGCACAGGGCGAGGTGGTGTGCCTGATCGGTCCATCCGGGTCCGGCAAGACCACGTTCCTGCGCTGTGTGAACCAGTTGGAGCGGTTTGACCGCGGGGCGTTGTGGCTGGAGGGCGAGCTGGTCGGCTATCGCCAGGTTGGCGGCCGGCTGCACCGCCTGCCGGAGCCCGAGATCGCCCGCCAGCGCCGCGCGACAGGGATGGTGTTCCAGCGCTTCAACCTGTTCCCGCACATGACGGCGCTGGCAAACGTGATGGAGGGACCGGTGCACGTCCTGCGCCAGACCCGGCCGGACGCGGAGGCGCAAGCGCGGGCGCTGCTGGCGCAGGTGGGGCTGGCGCAGAAGGCGCATGCCTATCCGGCCGAACTCTCCGGCGGCCAGCAGCAACGGGTGGCCATCGCCCGTGCGCTCGCGATGCGGCCCCGCCTGATGCTGTTCGACGAGCCGACGTCGGCGCTGGATCCGGAGCTGGTGGGCGAGGTGCTGGCCGTGATGCGCGCGCTGGCGGAGCGCGGCACGACGATGCTGGTGGTGACGCACGAACTGGGGTTCGCCCGCGAGGTCGGCCACCGGGTGGTGTTCATGGACCACGGCCGGGTCGTGGAGACGGGTCCGGCGCGCCGCCTGTTCGCCGAGCCGCAGGAGGTGCGGACGCGGGCTTTCCTGGCGTCGGTGCTAGCGGGTTAGCGCCAGCCGCCGTAGCCGCCCCAGGGGCCCCAGTCCCACCCGCCGTCGTAGTTCAACTGTGCTGCGGTGACCTGCTCGTCCGCGATCCGGCGTTGCTGCACATAGGCGGAGTATTGCGCGAACGCCTGCTGCCCGCCGGTGTAGAGGCAGTGGCAGAGCACCGGGTCCGGATACACGTACGAGACGTTGTTGCCCTGGATGATCTGCGATACGCGGTTGGCCGGCAGCTTGGCCAGCATAGCCTGGCTCTGCGGGTTGTTGGCCGGCAGGACAGTGAAGCCCGACGCCGAGAGCAGGCTTTCCCGGTCCTGCGCCGCGTTGCGCTCGATCGCCGCACATCCGCCGAGCGCGATGGTGGTTAGAAAGACCATGGTGGGCAGTCGGGACATCGCGGCTTACTCCTTGGCAGTCTCAGCGCGCAATTCGAACCGGGGTTGCTACAACGCCTTCAGCACCGCCTCGATCTCCGCCGGCGTGCCGGCCGCTGCCGCCCGCGCGTCCGGCGTGACCCGGCGCACCAGCCCGGACAGCACCTTGCCGGCCCCAAGCTCGACGAAACTGTCCACACCCAGCTCCACCGCTGCCAGCAGGCACTCCCGCCAGCGCACCGTGCCCGTCACCTGCTGCACCAGCAGCGCGCGGATCTCGTCGGGGTCGACCGCCTTGGCCGCCGTCACGTTGGCGATCAGCGGCACGGCTGGCCCGATCAGCGCCGCCTGGCCCAGCGCGTCCTCCATCACCTCGGCGGCCGGGGCCATCAGCGCGCAGTGGAACGGCGCCGACACCGGCAGGAGCATCGCCCGCTTGATGCCGTGCGCCTTGGCCACCTCCACCGCGCGCTCCACCGCCGTGCGATGGCCGGAGATCACCACCTGGCCGCCGCCATTGTCGTTGGCCGCCTCGACCACCTCGCCTTGCGCGGCTTCCTCGCAAATCGCCCGCGCCGCCTCGAGGTCGGTGCCCAGAAGTGCGGCCATCGCCCCCTCGCCCGCCGGAACCGCGCGCTGCATCGCCTCGCCGCGGCGGCGCAGCAGGCGCGCGCACTCGGCAACCCCCAGGCTGCCGGCCGCCGCCAGCGCGCTGTATTCGCCGAGCGAGTGTCCGGCCACCACCGCAACCCGCTCCTTCAGCCGGAAGCCGCCCTCCGCCTCCATCACGCGCAGCACCGCCAGCGACATTGCCATCAGCGCCGGCTGGGTGTTCTCGGTCAGCGTCAGCTCCTCTGCCGGGCCCTCGAACATCAGCTTGGACAGCTTCTGGTTCAGCGTGTCGTCCACCTCGCCGAATACCTCGCGCGCCGGGGCGAAGGCGGCGGCCAGGTCCCGCCCCATGCCGACCGATTGGCTGCCCTGGCCGGGGAAGATGAAGGCGTGAACGGGCATGACGTTGGCGTCCGGGATCGAGGGGTGGAACCGCGGCGTTGTCGCGTCAGCCATGCACCCTGTCAAATAACGTGCCCTCAGCGCGCCGCGATGCTAAACGGCAACGATCCGAATTTGCGTTGCGAGTAAGCCCGATGTGCCGTTTTCTTGCCTATCAGGGTGAGCCGATCCCGATCGAGACGCTGGTTTGCGCACCCTGCCGTTCGCTGGTGCACCAGTCGCTGCACGCGAGCGAAGGCAAGACCGAGACCAACGGCGACGGCTTCGGCCTCGGTTGGTACGGCGAGCGCCCGGAACCCGGCCTGTATCGCGAAGTGCGGCCGGCCTGGTCGGACGAGAACCTGCGCTCGCTGGCGGCCCAGGTGCGCTCCGGGCTGTTCTTCGCCCATGTCCGCGCCGCCACCGGCACCGCGACCTCCCGCGCGAACTGCCATCCGTTCGCCGCCGGGCGGATGCTGTTCATGCATAACGGCCAGGTGGGCGAGTGGGCCCGGGTGCGGCGCCGGGTGGAGGCGATGATCCCGGACGAGCTGTATCACCAGCGCACCGGCACGACCGATTCCGAGGCGATCTTCCTCGCCGCCCTGGCCCGCGGGCTCCAGCACGACCCGGTGGGTGCGATGGTCGACACGCTGGCCGAGATCAGCAGCCTGATGGCGGCGGCCGGCATCGCCGCACCGCTGCGCTTCACCGCCGCGTTGACCGACGGCGTGCAGCTCTGGGCGTTCCGCTGGGCCTCGGACGCCCGCCCAGCGACGCTGTACTGGCGCCAGACCGCCACCGGGCTGATCGTGGTGTCCGAACCGATCGACGACGCGGCGGGCGGCTGGAACGCCGTCCCGTCCGGCTGCACCCTGGTTCCGGGGCCGGACCGCGGCGTGCAGTTGCAGCCGATCGAGTGCCGGGCGCTGGCGGCCTAGGCCGCGCCGATCCCGTCCAGCGCCGCCAGCGCGTCCTCCGGCAAGGTCAGCCCGGCTGCTGCGAGGTTCTCCCGCAGATGGGCCACCGACGACGTGCCGGGGATCAGCGCGATGTTGGGCGAGCGGTGCAGCAGCCAGGCCAGCGCCACCTGCATCACCGTGGCCCCCAGCCGCTCCGCAACGCCGGAGAGCACCGAGGATTGCAGCGGGTTGAAGCCGCCCAGCGGAAAGTACGGCACGAAGGCGGTGCCGTGGCGCGCCAGTTCGTCCAGCAGCGCGTCGTCCTCGCGGTGCGCCAGGTTATAGTTGTTCTGCACGCAGACGATCTCGCCGCAGACCCGGCGGCCCTCGGCAACCTGCGCCGCGGTGACGTGGCTCATGCCGATCTGGCGGATCAGGCCTTGGCGCTGCAGGTCCGCCAGCACGGTGAGCGGCGCTTCGAGCGAGCCTTCCGCCGGGTGGTGGGGGTCGATCATGCAGCGCAGGTTCACGACGTCGAGCGCGTCCACGCCCAGGTTGCGCAGGTTGTCGTGCACCGCCGCCGTCAGCTCCTCGCGGGAGAAGGCCGGGTTCCAGGATTTGTCCTCGCCGCGGCGGGCGCCGACCTTGGTCACGATCACGAGGTCCTCGGGATACGGCGCCAGCGCCTCGCGGATGAGCTGGTTGGTGACGTGGGGGCCGTAGAAGTCCGAGGTGTCGATGTGGTTCACGCCGCTGGCGACGGCCTCGCGCAGCACGGTGCGGGCGGCTTCGGGGTCCTTCGGCGGGCCGAACACGCCGGGCCCGGCGAGCTGCATGGCGCCGTAGCCGAGGCGGTTCACGGTGCGGTGGCCGAGGTTGATGGTGCCTGCTGCGGTCTTGGTCATGGTCGGCTCCTTGTCGGTAGATCCCCTAGCTGGGCGTTGCCGGCGTGCGGGATAACGGCGCAATACTCGAACAGGCTGTGCGGGATGGCGAACAGTGAAGGTCGAACTCGGCGAGTTGCAGGCGTTCGTGGCGGTGGCGCGCGGCCGTGGTTTTCGGGACGGCGCGCGGGCCGGCGGCGTGAGCGCGTCCGGGCTCAGCGAGGCGGTGCGGCGGCTGGAGGCTCGGTTGGGCGTGCGGCTGTTCCACCGCACGACGCGCAGCGTGCTGCCGACGGAGGCGGGCGGACGCCTGCTGGAACGGCTCGGCCCGGCGCTGGCGGAGATGGAGGCGGCGCTGGACGCGGCGTCCGGCTCGCGCGACCGCCCGGCGGGGACGCTGCGGCTGAACGTGCCGGTGAGTGCGGCACGGCTGGTGTTGCCAAGGGTCGTGCCGCCGTTCCTCGCCGCGTATCCCGAGATCCGGCTGGAGGTGGTGGCGGAGGACAGTTTCGTGGACGTGCTGGCCGCCGGGTGCGACGCCGGCATCCGGTATGACGAGCGGCTGGAGCAGGACATGATTGCGGTGCCGATCGGGCCTCGCGTGCAGCGGTTCGCGGCCGCCGCCGCACCCGGCTACCTTGCGCGCCATGGCCACCCGGAGCATCCGCGGGACTTGCTTGCCCATGCGTGCCTGCGCCACCGGTTCGACAGCGGGGCGACGCCGCCCTGGGAGTTCGAGCGGGATGGCGAGGTGGTGCGGATCGATCCGCCGAGCCGGCTGGTGGTTCGGACCAACGCGGTGGATTTGGCGTTGGACGCGGCGATGGCCGGGTGCGGGGTGTTCTGTTCGTTCGAGGACTGGCTGCGGCCGCATTTGGACGCGGGGCGGCTGGCGCCGGTGCTGGAGGGGTGGTGGCCGCGGTTTTCCGGGCCGTTCCTGTATTACTCGGGGCGGCGCTTGGTGCCGGGGCCGCTGCGGGCGTTTATCGACTTCGTGCGAACACCTGGAACGGAGACTTAGGCTTATCTCCATGGTGGACCCTCATGGCATTTGCAGTGTTCGGCATCTCTACCATCGCAGGAACGGAGTAGTTACGCCGTGACCACATAAGACCCGCTTGACGTGTATGCGACCTGCGTTCTACATATGTTCTATGGACTCAGCCCTTCCTCGCTCCGACCTGATTGCACGCGCCCCGGACGCGTTCCGCGACGCGTTGGCGGAGCTGGTACAAATCGGGCTGAGCGTCGCGCGCATGGTCGGCCGGGCTGCAGAGGCTGAGACCACGGCGGCCGAGGCCGTAGCGCAGCTCAGCGTCAGCGACGACATCCCGCCGATTGCCACCTCGCTGGCCGAGGCGATCGAGCAGGACCGGGCCTATGCGGCGGCGGCCGAAGCGCGGCAGACGGTCGTAGCGCGGGCCAACATCATTGCGGCCACGTTTGCCAAGGTCTCGCGCTCGATCCGGCTGACGGTCGCGATGGCGGAGCGGCTCGACCGTGGCTGGGCCCGGCGCAGCGCGGCCGATGACCGGGAGGCAATGGCGCGACGGCAGGTTGCGCGCCGGGTCACGGAGGTGATCGGACACCAGGCGGACGGCGAGCGGGCGGAGCGGCTGACCGAGGCGCTGACGGAGCGGCTGGACGTGGCAGACGAGCTGAGCAGCCGGCCAATCGAGGAGGTCATCACCGAAATCTGCCGCGACCTCGGGTTGGACGCGGCGCGGATGACGGTGCATCCGCCGCTGAAGGAGGCGGCGCGGTTCACGGAAGAGGACGGGGCGGCTCCGCGAGCCGAGGCCGATTGGCGGTGGGAGGGTGGCCCGCCTTCGCGCCGGCCGGATGGATGACCAACGATGTCTGGCGTTGATTGAATGATTTGGCGTGCCGGGCATGGCGGACGATGTGCGCCCTACGCGGGTTCGGCGGGTGAGTCCGTTGCGGTCTCCTCCTCTTCGTCACCGTAGCCTAGTAGCCGCAGGGCGCGACCGCGGACGCCGCGCTTGGCGACTTCGTGGATCAGCGCCTCCTCGCGGCCATGCGTCACCCAGATTTCGGGCGCTCCGACCTCGTCCACGGTTTGGTTCAGCTCCGTCCAGTCCGCGTGGTCACTGATCACCAGCGGGAGCTCGACCCCGCGCGACCGGGCACGTTGCCGCACCCGCATCCAACCCGAGGCGAGGCACACGACCGGTTCCGCCAGCCGCCTTGCCCAACGGTCCGCGATCGCACCCGGCGGCGCAATGACGATCGCGCCCGCCAGCTCCGCCTTGGCCGCCACCGTCGCCGGACGCAATTCGCCCAGATGCACGCCGAGCCGTTCGTACGCCGCACAGAGCGGGGCCTGGGCGCCGTGCAGGTAGATCGGCCGGTCCCAGCCCGCTTGCCGCAGCAGCGCGATCACCCGTTGGCACTTGCCGAGCGCGTAGGCGCCGACCACGTGCGTGCGCTCCGGGAACAGCGTCACGCTCGCCAGCAGCTTGGCGATCTCGGCGGCGGGCGGCGGGTGGTGGAACACCGGCAGGGCAAAGGTCGCCTCCGTCACGAACACGTCGCAGGGGATCGGCTCGAACGGCGCGCAGGTTGGGTCGGCCACCCGCTTGTAGTCGCCGGAGACCACCGCCCGGGAGCCGCGCCACTCCATCGCGACTTGGCTGGCGCCCAGCACGTGACCGGCCGGTTGCAGCCACACGCGGACCTCGCCGACCGTGAGCACCTCGCCATACGGCAAGGCTTGTTGCTGCACGCCGGCGCGGTCCTCCCCCATGCGCACCCGCATGATCGCGAGCGTTTCGGCACTGGCCAGGACGTGGGCGTGGCCGGGCCTGGCGTGGTCGGCGTGGGCGTGGGTGATGACGGCGCGGTCTACCGGGCGGAGCGGGTCGATGTAAAAGCCGCCGGGGTCGCAGTAGAGGCCGTCGGGGAGGACTTTGAGCCAGGTATCGGGGTGGGGCGGCATGCCGATGGTTGTAAGCGAACGCAAGGCCGATTGCATTGGCCGCCGGACAATGCCGATTGCGCCGCGCAAATCCTCCCGTCATGTTGGTATCGATATGAAAAAGTGCCGAGGTCCGGATGGCGTCGCTAGAGTATTTGGCTCAAGGAACGGCGAACGAGGCGTTCAGCCGCGGATGGTGCTATCAGCTTGCCTCTTTGAGGGCCAATGGCTTCCAGTTCCCGCACGGCCTTCGGGGCAAGGCAATGCTCAAAGCGAACAGCAAGTTCAATGGTGGGATGGGGAGCCGGATCGTCGTTCGCCTGGAGCACGGCGACCGCTTGTTCCGCTTCACGGGCCGCAAGTCCAAGACGCTTGCGGACAGACTTGGCGGCGAGTGGTGGATGGATCACGACTCCTACCTTGCGATCCGCAAGCGGAGCGGGCCGAGCGATACTGAATTCCGCCGGGTCGCGCGCGCGAACCTCGCTGTGTTGCCGGAGTGGGGGGACATGTCCAATTTCGCCACTGGACGGCTGACCAAGGATTATTGGGCTTTCAAGGGAATGTCTGCGCCGGCCGCCGGGAAGACGGATCGCTCTTCCGGCCACTTCACGCTCGACATACTCCAGATCTTCGTCCCCGGCGGCTTGCGGTTGACCGATTTCGAGGTGCCGACCGACGCCGTGCTGACCAGGCTGGACTATTAGGGTTCACCGACGCCGGTCGGGATGCCGAATGCCGAGGTGAATTGACCGTCTCTGCATCAGGACTAGGCTGCTTCCAACTGGGAGTGAAGCCAATGGCAGCGAGCCGCAAAGTCATCGTCACCTGCGCCGTGACGGGCGCGATCCACACGCCCTCCATGTCGCCCCACCTGCCGATCACACCGGACCAGATCACCGCCGATGCCGTCGGGGCCGCCGAAGCGGGCGCCGCGGTGATCCACCTGCACGCCCGCGACCCCGAAACCGGCAAGCCGGACCAGACGCCGGAAGCCTTCGCCCGCTTCCTGCCCCGCGTGAAGCAGCAGACCAATGCGGTGATCAACATCACCACCGGCGGCAGCCCGTTCATGTCCAAGGAGGAACGCGTCCGCCCGGCCGCCGTGTTCAAGCCGGAAGTGGCCAGCCTCAACATGGGCTCGATCAATTTCGGCCTGTTCCACCTGCTCGACCGCTACAAGGAGTTCAAGCACGACTGGGAACGCCCGGCGTTGCTCGCGACCAAGGACCTGGTGTTCCGCAACAGCTTCGCCGATATCGAATTCATCCTCGAAACCTGCAGCGAGAACGGCACCCGCTTCGAGTTCGAGTGCTACGACATCGCCCATCTGTATAACCTGAAGCACTTCCTGGACCGCGGGCTGGTGAAGCCGCCGCTGTTCGTGCAGTCGGTGTTCGGCATCCTGGGCGGCATCGGCACCCACCCGGAGGACATCGCGCACATGCGCCGCACCGCGGACCGGCTGTTCGGCGACCAATACCGCTGGTCCGTGCTCGGCGCAGGCGCCGCCCAACTCCGGGTTGCGGCTATCGCGGCGGCGATGGGCGGCAACGTGCGGGTGGGGTTGGAGGACAGTTTGTGGGCCGGACCGGGCCAGCTCGCCACCTCGTCGGCGGTGCAGGTTCGGTTGGCGCGGCAGATCATCGAGGGCTTGGGCCTGCAGATCGCCACGCCGGACGAAGCGCGCGAGATCCTTTCCCTCAAGGGCGGAGACAAGACAGCGATATGACCTACCGCCTCCCCATCCTGGCTGACGCGGCGATGACGCCGGAGCAGCAGCGCGTGGCCGACGCGATCAGGTCCAGCCCCCGCGGCGTGGTGCAAGGGCCGTTGCTGGCCTGGCTGCACAGCCCCGGGCTGGCCGACCGGGCGCAGGCGCTCGGCGCGTTCTGCCGCTACGACACGTCGCTGCCGCCGCGGCTGTCGGAACTGGCGATCATCACGGTGGGTGCCTATTGGCGCGCCGGGTTCGAGTGGTTCGTGCACGCGCCGATCGCGGAGAAGGCCGGGTTGGATCCGGCGGCGATCGAAGCGCTGCGCACCGGCGCCACGCCGCATTTCGACCAGGAAGACGAGCAGGCCGTGTGGCGGTTCGCCCACCACTTGCTGCACGACCACGAGGTGCCGGATGCGACGTACCGGACCGTGGAGGACCTGCTGGGGGCCGCGGCCACGGTGGAGCTGGTGGGGATCGTCGGTTACTACGGGCTGATCTGCATGACGATCAAGGCGTTCGGAGTGCCGGTTCCGGATGGGGACGCAGAGCCGTTCGGGGGCTGACTGTGCTGTTCCCCTTTGAGGG
>CAXTVQ010000005.1:49553-121184 GCA_964247705.1 uncultured Acetobacteraceae bacterium | reverse complement strand
TTGTTCGTGTCGGGTCAGGTCGGCAGCCGCCCTGACGGTTCGCCCGAACCCGATTTCGAGGCTCAGGTTCGCCTGGCTTTCGCCAATCTGGAAGCCACGCTCGCAGCGGGAGGATGCACATTCGACGACATAGTCGACATGACGTCGTTCCATACGGATCCGGAAAAGCAATGGGGCGTGTACAAGACGGTGAAACGCGAGATATTCTCGCAAGCCCCGTATCCGAACGCGACCGCTGTTGGGGTCAACTGGCTTGCGGGCTTTGACTTCGAGATCAAGGTAACCGCGCGCATTCCGACTCGTCCATCAGCGCCGGTGAGGCGCCGCAACCCTCCGACAATGTGGGATATGGCATCGCGCGGGTGGTCGCACATCAGTGTCGCGGAACCAGGTCGCCTTGCCTACCTGTCCGGCCAGGTCGCAGTGATGCCTGGCGGCGGGGACATACCCGATGATCTTGCCGGCCAGGCCAAGCTTGCGACCGCCAGCCTCGCCGCCGCACTCAAGGACCTGGAGGCGACTGCGCACGATATCGTCATGCTGCGCGTCTACGTCGTGAATGCGACCAGCGAAGCGTTCGGGCAGGCCGTCACCCCTCTTCGTGAACTGCTCGGCGACGCGATGCCCAGCATCACGACGATTGGCGTCCAGGCACTCTATAAGCCGGAAATTAAGGTCGAGATCGAAATGGTAGTGCGTCTCCCCTGAAGAGGGAGGAACCAGACACGGCCCGCGAACGTCGGCGGTCGTGTCAAAGACGGAAGCGGGCGTGTCCGCGGCAATCGGAGCGAATGGCCGTTTCCCGCTATCTTCTACTCCAAACCGGCGGTCCGCCACCGGCCAGTGTCCGCCGACGGAGGACTATCAGCTTTTTGCACATCCCGCTCGGACGCAGACAAGCCGCCTTTCACCAAACCCCAGCCACAACGTCGCGTCAGATGCCTAGGCAACGTTCCTGCCCACCGCGGCCCCTCGCCCCTCAATAAACCGCCGTCTCCCTTAACGCCTCCCCCCGGGCAATCCGCCCAAACCCCAGCGCTCCCACATCCAGCGCGCGAAACCCGCCATGCACCACCAGCTCCGCCACCGCCCGCCCCGTCGCCGGCGCGTGCATGACCCCGTGGCCGGAGAACCCGGTCGCATACAGCAGGTTCGGCAACGCCGGGTCCGGCCCGACCACGCCGTTATGGTCCAGCAGGTTCATCTCGTAATGCCCGGCCCAGGACCGCACCAACCGCAACCGCTCCGCCGCCGGCACCCGGTGCGCCAAGGCCGGCCACACCACCGCCTCGAACAGATCGTGGTCCGGTTCGAAATCCTCGCCCGGGTGCGGATCGCGGTCGGCCGAAGGCTGGATGCCGCATAGGAAGCCGTCGCCCTCGGGCCGCATCCACAGCCCCGTCGTGTCGAACAGCAGCGGCATTCCCGTCCCATCCACCGGCATCCGCACCACGAACACGGTGCGTTTGCGCGGCTCCACCGGCAAAGCCGCACCCCACAACCGCGCCAGCGCGCCGGACCGCGGCCCGGCGGCGCACACCACCGTGCCGCAAGCGATCCGCGCGCCATCCGCCGTCCGCACCGCCGCCACCCGGCCGGCGCTGCGCTCCACCGCCACCACCTCCGCCTGGCGGAACACCGCACCCGCATCCTTCGCCGCCCGGCGCACCGCGGACAGCAGCAGATGCGCGTCGAACCAGCCCTCCCCCGCCAAGCCGAGCGTGCCGCCCGCCAAATCCGCCGTGTTCAGCCAGGGGAAGCGCGCCGCCAGCGCCGCCGGGTCGAGCCAGGCGATCTCCGCCCCTTCCGCCACCACCCGCGCCTGGGCGGCGCGCGCGGCCTCCCCCCCGCCCGCGGGCGCCACGATCAGGTAGCCCTGCTCCCGCAACCCCACATCCGCCTCCGGGCCGAACCGCTCCGGCAGGCTGCGCAGGAAGCGGAACCCGAACTGCGACATGCGCGCGTTCAGCACCGTGCTGAACTGCTGCCGGATGCCCGCGGCGGACAGCGTGGTGGACGCCGTACGGAACGTCATGTCCCGCTCCAGCACCAACACCGAGCCCTCGAACCCAAGCTCACGCAGGAAAAACGCGCAGCATGTGCCGATGATGCCGCCGCCGATGATCACCACGTCGGCCTGGCGCGTCGTGTCGCTCGCAGTCATTGGGCAGATGCCTTATCGTTTCGGGCCTGACCCGGAGAACCATGCATGCTGCGGACCATCCTCGCCTTCTGCCTGCTCGCCCTGCCCGCCGCGGCCCAAACGAAGATCGTGTTCGGCACCGACTGGCTGGCCGAGGCCGAGCATGGCGGGTTCTACCAGGCGCTGGCGCTCGGCTTCTACCAGAAGCACGGGCTGGACGTGACGATCCGCATGGGCGGGCCGCAAACCAACCCGCCGCAGCAGGTCGCGGCCGGCGTGGTGGACTTCCAGCTCTCCTCCGGCAGCTTCGCCGCGATGGCAATGGCGCAGCAGGGCATTCCCGTGCTCGCCGTGGCCGCGTTCTTCCAGAAGGACCCGGAGGTGCTGATCTCCCACCCGGGCACGGGGGCCGACACCATCGCCGCCATGAAGGGGCGCCCGATCATGATCTCGGCCGCCAACCGCACCGGCTCCTGGCTATTCCTCAAGGCCAAGTTCGGCTTCAGCGACACCCAGATCCGCCCCTACAACTTCTCCGTGGCCCCGTTCCTGGCGGACAAGGACGCGATCGAGATCGGCTTCGTCTCCTCCGAGCCGTATCAGATCCAGAAGGCCGCCGGCTTCACCCCCGTGGTGAACCTGCTCGCCGACAACGGCTATGACGGCTACTCGACCGTGATCCTCGCCCAGTCCCGCATGGTGCAGCAGAAGCCGGACGTGGTGCGCGCCTTCGTCGAGGCCTCCATCGAAGGCTGGCGCAGCTACCTGGACAACCCCGCACCCGGCGACGCGCTGATCCACCAGGCCAACCCCGACATCACCCAGGACGTGCTGGACAACTCGGTCAAGGTGATGAAGGCGGACGGCATCGTCGATTCCGGCGACAGCAAGACGCTGGGCATCGGCGCCATGACGGACGCGCGCTGGAAGGGCTTCTTCGACACCATGGTGCAGGCCGGGCTGTATCAGCCGGACCTCGACTACCACAAAGCCTACACACTGCAGTTCGTGGACCACGGCTACGGGATGGCGCCGCAATAGAGGTGCTGCGTCTGCACGGCGTCGGCAAGCGGTTCGCCAACGGCACCCAGGCGCTGGATGGGTTGGACCTCGCCGTCCGCCCGGGCGAGTTCGTCAGCCTGCTCGGCCCCTCGGGTTGCGGCAAATCCACCGCGCTGCGCCTGATCGCCGGGCTCGCCCCGCCCACCACCGGCCGGGTCGAATGGGAGGGTGGGCCGCCGCGCCTCGGCTTCGTGTTCCAGGAACCGACGCTGATGCCGTGGCGCACCGTGTGGGGCAACGTCCAGCTTCCGTTGCAGATGGCGAGGCTGCCCCGCCGCGACCGGCAGCCCCGGGTGGCCGACGCGCTCGCCCGCGTCGGGCTCGCCGGGTTCGAGCGCGCCTACCCGAGGCAGCTCTCCGGCGGCATGCGCATGCGCGTCTCCATCGCCCGCGCCATCGCGACCCAACCGAGCGTGCTGCTGATGGACGAGCCCTTCGCCGCGCTGGACGAGATCACCCGCGCCCGGCTGAACGATGATCTGCTCGGGTTGTGGCGGGAGGGCGGGCTCACGGTCATCTTCGTCACCCACAGCGTATACGAGTCCGTCTACCTCTCCAGCCGCATCGTGGTGATGGCGCCGCGCCCCGGCCGCGTGGTCGCGGACCTGGCCGTAGAGCCGCCACTGATGCGGGACGAGGAGTACCGCACGGCCCCCGGCTACATCGCCGATTGCCGAACCGTCTCGGCGGCGCTGAAACGGGCGATGGCCGATGCGTAGGGCCGTCCTCGCCTCGCTGCCGGCTTTGGTCGGCGTGGCATTCCTGCTGGCGTGGGAGGCGGTGGTGCGCTGGAACGACATCCCACCGTACATCCTCCCCGGCCCGTGGGAGGTGGCAGGCGCGCTGGTCAGGGACTGGGGTACGCTGTCCGGCTCGCTGCTGGTCACGCTTCAGGTGACCGGCCTCGCGCTGCTCGCGGCCGTGGTCGGCGGTGGCGGCCTGGCGGTGCTGTTCGCCCAGTCGCGCTGGGTGGAGGCGAGCCTGTTTCCCTACGCCGTGATCCTGCAGGTGACGCCGATCGTGGCCATCGCGCCGCTGATCCTGATCTACGTGCGCGACACCGAACTCGCTCTGCTGATCTGCGCCTGGCTGGTCGCGTTCTTCCCCGTGCTGTCCAACACGACGCTCGGGCTGAACTCGGTGGACCCGAACATGCTCGACCTGATGCGCCTATATCGGGCGCGGCGCGGCCAGGTGCTGTGGTACCTGCGGCTGCCGGCAGCGATGCCGTATTTCCTGGCCGGCCTGCGTATCGCCGGCGGCCTGAGCCTGATCGGCGCCGTGGTCGCGGAATTCACTGCAGGCACGGCGACCGCAGGAACCGGCCTCGCCTACCGCATCCTGGAAAGCGGCTACCGCCTGGACATCCCCCGCATGTACGCGGCCCTGGTGCTGCTGTCGCTCAGCGGCGTCGCGATCTACGCCGTGCTCAGCGCCGTGTCCTGGCTCGTGCTGCACAAATGGCACGAGAGCGCGATCGGGCGGGACCGGTAGCGCCCAACCTGACGAGCGTAGCCTAAGCCACGCGCACCTTCGCAATAAACGCATCCGCCTCCGATTGCAGCGCTCCGGCATCGACGCCAAGCGTCCCGGAAGCGGTCAACATCGCCCGGGCGGCTTCGCTCGTCGTGTTGGCCGAGTTCACGACGTCCGACACCTGCAGCCGCACCCGTTCCGTCTTGTCGTTCAGACTGCAGATCGTGTGATTGATGATCTCGATCGCGCCCGCCTGGTTCTCGGCCGCCCCGTTGACCTGCACGGCGAACGCGCTGACCTTTTCGATGGATCGTCCAATGCTCCGCAGCGCCGTCGTCGCGTTGACCCCGGCCAACCGCATGTCTCTCACCTGCAGGTCGATATCGCCGGCCGCCGCCGCCGCCCGCCCCGCGAGTTGCTTCACCTCCCCCGCCACCACGGCGAACCCATGGCCCGCCGCACCCGCCCGCGCGGACTCGATGGCGGCATTCAGAGCCAACAACTTCGTCTGCTTGGCGATGCTGCCGATGAGCTGGATCGCAGCGTCGACCCGGTTCGTCGCTTCCACCAGCGCGACGACGGCGGCGTTGCTGCGTGCGATCTGCAGCGTGGCCTCCGTCGCCGCGGCCTCCGCGCCGCGCGCCTGCTCGCGCACATGGTCGAGGCTGACGTTCAGATGGGCGACGTTCATCGTCACGACTTCCGTGTCCCGAACCGCTGCGATGGACAGCGCCTCGGCCTGGCTTACCCGTTCGCCCGTGGCGCCCGCCGAATGATCGACCTCGGTTGCGTGGACGCCGATTCCGTCCGAGGTCCGCGCCACCGTCGTCACCATCGAACGGACCCGGGCGTCGAACGAGCCGGCCAGGTCGGTCAGCGCGCTCGCCCGTTCCATCGCGGCGGCCAGGCGCAACCGTTCAGCCTCGTATTTCCAGGCGTTCTCCTTGGTCTGTGCACTCTCCATCGCTTGTTGGGCCCGGCCCGCGGCTTGGATCACGCCGACCACCCTCCGCCCGGTGATCCCCGCGCCGGTAAGGGCCAGGAACCACCACGCGAGCGTCGATAACACCCGCGTCCAGCTTTGGTCCGCCCCCAAGCCGAACGTGAGGTCCGGACAGACGAGTTTCCCGCCGACGGTGACGAACACGCCGGCAAGCATGAAGATAGCGGTGAGCGCCCACGATCCGTACATGCCCACGCCGCTGATGATCGAGAACGCCCAGAGTAGTGGATAGAGATGGGATCCGTCCCACCCTCCATTCAGGAAGAACAACCCGCACGCCGTAACCAGTCCCGACCCAATGACCAGCAGAAAAAGCTGCCCTTGTGGTATCCTGGAATGCAACCGCTTGGTCATCGCCACCAGGCTTGCAGACGTAATGATAATCAGCGCAGCGGTCACGATGGACTGCTTCGTCAACAACGCTGCAGCACCTTGTCCGAGGATGCCCGTCGCAATCAGGCCAAGCAGCAGATTGAGGACCTGGTTCTGGTACGCCGTCGGAGACAGCATGCTGCCATTGGCCGCCTCATCGGCGAAACCAGCCGA
The DNA here is from genome assembly GCA_964247705.1 of uncultured Acetobacteraceae bacterium. Classification (GTDB taxonomy): domain Bacteria; phylum Pseudomonadota; class Alphaproteobacteria; order Acetobacterales; family Acetobacteraceae; genus LMUY01. Next base: position 114,954 of record CAXTVQ010000005.1, on the reverse strand, counting down.
CACATCGGGCTGGAGCTCTGGGCTAGGACGAAGGTCCGCCTTCACGCAATGAACTCCGATCGGCAACTTACAAACGTGCAACGTGGTCAGACGGGCGCGTTACCTCCATTAAGTGCCATCGATACCTTACTGCTTCGCTAATGGCGGCCGCGCCTGCGCCACCGCCTCCGCGAAGTGGCAAGCCACCATCCGCCCCTCCACCGCCCGCAGCGCTGGCCGCTCCGCGCGGCAAACCTCCTGCGCATACGGACACCGCCCCGCAAACGCGCAACCCGGCGGCGTATCGATCGGCGACGGCAACTCCCCCCGGACCGCCACGCCCGCCTGCCGCCGCGCCGGGTCCACGAACGGCGTCGAGGCCAGCAGCATGCGCGTGTAGGGATGCAGCGGCCGGTCCAGCACCGCCGCGCGCGACCCCTGCTCGGCGGGGCGGCCGCAATACATCACCAGCACGTCCTGCGCCATGTGCCGCACCACGGAGATATCGTGGCTGATGAACAAATAGGCCGTCCCCAACTCGTCCTGCAGATCGCGCAGCAGGTTCAGCACCTGCGCCTGCACCGAGATATCCAGCGCGCTCACCGGCTCGTCCGCCGTCACCACCGCCGGGCGCAGCATCAGCGCGCGCGCGATGGCCACACGCTGGCGCTGCCCGCCGCTGAACATGTGCGGGTAGCGGTCATATGCCTCCGGGCGCAGGCCCACCCGGTCCAGCATCCGCCGCGCCTCGGCCACGCGCTCCCGCCGGGTGAAGCGGCGGTTGATCGCGAGCGGCTCCACCAGCGCCGCCCCGATCGTGCGCCGCGGGTTGAGCGAGCCGAACGGGTTCTGGAACACCATCTGGTTCTGCAGTTGCAACCGCCGGTCGGACGCAGCGGGTTTGCCGGTGATGGCGATGCTCCCCGCGGTGGGCGGCTCCATCAGCGCGCACACCCGGGCCAGCGTGGACTTGCCACAGCCGGACTCGCCCACCACCGCCAGCGTGCGCCCGGCCTCGAGCTGGAACGACACGCCGTCCACCGCCTTCAGCATATGCCCGCCGCGCACCGGATAGTGCCGCGTCACAGCCTCGGCCGCGAGCACGGTCACACGGTCCACCCGGTCGGCCTGCCCGCATCGTCCAGCGGATAGTGGCAGCGCACCTTGCCGCCCATCGCGGGCAGCAGCTTCGGGCGCTCGAACGTGCAACGCATCGTGCGCCAGCGGCAGCGCGGGGCGAACAAGCAGCCGCCCGGCCGGTCGTCGATGCCCGGCACCACGCCCGGAATGGTCGGCAGCCGCTGCTTGCCCTCGGCGCGCTCCGGCAACGCGTCCAGCAGCGCGGCGGTGTAGGGATGGCGCGGCCGGGTGAACAGCGCGGCGGCCGGCTGCTCCTCCATCACCTGCCCGGCATACATCACCTGCACCCGCTGCGCCGTCTCCGCCACCACGCCCATGTCGTGCGTGATCAGCAGCAGCCCCATGCCCTGCTCCCGCTGCAGCCCGACCAGCAAATCGAGCACGCCCTTCTGCACCGTCACGTCCAGCGCCGTGGTGGGCTCGTCCGCGATCAGCAGCGCGGGCTTGCAGGCAATGGCCATCGCGATCATCGCCCGCTGGTTCAGCCCACCGGACAACTGGTGCGGGAACGCCCGCAGCCGCTGCTCCGGCGCCGGAATGCCGACCTGGCCCAGCAGCTCCACCGTCCGTTTGCGGACCTGCCCGCGCGGCACGGCATGGTGCGCGCGCAACGCCTCGCCGATCTGCCAGCCGATCGGGTAGCACGGGTTGAGCGAGGACGTCGGCTCCTGGAACACCATCGCCACGTCCCGCCCGGTCAGCCGCCGGCGCGCCCGCGGCGACAGCGTACGCAACTCGGTGGACTTGAACGCGATCCGCTTGGCCTCCACCCGGCCGGTCGGCGGCAGCAATCCCATCACCGCCAGCACGGACACGGACTTGCCCGAGCCAGACTCGCCCACCACGCACAGCACCTCGCCGGGTGCGACGGTGAGGTCCACGGCCTCCACCGCATTGAACCGCCCGCCCGCGGTCTCGAACCCGACGGAAAGCCCCTCGACCTCCAGCAGCGCCCCACTCATCGGCGCAGCTTCGGGTCGAGCGCGTCCCGCAAGCCGTCCCCCAGCAGGTTGAACGCCATCACCGTGACCAGGATGGCGAGCCCGGGAAAGGTCAGCAGCCACCACGCGCGGCTGTAGAACTGCAGCGCGTCCGCCAGCATGGTGCCCCATTCCGGCGTCGGCGGCTGGGCGCCCAGGCCAAGGAAGCCCAGCGCCGCCGCGTCCAGGATCGCCGAGGAGAACCCGAGCGTCGCCTGCACGATCAGCGGCGCCAGGCAGTTGGGCAGCACCACCAGCAGCATCAGCCGCAGCACCCCCGCCCCGGCCGAGCGGGTCGCCACCACGTACTCGCGCGCGAGCTCCCCCAGTGCCGCCGCCCGCGACAGCCGCACGTAACCCGGCAGCAGCACGACGGCCACCGCCAGCATCGCGTTGGTCAGCCCCGGCCCAAGGATCGCCACCACCACGATCGCCAGCAGCAGCGACGGGAACACCAGCAGCACGTCCATCAGCCGCATGATGGCCACGTCCAGGACCCCACCGGCGAACGCCGCGGTCAGGCCGAGCAGCGTGCCGAAGGTGAAGGAGATCGCCACCACCACCGCCCCGATCAACAGCGACAGCCGGGCGCCGTAGATCAGCCGGGAGAGGATATCGCGGCCCAGGCTATCGGTGCCGAGCGGAAACCGGGCCAGCCGGAACGGCGGGGCGAGGAAGAACTCACGGAACTGCTCGGTCGGGCCGTGCGGGGCAACCTGCGGCGCGGCGGCAGCGACCACGACCAACGCGGCCATGACGCACAGGCCCGCGACGGCCCCTGGGCTCTCGAGCAGCCGGCGGGCAAAACCGAACCGGCGCGGGCGGGTCAGGGCAACGCTCATGGCGCCATGGTCGCCGGTGCGACGAGGTAAGGCAACTGCGCGCGGGTCAGGATGGAATCGGCGCAGCCGCCAACCATTTGCACCGCAAGCGCGTTCTTGACCCTGAGCGAGGCCTCCATGAGGCCGATTTTGGAGTGGCTTGGAATGACATATCTCGGGCGTTCAATCACGGCGGCCTTCGTCGCGGCGTTGCTGTCGGCCGGCGCGGCGATCCACCCGGCCCGCGCAGCAGCCGGCGACGAGCAGGCGGTCGTGGACCATGCCATCGGCACCCTGCAGGATCTTCGGCGCGACAAGGAGTTCGGCAATGCCCGGACCCTGCTGCACGAAGCCAAGGCGATCGTGATCGCACCGCGCATCTTCAAGGCCGGGTTCTTCGTCGGCGGCGAAGGCGGCGAAGCCGTGCTCATGGTGCGCGGCGCCCATGGCTGGAGCGACCCGGCGTTCTACACCGTCGGCTCGGCGAGCTTCGGCCTGCAGATCGGCGCGCAGGAATCGGAGATGATCATGTTCGTCATGAGCGACCGGGCGCTGCAGGCCTTGATGCAGGACCGGTTCAAGATCGGCGCGGACGCCGGCATTGCCGTGGCGACGCTCGGCTCGACCGTCGAAGGCGCCACCACCGCGAATGCCGGCGCCGACATCATCGTCTGGGCCTCCGCGTCCGGCGCCTATGCCGGCATCAGCCTCGACGGCACACTGGTCGAACCGCGCCGCCAGGCGGACGCCGACTACTACGGCCGCAGCGTATCGAGCAGCGACATCGTGCTGCGGAACGAGGCGCGGAACCCAGCCGCGGCCCCGCTGATCCGCGAACTGGGCACCCTGTGAGGACCGTGACACGGCCTGCGTTTGGGTTGGCGGCCGGCTTGGCCGCTATCCTGGCGCTTGCCAGCAACGCCCGCGCGCAACCAGCCGACAGCAGTGGGCCGCAAACCGCTATACCCGCACCGTCGACCAGCGCCCGGCCAGACGTGCCGGGCGGCAGCGCCCATAACGGCGTCATCAGCCCCCCCGCAACGGGCAGCAACATGAACGTCGTTCGCCCGGCGCAACCGGGGCTCATGCCAGTAATCCCACCCCCCGGGAGCAGCAACAACGCCCCCTCCGTCCAGCCGAAGTAAGGGGTTAGGCCGGTATCGCGCCCGCGCTGCCGGGCGCGATCGCCATCAGCAGTAGGGCGGACAGTCCATCACCGGCACTGCAGGATCGATCAGCACGTCCGGATGGGTGAGGAAGTAAACAGTCGGCGCCGTTCCACGCATGATCGCCCCTTCACTCTGCCGATTTTACCACTCGTGACGCCACTCGCGACGCAACGCCGCCCCCCGTCGCGCGATTGTCCCTGCGAAGCGCCGGAGTAGACCATGCCCAAGCTCACCAAGTTCGACTTCGCCGTGGGCGGAGCCGTGGCAACCGCCGGCGTCATCGCGACCCGGCGGCGCCCCGTCGCGGGCACGTTGCTGTTCGCCGCCGGCGTCACCGCGGTCGCGGTCGCCGATGCCACCCTGCGCGCGCAACTGAAGGGCACGGACCTGCCGCCGACGTATGACCCGGTGGACACGCTCAAGCCGCTGGCCGACGGGATCTGGATCGTGGACAGCGGCCCGCTGCACGGCGTGGCCCCATTGCGCATGACGGTGATCAAGCTGCCGGACGGCGGCCTGCTGCTGCACTCCCCCACCCGCTCCACGCCGGGTCTGCGCGCGGAGATGGATGCGCTCGGCCCCGTCCGCGCCATCGTGGCGCCGAACCTGGCCCACTGGATGTATGCCCCCGAGTGGCAGCGCACCTACCCCCAGGCAAAGCTCTGGGCCGCGCCCGGCCTGTCGCGGCGCGAACAGGTGAAGAAGTCCGGCCTTCGCATCGATGCCATCCTGTCCGACGAAGCGCCCGCCGAATGGGCGTCCACGTTGGACCTGATCCCGGTCCCGGGCGCCCTGGGGTTCACCGAGGTGGCGCTGTTCCACCGCCCGTCCCGCACGCTGGTGCTGGCCGACCTGGTGCAGAACTTCGAACTCCCCCGCCTTCCCGCCGCGTTGCGCCCACTCGCACGGCTGCTCGGCAACGCGGCGCCGTTCGGCCGCGCCCCGGCCCATCTGCGCGCAGTAGTCAGTGCCGGCGGCAAGCGGGCGCAGCAGGCTGCCAGCCGTCTGGTCGCCCTGCATCCCGAGCGCGTGGTGTTCGCCCACGGCCATTTGTTCGAGGGCAGCGATGCATCGGGTGCGCTGGTGCGCTCGCTGTCCTGGTTGCTGCCGAAGGAGGAAAGAGCATGAACGCCATCGTCGTAAATCGCCTGTTGGGCGGGTTCAGCCTCGCCCTGGGGGCACTGGAAGTGGCCGCGCCCAAGGCCTTGTCTCGCAACCTCGGCCTGCCCGGGGGAGCGACCCTGGTGCGCTCCTTCGGCTTTCGGGAGCTATTTGCCGGCGGCATGATCATGGGCAAGCCCTGGTCCCCCTCCGGCCCCTGGTCCCGCGTCGCCGGTGACGCGATGGACCTTGCGGCGCTAGCCCTGGCGCTCAACCCCCGCAACAAGCGGCGTGGATCGGCCGCGATCGCCACCCTGCTCGTCGCTGGCGTCACCGCGTTGGACATTGCCTGTGCCGTGACGATGAGCACGCGTGACGCCAACGCGGGGGACACTGCCCGCCGTACGCGGTACATCCCGAAAGTGGACGCATCGGGCGGTGTGAACGGCACGCAGCCGACGCGGCGGCTACAGCAAGCGCCCTCCGTCTGAGGCGGACCCTGGGCTGAAACCGCCCGGCCCATGCTTCGTTATGGTCACACGGCATCAAGCCGCTTCGGAGTAAACGCTATGGATACCGACCGTATCAAGGGTGCGCTCGACCAGGCCAAAGGCGCTGTGAAAGAAGGCGCCGGCAAGCTGACGGGCGACACGAAGCTGGAGGCCGAAGGCAAGGCCGACAAGGCATCCGGCAAGGTCCAGAACACCGTGGGCGGGGTCAAGGACTCGGCTCGCGACGCGCTCGACAAGTCGTAGGACGGCTGCGGACCCTCCCCAGGTCGGGGAGGGTCCATCCGGCGGCTACATCTCGCTGTAGTTGCCGTCCTTCCACACGTAGAACACGTAGCTTGGCCCCTCCACGTCGCCCTTGGAATCGAACGTGATGGGTCCGATGATCGTCGGCCACGGGCCATCACTCTTCAGCGTCGCCGCCACCTTGTGCGGGTCGACCGTCCCGGCCTTCGTAGCCGCTTCCGCCCAGATCTGCACCGAGGCGTAGCTGTAGAGCGTGTAGCCCTCCGGATCGATCCCCTTGTCCTTGAACTCCTTGACCACGGCAGCCGCCTGCGCGCGCTTCTCCAGGTCGGGCGCGAATGTCATCATCGTGCCTTCGCCGGCAGGCCCGGAGATCTGCCAGAATTCCTTCGTGACCAGCGCATCGCCGCTGATCAGCGTCGGGTTCATACCTTGTTCCTTGGCCTGACGGATGATCAGCCCGGCCTCGGTGTGATAGCCGCCGATATAGATCACCTGGATTCCGGCCGCCTTCATTCGGCTGACCAGAGCCGAGTAATCCTTCTCGCCGGGCGTATAGGCGGTGACGAGCGTCGGCTTGACCCCCTTCGCCTCCATGTTCTTTTCAGTCTCGTCGGCCAGGCCCTTGCCGTAGGCGGTGTTGTCGTTCAGCACCGCGATCTTGTCGTCCTTATAGTGTGCGGCGATGTAGTCGCCTGCCACCTGGCCCTGCTGGTCGTCACGGCCGCAGACGCGGAACGTGTTCCAGCTCCCTTTGTCAGTGAAGTCCGGGTTGGTGGAGGCCGGCGTGATCTCGAGGATGCCCTCCTCCGCATACACCTTGCTGGCCGGGATCGAACTGCCGGAGCAGAAATGCCCGACCACGAGCTTGTCGCCCTGGCTGGCGAACTGGTTGGCCACCGACACCGCCTGGCGCGGGTCGCAGGCGTCATCGCCGATGTTGAGCTGGATCTGCTGGCCGAGCACGCCGCCCGCCTTGTTCAGGTCGGCCACCGCCTGCTCGGCGCCGTTCTTCAATTGTGCACCGAACGCGGCGTATTGCCCCGTCATCGGCCCTGCCGCGGCAATCTTGACCTGAGCCTGCGCAGCCCCGGCGGCAAGCGTGAGCGCCATGGCGCCGGCCGTCGCCAGCATCATCCGTCGAAACATTGTGTTTACTCCCAGCGTGTATCGGTTGCGCGCGGAACGTTACCCGCATCGGCGCCATTCGGAAATGGCCTCCGCCGCACCTCTTCTCCCTCTCCCGCCTCTGCTCCCTCTCCCGTCCTTCACCGGAGAGGGTCGGAGTGAGGGCGCTTTGGGCGGAGAACCCGCGGAATTAGCGTCGAACCATCGCGCAGGCCGGCCGCCGGCTCGTCAGTCCCGTCGCCTTCTCGAACGCGGCGCCGATCCGCAGCACCGTCGCCTCGTCGAACGCCCGCCCGACGATCTGCATCGACAGCGGCAGCCCGTTCGCCGCGAACCCGGTCGGGATCGCCATTGCCGGGTGCCCGGTGACGTTGAACGCCATCGTCTGGATCGGGTAGTTCGGCGGGTTGTTGGGATCGATCTCCGCCAAAGCCGGCGCCGTGGTCAGGGTGTTGGCGGTGATCAGCGCATCATACGTCAGCAATTGGCGGCTGACCGCCTCGCATAGCTCGCGCCGGAGCCGCGTCGCCTGGTGCAAATCCGCCGCCGTCACGAATGCGCCCAGTGTCATGCGCATCCAAGTGAGCTGCCCGAAGTCGAGCGGGCGGTTCTGGTAGTCCTGCTCGTGGATCGCGTAGGCCTCGCTGAACATGGTCACGCGCCCGCACGCGTTGAACAGCTCGTAATCCGGCAGGGTGATCTGCTCCACCGTGGCGCCCAGCTCCGCCAATGTCTGCGCCGCCTTATCGATCGACGCGACGGCTTCCGGCGAGGCGCCCGAGGCCTCGGCAAAAAAGCCCCGCGGCACGCCGATGCGCAGGCCACGCACGCCCTCATGCAGGCTTGCAAGGTAGTCTGCCTTAGGACGGTCCACACTCGCCGGGTCCAGCGGATCGTACCCCGCAAGCAGCGAGAGCGTGATGGCGGAGTCCTCCACCGTCCAGGACAGCGGCCCGCAATGGTCGAGCGTCGTCGACAGCGGAAACACGCCGCGCCGCGACACCAAGCCGTACGTGGGCTTCAGCCCCACCGTGCCGCAATACCCGGCCGGACCGCGGATCGAACCGCCGGTGTCCGACCCCATCGCCATGCGCACCAACCCGGCCGCAACCGCCGCCCCGGACCCCGAGGAGGAGCCGCCCGGCATATGGTCCCGGTTCCAAGGGTTGCGCGCCGGCGGAAACGGCAGGTCGAACGACGGCCCGCCCAGCGCGAACTCGTGCGTCGCCAGCTTGCCGAGCAATACACCCCCCGCCGCCGCCAGCTTGGCCGCGACCACCGAATCCTCTGCGGGAACCACGTGCTCCCGCAGTTTGGAGTGGCACGTCGTGCGGATCCCCGCCGTGTCGTAGATGTCCTTCAGCGCATAGGGCACGCCTTGCAACGGGCCCTTGTCCACGCCCTGCTTGAACGCGGCGTCGGCCGCCGCGGCATCCGCCCGCGCACGGTCGGCCGTGACGGTGATGAAACTGTCCAACTGCCCGTCGATCGCCGCGATGCGGGACAACGCATCCTCGGTCAGCGCCACCGAGGTCACCTCGCCGGACCGCAAAGCCCGTCCGGCTTCGGCAATCGACAACTCATGGAGCGCGGTCATGCGCCCAACCTCCGCGTAATGGTGTCGATCGTGAACGTGGCCGCCGGCTCGCTCGCGGCCGTGCGCGGCTGGCGCAGCAGGGCCACCATCCGGCGCAGGTCCTTGAAGCCGTTGAACAGGCCAGGCCTACGCGCTTCGGGAATGACCAAGCCGGCGCGCTTGGCCAGCACGTCCAGCTCCTGCATCAGCACAGCATCGTCGGGCAGCTCGGCCATGGTCGTTCCCTCTCTCAAGCCGCCTGCGCGGCAGGTTGCGCCAGGCGGGCGATGATCATGTCCGTATCCATCAGGTCCGTAAACGTCAGGTACAGCGACACCAGCGCCGCATCATGCTCCTCCGGCGTGTTGGCCGCATTCGCATCGCTCACCATCACCACCCGGAAATTGCGCATCATCGCATCCCGCGCGGAGGACTCGCAGCACACGTTGGTGACGGTCCCCGTGATCAGCACCGTGTCGAACCCCCGCGCCCGCAACAGCTCCGGCAGCTCGGACGAACCCGGCAGGAACGCGCTGAACCGCCGCTTCCTCACCTGCACATCCTCCGCCCGAACATCCAGCGCCGGCCACAGCGCATGGCCCGGCGTGCCCTCCGCCATCGCGGCGGCCCGGCGGCGGCGGCCTTCCGGCGTCGCCATCTCCTGCATCACGGACCAGTCCACCTCGTCCACCGGGTCATACGTGTTGCGGACCCAGAACACCCCGCCCCCGGCCTGCCGCACCGCGCCCGCCAGCCGGTTGACCGCGGGCACGATATCCCGCGCCGCCGGGCACACGGCGTGGCCCACCGCGTCGTCCATGAACGCGTTCTGCATGTCCACCACCACGAGCGCCGTGCGCGCACCGTCCAAGGCGGAGAAGATATGCTCCGTGCCCCGCTTGGCGCGCACGCGGTCCACCACGGATTGCGGGAGGGAGACGCCCTTCATACCAACTCTCCTGTTTTGGCGTTCAACACGTCCGCCACCCGCAGGCAGCGCGCCATGCGGCCCGGCGCGGGGTACACCGGCTCCGGGAAACCCTGCCGGCAAGCCGCCATCGCCAGGCTGCAGCGCGGCGCGAACGAACAACCCGGCGGCAGCCGGCGCAGATCGGGCGGGCTGCCGGGAATGGCCGCGATATCCTCCTCCGGCGGCTGGTCGTGCACGGTGGAGGCGAGCAGCCCCGCGGTGTACGGGTGCGCCGGCGCGCGCAGCACGTCGCCGACCGGGCCCTCCTCGACCACCCGCCCCGCATACATCACCGCAACCCGGTCCGCGATTTCCGCCGCGACGCCCAGATCGTGCGTGACGAAGATCGTGCCCATGCCCAGCTCCTGCTGCAGCCGCCGCAGCAGGATCAGCACCTGGATCTGCACCGTCGCGTCCAGCGCCGTCGTCGGCTCGTCCGCCAGCAGCAGCCGCGGCCCGCAGGACAGCGCGATCGCGATCATCGCCCGCTGCCGCAACCCGCCGGACAGCTCGTGCGGATACGCGTCCACCCGGCGCGCCGCACCCGGGATCTTCACCAGGTCCAGCAGCTCGATCGCCCGCGCACGGGCCGCCGTGCGCGAACCGCCTTTATGCTGCCGGATCATCTCCGTCAGGTGCTGACCGATGGTGTAGACCGGGTCGAGGGCGGTCATCGGCTCCTGGAACACCATCGCCACGTCGCCGCCGCGGTAGCTCTGCAGCGCGCGGCCGTGCAGCGCGAGCACGTCCTTCCCCGCCACGCTCACCCGCCCGCCGATCCGCGCCCGGTTCGGCAGCAGCCGCATCAGCGCCCGCAACGTGACCGACTTGCCGGAGCCGGACTCGCCCAGCAGGCACAGCACCTCGCCCGCGCGAAGGCTGAAACTCGCCCCGCTCACCGCGTTGACGGTGGCCTCGCGGGAGACGAACTGGACCGAGAGATCGTCCACTTCGAGCAGCGGCGCCGGGGCAAGCATCCCATCCATTACGCCGTCCCCGCCAGGGTGTGGCCGGAGTCCGGATCCGTCATGTGACACGCCGCGATGTGGGAAGCGCGGTTCGCCCACTCGCCCAGGACCGGCATGATGCTCTCACAAACGTCCTCCGCATGCGGGCAGCGCGTCCGGAAACGGCAGCCGGACGGCGGGTTGATCGGGCTCGGCGGATCCCCGACCAACGGCGGCGCCTCCACCCGGCGCGACGCGTCCATCGACAGCCGCGAACCGAGCAGCGCCTGCGTGTAAGGATGCCGCGCCGCACCGAACACGCCCGAGGCCGGGCCAAGCTCCACCACCTGGCCAAGATACATCACCAGCACCCGGTCGCTGATGTAGCGCACCACGTTCAGGTCGTGGCTGATGAACAGATAGGTGAGGTTGAGCGTGCGCTTGAGCTGGCGCAGCAGGTTCAGCACCTGCGCCTCGACCGATTTGTCCAGCGCGGACACCGCCTCGTCCAGGATCACCATCCGCGGCCCGACCGCCAGCGCACGGGCGATGTTCACCCGCTGCTTCTGCCCGCCGGACAGCTCGTGCGGATAGCGCGGCCCGAACAGGTCCGGCCTAAGCCCGACCTTGACCAGGATGTCCTGCGCGATCCGGCGCGCCTCGGGCTTGCTGCGCCCGTTCACCATCGGGCCGAACGCGATCGAGTCCTGCACCGGCATGCGCGGGTTGAGCGAGGAGTAGCTGTCCTGGAACACCATCTGCACCTGCCGCCGCAGGTCCGCGATGGTGACACCCCGGTCCTCGCCCACCGCATCGCCATCGAAGATCAGCTCGCCATGGTCCGGCACCACGAGGTGCAGCAGCAGCCGCGCCAGTGTGGACTTGCCGCAGCCGGACTCGCCCACCACGCCGAGGGTCTCGCCCTTGAACAGGGTGAACGAGATGCCGTCCACCGCGCGCACCACCGCACCCTTGCCGGCGCCCTTCACCTTGAAATGGCGGCGGAGGTCGCGCGCGATCAGCATCGGCTGCGACGCGCCGCCGCGGTCCCGGGCGTCGACGTAGGCGTTCAAATCCGCACGTCCATCGCCGCCCGCACCCCGTCGCTCACCAGGTTGAAGCAGATCGAGGTGATGAAGATCGCGACCCCCGGCAGCGCGCATCCCAGCGGGTCCACGTAGATCGATTGCCGCAGCGTGCTCAGCATCAAGCCCCAATCCGGCTCCGGCGGCTGCACGCCCAATCCCAGGAACGACAAGCCAGACGCCAGCAGGATGCTCACGCTGACCAGGCTCGACGCATAGATGAACACCGGGCCCAGCACGTTGCCCAGCACATGGTGCCGCACGATGGTCAGCGTGCCGGCCCCGCTCGCCCGCGCCGCCTCGATGTAATCCAGGTTCTTGATCTGCGCCGTCGCCGTCTCCGCGATGCGGCACATCGCCGGAATGAACACCAGGCTCAGCGAGAAGATGCCGTTGAGGATCCCGCCGCCCATCGCCCCGGAAATCGCCACCGCCAGCAGGATCGACGGGAAGGCGTAGAACACGTCCATCGTGCGCATGATCGCGGTGTTGGTCACCTTCCCGGCGAACCCGCCGATGATGCCGAGCGTGCCGCCCACCGCCGTCGCGATCAGCACCGGAACCAGCCCCATGGTCAGCGAGATGCGCCCGCCATAGATCAGCCGGCTCATCATGTCGCGGCCCAACTCGTCCGTCCCCCACGGATGCCCGCGCCAGCCGAACGGCTTTAACCGGCCGATGATGCTCTGCTGGTACGGATCGAACGGCGCGATCAGCGGCGCAAAGATCGCCAGCAGGATGATCGCCAGCACCACGGCCCCGAACGCGAGCGTCACCCAATCATGGCTGAGGCGGTACACCACCGAGCGCCAGTAGCCCCGCACCCGCGTGGCCGGCGCCCCCATCAGCTCGAGCTCGGCATCCACCGCCCTGTCCGGCGTAGAGAGGGCGGACGCGGGCATCACGGCTTGCTTGCTCATGCGCGGCGGATCCTCGGGTCGAGCGTCGCTTGCAACAGGTCCACGATCAGGTTGGTCAGCACGAACACCAGCGACAGCGCCAGGATCGTGCCCTGCAGCACGGGGATGTCCCGGTTGATGATCGCCTTGTTCAACAGAAACCCGCTGCCCGGCCAGGTGAACACGGTTTCCACCAGGATCGAGCCGCCCATCAGGTAGCCGAACTGCAGCCCCATCACCGCCAACACCTGCGGCGAGGCGTTCTTCAGCGTGTGACGGATCACCGCGCCCTCGCCCAGCCCCATCGCCCGCAGCGTGGTCACGAAATCCTGGTTGCGCACCTCGGCGACCGCCGCGCGCGTCACGCGCGCGATGATGCCGATCGGAATCATCGTCAGCGTAATCACCGGCAGGATCAGGAACTTCACGTCCGCCCAGCTCGTCAGCGTAAACGAGGCCGAGCCGGACACGCCCATCCCGCTCGCCGGCAGCACCATGTACTCGACGGCGAACAGGATCACCAGCACCAGACCGAGCCAGTAGTTCGGCAAGCTCACCCCGATCACCGCCGCCCCCGTCACAAGCCGGTCCAGGATGCGCCCGGGGAAGCACCCGGCGATCGCCCCCATGGTGAACCCGGTCACGAACGACACCGGCACGGCGAACAGCGCCAGCATCGCCGTGTTCGCCAGCGAGCCGAACACCTCCAGCGTCACCGCCCGCTGCGTCGCGATCGAGCGTCCGAAATCACCGTGCAGCACGTGCCACAGCCAGATCACGTACTGCACCGGGATCGGCCGGTCGAACCCGTACGCGTGCTTCACGATGGCGATCGTCTCCGCCGTCGCATCCGGCGGCAGCACCGTCTGCAACGGATCGCCTGGCGCGAGATACACCAGCGAGAAGCACACGATGCTGACCCCGAGCGCGATCGGGACGGCGAACAGGATGCGGCGCAGGATGTAGCCGAGCATCAGGCTCCTCCTATGGCGGTGCGGTCGTCCGGGTCAGGTCCTGGAAACAGCTCTTCACGGGGAAACGCTGATCGGCGTCAGATCCTGGAACCAGCTCTGCGCCTGGACGAAGCCGTGCACCTTGGGCGAGAGCGCACGCGGGTTCAGGTCGTGCACCACGAAGATCATCAGCGCTTGCTCGGACTCGTATTCATGCAGCTTGGTCAGCAGGACCATCCGCTTCGCCGGGTCGAACTCCTCGAAGATCTGCTTCACCAGGCCGTCCGCTTCCGGCGTGCCGAAATGCCCCCAATTGCTGCCCGCCGGCGACCAGTATGCGCTGGCAACCGGCTTGATGATCGCGCTCACCGGGTCCAGCAGCCCGCGGGAAGCGTTCATTCCATCGATGTTCGGATACTTCGGCACCCCCGACCGGCTCACGTCCAGCAGCGCGTTCCAATCCATCACGTCGAGCGTCACCTGGAACCCGGCGTCCTCGAGCTGCTGCTTCACCAGCTCGTTCATCGGCAACGACTGCATCTGCCCGGAGCCGGAGGTGGAGATCGCCAGCGTGACCTTGCACGGCAGGCAGCCCGCCTCCTTCAGCAGCGCCTTGGCCTTCGCCACGTCGAACTTGTAGATCTTAGGGTGGCCGTAATACGGCATGGTCGGCGGCACCTCGGCATATTCCGGCGTCGCCAGCCCGCCCACCAGGTCCACCACGTCGTCGCGGTTGATCGCGTAGTTCGCCGCCTGCCGCACCCGCAGGTCGGTGAACGGCCCCCGCGTGAAGTTCAGGATATACGGCCAGTTATGCGGATACGTGTTGGTCACGATCTGCATCCCGGCCCGCTTCAGCACGGGGATCGCGTCCGGCGCCGGCGCCTCGATGAAGTTCACCTGGCCGGACAGCAGCGCCGCCGTCCGCGTCGCCGCCTCGGGCATCGGCAGCAGGATCAGCCGGTCCTGCTTCGGGATGCGGGACTTGTCCCAGTAATCCTTGTTCGGCACCAGTTCCATGCGCTCATGCGGCGTCATGCTGGCGTAACGGTACGGCCCGGTGCCGGACGGCTGCGTGGTATAGGCGTTCCAGTCGTCATGCAGCGCCTCCGCCCGGCAGCGGCTGACCATCAGCACGTAGGACATGTCATACGGGAACAGCGATTCGACGAACTTGGTATTGATCGCGACGGTGTGGTCGTCGACTTTCTCGATACTGTCGAAGTTGGTCAGGTACGCCCGGTTAAGCGCGAATTGCTGCGTGTAGAATTGCGGCGCCTTGGTGTCGCTGATGCGTGCGAAATTCCAGATCACGTCGTCGGCGGTGAAGTCACACCCATCGTGCCATTTCACGCCCTGGCGCAGGGTGAAGATCCAGCGCTTGTGGTTGTCCGGATCGACGTGCCATTCGGTCGCGAGACCAGGCTTGATGTCGGACGCCTTGCTGCCCTGCGACAAATCCCACAGCACAAGCGAGTCGTACAGGTTGTAGCCGACGAAGCGCAGCCCCTCGAACCCCTGGTCCGGCGTGCCGGTATCCACGGGGAGGTCCCCGGCCGTCATCGCCACCGTCAGCACGCCCTCGGCCGCGGCCGGCTGCACGCCCAACCACGCGGGGACGGTAAGCAGGAGCGCCGCGGCGGCTATACGGATGATCCTAAGAGGGGAATGCCCGATCGCTCGGCTCGTTGTACGCATCGGACGGCACCCCTTTCGCGCAAACCGAAGCGGCTTGCTCACCTGGCTGGCCGTATCATCCCTGACGGCGTTGTTGGGCTCGCCTGGCGCAAAGTAACGGCACGGGGTCGCTTGGTGTCAAGCAGCCGTGACCTATAAACGAGGCAACTTTCAGCCCAATAGCTTAAACCGACAGCATACAGGCGAACAACCGATGCCGGATTAGGCAAATCCGGTTGGTTCCGGCAGGTCGATCTGGAACAACAGGCTGCCATCGGCGGTGGTCCCGTCGAACACACCGCCATTCGCCTCGATCACCGCACGGGATGCGGCGTTCTCCATGTGACAAGCGGCACTTATCCGGGGCAGCCCCGTAACCTGGGCCGCGATCGGCAGCATCTGGCGCACTGCCTCCTTCGCGTAGCCCAGCCCACGTTTCCACGGCACCAGCGTATAGCCGAGATGGCCGGATACGCCGGGCGGCAGGTCCTGTGTGCCAGGTTGATAGCGCAGGTTGATGGCGCCGCAGAACGTCTCGTCGAAGATCCAGAACACGCAGCCGGGCAACCACGGCCGAACCGTTCCGTCCGGCATGCGGCGGCCGCCATCGGTCTTGCAGATCGACCGCAAAGCTTCCTTCGGGTCCGCGGCGATGGCAGCCAACTCCTCGCTGCACACGTCACGCAGCGTGTTGGGCGACCACCCTGCCCGCAGCGCCTCGGCATACGCCGGCAGCCACGCGAGGCTCGGCGCCTCTAGGCGGATGGCAGCACTCAGCACCCTGGCTCCACTGTCCCGTCCATCACCCGCCCTCCGATCGTTCGCGAAACGGACTTTACACGGGCCTCGCCCGGGGAGAAGCTACCAGCATGCGCAGCTTCGGCGGCAAGCTCACGACCCATCTCATGACCCGCTTCGGTGGGCTGAGGGGATCCGTGCGCTAGCGCCGGCCGCATCCACCCAGCCCCACCGGACACGGTGAGGGCGGCCCTTTCCGGTCCGGTTCACGACGGAGAGCGCAATCATGCAACAAACCATCCCGCCTGACGCGAAGATACCCGGCCTGCGAATCCGGGCAGCCGAGCCGAAAGACGCCGAGGCGATCGCCGCGCTGACCAACCTGCCCGGGTTCCGCTGGGGCACGCTGCAATTGCCGTTCCGCACGACGGAGCACATCCGCGGCCGTATGGAGCGGTCGGCGGATGTGCTGTCCGTGCTGGCGGAGGTGGACGGGCAGGTCATCGGCAGCGCCTCACTCACCTCGCTATCAGGGCGCCGGTCGCATGTCGGCCAGCTCGGAATGGGCGTGCATGATGCCTGGACCGGGCGGGGGACGGGCAGCGCCTTGCTCGCGGCGCTGCTGGACGCGGCGGACCAATGGCTCGGGCTGCGCCGGGTGGAGCTGACCGTCTGGACGGACAACGCGCCTGCGCTGGCCCTGTACCGCCGGTTCGGGTTCGCGGTGGAGGGCACGCATGTGGCCTACGGGTTCCGCGACGGGTGTTACGTGGACTGCCACGCGATGGCACGGGTACGCGTTTAGCCTACCACTCCCGCCCGCCATGCCCACCTGCCGAAAGGCTCGACCTGCCCGCCCGTGCAGGCGTAGAACGGCGGCGTCTGCCACCCGGACCCATAACCGAGGCATAAGGCACACCCATGGACAAGCCGATCACCATCGACCGCACCGACACGGTGCTCAAGCCCGAGCGGCCCAAGCTGCACAAGGTCATGCTGGTCAACGACGACTACACGCCGCGCGAGTTCGTGGTGCGCGTGTTGCGGGCGGAGTTCGGCATGGGGGAGGAACAGGCCCGCCGCGTCATGATCACGGCGCACAAGCGCGGCGTGTGCGTGGTGGGCGTGTTCACCAAGGACGTGGCGGAAAGCAAGGCCACCAACGCCACCGATCTCGCACGCAAGGAGGGCTACCCGCTGATGTTCACCACGGAGCCGGAGGAGTAGTGCCGCACTACGACCTGCTGATCCGCGGCGGCACCGCGGTGCTGCCCTGGGGCGAAGCCACGGCCGATATCGGCGTGTTGAACGGCCGCATCGCCGCCATCGGCGTCGCCGGCACCGCGGACGAAACCATTGACGCCCTCGGCCTGCACGTGCTGCCCGGCCTCATCGACCCTCACGTCCACCTCCGGGACCCGGGTGACCCGGCGATCGAAACCATCCCGACCGGCACCAAGGCCGCCGTGCTGGGCGGCCTCACCGCCGTGTTCGACATGCCGAACACCAGCCCCGCCATCACCAGCGCCGAGCGTGTCGCCTGGAAACAGGGTTACGTCGAGGGCACGAGCTGGTGCGATTTCGGGCTGTATGTCGGCGCCACCAAGGCCAACACGCCGGAGTTGGGCGGGCTCGAGACGCTGCCGGGCGTGTGCGCGGTCAAGGTGTTCGCAGGGAGTTCGACCGGGGACCTGCTGGTCGAGGACGACGCCAGCCTGGAAGCGGTGATGCGCTCCGGCCGCCGCCGCGTCGCCTATCACAGCGAGGACGAATACCGGCTGCAAGAGCGCAAGCCGATGTTCCATTCCGGCATGCCGTATCGCAGCCACATGGAGTGGCGGGACGAGGAGTGCGCCCTGCTCGGCACCCGGCGGCTGATGGCGCTGGCACGGAAAACCGGCCGGCCGGCGCATATCCTGCACGTGTCCACCGCGGGCGAACTGGAATTGCTGCGCGATCACCGGGACATCGCCACGGTGGAACTGCTGGTGAACCACCTCACCCAGTGGGCGCCGGACGTCTACGACCAGTTGGGCGGTTTCGGCGTGATGAACCCGCCCATCCGCGGCAAGGAGCATTGGGAGGCCGCGTGGGCGGCGGTGCGGGACGGCACGGCCGACACGATCGGCAGCGACCACGCCCCGCATCCGCGCGCCGCCAAGCTGAAACCCTGGCCCGAGGTGCCGGCCGGGCTGACGGGCGTGCAGACGCTGGTCCCGGTAATGCTGGACCACGTGAACGCAGGGCGGCTCACCCTCGGCCGCCTGGTGGACCTGATGTGCGCGGGTCCGGCGCGGGTCTACGGCGCAATCGGCAAAGGTCGGTTAGCCGCGGGCTACGATGCGGACTTCACCCTGGTGGACCTGAAGCGCCGCCGTGTCATCGAGGAGTCGTGGATCGTCTCGCCCTGCGGCTGGACCCCCTTCGCCGGCATGGCGATCACCGGCTGGCCCGTCGCCACGATCGTGCGCGGCCGGCCGGTGATGCGGGAGGACGAAGTGCTAGGGGAGCCGACCGGCCGGCTCGTCAAGTTCCGCTAACCGTCCCCCTCCCTCAACGGGAGGGGGGAAGCAAGATCAAGCCGCCGCCCGGATCGCGCTGTTCCGCACGTCCTCGCTCGCCCCATCCTGGAACGTGGCGAAGTTCTTCTCGAACAACCCAGCCAAATGATGCGCCGTGCGGTCGTACTCCGCCTTGTCCGCCCAAGCCTCGCGCGGGTTCAGCACCTCGTCCGGAATGCCAGGCACCCCGGTCGGCACCATCAGCCCGAACACCGGGTCCTTCTTGAATTGCACTCGGGCCAACGTGCCGTCCAGCACCGCATTCAGCAGGCCGCGCGTGTGCTGAATCGGCATCCGCTGGCCGACGCCATACCCGCCACCGGACCACCCCGTGTTCACCAGCCAGCAATCCGCACCATACCGCCCGATCAACTCGGCCAGCATCTTGCCATACACCTCCGGCCGGCGCGGCAGGAACGGCGCGCCGAAGCAGGTGCTGAACGTCGCCTGCGGCTCACCCCCCATCCCTTTCTCCGTGCCGGCCACGCGCGCGGTGTAGCCGGACAGGAAGTGGTACATCGCCTGCCCCGCCGACAGCTTGGCGATCGGCGGCAGCACGCCGAACGCGTCGCAGGTCAGCATCACCACGTGCTTCGGCTGCCCGCCCTTGCCGGCGCTGCTGGCATTGGCCACGAACTCGATCGGGTAGCACGCGCGGGTGTTGGGCGTCGCACGGCTGTCCGTCAGGTCCAGCTTGCCCGCCGCATTGGCCTGCACGTTCTCGAGCACGGTGCCGAACCGGTGCGTCGCGTCCCAGATCACCGGCTCCGCCTTGCGGCTGAGGTCGATCACCTTGGCGTAGCAGCCGCCTTCAAAGTTGAAGATGCCGTTCTCGCCCCAGCCATGCTCGTCGTCACCGATCAACGGCCGCGCCGGGTCCGACGACAGCGTGGTCTTGCCGGTGCCGGACAGGCCGAAGAACAAGGCCACTTCCTTCGCCTCGTTCATGTTGGCGCTGCAGTGCATCGGCAGCACGCCCTCCGCCGGCAGCTTCCAGTTCATGACAGTGAAGATCGACTTCTTGATCTCCCCCGCATACTCGGTGCCGGCGATCACGATCAGCTTCTTGGCAAACGACAGCGCGATGGCCGTCGAGGTGCGCACCCCGTCGCGCGCCGGATCCGCCTGGTAGTGCGGCGCGTGCAGGATCACGTAGTCCGGCTCGAACCCGGCCAATTCCTCCGCGGGCGGGCGGATGAACATGTTGCGGGCGAACAGCGCGTGCCAGGCAGAGGACGTGACCAGCCGCACCCGCACCCGGTGCGCCGGGTCCGCCCCGGCGTACAGGTCCTGGGTGAACAGCTCCTGCTGCTCGCCCAGATACTGCGCCACATGGCCGCGCAGCCCTTCGAACTTGTCGGCGGCGAGCTTCTGGTTGATGCGCCCCCACCACACGTCGGCCGTGGTCTCCGGCTCGTCCACCACGAACTTGTCCTGCACCGAGCGGCCCGTGTGGACGCCCGTCATGGCCATCAGCGCGCCATCCTCCGAGAGCCGGCCCTCGCCGCGGCGCATCGAGGCGGCCACGAGGGCAGGCGGAAACAGGTTGGCGTGGACGACATGGCTGGCGCTCACACCGGTGCCGCCAAGCGGCGCGGAATTGGGGTGGCTCACGGGCGAACTCCTTGGACGATGAACTTTCAGCCATCTCTAACGGGGGCTGCCGGGTGCGTCCATTACGGAAATGGGATTGTCCGAAGGCTAGGGAGCCTCACCCAGTAAGCGGGCGACCGCCTCCGGTTCGCTCTCTGCCATCACCGCCTCCGCCAGCGCCTCACAGGCCGCCAAGGTCGCGGTGCGCACCGCCTGCTTCACCCGGGGCACGGCGGTCGCGTTGGTGGAGAACGAGCGCACGCCCATTCCCAGCAGCAACGGCGTGTAGCGGGGGTTGGCGGCCATCTCACCGCAGACCGAGACAGGGATGCCGGCCCGGGCCCCCTCGGCCAGCGTCATGCGGATCAGGCGCAGCACGGCCGGATGCATCGGGCGGTATGGGCTGCCCGCCTCGGACTGCGCCCGGTCGGCTGCCAGCGTGTACATGGTGAGATCGTTGCTGCCGATGGCGAAGAAATCCGCCACCCGGGCCAGCGCGTCCGCGCACAGGCTCGCGGCGGGAACCTCGATCATGGCGCCGAGCGGCGGCAACACGTCCGGCAAACGGACGCCCTGGGCACGCAACCTCGCCGCCGCGGCTTCATACACCGCACGCGCCTCGCGCACCTCGGCAACGTTGGTCACCATCGGCAGCATCACGCGCACCTGGCCGAATGCCGCAGCGCGCAGGATCGCGGCAAACTGCGTCGCGAGCACGTCCTGGTGCTGCAGCAGCATCCGGATGCCCCGCATGCCGAGCGCCGGGTTGGCGTCGCTCGCGTCCGGCACGATGCCGGCAGTCGTCAGCGCCTCCACTTCCTTCTCGCCGCCCCAATCGAGCACCCGGATCGTGACGCTGTCGCCCTCCATCGCCTCGACCACGCTGGCGTAGATCTCGGCCTGCGCCATCTCCCCCGGCAGCACGTCCTGGTTCATGAACAGGAACTCGGTCCGCAGCAACCCGACACCATGCGCACCGGACTGCGCGATCAGCGGCAACTCGGCCGGTATCTCCAGATTGGCCTGCAGCTCCACCGCCGTGCCGCACAGCGTCACCGCGGGAAGGCGGCGCAGGCGGCCCCAGCGCTGTTGCCGGCGGGCGAAAGCGATCACGCCGCGGCGTGCCTGGGCGATGGTCGCAGGCACCGGATCCAGGATCACGACGCCCGCTGCGCCATCGATCACCACCAAACCGCCAGCCCGCATATGCCCGCTGACACCCATGGCGCCGAGCACGGCGGGGATGCCGAGCGCGCGCAGCATGATCGCGGTGTGGCCGTCGGCACCCCCCTCGTCGGTTGCCACCCCGGCCACCCGTGACGGGTCGATCAGGGCGGCATCCGCCGGGGTCAGCCATTCCGCCACCAGCACCGAACCCGGCGGCAGCCCGGCGAACGAGCGGAACGGCGCCCGCGTCAGGTTGCGGACCAGCCGGCGCGCAATCTCCCGCACCTCGTCCGCACGGCGCTGGCCAGCCGGCAGGTCGTCGGCGTTGGCAGTCAGCAAAGCGGCGGCGATCGCTTCGGCCTCGTCCGTCACCGCCTGCTCCGCCGAGCGCAACCCTTCAGCGATTCTCAGCCGCGTGCCGCGCAACAAGCGGGAGGATCCCAGCATCTGGACATAGGCGTCCAGCAACGGCGCGATCTCGGCCTGCGTATCCTCCGGCAGCACGTGCAGCCGCGCACGCAGTTTGCCCAGTTGCTTGCGCGAGGCAGCGATGGCGGCATCCAACCGTGAGCGCTCCGCCTCGATATCGGCGGCGGCGATCCGGTGGCGGGTGATGACCGTCGGCGCCTCGACGGTGCCGAACGCGGGCCCGATCGCGATGCCGGGTGCGACCGGCAGCCCCGTCAGCCGGCGCTCGAAGCGGCAGGATTTCTCGTCGGGGTCAATCGGTCTCATGGAACCCGGCCTCGACCAGGGCCGTCAGCGCCGCCACCGCTTCGGCCGCATCGACACCCGTGCCGCGCAATTCGATGGCCGACCCCTTTCCGGCGCCGAGCATCATGAGGCCCATGATGGACTGCGCCGACACGGACTGCCCGAATGCCTCGACCTCCACCTCGGCGGCAAAGCTTTCGGCGGTGGTGACGAACTTCGCAGCAGCCCGTGCATGCAGGCCACGGCGGTTGCAAATGGTCGCGTGCGCGATGACCGCGGCGCCCGGCTCGCTCATGTCCGCTCGCTCATCGCGGGCGCGCCGGGCTCAATTGGTGGTGCCGTTGACCTTGCACCCGTGCAGCACGTGCGAGGCGGCGGCGATGTATTTACGTCCAGCGACCTGCGCGCAATCCACGCACTCGTCCAATGGCCGGCGGCAACGCACCTTGGCCAGCTTGACCAGCATCGGCAGGTTGACGCCGGCGATCACCTCCACGCCGGGCCGGTCCATCAGTGAGATCGCGAGGTTGGAGGGCGTGCCGCCGAACATGTCCGTCAGCAGCACGACGCCGTCGCCGTCATCCACGCTCTTGATGCAGGCCTGGATGTCCGCCCGGCGGGTCTCCATGTCGTCCTCCGGCCCGATACACACGGTGGCGATGTGGTCCTGCGGGCCGACCACGTGCTCAAGGGCCAAGCGGAGCTCCTCGGCAAGGCGGCCGTGAGACACGAGAACGAGGCCGATCATGCCCGGGGACTGCAGATCGGACGCTGGCATATCAGGAACTTGCACATCGACGAGTTGCAAGGCGCGGAGTGGCCGTTTGCGGACCTGTTGCTTGAAGGCTGGACCATGTCGTGCGCTCAGGCCTCCCGTGCCTGACGGGGTGCATCCAGCAGCGCAATGGCGGCTTTCTGCAGTTCCCGGTGCGCAACCGTGATCTGACCGTTGCGCATGTCAAGCCCGGATCCCGCGGCGATGCGCGACGCGAGCTTCTCGATGATATAGACGGAGCGGTGTCGCCCGCCCGTGCAGCCCACGGCAATGGTCACGTATTTCTTTCCTTCCTGCACAAAACGCGGCAGGAGCAGCTTCAGCATGGTTTCGATCTGGCCGAAGAACACCGTAAAGTCAGGATCCGCTTCCACATAGGATGCGACGTCCGCGTCCATTCCGGTCTTCGGGCGCAAATGGGGATCGTAGTGCGGGTTGCGCAAGAAGCGGGCGTCGAACACCAGGTCTGCTTCCCGCGGCAGGCCATGGGGGTAGGCAAACGACATCAGCGACACCGTCAGGCCGAGCGAGCTGCAAGCAAAGCGGCTCTCCACCTCGCGCCGCAGGGCGGGCAACGCCGTGTCCGACGTATCGATCACCAGGTCGGCAGCCTCGCGCAACGGCGCCGTCATCGCGGCCTCGGTAGCGATCCCATCCACCACCCGCCCACCCGGCGCGAGCGGATGGCGCCGCCGGGTCTCGGTGTAGCGGCGCAGCAACGCGCTCTCGTCGGCATAGGCGAACACCAGCTCGGGCCGCAGCATCTGGTTCAAACGTAACCGCTCGACGGTGGAGAGCACGGTCGCGGCGTCGAACCCGCGGCTCCGCGCGTCGATCCCGATGGCGACGGAGCGGTCGCCCCGGCTGACCATCTCCTCGATCAGGGTGAGCGGCGGATTATCCACCGCTTCATAACCAAGATCCTCGAGCACCCGGAGGATGGAGGACCGTCCTGCGCCGGATAGCCCGGTGACGAGCACGATCCGGCGCGGAATCACGCGAACGCTCCTGCACGCTGGCGGGTGCGGCCGAGCGCGCAGTCCAGCGCCATGGCGACGCGTTCGGGGGCGGAGGCGGAGGCGGGATCGATCTGGACCAGGGGGCGGCCAGATGGCGCATGGGTGGCGGGCATGGGAAGCCGCTCGCCCTGGCACAGCTCCACGGCCAGGGCCAAGGTCACACGTTGGACGAAGGGAAGCTGCACGAGGCCCAGGCCGCGCACCTCGAGCAGGCCGGCCAGCGCGGGCGGCACGGACGCGACCCCGTCCTCCAGATCCACCCGGTCATCCGCCACGAGCGCGAACCCCCGGCCAAGCAGGCGCAACAGCAAGTCGGACTTGCCGGAGCCTGATTGGCCTAGCAGCAGCACACCGTGGCCCTCACGGGCGGCGCAGCTTGCGTGAATTTGCATCGAGATCGGTATGTGAGCCGGCGCGCCGGAGAAGGGAAGCACGATCTTCTGCAGCCAACGGCAGGAAACACGTGGACGAGCGCCGCCCGAAACACCTGGCTCAACAAATTGGACTTGTGCAGCAAAGTGTTGCAGTGCGGCTCTACAGCGTTGTGCAAGCATCTCACCCGGTGAAATTTTCGCTGGCGTGGGGCGTTGCCGCCAGGTCCGCTCTGACGTAGATGTGACTTATACGCCTTTAGAAGGCGTTAAGACGACACTTTGGATGTTCATGATGCCTTCTCCCATCCTTGCCGGCCTAGTCGTGTTGATGCTCGGAGACAGTCACTTCGCGACGCAAGGCTACTTGATCACCACGTTGCAGGACGCCCTGATCGCGCAAGGCGCCCAGGTCACCACGGAAGCCGCGTGCGGCGCCGCAACCGGCGTATGGGTTGGCGACGGCACAGCGCCATGCGGCTCGGCCGAACGCGTGCAACTCGGGCCGGTCAAGACCAACAAGGCGGCCAACGCCCGTGTGCCGCCGCTCGATAAGCTGATCCAGCAGGTGCATCCGAACCTCATCATCGTCGGCGGCGGCGACACCATGGCCGGCTACGCGCAAAAAAGCCTGCCGGTGCAGTATATCGACGACAACGTGACCGCGCTGACCCGGGGCATCCAGGCAGCCGGCATCCCATGCGTCTGGATCGGCCCGGGCTGGGGCACGGAGGGCGGCCCTTACTTCAAGACCTACGCACGGGTTAAGGAAATGAGCGATTATCTTTCCGCCCACGTGGCGCCCTGCCGCTACATCAATAGCCTGAACTTCGCCCAGCCGGGCGAGTGGACCACGTTCGACGGCCAGCATTACAGCCTCTCGGGCTACCAAAAATGGGGCGCCGCGATCAACAGCGAGATCATCGCCCTAGCTCAGGCGCACTAACGGGTGGCGCGTTCGATCCCTGACTGCCGGACGGTGCCGCCGCCGTGATCTTCGCTTCCTTCGAATTCCTGTTCCTGTTCCTGCCGATTTTCTTCGTAGTCTACTATCTAACCCCGGCGCGGTTACGGAACTGGCCCATCCTGATCATGTCCTGGGCGTTCTACGCCTGGTGGCGGGTGGATTTCCTGGCGCTGCTGATCTGCGTCACGGCGTTCACATTCCTGACCTCCCGCATGATGGTGTCGAGCGGCCTCGGCAGCCGTGCCGGCAAGCGCTGGCTGCAGCTCGGTCTGGTCGGCAACCTCGGCGTGCTGGCCTATTTCAAATACGCGAATTTCGGCGTCAACGCATTCAATGGCGTGCTGGCGATCGGTAACTTCGACGGGGTTGCCTGGTCGGAGATCGTGCTGCCGGCCGGGCTGTCGTTTTACGTGCTGCAATCCATCAGCTACCTCGTGGACGTCTGGCGCGGCACCATCCCGGTCAGCCGCTCGCTGCTGAACTACGCCGCCTACAAGGCGATGTTCTCGCAATTGATCGCGGGCCCGATCGTGCGTTACGCGCAAATCGCCGACGAGCTGAAAAGCCGGGTGCACAGCCTGGCCTTGTTCGGGCTCGGGGCGCGCCGGTTCATGGTCGGATTCTGCATGAAGGTGATCATCGCCGACACGCTGAGCCCCCTGGTGGACGCGATCTACCACCTGCCGCAGCCGACGCTCGCCGATAGCTGGCTGGGAGCGGCCGCCTATACGCTGCAGCTCTATTTCGACTTCGCCGGCTACTCGGCCATGGCGATCGGGCTCGCCTTGATGATCGGCTTCCACTTCCCGGAAAATTTCGACCATCCGTACCTCTGCACGTCGATCCAGGCATTCTGGCAGCGCTGGCACATGACGCTGTCCTCGTTCCTGCGCGATTACCTCTATATCTCGCTGGGCGGCAACCGGGGCGGGGCGGGGCGGACCTACGTCAACCTGTTCCTGACGATGCTGATCGGCGGCTTCTGGCACGGCGCGAACTGGACGTTCCTGGTTTGGGGCGCCTGGCAGGGCGGCCTGCTCGCGGCGCACCGGTTCTACCGCTCCAAGGGGGGCCGCATGCACTGGCTGCCGGGCCACGTGCTGACAATGCTGGGCGTGGTGCTGGGCTGGGTGGTGTTCCGCGCCGACAATTTCGGCCAAGCCTGGCGCATGTACGAGGGCATGGCCTGGCTGCACGGCAGCGCCGTCTCCGATGACCTCGCCTGGCAGCTCACGCCGGACCGGCTATGGACGGTCGCGATCGGCATCGCCGTGGTCTACGTGCCGGTGCTGGAGAAGCTGGCCGCCACTTTCGTCGGGCGGACGCCTGCAGCATTCGTCGGGCGGACCCCGGGGACGCTTGTCGGACGGACCGGGGGCGGGCTGTCGCTGGTCGGGCCGTTTTGCGGCTTCCTATTGGCCATGGTGCTGCTGTACAGCCGGGCCGCCGTGCCGTTCCTCTACTTCCAGTTCTAGGGCTCATTGCGTCCAATGACCGGTTCCCCCTTCGTTGCGGGTGCACGTGCGCAGGGTTGGGCGATGCTGGCCGTGCTGGTCGCGGGCTTCAGCCTGGGTATCGCCACGCTGGCCAACCCCGCCGCGCAGCACCGGCTGGGCGAGACGCTGACTGTGTCGGCCTTCCTCGGCGGCCAGACTGCCCAAGCCGTGAACTTCGACATGGCGCACGATCTGCCGATCGGCGGCGTGCTCTCGGCAGCCGGCGGCGTGCTGCGCTGGCGGGTGTTCGACTCGGGAGGTCCCCAGGTCATGGTCGGTTGCGACGACTGGCTGTTTCTCACGGAAGAACTTCGGCCCTGGCCCGGCTCCGAAGTGAACATGCGGACCCGCGCAGCCACGGTGCACCAGGTGGCGGAGGGGCTGAAAGCGCAGGGAATTGCGCTACAGGTCGTGCTCGTGCCCGATAAGCGCCGGGTGGAGGCGGAGGCATCGTGCGGCGTGCGCTATTCGGCGCAGTCCAATTCCCGCTACGCGGCGTTCCTGGGCATGCTCGGCGGCCTGTCCGTGACAGACCTGCTGACCACGTTCAACGGCATCCGTACGCCGCTCTACTATCGTACCGACACCCATTGGAACCAGGATGGAGCCGAAATCGCCGCCGCCGCGATTGCCTCTGCCAGTGACGCGTCGCTCGGCGGCGACCGCCCGTTCCACACGGATTACGGCCCCGAGGCGGCGCGCGCCGGCGACCTGTTGCGGCTGATGAGCCTGGAAAACGTGCCGGACGATCTACCGATCAAGCTACGCCCCTTGCCAGACCGCGAGGCGCCGGCCACGACGACCGAGACCAACCCGCCGGCTGCGACAGGCGGGCTGCTGGATGAAGCGCCCGTGCCGGAGGTGGTGCTGATCGGCAGTTCGTACTCGGTGAACGCCAACTTCCTGGGCGCCCTGGAGGCAGCCCTTTCGGCCCCGGTCGGCCAGTTCGCCCAGGCAGGCGGCGCGTTCTGGCTCGCCGCCCACGATTACTTCCGCAGCCCGGCATTCCACGAGACACCGCCGAAACTGGTCATCTGGGAGATCCCGGAGCGGGTCGTGAACCAGCCCATCAGCAAGGAGGAGGGGGACTTCCTCCGCGACTGGCGCGGGCCATGACCGACCGCCTGCCGGAGGAACTGACCGAGGAGGAGGCGGCCGCCGAACTCGAGCGGCTGGCCGGCGAGATCGCGCACCACGACCGGCTGTACAACACGGAAGACGCGCCCGAGATAACGGACGCCGCCTACGACGCGCTGCGCCAACGCAATGCCGCGCTCGAGGCGCGCTTTCCGAGCCTGATCCGCCCGGACAGCCCGAGCCGCCGGGTCGGGGCGGAAACGGCGAGCGGCTTCGCCAAGATCCGCCACGCCGTGCCGATGCTGAGCCTGGACAATGCGTTCAGCCGGGCGGAGTTCGACGAGTTCTGCGTGCGCGTGCGCCGGTTCCTCGGCCTGAAGGACGACGCGCTGGCCCTGGTGGCCGAACCCAAGATCGATGGCCTGTCGATCTCGCTCACCTACGTGAACGGCCGCCTGCTGCACGGCGCCACCCGCGGCGACGGGGCGGAGGGCGAGGACGTCACGGCGAACCTTCGCACCATGGACGCCGTACCCAAGCGGCTGCACGGCCCCGCCCCCGCCCGCATCGAGATCCGCGGCGAGGTATTCATGACCAAGACCGACTTCCTGCGCTTGAACGAGGCGCAGATGGCGGCCGGGCTGCGGACCTATGCCAACCCGCGCAACTCGGCGGCCGGCAGCCTGCGCCAGTTGGACCCAAAGATAACGGCGGCGCGCCCGCTCGGCCTATTCGCCTATGCGTTCGGCGAGGCCAGCGAGGTACCCGCCGACTCGCATTGGGCTTATCTGCAGCGGCTGCGCGATTGGGGATTCAGCGTCAACGAACTCAGCGAGCAGGTGGACCAAACCGGTGCCGAGGCCTTCCACGCGGGTATCGGCGAGCGTCGCGCGGCGCTCCCTTACGATATCGACGGCGTGGTGTTCAAGGTGGACAGCCTGGCCCTGCAGCGCCGGCTAGGCTTCGTCGGCCGCACGCCGCGCTGGGCCACCGCCTGGAAATTCCCGGCCGAGCGGGCGGTGACGCTGCTCGAGGACATCCGGATCCAGGTGGGCCGCACCGGCTCGCTCACCCCCGTCGCCTGGCTGCAGGGCGTGAACGTGGGCGGCGTGCTCGTTACCCGGGCCACGCTGCACAACGAGGACGAGATCGCCCGCAAGGATGTCAG
This sequence comes from uncultured Acetobacteraceae bacterium, assembly GCA_964247705.1. Lineage (GTDB taxonomy): Bacteria > Pseudomonadota > Alphaproteobacteria > Acetobacterales > Acetobacteraceae > LMUY01. The sequence continues at coordinate 86,128 of CAXTVQ010000005.1, read as the reverse complement.
GGTCGGCGACACCGTCCAACTCCAGCGCGCCGGCGACGTGATCCCGCAGGTGCTCGGCCCTCTGCTCGACCATCGGCCCGCCACCGCCGTGCCGTTCGTGATGCCCGAGACCTGCCCCGCCTGCGGCAGCCTGGCCGTGCGCGCGGCGGGGGAGGTGGTGCGGCGCTGCACCGGCGGCCTCACCTGTCCGGCGCAGACCATCGAGCGGCTGGCGCACTTCGTCAGCCGGGGCGCGTTCGACATCGAACATCTGGGCGAGCAGACCATACGCGCCTTCCACGCCGACGGCCTGATCGACACTCCCGCCGACATCTTCCGCTTGCACGATCACGAGGCGGCACTGGTGCAACGCGAAGGCTGGGGAAAGTCGAGCGTCACGAACCTGCTGCGCTCGATCGAGGCGCGGCGCACGATCGCGCTGCCCCGTTTCATCTACGCTCTCGGCATCCGCCGCATCGGCGAGACCAACGGCAAGCTGCTGGCCCGCCACTACGGCACGCTGGCGCATTGGCGCGAGCAGATGGTGGCAGCGACCGAGGTGGGTTCCGAGGCGCGGCTGGCGCTCGGCAGCATCATGCGCATGGGTCAGGCGACAGCGGACGAGTTGGTCGGCTTCTTCAGCGAAGCACGCAACAGGGCGGTGCTGGACGACCTCGCAGCTCAATTGACCGTGCAGGAAGAGGTCGCTACCGGAACTGGCCCGCTCTCCGGCAAGGTGATCGTATTCACGGGCAGCCTCGAGACGATGACCCGGCCCGAAGCCAAGGCCCGGGCAGAGGCATTGGGCGCCCGGGTGACGGACAGCGTGTCCAAGAAAACGGACCTGGTGGTGCTGGGCGCGGATGCCGGGTCCAAGGCGAAGAAGGCGGCCGACCTCGGCGTGCGCACGGTGGACGAGGCCGGCTGGCGAGACATCGCCGGCCTCTGACACACGTAGGGCTATCTCTGCATTTGTATGATTTCGCTCATGGGCATCATGTTGGCATTGAGGTGGGACATGATGAACAGCGATCCGCCGACGACCAGGATCACGATCAGCACGCCGAACGCGAGCGCCAGCGTGTTGTTGGCGCTGTCGGCTCCTGTGGTGATGTGGAGGAAGAAGACGAGGTGCACGCCCATTTGCGCCACGGCGAGCACGCAGATCGCCACCGGAATACTGGGTGCCCACACCAGATGCGTGCCGGCGACGACGAACGAGACGCATGTCAGGAAAACGGCGAGCCCCAGCCCGATCAGGTAGCCGGGTAGGCCCTCGGACGCTTCGTCCTGCTCCGGGCGGTCGTCCCCGGGTGCACGGTCGCTCTCGTGGCGGTCGTCGGCGATCATGTCGCTCATTGGCCGGCTCCTAGCAGGTAGACGACCGAGAACAGCGCCACCCAGATGATGTCCAGCGCATGCCAGAACAGGCTGAAGCAGAGCATCCGGCGCATGATGTCCGGCCGGAAGCCTTTTGCCCAGACCTGCGCCATCATGGTCAGCAGCCACAGGATCCCGAGCGAGACGTGCAGCCCGTGGCAGCCGACCAGGGTGAAGAACGAGGACAGGAACGCACTCCGGTCCGGCCCGGCGCCCTTGGCCACCATGTCGGCGAACTCGCTGAACTCCAGGCCCAGGAACACCAGGCCCAGTGCCGCGGTCACCGCCATGGCGCCATGGAACCACAGTGCCTGCTTGCGGCTCGCCGCGATGCTGGCCAGGCCGCAGGTGAAGCTCGACGCCAGCAGGCACGCCGTCTCGATGGCCGTGTTGTGCAGGTCGAACAGGTCCTTGCCCGACGGCCCGCCATCCGTCGCACTCGACAGCACCGCGTAGCTGGCGAAGAACGCCGAGAACATGATGATGTCGCTGAGCAGGAAGATCCAGAACCCATAGCCGGAGACAATGCGCTTGGAGGCAAGCCCACTGCCGCCGTGCTCGGTATTCTTGGAGCGCTCTTCCCCGCCGCTACGGCCGATGCTGTAGGGGTCGTGGCTCGACCCCCCCATCGGCTGCAGCGTGCTGCTCACGCCGTCACCTTCGCGCCGGCCGTCTGTGCCTTGAGCGTGTCCAGGTAAGCGGCCCGGGCAGCGCGGTTGGCACGGGCGATCCGCGCCACTTCCTCCTTGGGCACCATCTCCTCCGTCCGGTCGCGCCAGGCGAACACGACGAAGGTGGCGAACGCGCCGACCGCGCCGACGATGGCCATCCACCAGATGTGCCAGATCAACGCGAACCCGATGAGGGTGGCGAAGAAGGCGCAGATGAACCCGGTAGCACTGTTGCGCGGAACCTCGATGTCCTCGTACTCCGGCTCCTCGCTCAACTGCATCTGCTCACGGGCACGCTGCTTGATGCCCCAGTAGGGCTCCTCGCCGGTGACCGTCGGCAGCACGGCGAAGTTGAACGCCGGCGGCGGCGAGGCCGTGGCCCACTCCAGCGAACGGCCGTCCCAGGGGTCGCCCGTCACATCCGTCAGCTCGTGCCGGTGGCGGATGCTGACGACCAGTTGCGCCACCATGCACACGATGCCGGCCAAGATCACCAACGCACCGACTGCCGCGATCAGCAGCCAGGGCTGCCAAGCCTGCACGTCATAGTGCTGCATGCGCCGGGTCATGCCCTCGAGCCCGAGCACATACAGCGGAGCGAAGGCCAGCCAGAAGCCGATCTGCCAGCACCAGAACGACGCCTTGCCGAGCTTCTCGTCCAGCTTGAAGCCGAACGCCTTCGGGAACCAGAAATTGTAGCCCGCGAACGCGCCGAACAGCGTGCCGCCGATGATGACGTTGTGGAAGTGCGCCACCAGGAACAGGCTGTTGTGCAACTGCCAGTCCGCCGGCGGCACCGCGAGCAGCACGCCCGTCATGCCGCCGACCACGAACGTCACCATGAAGCCGATCGAGAACAGCATCGGCGTGTCGTAGGTGACCTTGCCGCCGTAGATGGTGAACAGCCAGTTGAAGATCTTAACGCCCGTGGGAACGGCGATGATCATCGTCGTGATGGCGAAGATGCCGTTCACGTCGCCACCCGCACCCATGGTGAAGAAGTGGTGCAGCCAGACCATGAAGGCCAGCACGCAGATCGCCATGGTCGCGATCACCATCGAACGGTAGCCGAACAGCGGCCGCTTGGCGAAGGTCGAGATCACCTCCGAGAAGATCCCGAAGGCCGGCAAGATCAGGATGTAGACCTCGGGATGGCCCCAGGCCCAGATCAGGTTCATGAACATCATGACATTGCCGCCGCCGGTGTTCGTGAAGAAGTGGAAGCCCAGATAGCGGTCGAGCGTCAGCATCGCGAGCGTGGCCGTCAGGATCGGGAAGGCCGCCACGATCAGCAGGTTGGAGGCAAGCGACGTCCAGCAGAACATCGGCATGCGCATGTAGGTCATGCCGGGCGCATGCATCTTCAGGATCGTGGTGACGAAGTTCACGCCGGTGAGCAGGGTGCCGACACCCGAGATCTGCAGCGCCCACAGGTAATAGTCCACGCCGACGCCCGGGGAGTAGGCAAGCTCCGACAACGGCGGATAGGGCAGCCAGCCGGTGCGCGCGAACTCGCCGACCACGAGCGAGATGTTCACCAACAGCGCGCCGGTCGCGGTCAGCCAGAAGCTGACGGAGTTCAGCGTCGGGAACGCCACGTCCCGCACGCCAAGCTGCAGCGGCACGACGAAGTTCATCAGCCCGATCATGAACGGCATCGCCACGAAGAAGATCATCAGCGTGCCGTGCGCGGAGAAGATCTGGTCGTAGTGCTCAGGCGGCAGGTAGCCGTCCGAGTGATAGGCCAGCGCCTGTTGCGAGCGCATCATGATCGCGTCCGTGAAGCCGCGGAGCAGCATCACCAATGCCAGCAGCGTGTACATCACGCCGACGCGCTTATGGTCGACGCTGGTGATCCACTCCTTCCAGAGATACGGAAGGTAACCCTTGATCAGGATCCAGCCGAGAACGACGACGACGACGGAGCCGACCGCGGCCGCCGCAATCAAAGGAACAGGCTGGTCGAACGGTATCGCCGACCAGGTTAGCTTGCCGAGCATGTGTCTACTCCGAGCACGGGAAAAGCGATGGTTGGGCGGCCCGGATCGCTTGTTGGCGGCGACCGTCTCTGGCCCAAACTCGTGTTGCAGGATGTGAGGGTGGGAGGTCGCTTCGCAATGGTGTTCCGCCGCTCCGCACTGATGTCATTGGCGTATTGACGGCCGGATCAGTTCGTCCGGTTGGAAACGTCAACGGACGGGGTCCCTGCCTGCGGCCCCGGCGCCGGCGCGATCTTGTCGGTCACGATATCGGCGAATATGCCGGGATCGATGTCGCGGTAGGTCCACGGCTTGACATGGAGGCTCTGCTTGGCGAGTTCGGTATAGGCAGGGCGGTCGAACACAGGGCCGCTTGCCTTGGTGGCCGTTACCCAGTCGTTGAACTGATCCTGCGTCACTGCGTGCAGATCGAAATACATGTCGGAGAACCCGTCGCCGCTATAATGGCTGGACAAGCCGGCGTAGGTGCCGGGCTGGTCGGCTATGAGGTTGAGCTCCGTGGCCATGTTGTTCATCGTGTAGATCTGGCTGCCGAGCTGCGGGACGTAGAAGGAGTTCATCACGCTGGCCGAGGTCAGCGTGAAGTGGATCGGCGTCCCGGCCGGAACGGTGATCGTATTCACCGTCGCGATACGCTGCTCCGGGTAGATGAACAGCCACTTCCAATCGAGCGAGACGACTTGCACGTCGATCGCCTTGTTCTTGGAGGCGAGCGGGACCGCCGGGTCCAATTCGTGCGAGCTGACCCAGGCGACGCCGCCGAGCAACATGATGGTCAATAACGGGACACCCCAGGTGACCAGTTCGACGGCGCCGGAGTGTGACCATGTCGGGTTATACTTGGCGCGCGCGTTGGACGCGCGGAACCACCAGCCAAATCCCAGTGTGGCCACGATGGTGGGTACGATGATCGCCAGCATGATCGCCAGCGAGTCGAGCAGGATCGTGCGCTCGGAGTTGGCCACGAACCCGGCCGGGTTCAGCACCGCCCTGGCGCAAGCGCTCAGCAGCAAAGGTGCGGCGAGGGCCGCCCAGCGTAGATGGCGCGCAGAAAAGCGCCGCGAGGCGTCCTGCGGCGTTTGCGGAGGCGTGGCGCGCATCGCAGACTTCCTTTGGAAGGTGTAGAGACAACTGACGGCCAGAAGCCGCCAAACCCACACGGCCAGTGTCCGGTAATGCGGCCCTGGGCGGCCCGCTACCAGATTGGTTAGCCAGCGGTTTGCACCATCCCCGGAACGCACGCTACTCACGGGAGGGTGATCCACGGCGCCACCTTGCCGAGCCGGGTTCCGCATGGTCTGTGGTCCAATGGTTTCAACAACCTCCATTATGGCCGATGCCGCGCGTCCGACCGAATTCTCGAGCCTTCCTACGGCCATGACCGGGCGAGCCCGCCTTGCCGGCGTGATCGGCTGGCCGGTTGCGCATTCCCGCTCCCCCCTGCTGCACAATCACTGGCTGGCCCGGCACGCCATCGACGGCGCTTATGTCCCGCTGCCAGTTCGGCCAGAGGACCTGGCCGTAGCGGTCGCCGGTCTGCGGGCCGCCGGGTTCCGCGGACTGAACGTGACGGTTCCGCACAAGGTGGCGGTTGCGTCGCTGTGCAGCACGTTGCGCCCGGCGGCGCGGCTGGCCGGGGCGGTCAACACGCTGGTGTTCACGCCGGAGGGCATCGTCGGCGACAACACGGACGGCGCCGGATTCCTCGCCAACCTGCGCGCGCACGGCGTGCAGCCCGGCGCGGCGCTGCTGCTCGGGGCCGGCGGCTCGGCCCGCGCAATCGCGGCGGCGCTGCTGGGCGAGGGCGTTCCGGTGACCGTCGCGAACCGGACGGAAAGCCGCGCGCAAACCCTGGCCGCCGCGCTGCCGGGCTTGCGCGTCCGGCCCTGGGCGGAGCGCCATGCGCTCGGCGAGACAGCGCTGCTGGTCAACACGACCAGTCTCGGAATGGCCGGCCAACCGCCGCTGGACCTGGACCTGGCCGCGGCGCCTCCGTCCCTCGCGGTGTGCGACATCGTCTACGCGCCGCTCGAAACGCCCTTGCTGGCCCAGGCACGGGCGCGCGGGCTGGCGGCCGTAGGGGGCCTTGGCATGCTGCTGCATCAGGCCGTGCCGGGCTTCGCGGCCTGGTTCGGCGTCGTGCCGGATGTGGATGCAGCGCTGCACGACCTGGTCTCCGCCGGGTCGTGAGCGGGCTGCCGCCGTGAAAGTCATCGGCCTGACCGGCGGGATCGGGATGGGCAAGTCCACCGCCGCCGCGGCCTTCCGCCGCGCCCGCATTCCCGTGTTCGACGCCGACGCCGCCGTCCACCGTCTCCAGGCACCCGGCGGCACCGCCCTGCCCGCGATCGAAGCCGCCTTCCCCGGCACCGTGGAGGGCGGCGTGCTGAACCGCACCCGCCTGCGCGCCGCCGTCGTGGGCAACGACCCGGCGATGAAACAGTTGGAGGCGATCCTGCACCCCCGCGTACGCCGGATGGAGCAGGCCTTCCTCGCCCATGCCCGCCGCGCCCGCGCCCCCGCCGCCGTGCTCGACGTCCCGCTGCTACTGGAAACCGGGGGCGAGGCGCGGGTGGACCTCGTCGTGGTCGTCTCCGCCCCCCGCGCCGTACAAATCGCCCGGGTCCGCGCCCGGCGCGGCATGACGGATGCACAAGTGGCCGCTATCATCGCCCGGCAGATGCCCGATTCGCAAAAACGCCGCCACGCCGATCTCACCGTCCGCACCGGCCTGTCCCGCAACGCCGCCCTGCGCCCGCTCACCCGGCTGATCCGGTCCCTGCGAACATGAGCCGCTCGGTCCTGTTCGACACGGAGACGACGGGGCTCGACCCGCTCACCGGCGACCGCATGATCGAGATCGCGGCGCTGGAACTGGTCCGGGACCTGCCGACGGGTGTCGTTTTCCACCGCCTGATCGACCCGGACCGCGACATCGACCCGGACGCCAGCCGCGTCCACGGCCTGACCCGGGCCGATCTGCAAGGCAAGCCGCGCTTCGCCGAGATCGTGGACGACCTGCTCGCCTTCATCGGCGGCGACCCGTTGATCGCGCACAACGCGACCTTCGACTTCAGCTTCCTCAACGCCGAGTTGGCCCGCGTCGGCCGCCCGAGCGTCTGCCTCACCCGCAAGGTGGACACGCTGGAGTTGGCCCGCACCCGCTTCCCCGGCCTGCCGAACAGCCTGGACGCGCTATGCCGCCGCTTCGGCATCGACCTGTCCGAGCGCACCAGCCACAACGCGCTGCTGGACTGCCGCCTGCTGGCGGACGTGTATATCGAACTCACCGGCGGCCGGCAGCGCGGCCTGCTGCTGGCGACCGGGGACGGCCCGTCGCTGCCCGCGGTCAGCTACCAGATGAATGTGGGCCGCGTCCCCCGGCCGATCATCCCGAGTGCGGCGGAGCTGGAAGCGCACGCGGCGTTCGTGGCCAAGCTGAAGGCGCCGGTCTGGCTGACGTGAGACGGGCGACAAACGGATACTGCCTCCTTCACTTCTTGCTTCCTCTCCCGTCCTTAACGGGAGAGGGAGAACGCCTCAGTATTCGAACTGGTAGGACAACCCCACGCTCGTCCCGCCCGCCCCCGTCCCCACGTCCGTCTCCGCCTTCAAACCCTTGTACAAATCGATCTGCACCTGCGCCTGAGTCTGCGCGCCCGACGTGCCCTGCTTCGCCCCGACATACACCCCGTTGGCGACGTACTTGCCCGCCTCCAGCGTCGCCCCGCTTGTGCTGCTGCCGCTGGCGGTCGTGGCGCTGCCGACGCTCAGCCGGTCCAAACCCAAGCCCTTGCGCACCCGGTCGAGCGGATTGCCGCCGCCGGTGCCGGACAGTTCGGCCAGCGCCGCGGCGATTTCGGCATACTGGAACGGGCCGAGCTGGGCGGCGGAGCGGCCGAACAGCAACTGGGCCAGCACCTCGTCCTGCGGCAGCGGCGGGGACGAGGTGAGCGTGATCTTCGGCGCGTCCGCATAACCGCCCACGATCAGCGACGCGGTGCCGGTCGTGGTCGCCGCATCCGCCTGGAAATCGAGCGAGGGGTCGATCTTGTTCGTCACCCCGGCGCCGTCGAAGCCCACCTTGCCGCGGGAGAAAGTCAGGTTCGTGCCCGCCAGGCTGAACGTGCCGCGGCGCATGGTGAACCCGCCGCTGACCTGCGGCGCCGCCGTGGTGCCGGCGACATGCAGGCTGCCGCCCAGCGTGGCGTCCAGCCCGCGCCCGCGCACATTGATCTGGCCCGGCGTATTCAACTGCAGGTCCAGCCGGATTACGGCGCCGGGTTTGGCCGGCGGCGGCGGCGGCGCACCCGCGATGCGCACCGGCAACACCGCCACCGACGTCGGCAGGTGCTCCGGCACATTGATCGTGGCCTGCAGGATGTCGATCTTGCCGGTTGCCGCCAGCGTGCCCTGCACGGTGCCCTTCACGGCCAGGTCCGCGTTCAGGTTGGCCGTCAGCAAGTCGCTCGCCAGCGGGCGGGCGTTGCGCATCGTGATCGTGAGGTCCACCGGCATCGCCCCGGTCAGCCCGACTGACCCGCTGGCGCCGATCGTGCCCGGGCCGGCCTGGCCGGAAAAGCTCGCGATCCGCACCGTCTCGCCCGACGCCTGGATGTTGGCCGAGATCGCGCTGATCCGGACACCCTGGCCCAGGTCCTGCACCTCGCCGCCCGCCAGCGTCACCGAGCCGTTCACCTGCGGCGCCGCGGTCGTGCCGGCGATGGCGGCGTCCAGCGCCACTTGCCCGCGCGCCCGGCGGCCTTGCGGCTCCAGGATCGGGTCCAGCATGGCCAGGTCCACCCCGCCATTGGCCCGCAACGCCAGCGCCCCCGCCCCCAGCGGCGCCCGGCCACTAACGGCGAGGTTGGACCGTCCAGCCGCGAACCGCGCGTCCACCGTCGCCGCCTTGCCCGCAAGCGTCAGGTTGGCGGTGATGGTGGCGGGCGGCAGCCCGTGTGCAGGCCCGGTGCGCATCCGCAGCCCGGTGGCCGCCAGCCGCACCGTCCCGCTCGGCGCGGCGGTCGTGCCGGTCAGCTTGGCGTCCGCAGTGATGTCCCCGGCCGCGTCCACGCTGGGGGCAAACGGCTTGGCCAGGTCCGGCGTGACCCCGCGCAGGCTGGCGGTGAGGTTCAGCGCCGGCGTCACCCGCCCCGCCAGGTCCAGCACCGCCGTTTGCAGCCCGACGCGCAGCCGGTCCACCGCCACCCCGTCGCCGAAGCTCACGCGCGCCGGGGCGAGCAGGCGGACGGCCTCGCCCTTCCAATCGGCGGTGAATGCGGCCAGCGCCACGGTCTTCCCCGGCACGTTCAGCGTCGCATTGGCGCCGACGGTGGCATCGGCGCCCGCCAGGTTCGTCAGCGCCGCGTTCAGCCGGATCGCCAGCGCGTCCTCCGGCCCGTTCACCGCGAGCTTGGCCGAGCCGCCGATGCCGCCCGCCTCGATCCCGTCCGTATCCAGCGTGGCCGCGACGCTCGGATGCGCCGTAGGATTGGTCACGCGCGCCTTCAGCACCGCGCGCCCGACCGCGCTGCCGGGGATCCCGGCATGGGTTGCGTCCAAATTGATCGTCGCCTCGTTGCCGTCCAGCGCGGCGTCCGCGGTCACCGACCCGCTCACCGCCTGGCCAGTCAGGGCGCGCAGGTCCTCGAGCCGGGTCATGCGCAAGCTGACCTTGCCCTCCGGCAGCGTCGCCCCCTTGGGCAGCGTCGCCGCGCCCTCGGCGTGCAGGCTCTTCCAGTCGGCGCGCTGGATGGTGGCGTGCAGCGTGCCGTCCGCAGTCCGGTTGGCCACCAGATCCAGCGTCAGCGGCGCCCCCTCCAGCGTGCCCTGCGCCGTCACCGATCCGGCGGGGTTGCCCGGCAGTCCGGTGGCGTCGACAGAAACCTGCACCGGCCCCTTCGGCACGCCCTTGGTGCCGATCTCGCCATCGAGCTTGGCAGCGACGGCCAGGTTGTCGGTGGCGCCCTTCGCCGTGCCCTGCACCGTCACCGCACCCTCCACGGTGGGGGTGAGCACGGCCAGGTCGCTCAGCGCCACGTCGTAGGCCAGGTCCAGCACGTTCGCCTTGTCGGTGCCGGTCGCGTGCAGGGTCACGGTCTTGCCATCCACCTCCGCCCGGCTGACGGTGATGTCGCTGCCGGCTAGGGCCACCGTCACGCCGATCTTCGCCGCATCCCCCAGCAGCGCCGGCACCGGCGCGAGGCCGCCGGTGACGCCCACGGTGCCGTCCACCTTTACATTGGTCACACCGCCAGCAATCGCCGCGTCCACCGCCAACTGGCTGCGGCCCTGCAGGTCCACGCCCCCGGCGGCGGCGAGCGGAGCGAGGTCCGGCGCGGTCAGGTCCACATGGGCGGTGATGTCGCCGCCGGTGTTGGCGTGCCCCGTCGCCTGCAGCAGCGGATGGGACAGGCTGAACGTCACCGGGCGCGCCGGCGTATCCAGCCGCGCGTCCGCCTGCAGCACGACGGGCGCGGCGGCCAGCAGGTCCGGCTTCGGCCCGGGAATGCGCAGCCCCGCCACGTTCGCCCGCAACCCGGCCGCACCCTGGTTGCCCTGCAGCTCCGCCGTCAGCCGGCCGACCGACGCACCCCCGGCAGCAAGACCCGCCACGTCCAGATGCCCGGAGGCGTCCGGCTTGGTGAAGGGGCCATGCACGTGCGCGTCCAGCGCAATTGTTTGCCAGGACACGCCGGGTGCCGGCGTCATCGCCGGCGCGTTGGCGGTGACGTCCAGGTCGGCCGACTGCCCGGCCAGGTCCACCGTGCCCTTCGCCGTGGCGTGGGCCGGGCCAGCGGTGAGGTCCAGCGCGGTCGCCTCGGCCGAGCGCGGACCGTCCACGCTGGCCTGCAGCGTGATCGCGCCGATGTCCGGCAGCTTGGCGATGCTGGCGATCAACCCGTGCGGCGGCTCGTTCACCGCAAGCCGGGCGGCAAGGTGCGCGGGGTCGATCTTGCCGTGGACCTCGTAGCTGCCGGCGCTGTCCAGCCGGTCGATCGTCACGTCCGCGTCGCCGTCCTGCAGCGAGGCCAAATGCGCCCGCCCGTCCAGCGCCAGCACCGCGGCGACGCCCGCCACCGGCGCGCCGATCTCCGCCCGCGCGATATGCAGGCTCGCCACCGTCACGTGCACCGGCAGCGAGAACGGCTGGCTGCTGGCCGGCTGCGGCTTGGTGGCGGGCTGCGACACCGGCAGCCGCGGCACCTGCACCCGCTCGGCCGTCAGCAGGTCGACGCGCGCCTCCCGGTGCAGGAGGGCAAGCGGCGACCAGTCCAGCGCCACGTTGTCCAGGATGATCCACGGCCCTTGCGCGTCGTGCACTTCGGCATGGGCCAGCCGCAGCGCGTCCGGGAACCGGCCGGACAACCCGGCGATCTCCACCTGCCCGCCGGTGAGCTGGCCTGCCAGGCGCTCCACCAGGCGGCGCCCCGGGTCGATATTGAGCAACAGGATCGCCGCCAGCACGGCGAACACCGGCACCAGGATCAGCACACCCAGCACCCAGCCCACGATCCGCAGCAGCGTCCGCATCAGAATGCCTGCCCCAATCCGATATAGGCCTCGAGGATCTCGTCCTTGCGCCGCTTCTCGAGCGGCACGGCGATGTCGAACCGGATCGGCCCGAGGCTGGTGTAATAGCGTGCGCCGACGCCCACGCCTTCCATCAGCGTGCCGGTGAACGGCGCCACGCTACGCCCCACTTGCCCCGCGTCCACGAACACGGCCGCGCCGAAGCTCTCGCCGAAGCGCTGGCGGTACTCGACGGTCGCAGCGGTGAGCGAGCTGCCCCCCGTCGGCCGCTGGTCGATGAACAACGGCCCGACCGACTGATACCGGTAGCCGCGCACGGTCGCACTGCCGCCGGCGTAGAACCGCTGGTCCGGCGGGATCTGGAACGTGCTCGCCCCGAGCGCCGACCCGATCGTGCCGCGCAAAGCGATCACGCTGCGCCCCTCGGTGTCGCTCAGGTTGACGTAGGTCGAGCCGGTCAGCTCCGCCAGCGTGAAGAACGAGCTCCCACCGCCGAACGGCTCCGTCGGCGTGACCGTCAGTCGCGCCTTGATCCCGTGCGTCGGGTTGAACAGCCCGTCCGGCCCCGTGCTGTCATAGGTGACGCCAAGCGGCACCTGCGCCAGCTCGTAATTGGTGGTCGCCAACGTGTAGCTGGTGAGCGTGGCTTCCTGCGTCACCGCCTCGTTCACCCCGCTCAGCCCGCCGAACACGCTCCATCGATCGGACAGCTTGCGGCTGAGCGTGACGCCCGCCTGTTCCGCCTTGCGGCTGTAGGCGTACAGGTTCTCCTTCAGGTAGGCGGCATTGTAGGTGAGCGTCTGGTCGCGCGCATGCCAATCCGGCTGGGTGAACGTCACGCCGAAATTGTAGCCGGGCGCCTTGATCAACGCTCCCGTTTCCGCCTGGGTGATCGCGGCATTCAGCGTCAGCGTCTCGGCGTTGCCGAACACGTTGCGGTAGGTGAAGGTGGCCCCGGCCGTCGCCCCCGTGTCCGTCGCATAGGCCACGTTGAACGACACAGCATGGCGCAGCCGCTCCACCACGGTGAAGGTGAGCGGGATCGTGCCGTTCGGCGCCAGGTGGTCGGGCACGCTGGCGTTGACGGAGGTGAAGATGCCGGCATTGGCGAGGTCCTGCCGCGCCTTCTCGATCGTCGCCGGGTCGTACTGCTCGCCCGAATGCACCATCAGGCGGCGGCGGATGTAGTCGTCGTTGGTGACCTTCAGCCCGTCCACCGCGATCGTGCCGATATCCACCCGCGGCCCGGGGTCGGCGTGGAACGTCACGTCCAGCACGTGGTCGGCCGGCGTCTCCACCGCGTCCGGCGCGCTGACCTTGGCCAGGGCGTGGCCGTCCGTCTGCAACGCGGTCAACAGGTTGCCCTGCGCCGCCAACACCTTGGCGGCGACGGCCGGATCCCCGGGTGCGATGCCGAGCTTGGCCCGTTCGGCAGGCGTGATGCTGCCCTCCACCGTGACCCGGCGCAGGTGGAACAACGGCCCGCGGTCCACCGTGACGGCGATCGCGGCGCGGCTGTCGGCCGGCTTGGCCGCAAGCGTGTCCGGCAGGTTCGGATCGTCCAGCGGCCGGCCGTCCACCGTCAGCCTTACGGTCGCGGCATAGTAGCCGAAGCTGTGCAGCGCATCCTGCAGCCGGCCAACGTCGTTCTGCGCCCGGGTGACCAACGCGAACGGGCCGACCGGCGCCGTTTTCTGCAGCCCGATCAGGGTCGAGCTGTCGTGCAGCGCGCCGTCGATCGCGCCGTCGCCGGTGGGCGCGATCGTCACGTCGTAGGGTTGCGGGTCGGCCGCGTGGGCCGGCGGCTGCATCGCTATGGCAGCGCCGGCCAGCAGGGCCACGCGCGAGAGGGTACGGCGACGATGCATCCTCGCTCGTGTATACCCGTCGCGCGCCCAGGCGACGAGACGGGTCGCACTGAAAATCGTTAACTCGGAAAGGTCACCCGCCTGTCATTGTCCCGCAACGGCCCAGGCGCTAAGCGGCGGCTATGCCTGGACCTCTAGCTCCCCGCCTGACGAGCCGCGTCCGTTTGCCGCGCGTCGCCGCGGTCCCCACCCCCACGAAGCAATGGCCGGACACGATATCGCCCATCCGCCGGGTGGTCCGGACGGTCCGTGCGGTGCGGCGTGGGGCGGCGGCGATCCTGTGGACGGTGCTGGCCTGCGGGGTCCAGGCGCTCCTGCTGCTGTTGCCCGGGCATGCCAAGGTCTGGTTCGCACGGGTGTATTGGGCAGTGTTCGCCCGCCTGATCGGGCTGCAGGTGCGGCGGATCGGCGTGCCGGCGGCATGCGGCCACGGCCGCCGGGTGGTGTACGCCGCCAACCATTGCTCCTGGCTGGACATCCCCGTGCTCGGCGGACAACTCGAGGCCTGCTTCGTCTCCAAGGACGAGGTCGCAAGCTGGCCCGGCGTCAGCCTGGTGGCCCGGCTCGGCCGCACCGTGTTCGTCACCCGGCAGCGCCGCGCCACAGGGCGTGAGCGCGACGACATGCGCGGCCGCCTGGCCGCAGGTGATGACCTGCTGTTGTTTCCAGAAGGCACCAGCTCCGACGGCAGCCGGGTGCTGCCGTTCCGCTCGGCGTTCTTCTCCGTGGCGGAAGGGGAGGGGCCGCCGCTGATCCAGCCGGTCTCCGTCGTGTATGACCGGCTCGGTGGCCTGCCGACCCGGCGCTCCACACGGGCGGTGTTCGCCTGGTACGGCGACATGGACCTGGCCAGTCATTTCTGGCGCCTGGCGCAATCGCGCAACATGCGGGCAACGGTGCTCCTGCATCCGCCGCTGGACCCGAAGGATTTCGCCAACCGCAAGTTGCTGGCCCAAGCGGCGTGGGACGCGGTGGCGGGCGGTGCCGCGACGATGCGGCAGAACCGCGAAATCCGCGTCATACCGGCCGTCCCCGCCGGCAACCTGGTGCGGGCCCCCGCCTGACGTTCCCGGTTCTGTGTGACTTCCCGTCGGAACAGCCCCTGCCTGAAGCCGTTCAGATGGAACAGCAAAACGAGGGAGAAGCCCAATGGGTCTTTTCAGCAAGCCGATCAAGACGCTCGACGACCTGTTCGTCCACACGTTGCAGGACATCTACTACGCCGAGAACCAGATCGCGAAGAACATGCCCACCATGGTGGAGAAGGCGACCGCGTCACAACTCAAGCAAGCCTTCCAAACCCACCTGACCGAGACGAAAACCCAGATCGGGCGGCTCGAGAAGGTGTTCGAGATGCACGGCCAGCCCGTGAAGGCGGTCACTTGCGCCGCTATGGACGGCATCCTGGCCGAGGCCAAGGAAATCATCAGCGACGTAGCCGATCCCCAGGTACTGGATGTAGCCTTGCTCGCGTCTGCACAGGCGGTCGAGCATTACGAGATCACACGCTACGGCACGCTCGTGGCGCTGGCCAAGCAACTCGGCCGCAGCGACTGCGCCGCCGTGCTCCAGCAAAACCTGGACGAGGAGAAGGCCACGGACAAGAAGCTGACCGCGCTCGCCGAAGGCCAGGTCAACCAGAAAGCCGCCGCGTAACATCCCCAACCAAGGCCCCCTCCCCTTGCGGCAGGGGCTGGGGGAGGGGCAGCCACGAATGCGAAGCTCCCCTGTGTAGCATTCCAGCCCCGCGCCAAACCGTAACTTGACCCGAATCGTTGCACATGCGCCTCCTCCAGCAACCCGGATGGAGGCGCGACGCATCTGCGGACCTTGACCTACCCACGCTTGTGGATAACTGCTCCCATCCAGCCCCGGGACTTGCCCGGTGGCAGTGGGGGGCTCGCCGTCAATGTCTGAACCGAAGCGGCTGCACGTGATCACCTGGGGGTGCCAGATGAACGTGTATGACAGCGCCCGCATGGCGGACACGCTGGCCCCGCTCGGCTACACCCCCACGGCCACGCCCGAGGACGCCGACATGGTGATCCTCAATACCTGCCACATCCGCGAGCGCGCCGCGGAGAAGGTGTTCTCCGAACTGGGCAGACTGCGCCGGATCAAGGACAGCCGTGCCGCCGCAGGCAGCGCCACCGTGCTTGCGGTCGCCGGGTGCGTGGCCCAGGCCGAGGGTGAGGCGCTGCTGGAGCGTGCTCCCTACGTCGACATCGTCATGGGTCCGCAGACCTATCACCGCCTGCCGGAGATGGTGGCCCGCGCCGCCCGTGCTGCCGGGTCGGTGATCGAGACCGACTTCGCCACCATCGAGAAGTTCGACGCGTTGCCAGAGCAGGCCGCAACCCAGGGGCTCACCGCATTCCTCACGGTGCAGGAAGGCTGCGACAAGTTCTGCTCTTTCTGCGTCGTCCCCTACACCCGCGGCGCGGAAATCAGCCGCGCCCCCGCTTCCGTTGTCGCCGAGGCCCGCCGCATGGTGGAGGGTGGCACGCGGGAGATCACCCTGCTCGGCCAGAACGTAAATGCCTGGGCGCATTCCGGCTGGACACTGGCCGACCTGGTGCGCGCACTGGCCGCCATCCCCGGGCTGCTGCGGATCCGCTACACCACCAGCCATCCGCGCGACATGGGCGACGACCTGATCGCCGCCCATCGCGACATCCCCGCCCTGATGCCGTTCCTTCACCTGCCGGTGCAATCGGGCTCGGACCGCATGCTGGCCGCGATGAACCGCCGCCACACCGCGGACGACTACCGCCGCCTGGTCGCCCGCCTGCGCGATGCCCGGCCGGACCTCGCCCTCTCCTCGGACTTCATCGTAGGCCACCCCGGCGAGACCGACGCCGACCATGCGGCCACCATGGCCCTGGTGCGCGAAACCGGGTTCGCCTCCGCCTTCTCCTTCAAATACTCGCCCCGCCCCGGCACCCCCGCCGCCGGCGCGCCCGGCCAGGTGCCGGAAGCCGTGAAGGACGCCCGCTTGCAGGAGCTTCAGGCCGCCCTGCGTGACAGCCAGGCCGCGTTCAACGCGGACAGCGTCGGCCGCACCCTCTCCGTGCTTGTCACCCACCCCGGCCGCCGCCCCGGCCAGATCGGTGGCCGCACCCCCGCCCTGCAGCCGGTACACTTTCCCGGCTCCCCCCATCTGATCGGCCAGATCGTGCCGGTGCAGATTGCTGCCTCCACCCCCACATCACTCTCAGGCGTCTTGCAACAGGAGCTAGCCCCCGCTTGACACAACCCGCCCCGGCCCTTGCCGTAACCGTGCCGCCCGGCCTCCAAGGCCGTGCCGTAACCATGCAGTTCGATGACAACGCCTTGTTGCCTCTGCTGCTCGGGGATCACGACAGGCATCTGGCAACGCTGGAGCAGGGCTTGGGCGTCCGCCTCGCCTGCCGCGGCAACCGCGTCTCCATCAGCGGAGACCCGGCGCGCGTCGAAGCGGCGCAGGCGGCGCTCGGCGGTTTGTGGGCGAGGCTGCGCGGCGGCATGAGCGTCGCCAGCGGGGACGTGGACGCCGCCATCCGCATGACCAACGCCCGCGACCCAGATCCGCGTTTGCCGCTGCCGGACCTGCCCGCCATCCGCACCCGACGCGGCTCGGTCGGCCCGCGCTCGCCGGGTCAGGCGGCGTATATCGATATGCTGGGCCACCACGAGATGGTGTTCGGCATCGGTCCCGCCGGCACCGGCAAGACCTACCTCGCCGTGGCCCAGGCCGTCGCCATGCTCGCCGCCGGCCGGGTGGAGCGCATCGTGCTGTCCCGCCCCGCCGTGGAGGCGGGCGAACGGCTCGGCTTCCTGCCGGGCGACATGAAGGAGAAGGTCGATCCCTACCTTCGCCCGTTGTACGACGCGCTCGGCGACATGATGCCCGGCGACCAGGTGACCCGGCGCATGTCCACCGGCGAGATCGAAGTCGCTCCGCTCGCTTTCATGCGTGGCCGCACCCTGGCCCACGCCTTCGTCATCCTGGACGAGGCGCAAAATACCACGCCCGCCCAGATGAAAATGTTCCTCACCCGCATGGGCGAGGGCACCCGCATGGTGATCACCGGCGACCTCAGCCAGGTGGACCTGCCGCCCGGCACCCGCTCCGGCCTGCGCGATGCACTCGATACGCTCGAGGGCGTGCAAGGGATCGGGGTCAACCGCTTCGACGTCCGCGACGTAGTGCGTCATCCGCTCGTAGCGCGTATAGTGGATGCTTACGATCAGCGGGCTGTGGCCGAGCGGGACACGCGCGGCCGCGCCAAACGGGAGAATGATGGAGCCTCCAGGTAGCGGGCGCCAACTCTTAGGGGTTGGTGCCACCCCGGTCTTGGTCGCCGACCCGGCGTGGCGGCGGATGATCCCCCGGGTGGAGCGGCTTGCCGCCCGGGCAGCCGCAGCCGCTGGCGGGGTGGGCACCGTCGTGCTCGCCTCGGATGGCGCGGTGAAGCGGCTCAACGCCCGCCACCGCGGCCGCAACAAACCCACCAACGTGCTGACCTTCGACAGCGGGGACGTGATCCTCGCCGCCGGCGTGGTGCGCCGCGAGGCCGCTGCCGCTGGCCGCCGGGCTGCCCACGTGCTGGCCCACCTCGTGGTCCACGGCGCGCTCCATCTGCGCGGGCACGACCACGGCGGCGCCGGCGAGGCCCGCCGGATGGAGCTGCACGAAGCCCGCATCCTTCACACCCTGCGCGTGCCGAACCCTTGGCGCCGCGCATGAGCGAGCACGCCCGCACGCCGCTGCTGACCCGGTTGCGCCAAGCCATCTGGCGCCGCAACCACGAGGGCAGCCTGCGCGAGAGCATCGCCGAACTGGTTCAGGAAGCCGCCGATGCGGTGCAGGAACCCGGCGAGATTCCGGAGCTCGACCGCCAGGAGCGCGTGCTGATCGCCAACGTGCTGCGCCTGCGCGGCACCACCGCGGACGACGTGATGGTCCCTCGCGCCGACATCATCGCCATGGCCGTGGACGTGACGCTGGATCAAGCGCTGGAGATGATCCGCCGCGAAGGCCACTCCCGCATGCCCGTGTTCCGCGAGCAGTTGGACGAGATCGTCGGCATGGTCCACATCAAGGACGTGTTCGCCTATGTCGGCCGCGCGGAGGAGTTCGATCTCGAGGCGATCGTGCGCGCGCCGCTGATGGTGGCGCCGCAGATCCCCGTGCTCGAACTACTGCTGCAAATGCGCCAGGCCCGCATCCACCTGGCCTTGGTGGTGGACGAGTACGGCGGCATCGACGGCCTGGTGACCATCGAGGACCTGGTGGAGACGATCACCGGCGACATCGCGGACGAGCACGACGAGGAAGCGACCCCGCTCATCACCGAGCGCCCGGACGGCACGCTGGACATCGACGCCCGCCTGCCGGTGGAGGCGTTCGAGGCCCGCGTCGGCACCGTCCTGACCAAGGACGAGCGTGACGCCGACATCGACACGGTCGGTGGGTTGGTGTTCACGCTGGCAGGCCGGGTGCCGGCGCGTGGAGAAGTGGTGACGCATGCCTCGGGGATGGAATTCCGGGTCATCGACGCCGATCCACGACGTATCCGCCGGCTACGGGCCAAGCTTCCCGCAAGCCTGAGGCTGATGGCCGAGGCCGCCGAGTAGCAAGAAAGTCTCCTCCCCTTCCTTTTCCCTCTCCCGTGAGGGACGGGAGAGGGAAGCCCAGTTACAACAGCCCCTCCCGCCGGAAACTCACCCACCGCCCATTCCCGACGATGACGTGGTCATGCAGCACCACCCCCAGCGTGCCCAGCGCCCTCCCGATCTCGGCCGTCATCTCCACGTCCTGCCGGGACGGCGTCGGATCCCCGCTCGGGTGGTTGTGCACCAGCACCAACCCCGTCGCATGCAGCTCCAGCGCCCGCTTGGCCACCTCGCGCGGATAGACCGGGGTATGGTTGACCGTGCCACGCGCCTGCGCCTCGTCCGCGATCAGGCGGTTGCGGTTGTCCAGGAACAGCACCCGGAACTGCTCGACCCGTTCGCGGGCGAGTTGCGCGTTGAGGTAGCCCATCAGCGCGTCCCAGTTCGATAGGACCGGCTGGCTCTCCAGCTCGGAGCGCACCAGGCGCAAGGCCGCCGCCTGCACCGTCTTGAGCGCGGCGGCCCCGGCCTCCCCCATGCCTTCGACGGCGACCAATTCCGGCAAGGGCGCCGCGATCGCGTTGGCGAAGGAGCCGAACCGGGTCAGCAAAGCACGGGCGATCGGCTTCGTGTCCCGCCGCGGCAGGGCGAGGAACAGCACCATCTCAAGCAATTCATGGTCGGCAACGCTCTCGGGCCCAGCAGTCAGCAACCGCGCGCGCAGGCGTTGGCGGTGGCCCTCGGCGCTGACCGGCGACGGCGGCTTGGGATCGGGGCCGAGATCCAGTTGGTCCATGGCACCGACCCTGGCAGGCGGTCAGGCGGGGGGCAACGTCCAGGGCGCGAAATGGCCACGGATGGCGTCGTCGAGCGGAACCGAGCGCCGGCTCTCGCGGTCGATCAGGACAAGGACGGAGACGCCCTCGGCCGCCAGCTCACCCTTGAACAGCACGCGCTGCCGGATGTGCACGGATTTCGCGCCGAAATGATCCACCGCGCTCTCGACGGTCACGTCGCCGGGCCACGACATCTCGCGCTTGAAGTCGATCTCCAGCCGCACGATCACGGCGGCCAACGGTCCGCCGCGAAGGAACACGCCGGCGGCGTCCATCAACTCGGTCCGTCCGGCTTCGAACATGACCGCGTAGACCGCGTTGTTCACGTGGCCCACCGAGTCGTTGTCGCTGAACCTCAGGCGGTGGGTCGTCCGGTGCCAAGCGTCCGAGTGAACACCAGCATCAGACATAAGGCGGCTTGGTGTAACCGGCCGGCGAGTAGGTGAAGACCTCGCAGCCCTCCTCGGTCACGCCGATCATGTGCTCGAACTGGGCCGACAGGCTGCGGTCCCGCGTGACGGCGGTCCAGCCGTCGTCCAGCACCTTCACCTCCGGGCGGCCGGCATTGACCATCGGCTCGACGGTGAAGAACATGCCTGGCCGCAGCACGACGCCTTCGCCCGGCCGGCCGAAATGCAGCACGTTCGGCGCCTCGTGGAAGCGGCGCCCGATGCCGTGGCCGCAGAAATCCCGCACCACGCTGAACCGCTGGCCCTCGACGTAGCTCTGGATCGCGTGCCCGACGTCACCCAGCGTCGCCCCTGGACGGATCGCAGCCACGCCGCGCATCAGCGCCTCGTACGTCACGTCCAGCAGCACGCGGGCGCGCGTGCCGGGTTGGCCCGCCACGTACATGCGGCTGGTGTCGCCGTGCCAGCCATCGAGCACGGCCGTGACATCGATGTTCAGGATGTCGCCGTCCATCAGCCGCCGCTCGCCCGGGATACCGTGGCAAACGACGTGGTTGATCGAGGTGCAGATGGATTTCGGATAGCCACGGTAATTCAGCGTCGCGGGAATGGCGCCGTGGTCGTGCATGAATTCGTGGCACAACACATCGAGCTGCCCGGTGGTGACGCCGGGTTTGACATGGTCGGTGATCATATCCAGCGTCTCGGCAGCGAGACGCCCGGCGGCGCGCATCCCCGCGAAATCCTCCGGATTATGGAGGAGTATCCGCCGCCCATCCGTCCCGCCGTCCATCTCAGCCCCTACCTGGCATCTCAGAATGGCTGAAAATGCGCAACCTCGCCAGTCCCTGCAAGGGTGCCCGCACGAATGACGCGTCAGCCGTGGCTGTGCAGTCCAGTCTGGGCCGAGCGGTTGTATGCGGACGCATGTACCCCGTGCGATGGCTGCTGCTCGCCACGGCTGCGCGGCCGCATCTCGACGGGCGCAGCGTGGATCTCCACCCGGTGCAGGCTCCGGGTGGCCGGCATCCGCATCGGCGCCCAGGCACGGGCGTTGGCGAGGCGGACGCGCGGGTTGGGCAGGGTAGAAGGCGGTAGCGTCGCGGCGGCGGCACTCGCGACGAGTGCCGCGTTGCGGAAGCGGGCCGGCTCGTGGCTGACAGGCACCCCCATGCGCTCGAACCCGTTGTCCAGCAGGGCCGCCATGTGCGTATCGCGCTCGGCGCCGTTGGACGCCCCCATCACGACGCCAATCAGGCGCACATCACCGCGGACGGCGGACGTCACGAGGTTGCAGCCGGACGCGTCGATGTAGCCTGTCTTCAGCCCGTCCGCGCCGGGATAGGTCTGCAGCATGCGGTCATGGTTGGGGATGTAGCGGCCGTGGAAGGTGAAGTACGGCACGCTGAAATAATGGTACTCGGCCGGGAAATCCTGGATCAGGTGGCGGGCAAGCAAGGCCAGGTCCCGTGCGGTGGTGACCTGCTCCGGATCCGGCCAGCCGGACGCGTTGCGGAATGTCGTGTGGACCATGCCGAGCGCGCGGGCCCGCAGCGTCATCATCTGGGCAAACCGGTCCTCGTCGCCGCCAAGCAACTCGCCAAGCGCGGCCGCGGCGTCATTGGCGGATTTCGTCACCAGCCCAAGCAGCGCCTGCTCCACGGTGATGTAGGTGCTGGGGACCAGCCCGAGCTTGGACGGCGACATCGAGGCTGCATGCTGCGAAACCGGCACCTGCTCGTCGAGTGAGACGCGGCGGTCGCGCAATGCCTCAAACAGCATGTAGATGGTCATCATCTTGGTCAGGCTGGCCGGGTAGCGGGGTTCGTCGGCCGACGCTGCCTCCAGCACCTCGCCGGAGCCGGCATCCATCACCAGTGACGCATACCGCTCAGATCCGACTTGCGCCCGCGCTGGCTGGCCCCACGCGATTGCTCCGATCAAAACAGCAAGCGGCAAACCGCCCCGCAGCCAGCCGAACATGCCGATCACACTCCAATTCCGGCCTTACAGTAGGCGGGGCGAATAAGCGGTGTCCAGCAATGATGGTTGCATTTCGTTGCGCAATGAGTGCGTTACACGGTGTGCTTCGCGCGTCGTCGCCAAAGCGCTGATGCGATCAATGCTGCATCGCACAATATAAGTTGACCTACGCCGAGGAACTTTATACACGACCGTTGTGCTGCACCGCAGCATCGGCCGTCGACTGCGAAAGACGAATGTGGATCGCCCGACGGATCAGCCATTTTTGGAGAGACGTTGATGAGCAATACGATCACTGGCGAAGTGCAAGCGACGGCTAAGGACAACATCGACCGGACAATGTCGGGTCTCAAGAACGGCGTTGCATCCGCGACCGCCGGCATGGAACAGGCCCAGGCGACGATGCGCGAAGGCGTGCAGAAGGCGATGAAGACGGCTGAAGACATGTTCGCCTTCACCCAGGGCAATGTCGAGGCGGTAACGCGCTCGAGCCAGATCCTAGCGACCGCCATGCAGGACATGGGGCAGAGCGTTGCCGCGACGGCGCGCGCCTCGCTCGAGGAGACGATGAACACCTACAAGGCGATGACCGCCGTCAAATCCGTCAAGGAAGCGATGGACCTGCAGGCCGGCCTGTTCCGCTCGATGATCGAGCGGGCCGTCTCGCAGACGAGCCAGATGACCGACAGCTCGATGAAGCTCTCCGAGCAGGTGATGGCGCCGATCACCGCCCGCATCTCGATCGCGTCGGAGAAGTTCCGCCACGTCGGCTGACGCGGCCGAACGACCATAGCCGGCGCTACAAGCATCGGTGATGAGGGCCCGGGCCGCTCGCTCGGGCCCTTCGCATTTACGGGTTCCAGCCGCTCGCTTTGAGAGCAAGGTCTTTTCCCACCCAGCCGCATTCCGATATGCTGCCACTATGAGCAGTCACGCGGCCCGGACCACCCCCTGATGAGCGATACGGACAAGCGCGGCGGCGACGGCCCCAATGTCGGCGTCGTCACCAAGACCCGGCCCAAGACGCGCAAGCCGGCCTTGTACAAAGTCTTGATGCTGAACGACGATTACACGCCGATGGAGTTCGTCGTCCACGTGCTGGAGCGCTTCTTCCAGAAGACCCGGGAAGAAGCCACTCGGATCATGCTCCACGTGCACCGGCGCGGCGTCGGCGTCTGCGGCGTTTTCACCTACGAGGTCGCCGAGACGAAGGTAACGCAGGTGATGGATCTGGCGCGGCAGAACCAGCATCCGCTGCAGTGCACGATCGAGAAAGAATGAGGGCTGCAAAGTCGTGCTGCCGCGCCCATGTCACTCCCAGTCATCAAGTGAAGGCCGTGCACGCGGAGCCTCGACAAGTGCGCGCAAGTAGCGTGTCGTAGGTTCCAATTTGCCCTCGGTCGATAAGGAGCAGCGTACCCATGCTGTCACGTAACCTAGAACAGACGCTGCACCGCGCCTTGTCCCTCGCCAGCGAACGCCGGCACGAGTATGCCACCCTCGAACACCTCCTGCTGGGCTTGGCAGACGACGTCGATGCCGCGACGGTATTGAGGGCCTGCGGCATCGATCTCGATAAGCTGCGAACCGAACTCGGTGAGTTCCTGGACAAGGATCTTCCCGGTTTGGCCACCGAGCGCCCGGGGGACCCGAAGCCCACGGCTGGTTTCCAGCGCGTCGTGCAGCGCGCCGCCATCCACGTGCAGAGTTCGGGCCGTGACGAGGTCACTGGCGCCAACGTGCTGGTCGCCCTGTTCAGCGAGCGCGAGAGCCACGCCGTCTACTTCCTGCAGTTGCAGGATATGACGCGGCTCGATGCGGTGAACTTCATCAGCCACGGCATCGCCAAGGCGCCCGGCCGGCAACCGTCCCGCCCGACCTCCGCGGAGAAGCCCGAGGCGAGCAATAACGAGAACGAGCGCGAGGAGAAGCCCGGCCGCCGCAACCAGGACGCGCTGTCTACCTATTGCGTGAACCTGAACAAGAAGGCGACGGCAGGCAAAATCGACCCGCTTATCGGGCGCGAGAACGAAATCGAGCGCACGATCCAGATCCTGTGCCGGCGTACGAAGAACAACCCGCTTTATGTCGGTGACCCGGGCGTCGGTAAGACGGCCATCGCCGAGGGTCTCGCCAAGCGCATTGTCGAAGGCGACGTGCCCGAGGTGTTGGTCAAGAGCACGATCTTCTCGCTCGACATGGGCGCCCTGCTGGCCGGCACACGGTATCGTGGTGACTTCGAGGAGCGGCTGAAGGCGGTCGTGACCGAACTCGAGGCGCAGCCGAACGCGGTGCTGTTCATCGACGAGATCCACACCGTGATCGGCGCCGGTGCGACAAGCGGTGGCGCGATGGATGCGTCCAACCTGCTGAAGCCAGCCCTGGCGAGCGGCACGCTGCGCTGCATCGGGTCGACCACCTACAAGGAATACCGGAACTACTTCGAGAAGGACCGCGCCCTGGTCCGCCGCTTCCAAAAGATCGACGTGAACGAGCCCTCGATCGAGGACGCGGTCAAGATCCTGCGCGGCCTCAAGACCAACTACGAGCGCCACCACAAGGTGCGCTACACGGAGGAAGCGATCCGCGCCGCCGTGGAGCTGTCGGCCAAGTACATCAACGACCGTAAGCTGCCGGACAAGGCGATCGACGTGATCGACGAGGTGGGCGCCAGCCGGATGCTGCTGCCCGAGGGCAAGCGCCGCAAGACGGTCACGTTGCGCGACGTCGAGGAGATCGTGGCCAAGATCGCCCGCATCCCGCCCAAGAGCGTCTCGGCCGACGACAAGGAGACGCTGCGCAACCTCGAGCGTGACCTGAAGGCGATGGTGTTCGGGCAGGACAACGCGATCGAGGCCTTGTCCGCCGCGATCAAGTTGAGCCGTGCCGGCCTGCGCGAGGCGGAGAAGCCGATCGGCAACTACCTGTTCAGCGGTCCGACCGGCGTCGGCAAGACCGAGGTGGCGCGCCAGCTCGCGTCCACCTTGGGTATCGAGCTGATCCGGTTCGATATGTCCGAGTACATGGAGCGGCACAGCGTGTCCCGCCTCATCGGCGCGCCACCGGGTTACGTCGGCTTCGACCAGGGTGGCTTGCTGACGGACGGGATCGACCAGCATCCGCATTGCGTGCTGCTGCTGGACGAGATCGAGAAGGCCCATTTGGACCTGTACAACATCCTTCTGCAGGTGATGGACCACGGCAAGCTGACCGACCACAACGGCAAGAGCGTCGATTTCCGCAACGTCATCCTGATCATGACGACGAACGCGGGTGCTTCGGACATGGCGAAGGAGGCCATCGGATTCGGCAGCCCGGTGCGCAAGGGCGAGGACGAGGAGGCGATCAAGCGTCTGTTCACCCCCGAGTTCCGCAACCGTCTGGACGCGGTGATCCCGTTTGCCGGCCTGTCCGAGGAAGTCGTCGGCCGCGTGGTCGAGAAGTTCGTCATGCAGCTCGAGGCCCAGTTGGCCGACCGCAACGTGACGATCGAGCTGTCCTCCGGTGCCAAGGAGTGGCTGGCGGAGCGCGGCTACGATCCGCTGTATGGCGCGCGTCCGCTGGCGCGGGTGATCCAGGAGCACATCAAGAAGCCGCTCGCCGAGGAGCTGTTGTTCGGCAAGCTGGTCAAGGGCGGCTCGGTAAAGGTGAACCTGGTCGACGGCAAGCTGTCGTTCGACGTGACGGAAGCGCAGCCGTCTCCGGCGTCGTCGAAATCCGAGAGCGACGGCGACGAGGGCGGCACCGAGCGCGAGCCGGAGATCGTCGAATGAAGGCGACCTGGAACGGCGCGCTCATTGCTGAGAGCGATGACATTGTGACGGTGGAGGGGAACGCATACTTCCCCGCTACCGCCGTGGTGTCGGGAATACTGAAAACCAGCAACCACACGAGCATCTGCCCGTGGAAAGGCACTGCGCACTACTACTCGATCGAGACGGGTGGCGCGGTCAACAAGGACGCTGTCTGGTACTATCCCGAGCCGAAAGACGCTGCAAAAGAGATCAAAGGCCGCGTTGCATTCTGGAAAGGCGTTCAAGTCAGCGCCTAGCCATTTTCTACTCCCTCTCCCGTCTTCCACGGGAGAGGGCATTGAGCGCATCCAGAACTCCTCAACCCCCACATACGCCTGCTCTCTCACCGCCGCAGGTGGCTCGTCACAAACTGACGGCACCGCTCGCTGACCGGGTCCTCAAACACCTGCGCTGGCGGTCCTTCTTCCTCGATCACCCCTTGATGCAGGAAGACCGCACGCGACGACACATCCCGCGCAAATCCCATCTCGTGCGTTACGATCAGCATCGTGCGTCCTTCCTCCGCCAACGCCCGGATCACGCGGAGCACCTCCCCAACGAGTTCCGGATCGAGCGCGCTGGTCGGCTCGTCCAGCAGAAGCGCTGCTGGGCGCATGGCGAGCGCCCGGGCAATGGCAACCCGCTGCTGCTGTCCGCCCGAGAGCTGTGCAGGGTAAGCGCCTGCCTTGTCCGCGAGGCCGACCTTGGCGAGCAAGACGTGGGCTTCCTGCGTCGCTTCCGCCCGGGGCCGGCCTTGCACGTGGATCGGCGCCTCAACGACGTTGCCCAGCACCGTCATATGCGACCAAAGATTGAACGATTGGAACACGAAGCCGAGCCGGCTGCGCAGACGGCTGACCTGAGCCTTGTCCGCCGGTAACCGTGTCGTGCCGCGGGACCGCCAGGCCAGCCACTCGCCGCCTACGCCCACGTCGCCCGCGTCGGGAATCTCAAGCAGCGGGATGCAGCGTAGCAGCGTGCTCTTGCCGGAGCCGGACGCGCCGACGATTGAAGTCACCTCGCCGGTGCAGGCCTCGAGCGAGATGCCCTTGAGGACCTCCAACGCGCCATACCGCTTGCGCAGGTCGCGGACGGCGACGGCGCTCTGCGTCATGCCGCCACCGCCAAACGGCGTTCCAGCAAGCGGATCCCGCCGGCAATGGAGAAGTTGATCGCGAGATAGATCGCAGCAGCGCAGACGAACACGGGAAGCGCACGGAACGTCTCGCTGATGATGCCTTGGGCGATGCCGGTCACCTCCATGACGGTGATCACGCTGGCGAGCGACGTGGACTTGACCATGATGATGATCTCGTTGCCGTAGGCTGGGATCGCCTGGCGGATGGCAAGCGGCAGGATGATGCGGCGGTAGAGGGCAAAGGTGGACATGCCGCAGACCCGGCCCGCCTCGGCTTGGCCACGTGGCACGGAGAGCAACCCGCCGCGGATCACTTCGGCCCCGTAAGCCGCCGTGTTGAGCGACAAAGCGAGCAGCGCGCACCACCAGGGCTGCCGCAGCAACGGCCAGAGCGCAGAGTGCCGGACGGCCGGGAACTGCCCGAGCCCGTAGTATATGAGGAAGATCTGCACCAGCAGCGGCGACCCCCGGAACGCGAAGATGTAGCCGCGGGCGAACCAGGCCCCGACCCCGCCCGCCCGGGCCAGCAGCGCCAGGCACGCAGCCAGGATCGCGCCGAGGGCGACAGAGCAGAACGCCAGTTCCAGCGTCATCGGCACGCCGCTCAGCAACCGGACGAAGGTGTCGGCCATGAAACCGGTCACGCGAGGGCGGCCCCCCGCCGGGTGGTGCGCTCGGCCCCGCGGAACAGGGCCGCGGACCCCGTGGTGAGCACGAGATACAGCCCGGCGGCCGCGGCATAGAACAGGAACGGCAAACGGGTGGACCCGGCGGCGATCTCCGTCTGCCGCATCAGATCCACCAATCCGGTGACGGAGATCAGGGCCGACTCCTTCAGCACCATCTGCCACACGTTACCCATGCCGGGCAGCGCGGTGCGCAGTGCAAGCGGCCCCGTGATCCGGCGCAGCATCGTGGCGCCGCTCATGCCGGACACGCGGGCCGCCTCCACTTCGCCGCGAGGAATGGCAGCGTAGGCGCCGCGGAGCACCTCGGTCTGGTAGGCGCCCGAGACCAGGCCCACGGCAAGCACGCCCACCATGAAGCCGTTGAGGCCGAAGAAGCCGGTGCTGCCGAGCCAACCCGCCACCTGCGTCAACACGGCCGACCCGCCGAAATAGAATAGGTAGATCACCAGCAGATCCGGGATTCCGCGCATCAGCGTGGTGTAGGCGCCGGCCACCCCGCGCAGCACCGGGCCCCCCGCGAGCTTGGCCGACGCGCCCAGCGTTCCGAAGCCGAGCCCGGCGAAGAAGGCGCAGACCGAAACCGCGAGCGTCATCAGCGCCGCGGTGAGCAGCGCGGCGCCCCATCCCGTCGGGCCAAAGCCCAGGGGCGCGAAGCCGGGCACCAGCGCGGTCACAAGCTGATATCGACCTTGAACCACTTCACCGACAGCTTGCTCGTCGTGCCGTCCGCCTTCAGGTCGGCGATCGCCTTGTCGAACATGGCCTTGAGCTCGGGATCGCTCTTGCGCAGGCCGACGCCGGAGCCGATGCCGGTGGCGCCCCCGCGCAGCAGCGGTCCGGCGAGGACGGCGTTCTCCGCCGGGTTCTCGAGGCTGGTGACGAGGACGGACTCGCTGCCGCAGATCGCATCGATGCGGCCGGCCTGCATGTCGAGGTCCTCCTCCTGCGTCGTCTTGTAGACGCGGATCTCACTGAGCACGTCCTTGAAGTAGGTGTTGGCGACGTCGGACTGGATCGTGCTGACCTGCACGCCCAGCACCTTGCCCTTCAGCGCCTGGCGGACCGGTTCGAGCTGCGTCTTGGCGGCGGCCGGGTCGTCGAGGGACACGGCAACACCGGTCATCGGCAGGGTGCCGCCGGCATCCTTGCTCATCGCGAAGGTGGTCGGCGAGCCGACATAGGGCCCAGCGAACGCGAGCACCTCGCGGCGCTTGGGCGTGATGCTCATCGCGGCCATGATGGCATCGTATTTGCCCGCTTGCAGACCGGGGATGATGCCATCCCAATCCTGCGCGATGATGTCGCACTGCACCTTCATGTCGGCGCACAGCGCGTGCGCGTAATCGATTTCGAACCCGGCGAGCGAGCCGTCCGGCGCGTGGAAGTTGTAGGGTGGGAAGGCGCCCTCGGTCGCGATGGTGATGTGCGTCCAGTCCTTGGCGTATGCCGCGGGCGCGAGGGCCAAAAGCGTTGCTATAGCGGCGGTCAAGCGGGTCAAGGCAGGATCCTTTGTTTAGATGCCCGAGCATGGCGGGATTTTTATCCCGTGTCATGCAAGGGTCACGCCGCCTGCGGACGTGCTACACAACGGGCGCGCCGCTTTGTCGAGGAGGCCCCGGCCGTGAGAACCGCCATCGTCGTCTTTCCCGGGACCAACCGCGAGCGGGACGTCGCCATCGCGCTGCACCGGGCTGCGGGCCAGCGGCCGGAAACGGTCTGGCACCGCGACACCACGTTGCCGGACGGGGTCGACCTCGTGGTCCTGCCCGGCGGGTTCTCGCACGGCGACTACCTGCGCTGCGGCGCGATGGCGGCGCATTCCCCGATCATGGCGGCCATCCGCGCCTTCGCGGCCACGGGGGGCCACGTTCTGGGCATATGCAACGGCTTCCAGATCCTGACCGAGGCGCAGTTGCTGCCCGGCGCCCTGCTGCGTAACGCGGCGCTGCGCTTCCTCTCGCGGGACTGCCACCTGCGCGTAGAACGGGCTGGGACGGCGTTCACCCGGCACTACCAGCAGGGCCACGTCTTTCGCGCCCCGATGGCGCACGGCGACGGCAACTACACCGCCGATCCGGCGACGCTCGACCGGCTGGAGGGCGATGGCCGGGTCGCATTCCGCTACGTCACCCCGGAGGGCGAGCCGGACCGCGCCGCCAACCCGAACGGCTCCGCCCGGTCGATCGCCGGCGTCTACAGCGCCAATCTGCGCGTGCTGGGCCTGATGCCGCATCCGGAGGACCTGGTGGACCCGCTCATGGGCGGCACGGACGGTGCGCCGCTGTTTGCCGGACTGGTGGAGGCGCTGGCGGGATGAGGGACGTGAATCAAGCGCTGGCGGCGGAGTTCGGTCTCAGCGCGGACGAGTACGGCCGGGTGCTCGCCATCATGGGCCGCACGCCGTCGCTGACCGAACTCGGCATCTTCTCCGTCATGTGGTCGGAGCATTGCTCGTACAAATCCTCCCGCGTGTGGCTGCGCCAGCTACCGACCACCGCACCCTGGGTGATCCACGGGCCGGGCGAGAACGCGGGCGTGGTCGATATCGGCGAGGGCCTGGCCGCGATCTTCAAGATGGAATCGCACAACCACCCGAGCTTCATAGAACCGTACCAGGGTGCGGCCACCGGCGTGGGCGGCATCCTGCGGGACGTGTTCACCATGGGCGCCCGCCCGGTCGCCAACCTCAACGCCCTGCGCTTCGGCAGCCCAGACCACCCTGGCACCCGGCGCGTGGTGGACGGCGTGATCCGCGGCATCGGCGGCTACGGCAACTGCGTCGGCGTGCCCACCGTCGGCGGAGAGGTGAACTTCCACCCGGCGTACAACGGCAACCCCCTGGTCAACGCCATGACCGTGGGCATCGCGCCGAAGGACCGCATCTTCCTCTCCGCCGCCGCCGGCATCGGCAACCCCGTCGTTTACGTCGGCAGCCGCACCGGGCGGGACGGCATCCACGGCGCCACCATGGCCTCGGCCGAGTTCGGCGCCGACAGCGAGAGCAAGCGCCCGACGGTGCAGGTGGGCGACCCGTTCACCGAGAAGCTGCTGATCGAGGCCTGTTTGGAGCTGATGGCGACGGACGCGATCGTGGCGATTCAGGACATGGGGGCGGCCGGGCTCACCTCCTCCGCGGTGGAGATGGCGGGCAAGGGCGGCGTTGGCATCGAGCTGGACCTGGACGCGGTGCCGCAGCGCGAAACCGGCATGTCCGCCTACGAGATGATGCTGTCCGAGAGCCAGGAACGCATGCTGATGGTGCTGCGCCCGGACCGCGAGGCGATGGCCCGTGGGATCTTCGAGAAGTGGGAGCTGGATTTCGCCGTCATCGGCCACCTGACCGATACCGGCCGCATCGTGATACGGCACCAGGGCCGGGTGGAGGCGGACATCCCGCTCGACCCGCTGGCCGACGAGGCGCCGCTCTACACCCGTCCGACCGAGCCGACGCCGCCACCGGCCCCGCTCGGCCCCGTCACCAGCCCCCTCGGCGTGATCGAGGCACTGTCCAAGCTGATGGGTTGTCCGGATTTGTGCTCGCGCGCCTGGGTTTGGGACCAGTACGACAGCACGATCGGCGGCCAGACGGTCAAACGCCCGGGCGCCGCGGACGCCGCGATCGTGCGCATCGAGGACCACCGGCTCGCCCTGGCGCTGACCACGGATTGCACGCCGCGCTACTGCGCCGCCGATCCGGAGACGGGCGGAATGCAGGCGGTGGCGGAAGCCTGGCGCAACATCACCGCGACGGGTGCAACCCCGCTCGCGATCACCGACAATATGAACTTCGGCAACCCCGAAAAGCCGCTGGTGATGGGCCAGTTCGCCGCCGCCGTGCGCGGGATCTCGGCCGCGTGCACGGCGCTCGACTTCCCCGTCGTGAGCGGCAACGTGAGCCTGTACAACGAGACGGACGGCGCTCCGATCCTGCCCACGCCGGCGATCGGCGGGCTGGGCGTGATTCAGGACGCGGCCCAGGCAGTCGGCATAGCCCTTCGCCCGGCGCTGGAATTGGTCGTGGTGGGCCGCACCGCGGGATGGCTCGGCCAGTCCTTGTGGCTGCGGGAGGTGGCGGGCCGCGAGGAAGGCCCGCCCCCGCCCGTGGACCTGGTCGCCGAACGTCGCCATGGCGAGTTCGTCCGGTCGCAGATCGCCGCGGGCCAGATCGCCGCGTGTCATGACGCGAGTGACGGCGGGCTGCTGGTCGCAGTGGCGGAAATGGCCCTCGCCGGCGGTGTGGGCGTGCATCTCAGCCGGCTGATGCCTGGAACCGACGAGCATGCCTGGTGGTTCGGCGAAGACCAGGGCCGCTACGTATTGGCAGTGACGGATGCGGCGGAGCTGATGCTGGCGGCCGACGCGGCGGGTATCCCGGTACTGCGGCTCGGGGCGGCGATGGGCAGCCGGATCACGCTGGCCGACGGCAGCTTCGTGGAGCTCGAAGCGCTACGGGCCGCTCACGAGCGATTTTTCCCTGCCTGGATGGAGCCGGATGCCAGCGAACCCTCGCCGCCTGAACCACCGGCTCCGGACCTCCGACCGCAGCAACCGTGATCGCAGACTGAGCGGTCGCTGCACCTCGGACCCGGCGCCCGGCCGTCGAACCTGACCCAAATTGACATCGCCCGGGCTCGTCACCATACCATCATGCAACCGCGAAAGTGCTGTCACGATGGCCATGGCCGCCACTGAGATCGAGGCAATGATCCGCGCAGCGCTTCCCGATGCGCGCGTGACGGTCGAGGATTTGGCCGGGGACGGGGACCACTACGCTGCCACCGTGACGAGCGAAATGTTCCGCGGCATGTCCCGCGTCAAGCAGCACCAACTCGTCTATGCTGCCCTGCGCGGCCGCATGGGCGGCGAGCTTCACGCCCTTGCCCTGCAGACGTCTGCACCCGAAACTCCCTAACCCGTCCGTTTTTTGCCACCGACCTTGGAGAGAACCCCGATGAGTGATGCTACCGCTGCTTCCCGCATCCAGAAGGACATTACGGACAATCGCGTGATGCTGTTCATGAAGGGCAACGCGCTGTTCCCGCAATGCGGCTTCTCGGCGCGGGTGGTCCAGATCCTGAGCCACCTGGGCGTGCCGTTCCAAACGGCCAACGTGCTGGAAGACGCCGGGCTGCGCGACGGCATCAAGGCGTTCTCGAACTGGCCGACCATCCCGCAGCTTTACGTGGATGGCGAGTTCGTCGGCGGCTGTGACATCGTGACCGAGATGTTCCAGTCCGGCGAACTCGAGGCGCTGCTCAAGGAAAAGGGCGTGCCGCACAAGGCCGCTGCTTAAGTCTGCAAGACTGAGTCGCTCAAGACTGAACCACGGCAAGCGAGGCGAGGCCGGGCCGGGAAACAGCTTTCCCGGCTTCGGCGAGGGCGCGTTCACCTTCTTCCAGGATCTGGCAGCCAATCAGACAAGGCCGTGGTTCGAGGCGAGCCGTGACCGGTACGAGCGGGACGTACGTGGCCCGGCGGTCATCCTGGCAGAAGAAGTAGGCGCCGCCCTGGCAAACAGTGACGTGCCGCTCTTGGGCGATGCCAAGCGGTCTCTGTTCCGGATCAACCGCGACGTCCGGTTCAGCAAGGACAAGAGCCCTTACAAGACACACGCCGGGTTGGTCTGGATGCGGCCCGGGTTCAAGAAGATCAGCCCGGGTATTCTCTACTTCCATTTGGCCGTTGACGGCTGTTTCCTTGCCACCGGGTTCTACGGGCTGGACCGCCCCGTGCTCGACGCCCTACGCACCGCAATCCGCTACGACGGCGAGGCATTTACAGCGGCCATCGCTGCCGCGGGGCAGGCCGGTCTCCACCTCGATCTGTCCGATACCATGACCCGGTTGCCGCGCGGCTTCGAGGACGTGACGGACCCGGCGTTGATCCCCGCCCTCAAGGCACGTCACCTGATCCTCAAGCGCCCGCTATCCCGCAAGGAAGTCGGAGGCCCCGGCCTGGCCGGCGCCCTGGTCGGCGCAGCCCGGGCCGGGTTGCCCTTCCTGCAGTTCGGCTGGGATGCCGTGCTGGACGAAGCACCGCCGCCGGATTGGAGCCGCCTGCACTGACACCCCCGACCCAACCCCGATCCCGGGCGGTCCCGATTGGAGTGAACACGATGGCCTATGATTTCGACCTGTTCGTTATCGGCGGCGGGTCCGGCGGGGTCCGCTGCGCCCGGATCGCCGCCGGGCACGGCGCGCGGGTCGGCATCGCGGAGAGCACGCATTGGGGCGGCACCTGCGTGAACGTCGGCTGCGTGCCCAAGAAGTTCATGGTCATGGCGGCCGATTACGGCATGGCCGCCGACGACAGCCGCGGTTTCGGCTGGAGCACCGGGCGCGGCACGCACGACTGGGCCGGCTTCATCGCCAAGAAGAACGCCGAGATCAAGCGGCTGAACGGCATCTACACCGGCCTGCTCAGCGGCTGCACCATGTTCAACGGGCGGGCCGTGTTCGCCGACCCGCACACCTTGGACATCGACGGACAGCGTGTGACGGCGGAACGCATCGTCATCGCAGTCGGCGGCCACCCGCTGCGCCCGGACATGCCGGGATGCGAGCTTGGGATCGTATCGGATGACGCCTTCTATCTGCCGGAACTGCCGGAGCGGATCATCCTGGTGGGGGCCGGCTACATCGCCGTGGAGTTCGCCGGCATCTTCGCGGGGCTCGGAGCCCATGTGGAACTGGTGTGCCGCCCGCCGCTGCCATTGCGCGGCTTCGACCACGACATGCGCGAGGCCTTGGCGGAGGCGCTCAAGGCTCAGGGCGTGGTGCTGCACTGTGGCACGGCGCCGTCGAAGGTGGAGCGGGATGGAGCCGGCTACACCGTCCACCTGCAGGACGGCGCGGTGCGGCAGGCCGACCTCGTGTTCTGGGCCGTCGGCCGCCGCCCGAACACGCGCACGCTGGGGCTGGATGCGGCCGGGGTCCACGCCACGCCCACCGGCGCTGTCATCGTGAACGACCTGCACGAAAGCAGTCAGCCGCACATCTACGCCATCGGCGACGTGTCCAACCATTTGAACCTCACCCCCGTCGCGATCGCCGAGGGCCATATGCTGGCGGACCGTCTGTTCAGCCCGCAGCGCCGCCACTGGAACTTCGACGCCGTTCCAACAGCCGTGTTCAGCCACCCGCCGATGGCCACAGTCGGCCTGACCGAGGAGCAGGCGGCCGCCCGCTACCCGGTGGACGTCTACCTGACCCGGTTCACACCCATGCGCCACATCTTCACCGGGCGGCATTCCCGCTCGGTGATGAAGCTCGTCGTGGAGCAGTCCACGCAGAAGGTGGTCGGAGCCCATATGCTCGGCGACGACGCGCCGGAGATGATGCAGGGCATCGCCGTCGCCGTGACGGCCGGTGCGACCAAGGCGGATTTCGACCAGACGATCGGGATACACCCAACCGCGGCGGAAGAATGGGTAACGATGCGCACCCGCACGAGGGTCGCGGGAGCGGAGGCGAAAGCGGCGGAATAGGCCGCCCTTCACCGTTACGCCGGAAACGGGGCAGGCATGCAGCGGCTTGGCGCCGGGTCGGAGGCAGCGCTCGCCAGATTCAGGCCGTCCGCGAGGATGTCCAAATGGCCTGACCGCGAGAACGGCAGCGTCAACCCAAGCCCGCCTTGCAAGGACACCGTACCATGCACGCGGTAGTCGAGGGCGCCGGTGCGGAACACGCCAAGCAGTTGGGGACCGATATTCTGCACCGTCGTCACCACGGTGAACGGGACCGCCGTCGACGATTGCGGCGGCAGGCGCACAGGCAAGTCGCTGACCCCAACCGCCAGGGGCGCACCCGAAACGTCCAGCGCAACGGACACGCTCCGGAACGAAATTTCATTCGTATTTGGGTTCGTCACGCACAGAGTCGTCGCGAGTTGCTGCTCCGCCAGCCCGATCCCGACCAACTGCACATTCAGCACGTCGACACTGGGCGGCGTATCCCCCGCTAGCGCGCAGCCGGACGCACCGAGCGTCGCTCCTAACGCCACGGCAGCGCGGATGGGGCAGGCGGCCCTACGGTTCGGCATGGACGTCCTCGGTAAGGCGGGACTGCGGCAACGCCCCAAACCCCACGTCGTTCCGGTCACAGCCGCAAGCAGCGCCGCCCTGGCGCGAGCGAGCCACGTCGGTAATCCGGACGGCGCCGTCGCGCGAGCAATGCGACGCAAGACTTCATGGATGATTTCCCCAACTCCGCCGCTAGCTCAGAATCACTCCGGCCGCCCAGCGCGATGATAGGGGTGCCCGCTGGCGATCGCCCGCGCGCGGAAAAGCTGCTCGGCCAACATCGGGCGCACCAGCAAGTGCGGCCACGTCATCGGCCCGAGCGACAACGCCGCATCCGCCCGGGCCAGCACCGCCGCGTCCAACCCCTCGGCGCCACCAAGCAGGAAACAGAGTGGGCGGGAGCTGCCGAGCCAGCGCTCCAGCAATGCCGCCAGCCCCTCGCTGTCCGGCGCCACCCCGCCGCTGTCGAGCGCTACCGCCAAGGCCTGCGCCGGCGTTGCGGCGAGCAGCGCCTCGCACTCGCGCCGCTTGATCTCGGCCGGGGACCCGCGGCCCTCTGCCACCTCGGTGACCGCGAGCGGCGGACGGAGGCGGGCGTTGTAGCGCGCGAACAGCTCCGCCTCCGGCCCGGCGCGCAAACGGCCGACCGCGATCAGGCGCACGGAACGAATGCATA